>JBMONB010000140.1:0-5573 GCA_049325315.1 Bacillota bacterium | reverse complement strand
GAGAAGGTTCGGCGGTTGATGGATGAGTTGGTCTATCCGAATGAGCAGTATGCGCGGGCCCATAAGGGGTTGCCGCCGGAGATTTTGAAGCCGCTTCAGGCTCGGGTGCGGGAGGAGGGGCTCTGGTGCCCTCATATGCCCAAGGAGGCTGGGGGGCTGGGGATGGGGTTTGTCACCCTGGGGCTCATGTCGGAGTACCTGGGGCGGAGCCCGATCGCTTCGCGGATCTTCAATACGGCGGCGCCGGATACGGGGAATATGGAGCTGCTCTGGCTGGCGGGCTCCCCGGAGCAGAGGGAGCGGTACCTGAAGCCCCTCATGGACGCGGAGGTTCGGTCGTTCTTTGCGATGACGGAGCCGGAGGTGTCGGGGGCTGACCCTACTACGCTCCAGACTTCCGCTGTGCAGGATGGCGATTCTTGGGTGATCAACGGGCACAAGTGGTTCGCTACCGGGGCGACCGGGGCGGCTTTTGGGATTGTTCTGGCGGTTACGGATCCGGATGCGCCTGTGCATAACCGGGTCTCGGCCTTCGTCTTCGATGCGGATACCCCGGGCTTTGAGCTGGTTCGGGAGATTCCGGTCATGGGCGAGCTGGCTGAGGGGGGGCATGGGGAGCTTCGGTTTACCAACATGCGGGTGCCTGGCTCGAACATGCTGGGGCAGCGCGGCGAGGGGTTCAAGCTTGCGCAGCTGCGGTTGGGGCCGGGGCGGATTACCCACTGCATGCGCTGGCTGGGTATGTCGCAGCGGGCGCTGGAGCTGATGGTCGACTACGCGCTGAAGCGGCGGACCCGGGGGCGGGCGCTGGCGGAGTTTCAGACGGTGCAGAACTGGGTGGCGGACTCGGTGGCGGAGATGCAGGCGGCACGGATGCTGACCTTGCACGCTGCCTGGAAGATGGACCAGGGTGATGAAGCCCGGGTGGAGATCTCGCTGATCAAGTTCTGGGGGGCCAAGGTGCTCAACGACGTGCTGGACCGGGCGATCCAGGTGCATGGGGCGCTGGGGTTCAGTGAGGATACGCCGCTTTCGGGGTGGTACCGGGAGGCCCGGTCGGCCCGGATTTACGACGGGCCGGATGAGGTGCATCGGATGGTGGTGGCCCGGCGGATGTTCAAGCAGGCGATGGCGAAGATGGCGGAGCGGTAGAGTCGCTCACTGGGGGAGTCACCGGGGCCTGGCCCGGTTTACCAATCACATGTGGGAGGGGTATCAGCAGATGAAGAGGATTTTGGCAGCATCGGTCGCGCTTCTGCTCCTGGTCCTGGCTGGATGCGGGGGGGCCGGCACAAAGGAAACGAAACCCGCTGCACCCTCTGATTCGACCGGGTCGTCGGCGGCGAAGGCGCCTGAACCTGCGCCGGCGCCGAAGAAGGATGTGCCCGGGGTGACGGATACCGAGATCGTGATCGGCACCTGGATGCCCCTGACCGGGCCGGCTGCGCCGTGGGGCGTCATCGGGCGGACCTATGAGGCCTACTTCAAGATGGTCAACGAGAAGGGCGGCATCCATGGGCGCAAGGTCCGGGTGATCGTCGAGGACGACTCGTACTCGCCGGCCAAGACGGTTCCGCTGGTCAAGAAGATGGTGGAGCAGGACAAGGTCTTCGCCTTCATGGGCGGCCTGGGCACGCCCAGCGGCAGCGCGGTGATGCCCTACATCATCGAGAACAAGGTGCCGCACCTGGCGCCCTCCACCGGCTCATCGAAGTGGTCGGAGCCGCCCAGCCCGGGCTACTATGCCTGGCAGATCAGCTATAAGACCGAGGCCCGGATCCTGGTCAAGTACGCCACGGAGACCTTGGGTAAGAAGAAGTTTGCGATCTTCTTCCAGAACGACGACTACGGCAAGGAGGGGCTGGAAGAGGCGCTGGCGCAGGTGAAGCGGCGGGGCGGCGAGGTGGTGGCCCAGGTGGGCTACAACGTGACCGACACCGACTACTCCGCCTACGCCCTGAAGCTGAAGCAGTCCGGCGCCGAGGCGGTCCTGGCCTGGCCCAGCGTCAAGCAGTACGCCTCGCTCCTGAAGGAGGCGGCCAATATTGGCTACAAGCCGATCTGGTTGGCATCGGCCACCGCCAACGACGCCTCCCTGCTCAAGCTGGCGGGCGATGCAGCGGAGGGCGCCTACTTCGTCTCCTACCTGCCCGACCCGAACGACCCGGCCAACGCCAATATCCCGGCCATTAAGGAGTGGCGGGAGAACCTGAAGAAGTACAGCGACCTGCCACATTCCAACTTCACCATGTATGCCTGGGGTCAGTCCCGGCTGATGCATGAGATCCTGAACCGGGCCGGCAAGGATCTGACCCGGGAGTCCTGGGAGAAGGCGGCCCAGTCGCTGAAGGGCTGGCAGGACCTGGCCACCGTCACCTATACCGCCGATGACCGCCGGGGCATCATCATCGGTTGGATGTCGCAGGCCCAGGGCGGCGTGACCAAGAACGTCTCGGGTCCGATTCAGGCCGATTAGTCTCAGGAGCGGCAGCCCGCCCGGTCCCGGTCGCCCGCTTTGGCAGGGGATCGTGACCGGGCGGCATGGCCGCCATTCGGTACCAAACTCCGGGTTGCTAAGGGGGATCGGCTCTTGACGGAGTTCCTTCAGTACGTGGTCGGCGGTCTGGCCGCCGGCAGTCTCTACGCCCTGGCCGCGCTGGGGCTGACGCTGATCTTCAAGACCTCGGAGGTCGTGAACTTTGCCAACGGGGAGATGGCGATGGTCGCCACCCTGGCCGCCTATCTGCTCCTGAGCAGCTACGAGCTGCCTTACTGGGGCGCATTCCTGGGGGCGCTGGCCTTTGCGGCCGTACTGGGGGTCGTGTTGGAACGGCTCTTCATGCGGCCGGTGCAGAGGTCGAACCACCTCAGCCAGATCATGGTCACCCTGGGGCTCTTCCTGGTGCTGAACGGCACCGTCTCGGTCTATGTCTTTGAGCCGCAGCCCTTTCCACGAGCCGTCAAGGGGGCGCCCTTTGAACTGGGCGGGCTCTTTATCAGCCGCGATGCGCTCCTGACCTTCGCTGTGGCGACGGTGATCATGCTGGCGCTCTACCTCTTCTTCAAGCACACCCTGGCCGGGATCGCCCTGCGGGCCACGGCTCAGAACCTTATCACCTCCCGCCTGATGGGGGTGCCGACAGGCCGGGTCTACGCCCTGACCTGGGCCGTGGCCGCGGTGCTGGGCGCCGTGGCGGGCATGCTGATCGCCCCTACCACCGGCTTCGACCCGAACTTCATGGGCGAGGTGGCGATCAAGGCCTTTGCCGGGGCGATTCTCGGTGGCCTGGGCAACCTGCCGGGGGCGGTTGTGGGTGGCCTGATTCTCGGGGTGCTGGAGAACCTGATTGCCGGGTACGTCTCCACCGAACTGAAGGCGGCCTTCGCCTTCTCTATGATTCTGCTGGTGCTGGTGGTCCGGCCCAACGGACTCCTGGGCGCCGCCGCCGGAAGGAGGGTGTAGGCGATGAAACGCTACTGGTTTCCTGTGGCGGCGTTCGCAATCGCCGCTGCCCTGCCCTTTCTGATTCAGGGCAGCTACCGCCATAACGTCATGGCCCTGATGGGCGTCTACGCCATCGCAGCCCTGGGCCTCAACCTGCTGGTGGGAATCAGCGGGCAGATCTCCCTGGGCCACGGTGCCTTCATGTCAATTGGCGGGTACACAGCCGCCTTCCTGACCCTGAAGGCGGGAATGCCGATCTGGGTGGGTGTGCCCGTGGCGGGGCTGGTGTCGGCGGTGGTCGGCTTTTTGCTGGGCCTGCCGGCGCTGCGGCTGCATGGCCATTTCCTGGCGCTGGCTACCCTCTCCTTCGGGGCGGCGATCCCGCAGATCGCCCTGAAGTGGCAGTCGGTGACCGGCGGGGCGATGGGCCTCATGCCCCCCAAGTTCCCCTCTGACCGGATCGCCTACTGGGCGGTCCTGGGGGTGCTGGCGGTGCTGGTCTGGGTGGCCCACAACCTGCTGGAGAGCCGTCCGGGCCGGGCGCTGCGCGGGGTGCGGGACAGCGAGGTGGCTGCCCAGTCGATGGGCGTCAACCTGGCTGTTGCCAAGACCTCGGTCTTTGCGCTGTCGGCCTTCTACGCCGGGGTGGCCGGGGCGCTGGCGACCCACCTGTCGGGCTTTATCAGCCCCACTGACTTCGGCATTCTGATCTCCTTCCAGCTGCTGGCCGCCATCGTGGTGGGGGGGCTCGCCTCGATTCCCGGCTCCATCGCCGGGGCGGTGCTGGTCACCTTCCTGCCCTTCGCCTTCAGCCGGTCCAAGGGCTGGGCGGCAACGGTGGAGGGGTTTGCGATCATTGGCATTGTGATGTTCCTGCCCTACGGCCTGGCCAGCCTGTGGCAGAAGATCAAGGAGGTGAGTCGCCGTGCCGCTGCTTGAGGTGAAGGGGCTCGGCGTCTCCTTTGGCGGGCTCCAGGCGCTGGCCAATGTGAGCTTCGCGGTGGAGGAGGGGGCGATCCACGGGCTGATCGGCCCCAACGGGGCGGGCAAGACCACCGCATTTAACTGCATCACCCGCATGCAGGCCCCCACCGCGGGGGCGATCCATTATGACGGGCGGGACCTGCTGACAGCCCCGGCGCACGATGTGGTCCGGCTCGGGATCGCCCGCACCTTCCAGAACCTCGCCCTCTGCCAGCGCCAGTCGGCGCTGGAGAACGTGATGCTCGGGCTCTACCACCGGGTCCACGCCTCGCCCCTGGCCTACGCCCTCCGGCTGCCGGCAGCGGTGCGGGCGGAGGAGGAGAGCCGGCGGGAGGCGTTGGCCCTGCTGGAGCGGGTGGGCTGCCGGGAGTATGCCGGCTGGCCGGTCCAGGGGCTGCCCTACGGGGTGCTGAAGCGGATCGAGTTCGCCCGGGCGCTGGCCTGCAAGCCCCGGCTCCTCCTGCTCGACGAGCCCGCTGCGGGGGTGACCTCGGGTGAGCGGGAGGCGCTGGCCGACCTGATCCGCCAGGTGCGGGCCGGCGGGGTGACCGTGCTCATGGTGGAGCACGACATGGGGCTGGTCATGTCGCTCTGCGACCGGGTGACGGTGCTCGACTTCGGCCGGGTGATCGCCGACGGGGATCCGGACGAGGTCCAGAACGACCCCGATGTGATCGCCGCTTACCTGGGCGTCGAGGAGGAGGTGGGCGACCATGCTTCAGCTTGATAAGGTGAGCGTCAGCTACGGCGGGGTCCAGGCGCTGCGGGGAGTCAGCCTGGAGGTGAGGCAGGGGGAGGTGGTCGCCCTGCTGGGCGCCAACGGCGCCGGGAAGACCACCACCCTGCGGGCCATCTCCGGGGTGGTCAACCCGGCAGGCGGCCAGATCCTGCTGGACGGCAAGCCGATCCATCAACTCCCGCCCGAGCAGGTGGTCCGCCACGGCGTGGCCCACGTGCCGGAGGGCAGGCAGGTCTTCCCGGAGCTGACGGTGGAGGAGAACCTGCTGATCGGCTCCTACCCCCGCCGGGACCGGAGCGGGATGCGGGAGCAGATGGAGTCGCTCTACCTGCGGTTTCCGGCCCTGAAGCACCGGCGAAGGCAGCCCGGCTCCACCCTCTCCGGCGGCGAGCAGCAGATGCTGGC
>JBMONB010000139.1:0-5613 GCA_049325315.1 Bacillota bacterium | reverse complement strand
GATCGCTTTCCATAATTGGCTCTATTTTGCCTCAGACCCTTCTTTTTTGCTTTGCTTTGACTTACTGTCTCCGTACCAGCCCGCGAGTTACGATTGCTGGGCAGGGTGTGGCAACTCGATGGGTTTCCCACACATTGAAAGGTGCCGGTGCTTCGCTCGTATAACAACGGCGTGCACACGGACTCGCTGCGCTCGCCGGTGACGCCGATGACGTTAGGCATGAAGAGCACGCTCTGGGTGGAGCAGGTGCTCTTCCGCCCCGACGGCGAGGTGGCCGCGCTGGTGGACTGGACCGATGGCGCCGGCAGGGTTGGGTTCCTGGTAGAGGACCTGGACACGGGGATTCACCTGTCAGCGCTGGACCTGGAGGGAATCGGGGCGTTTGTGGCGGGCTACCAGTCGGAAAACCCGCTGCCTGAACAGGAATGGCGAGCCCTGGCCGCCCTGCTTTGCTATGGGCATCTGGCATCGACCAACTTCCTGGGCGGCTGGTTCGCCCGGCCGTACCGGCGCATGCAGGAGTGGGAGGAGACCTCGACGCTCTGGCACCGGCTGGTGCCCTGGCGGTTCAACGCCCGGGCCGAGGTGGAGGAGACGATTCTTGCCGCTTCATCTGCGCCGTCAGGCTCTCGCTACCCAGGAACTGCGCGATGAGGATGCCGCAAAGGGTGACCCCCAGCGAGGCCCAGAAGACGGGGTGGATGGCGCCAGCCATCATGCTCTCGATGGTCTCCACCACCATCTCCCGCAGGTTGGTGGGGAGTTTCTCCTGGAGCCGGGGCTGGAGCAGGATCTGAACCAGGTTCGATGGCCGTTGGGCCAGTTCGCCCAGCACTGCGCCCGCCGAGGGCTCCAACCCGGTGAGCTTCGGCGCCAGGAGCAGATCGAACTGGCGGCTCATCTGGTGGTTGAACAGGATCCCGAAGACCGTGACGCCCAGGGTCGAGCCGATACTGCGGAAGAAGGTGGTGGTGGCGGTTACGGTGCCACGCCGCTCCCGGCCAAAGGCCTGCTGGACCGCAACGGTGATAATCGGGTGGATCAGCCCCAGTCCGAACCCCAGCAGCATGATCGCCCCGCGGGCCTCCCAGAGGGTGGTGGCGGCGGTGAACCGGGTCGCCAGTAAAAAACCGGACCCGATGAACAGGAAGCCCCCTGTGATCTGCCACCGATACGCCACCCGCTGGGTGATCTGTCCTCCCAACACGGAGCCCACCACCATGAGCAGGGTCATGGGCAGCAGCACCGTCCCCGAGCTGGTCGCGCTGGCGCCGACCACCCCTTGAATGAACCAGGGGAAGAAGACGATCGCCCCGAACATGCCGGCGCCTAAGATGAATGCGATTAGCGCCGCCACGGTATAGGTGCGGTTGGCGAAGAGCCTCAGATCCAGAATCGGCTCGGCCACCCGCAGTTCGTTGCGGACGAAGAGCGCCACGGCGACGGCGCTGCTCCCGAAGAGGGCCAGGCTCTGCCAGCCGGCCCACGCCCAGTGCTCCCCTCCGCCCTGAAGCCCCAGTAGGAAGGTGGCCACGGCCGCGATAAATAGGAGGGAGCCGGGCCAGTCGACCCTTCGCCCCCGGGCGTTGGGCGTGTTCTTCAGCGTCCACGCAGAGAGGAGCAGCGCCACACCCCCGGTGGGCACGTTGATCAGGAAGATGTACTTCCAGTGGAAGAGATCGACAATCCAGCCCCCAACCAGAGGGCCAATGGCCGATGCGAGGGCGAAGACCGCCGCGAACAGGCCCTGCATCCGGGCGCGCTGTGGGCCGGTGTACATGTCCCCGATGATCGTCTGGGCGACGGGCATGATCATCCCCCCGCCGACCCCCTGAACGGCGCGGAAGATGATCAACTGCGTCATGCTCTGCGCCTGCCCGCAAAGGACCGAGCCCCCGACGAAGACGATGATGCCCATCATCCAGAAGAGCTTCCGGCCGTACATGTCCGACAGCTTCCCCACCACGGGCACGATGGAGGTGGAGGCCAGCAGGTAGGCGGTGATCACCCAGGTGAACATGGAGACGCCGCCCAACTCCGTCACCATTTTGGGAAAGGCCGTATCCACAATGGTCTGGTCCAGGGCGGCCACAAAGAGACCGACCATCATGGCGGCGGTGGTAAACGCCTTTTGCGCTTTTGTCACGTGGGTATACCCTCCCGGGCAATCGGTTGCTTACACCCACGGTACCACATGGACAAAATGCAAGCAACCGGTTGCTTGCATTTCCTCCGCATGATATGGTGATAGTAGCGAAGCCGGAGGTGGGTATGCATGGATGGGACCCGAAACACTGATGATCAGATCCTCGCCGCCTTTCTGCGTCTGACCGCGGAACGTGGACCCGACGCTGTGACAACCCGGGAGATCGCCCAGGAGGCCGGGGTAAACCCCGTCACCCTGTTCAGGCGCTTTGGCGACAAGGCGACCATTGTGGTGGAGGCGATTCGCCGCTACAGCCCGGCGGCCCGGCTGGAGAGCGCCGATCCGGGCGTGGACCCCGAGAATGCCGCTGAGGGGCTGGTCGCCTGCCTGCTCTTTCTCACGGAGCTCGTACAGGAGCACCGCAAGGTCCCCGGGCTTCCCCTCGCCAAGATGGAGTTTGCGAACCTGCCGGAGGTACGGGCTGAAATGAAGAAGATCGCCGAGGCAATCTACGGCTATCTGCGGCGGGCCCTGGCTCAGGCGGCTCCCGCCCTGCGCCCCGAGGTGGACCACCATGTCACGATCCTCCAGCTTATCGGTCTGCTGCGGACGGCCAGACAGTTTGGTGAGCTTGGGGTGGCTGGCGAGCCGCAGGGGCAAGAATGGCGGCCCCTCTTCGAAGCGGCGGTCCGACCACTCCTGCGGTGAGGTGAAACACAATGGAACTGATTCGCACCTTTGAACACCTCACCCGGGAGGATCTCCCCCTGGCGGGCGGAAAGGGCACAAACCTCGGCGCCATGGTGCAGGCCGGGCTCCCCGTCCCGCCGGGCTACGTGGTGCTGACCCACGCCTACCAGCGGTTCGTGCAGCAGGCCTCGATCTTCGCGGAGATTGAGCGGCTGGCCGCCGCAGCAGACGCCAACAGCCAGGAGTCCCTGGACGCAGCCTCCGCCCGCATTCGCGCCCTGTTCGACCAGCACCCTGTCCCCACGGAGATCGCCGAGGCGATTGTCGAGGGGTACAAGGCGCTGGGCGGCGGCCCGGTCGCGGTCCGGTCATCGGCCACTGCCGAGGACCTGCCGGATGCCTCCTTTGCCGGACAACAGGAGACCTACCTCAACGTGGAGGGCGCCGAGCAGGTGGTGGAGTCGGTCAGGCGCTGCTGGTCATCCCTGTGGACGGGCCGCGCCCTGTCCTACCGCATTCGAAACGGCATCGCCCCCGGCGATGTGGCACTGGCCGCTGTGGTACAGCGGCTGGTCGATGCAGATGTGGCAGGCGTCCTGTTCACCGCCGACCCGATCAGCGGGCGCCGGGACCACATGGTGATCGACGGCGCCTGGGGCCTTGGCGAGGCGGTGGTCAGCGGTCTGGTCTCCCCCGACAACTGGCTGGCCGACGGGAAGACCGGGGCGATCCTCCGGGAGCAGGTGGCGGCCAAGACGGTGATGATCGCCCGTACGAAAAATGGCACCGAGGAGCGCCCGGTGCCGGAGGAGATGCAGAGGAAGCCCGTGCTGGACCCCGCCCAGGTGGCGGCGCTGGTGGACCTGGGCCGCCGGGCGGCCGCCCATTTCGGGGCGCCCCAGGACCTGGAGTGGGCCGTGGCTGGGGGAGAGCTCTACCTGCTCCAGTCACGCCCGATCACCACGCTCTTTCCACTACCGGAGCCCGCGCCTCCGCCGGGCGCCGGCCTGCGTATCTACGCCACCTTGAATGGAATGCAGGGCTTTATGGAGCCGATCACCCCAGCGGGCATCTCCGTCCTGCGTACCATGTTCGGGAATGTCCCGCAGTTCCTGGGCCTGAAGATGGCTCTGGACACGCCGGCCTTCTTCACGGCCGCTGCCGGACGCATCTACCTGGATGTGACACCCCTCCTGCGCACAAAGATGGGCCGCGAGCGGGTCGGCGGCGACATGATCGACAAGGCGATGGGGCAGGCCGTGCAGGATCTGCTCTCCCGGGTGGGAGAACGGCTGGGGCCGGTCTCCGAGAGGAGCCCGATTCCGGTGCGGCGCCTGTCCAAGCGGGTGCTCCTGACCCTTGCGGGGCGGGTGCTCCGAACCCTGGTGGATCCCGACGGAGGGAGGCAGAGGGCGAAGCAGGCGGTTGAGGCGCACCTGGACGCCCTGGAGGAGGAGAGCCGCCGGCTTCAATCCATCCCGGATCGGGTTCGGTTCATCCACAGGGCCCTGGGTTCCGCCGTCCCGGAGGTGGTGGCACGCACAGGGCCGCCCGCCGGAGCGGGGATGGCCGCCCTCGCCATCGCCAGGAAGAGGCTGGTGGCGTGGGGGCTGGACCCGGCCCTGCTGGACCCGGTTGGACGCTCCGTGCCACACAACCCCACCACAGAGATGGACCTCGCCCTCTGGCAACTCTCCCGCAGGCTGCTGGCCGAGGGGGCAGCCCCGAGTGCCGATCATCCGGCGGTGGCAGCCTTGCTCGACCAGTATGGCCACCGGACGGTGCGGGAGATCGACATCGGCCTCCCGCGCTGGCGGGAGGAGCCGGGCTATATTCTGCACCTGCTCTCCACCTACATGGAGCAGGGTGCGGGAACGACGGACCCTGAGCATCACTTCCAGAAGGGTGCAGTGGCTGCGGAGGAGGGCATCGCTACCGTCGTTACAGCGGTCCGCAGCAAGAAGGGACCGCTCGCCGCTGCCCTCATGCGGCTGCTCCTGCGCCGGCACCGACAGTTGATCGGCCTGCGGGAATGGCACAAGTTCTACGTGATACGCCTCTTTGCCACCGTCCGGCGACTGCTGAAGGAGGCAGGCGCCGACCTGGTAAAGGAGAGCCGGCTCGAACTGGTGGATGACGTCTTCTTCCTCACCCTCGACGACCTGGTGACGCAGCGGAACCTGCGGGAGGTGGCTGCCCAGAACCGCAGGGCGTACGAGCGTGACATGAGGCGTCGTCCGGTGCCCCTGGCCATGACCAGTGAGGGCGAGGTCTCCTATGGGATTCCGCCGGGCAAGGACGGGGTGCTGGCAGGGGCGGGGGCCTCTGCAGGCAGTCATGAAGGGGTGGTCCGGGTGATTCTGAACCCCGTCGGGGCCCGGCTGGAGCTCGGGGAGGTTCTGGTCGCCCCCGGGACCGATCCCGCCTGGACCCCGCTCTTCCTGACGGCGGGGGCGCTGGTGACCGAGACCGGGGGGATGATGTCCCACGGTTCCGTGGTCGCCCGGGAGTACGGGATTCCCGCCGTGGTAGGCGTGCCGGAAGCGACGACCCGCCTGCAGACCGGCCAGCGGGTGCGGGTTGATGGCAGTGCCGGGACGGTGGTACCGCTGAATTAAGATGACACGGGGGAGGCGATGATCGCCTCCCCCGTTCAGCTTGCTGACAAAACAGCCCTCTGCTGTCCGCAAAGCGGACGCAGGGGCTGTTTTGTATACAGATAAAGGGAGTATGAAGCTTAAGACAAGGGTTCAGCAGCTTTTTTGGGGGTGCTACCC
>JBMONB010000138.1:0-5630 GCA_049325315.1 Bacillota bacterium | reverse complement strand
CCGCCACCGGTTAGCCCGGGCCAGTAGCGACCGCTCATCGGCGGAGGACATGAACAGATCGCCGGCCACGTCAGCGTCGGGCACCAGCTGAAGGGCCAGGGCGTAGCGTTCCAGCAGGGTGGACTCCTTCACGGGTGGGGGACCTCCTTGGGAATTCCCTGGGTCCTACCCTATTCCGCGTCAATCTTGTGAGTCCTTCTTCTAATCTGTCTTGCCCCATAGTTCTCGCGCTACACCCAGAAAGGCGGTGGCGGCGGTGGGGAGGTAGCGGTCGCGACGCCAGGCCAGCGCCAGGGTGCGGGTCAGGGGCTTGCCCTCCAGCGGAACGAAGGCCGGGGTGGGCCGGCGGGCCCGCTCGGCGGCCATGCGGGGGACGAGGGTGACCCCCAGCCCCGCTGCCACCATGGCCTGCAGGGTGTCAATCTGGGTGGACTCGAAGGCGACCTGGGGCTCGAAGCCGGCGGCGCGGCAGGCGGTGAGGCAGAGGTCCCGGAAGCCGTAGCCGGGCTTCATCAAGAGGAAGGGCTCCCGCGCCACCGCCTCCAGCGGCAGGGCTGCCGCCCCGGCCAGTGGGTGCTCCGGCGGCAGCGCTAACAGGATCTCCTCGGTCAGCACCGGCTGCACCGCCAGGTCGGGGCTCCCCGCCGGCAGGGTGGTCAACGTCAGGTCGGTCTCGCCCGACAGCGCCATCTCGGTCAGCCCCCGGGTCGACTCCTCCCGGAGCACCACCGTGACGCCGGGGTACCGCTCCCGGAAGGCTGCCACCGCCACCGGCAGGAGGCGGGAGCCGGTCTGCGGCAGGGTCCCCAGCACCAGGCGGCCGCTGCGCAGCCCCAGCCGGTCTTCCACGGCTGCCCGGGCCGCCGCCACCTGCTGCAGAATCGCCTCAGCGTGGGGCAGGAGCGCCTCGCCGGCATCGGTCAGGCGGACCGGGCTCTGGCTCCGGTCGAAGAGCGGGGCGCCCAGCGTCTCCTCCAGCCGCCGGATCTGCTGGCTGAGCGACGGCTGGGCCACATGGTTCTCCTCCGCCGCCCGGGTGAAGTGGCCCAGGCGGGCCACCGAAACGAAATAGCGCAGGTGGTGCAGTTCCACGGCTCACCCATCCTCCCATCAAGATCATAGATGGTACCTATCAACTCAATAGATATCATATCTTGGATGTATGGCGCAAGCTTCAGGTATAACAGATACAAGAGGTGATCATCATGGCGCCGCGCACGATGTTCGAGAAGCTCTGGGACCGGCATGTGGTGATGCAGGAGGAGGGGAAGCCCGCCCTGCTCTATATCGACCTGCACCTGGTGCACGAGGTGACCTCGCCGCAGGCCTTCGACGGGCTCCGCATGAACAACCGCCGGGTCCGCCGGCCCGACCTGACCGTGGCCACCATGGACCACAACGTGCCCACCTGGGAGCGGTCGCGGCCCATGACCGACGAGGTCTCGATTCGCCAGATGGAAGCGCTCCGCCAGAACTGCGAGGAGTTCGGCGTTACGCTCTACGACCTGTACAGCCCGCAGCAGGGAATCGTCCACGTGATCGGGCCGGAACTCGGCCTGACCCAGCCGGGCATGACCATCGTCTGCGGCGACAGCCACACCGCCACCCACGGCGCCTTCGGGGCGCTGGCCTTCGGCATCGGCACCAGCGAGGTGGAGCACGTTTTGGCCACCCAGTGCCTGGTGCAGCACAAGCCCAAGACGATGGAGGTCCGGGTCAAGGGCGCCCTGCCCCCCGGCACCACGGCGAAGGACCTGATTCTGGGGATCATCGGCCAGATCGGCACCGATGGCGGCACCGGCTACGTGATCGAGTACACCGGCGAGGCGATCCGCGCCCTCTCCATGGAGGGGCGAATGACCGTCTGCAACATGTCGATCGAGGGCGGCGCCCGGGCGGGCATGATCGCCCCCGACGAGACCACCTTCGCCTACCTGAAGGGGCGGCTCCACGCCCCGGCCGGCGAGGCCTGGGAGGAGGCGGTGGCCGACTGGCGCTCCCTCGCCTCGGACCCCGGCGCCCTCTACGACCGGGTGGTGGAGTTTGACGCCACCCAGCTGGTCCCCACCGTCTCCTGGGGCACCAACCCCGGGCAGGTGATCCCGGTGACCGCCGCCGTGCCCGACCCTGCCTCCTTCAGCGACCCGACCCAGCGGAAGGCGGCGGAGGCGGCGCTGGCCTACATGGGCCTCACCCCCGGCACCCCGCTGACCGAGGTGGCGGTCGACCGGGTCTTCATCGGCTCCTGCACCAACGGGCGCATCGAAGACCTGCGGGCGGCGGCCGAGGTGGTGCGGGGGCGCAAGGTGGCGCCCACCGTGAGCGCCATGGTGGTGCCCGGCTCGGGCCAGGTGAAGGCGCAGGCCGAGGCAGAGGGGCTGCACGAGATCTTCCTCGCCGCCGGCTTTGAGTGGCGGGAGGCGGGCTGCTCCATGTGCCTGGGCATGAACCCCGACATCCTCCAGCCCGGCGAGCGCTGCGCCTCCACCTCGAACCGGAACTTTGAGGGGCGGCAGGGCAAGGGCGGCCGGACCCATCTGGTCAGCCCGGCCATGGCAGCGGCGGCGGCGGTTGCCGGTCGCTTTGTCGATGTGCGGGAGTTCGCAGCAGAGGGGAGTGGGGTGCGATGAGAGCCTTTACGAAGGAGAAGGGGCTGGCCGTGCCCCTGGACCGGGTCAACGTCGATACCGACCAGATCATTCCCAAGCAGTTCCTCAAGCGGATCGAGCGGACCGGCTTTGGCCAGTTCCTCTTCTACGACTGGCGCTTCACGGCAGATGGCGGACCCAATCCGGAGTTCGTGCTGAACCGGCCCCAGTACCAGGGCGCCACGATTCTGATCGCCGGGCGCAACTTCGGCAGCGGCTCCTCCCGGGAGCACGCCCCGTGGGCGCTGACCGACTATGGCTTCCGGGCCGTGATCGCACCGGCCTTCGCCGACATCTTCTACAACAACTGCTTCCAGAACGGTCTCCTGCCGGTGGTCCTGCCGGAGGAGGCGGTGGCGGAGCTGATGCGCCGGGCGGCGCAGCCCGGCTACCAGGTGACCGTCGACCTGGAGCGCTCCGTGGTGGAAGATGAGGCCGGCTTCTCCGCCCCCTTCGCCGTGGATCCCTTCCGGCGCCACCGGCTGCTGAACGGGCTGGATGAGATCGGCCTGACGCTCCAGCACGAGGCGGCGATTGAGGCCTACGAGGGACGCCGCCCCGCCCGGATGCCGAGCGCCCGGTAAGTTTCGCCATCTGGCAGGTGTTTGAAGGTTTCGTCTCGTATCCTTGTGGAAGCCGTATGGATACGGCAGGACAAGGAGCGGATGAAATGAGTGCACCTGAGACGCAGTCCTATGCCCAGGGATACCATGTCGGCTACCAGCATGGCCTGGAGGCCGGACGGAGCGGCGCGTCGCCGGAGGGGTATCCGGTCAATGTGGTGGCGCAGTACCCGGAGCGCTCCTCCCGGCTCCTGATGTTCTTTCTGTTCTTCAAGCCGTTCCTCCTGATCCCCCACATGTTTGTGCTGGCCTTCCTGGCCATTGGCGTCAGCTTCGTGGGGCTCTTCGCCTGGTTCGCAGTGGTCTTCACGGGCCGCTACCCCCGCGCCCTGTGGGACTTCATGGTGGGCGTGACCCGCTGGAATACCCGGTTGAACGCCTGGCTGATGGGCCTGACCGACAAGTACCCGCCCTTCTCGCTCCAATAGTGCCACTGCAGCCCTGCCCCGCATCGCCGGGGTAGGGCTGCTGTGCCTCCCAAACCAACCGCCCGGGCAGGTGGATGAACGGTGAAGATCGTCTGGCTACACGATCCGGCGGCCCGAGACCCACAGCTGGTCGGCAGCAAGGCGGCCTCCCTGAGCGCGCTCATGGCCCGCTACCCGGTCCCGCCGGGCTTCTGCCTGACGGCAGATGGCCCGCTGGAGGGCGAGACCCTGCCTGCCGCAGCTGCCGCCGGCCTTCAGGTGGCCTACACGCAGCTGGGGCGCCGTGCCGGCAGCCCGGCCCCGGTGGTCGCGGTGCGCCCCTCCCGCCTGGAGGAGGACGGTCCGGCCCCCGAACCAGGCGGGGCGGTTCTGCATGTGTCCGGCCTGGAGGCGCTGACGGCGGCGGTGCAGCAGTGCCTGAGCGCCAACGAGGGGCAGCGGGCGGTGATCGTACAGCAGTTCATTCCGGCGGATCTCTCGGGGATCGCCTGCAGCATCAACCCCACCACCGGCAGCCGCAGCGAGATGCAGATCCATGCCACCTGGGGTCTGGGCGGCGGCCGGCCAGATGACCCGGCGGGGGCCGACCGCTACCGGATCAGCCGGCCCGGGCTGGCGCTCCTGGAGAGCCGGGTGGGCGAGAAGCGGCGCATGACCGTCCCGGTGGCCGGGGGTACCGCCGAGGTGGATGTGCCCCGCCTGCTGCGGGGCGAGCCGACCCTGAACGGGGAGCGGGTGGAGGAGATCGCCCGGGTGCTCCTGGCCCTGGAGGCGGAGTGGAAGCGACCGGTGGCGGTGGCCTTCGCCTACGAGGGGGAGCAGCTCTACCTGCTTCAGTGCGGGCCGGCGCAGCGCCCGGAAGGTCCCGCTGAGCCGGTAGCTGCCCAGGCGGCAGCGGCTGGGCCGGCGGAGTCCGGCCTGGTGGTGGAGGTGCCGCCGGAGTTCCCGGTCGCCTGGCCCCACCCGGAGGATGCGCAGCGGTACTGGATACACGACCCCACCCTCAACCCCGACCAGGTCCTGCCGCTGTTCGCCTCCTTTTGCGAGCCCTGGGCCACCGCCTGGGTCCGGGAGAACCCGCAGATCGGCTGCGAGTTCCGCCGGATCAATACCTACCTCTATGAGCGCTACTTCCCCAACCCCGACGGGCCGCTGGTGGAGGAGCAGCCGGTCTGGGCGGCCGCTCAGCTCCAGTCGCTCTGGCAGCGGGAGATTCTGCCCGAGGTGCAGAGCCAGTGCCTGCACTTGGCCAACACCGACCTGGCGGCTGTACCCCGGCACGCCCTCCGCTCCCAGCTGGAGGAGGTGGTCGACCGGTATATCCTGATCTGGGAGCTGCACTGGCGGATCATCAACCCGGTGCAGGCCACCCTGGAGCGGTACCGGGAGATCTACGGCGAGCTCTTCGCCCCCGCCGATCCGCTGGAGGACCTGGTGCTCCTGCAGGGCTTCGACAACAAGCTCATGGAAGCCAACCGGGAGCTATGGCGGCTGAGCCGGGAGATTCCCGACAACCCCCACCTGCGGGCCCTCTTCGCAGAGCGCCCGGCGGGGGAGATCTTGGCTGCACTGCCGCACACCCCGGCGGGCGAGGCCTGGCTGGAGCAGTTCCGGGCCTACCTGGAGCGCTTCGGACGCCGCTTCGAGCTGTGGGATTGGAGCCGCCCCTCCTGGCGGGAGGAGCCGACCCCTGTAATCCAGGCGGTGCAGGCGCTCCTGGCCGCCCCCGCCTACCAGCCGGTAGAGGGCGCCTCCCGGCGGGCCGCCGAGCGGGAGAGAGCGGAGGAGGGTGCCAGGGAGCGGTTGGCCGGCTACCCGCGGCCGGTGCGGGAGCGCTTTGAGTCGTGCCTCCGGGCGGCGCAGATCGCCGCCGTGCTGAAGGAGGAGCACGATTTCTGGATCGACCACTGGTCGATGTACGAGGTCCGCCG
>JBMONB010000137.1:0-5634 GCA_049325315.1 Bacillota bacterium | reverse complement strand
TGAAGCGCAAGGACCTGAAGCCCCTGCCCTTCGCCAACTCCGACGATCTGACCGTCGGCATGCAGGTGATCGCCATCGGCAACCCGCTGGGCTTCCGGCTCGGCAACTCGGTCAGCGCCGGCATTCTTTCGGGAACCGGCCGGGCGATTGGGTCGGGCTACCGGTTCCTCCAGACCGATGCCCCCATTAACCCCGGCAACTCCGGCGGCCCGCTCTTCAATATCAAGGGCGAGGTGATCGGCATCAACTCGGCCAAGATGGCCAGCATCGGCGTTGAGGGCCTGGGCTTCGCCATTCCGATCAACACCGCCCGGGAGATCGCCGAGGTGCTGCTGAAGGATGGCAAGGTGGAGCGGGCCGTGATGGGCATCCACCTGAACGAGGGCTGGGAGGCCTACTTCGGGGTGCCCGAGGCGGAGGGCGTCACCATCGCCGGCATCGTCAACGACGGCCCGGCCGGCATGACCGCCCTGCAGGCGGGGGACAAGTTGATCAAGCTGAACGACACCCCCATCTCCACCAGCGATGACGTCTACGCCTTCCTGGCGAGCAAGAAGCCGGGCGACCAGGTGACGATCACCGTGAGGCGGCAGGGGCAGACCCTGGTCACGAAGATCACCCTGGCCTCGCAGGACAAGCTCCGCAAGGTTGCCGAGGAGCAGGGCGTGGAGGAGGGCGGCATTCTGATCGGCCTCTCCGCCAGCCAGATTCAGGAGGCGGCTGAGTTTGGCCGCCAGTGGTCCACCGGCTGGGCCGATATCAGCCAGGACTACTTTGCGATCAGCGGGTCCGACTACGCCGTGCTCTTCACCGAGTATCTGTACGTCGCCCGCCGCATCGAATCGGCCTACCAGTTCGGCTTCACGCCGGGCGTGGGCTTCCAGCAGGCCGTGGCGGAGGAGATCGAGCGGAGGCTCGAGTTCCAGTTCCAGCTGATCGGCAGCGAGGCCGAGTTCATGAAGGGCGCCCGCTACATGCTCTTCCAAGAGGGGCAGCTACCCCAGCAGGGCGGCCTGGTGGCCCTGCCGACCTACACCAGCAGCACCGACGGCTCGGTGGTGATCGGCACCTCGGCGGTCCGCTTCGACAGCAGCAAGCTGAGCCCCACCAAGGACCTGCTGGTCACCGTGGAGCTGGCCGACGGCAAGGTGGTCAAGTTCCGGTTCACGATCAAGGATCTGCGGTAGGCGGTTTCAGCATGTAGAGACCCCGGACCGGCCCTCCCAGGCCTGTCCGGGGTCCTTTTTCGTGTTGCGCGCTCAGCTTCCGCAGCCGCTTCCGGGCGTCTCGGTCGCCTTGACCAGCCAGTCTGCGCTGCCATCGGTATCGGTGCCATCGGGGCACCGGTGGATCGACTCGCCGGTTCCCGCCGATACGCTCCAGCCCGAAACGTAGCCTTCCCAGGCCACCGTATCGATCTCGACGCCGCTGGGGTCGTTCAGTCTGACCAGATCGCCCGAGTTGCCCAGCGACAGCGTCAGGCCAGAGACGTTAGGGTCTACGCCATAGAGGGCGTGGAAGCCTGTGGCGTTCCGGGCGACCACCAGGAACTGGCCGGCGGCGATGCTGGTTCCCGACGGGATCGACCAGCTGCCGTTGTTGTCCGAGAGCGTCCACCCGCTGATATCCACCGCCGAAGCGGTGGGGTTGTGCAGCTCGATCCACTCCTCCTTGGTATCATCGCCCGGAGTGTCATAGAAGACCTCGCTGACCAGGAGGTGGTTGGCGGCGCTCCCGCCTCCACCTCCGCCGCCGCTGCTTTCACCACTTCCCCCGCACTCCGCCGGCACAAGGCCCGGGGTAGCGGCGGCGCCGGTGCGCCAGTCCAGAACGGTGAAGCGGTCGGTGGTGACCGGGCACCGCTCCAGGGTCGTGTTCTGGGCGGTGGTCATGGACCAGTTGGGCTTGGCGCCGCCCCAGGCCACCTTGCTGATGGCATTGCCCCTGGGGTCAACCAGCAGAACATGGTCAGCCGAGTTGGCCATTGAGAGCGTCATGCCCGAGAGGTGGGGAGCAAAGCCGTACAGGGCGCTGAATCCGGCGCTGTCCCGGGCCACCGTCAGGGCCTGGCCGGCGCCAATGGTCGTGCCGGTGGGGAAGGCCCAGGTGGCGGCGTTGTCCTGGAGCGCCCACCCGCTGAGATCGACCGCAGCGCTGGTGGGGTTGTACAGCTCCAGCCACTCCTCCGCACTCTCGGTGCCGGGGGTGTCGTACATGACCTCGGAGAGGACGATGTGCTTTATCGGCTGGGCGACGCCAGCATCATCCTTGCCCATGTGCCAGTTCCAGTGCCACACATCGCGGTAGAACTCGGCCACGTTGGCGTTTTCGATCAGCAGGGCGGCCTCGCGGTTCTCCGATGGGCTGTTCTCCGATCCGTTGATGGAGGAGACGAAGACCTTCTTGCCGTCGATGATGAAGCCCTTGTTGTGGATCTTTTCGAGCTGGTTTACCTCCAGGTTCTCCAGGCGGGCCTCCATGTCGAGCCCTTCGGCGGCGGCGATGCTGTTGATCATGGCCACCGTGTAGGTGTTGTCGGTGGGCGAGTTGGGGTCCAGGTAGGCGCCGCCCAGGGTGATCCGCACCCGGACACCCCGCCGGGCCGCATCGATCAGGTCCTGCAGCCAGAGGTTCGGGCAGTCGGTCTCGTTGCAGGTCGACCCGCCCCAGTACTTCCGCAGGTACATGTGCTCGGCCAGGATCTCCTTGGTGGCATCGGCGAAGGCCTTCCGGAGCGCCCGGGTCTTGAGCAGGCCGTGGTCGGGCGCCATCACAGGGGTAATGGTGTAGCTTTCGTTAAAGGTGTAGCTGTTATAGGGGTGCGGGTAGGAGGCGGTGGTGATCGTCTGGTCCGGCACGAAGCCGTCCGTCGGGCTGCAGAAGTCGGTGCCGGTGGTGCAGACGACCAGGTCGGGGCTGGCCGTGTTCCAGTCGGTGTCGAAGACGTTCTGGAAGTAGGCCACCGCCTCCGGGCTGCTCACCAGCACGCCCCAGCCGCGGTTGCCGTAGGAGGGATCGGCCGGGGTGCCGTTCGCCTTCAGGTTCTCACTCTGCACGAAGACCCGGGCGCTGTCGATGATCCCGAACTTGGAGTGGGTAAAGTTGTAGCGCTGGTAGCCGGTGCTTGAGGTGATAAAGGCCACCTGGGCTCCCTGCTTGGTCAGCTCCTTGGCCAACCACTTGGTCTGGTCGGGCAGGCCGCCCACCACGTTGCCCTCCATGTAAAGGCGCACCTTCACGCCACGGGCCAGGGCGCCACTCAGCTTCTCATAGATCTGGTAGCTCTGAATCTCATAGACCTGCATGTCGATGGAGGTGGTGGCAGCGTCGATCTGGCCCCCCACCACGGCGAAGGAGCTGTCCGGGGTGGTGTAGGCGGTCAGCGCACCGGTGACGCTCCAGGTGGGCAGCCCGAGGAACGGCTGGTTGCGCCGGAACTCACGGGCGGTACGCCACTCGCTGCCCTGCTTCCAGTCGGCCGCGGAGTTCGTGTCGGTGCGATAGACAATCCGCCCGTTTGCATCCAGCAGGCTCTCATCGAAGGCCCGGTGGATCAGCTGGCCCGCGGAGACCACCGGCACGGCGGCCCCGGTCCAGGGGTCGCCCGCAGCGGGGGTGCCCGAGCCATAGACCACCATGTCCACGATTGCGCCCGAACCGTTCTTCAGGTAGACCGCCTCGCCGGTGTTGGCGAGGCTGGGCCAGGCGCCGCTGGTGTTGGGTACCGAGCTATCGGTCTCCGTCGCCTCAAAGTTCGGCTTGAAGGTCCACTCCCGGGTGAAGTCGTCTGCCTCCTTGCTCATCCAGAGGGAGGCGCCGGCGGCGAGGGAGGTGCCGGCGGGGAAGGTGGTGCAGGCGCTGTTGTCGTTGCAGAACTGCCATCCGGAGATGTCCACGGCACTGCTGGTAGGGTTGTGGAGGCGCACCGCCTCCTCGGGCTCATTGGAGGTAACCGTATCGAAATAGACCGCTGTGATGAGGATCGAGGTGTTGGTGGAGGCCGCAACGTTGGGGATAAAGATCGAGGAGGCTGCCAAGAGAAGGGACAGGATCACTGCCAGACGTTTCACGTACCACTGCTTGCCCATGTAGCCATCTCCTCCTGCACGATTGGCGTCACGGGAATCTTCGCGGTGATATCAAAAAAACCTGCTGCCGACCAATTGACGATTCAAGAGGTAAACGAGGACGGACGCCGGCCCCGGTGGCGCATAGAGAGAGACCCCGGACCGGCCCTCCCTGGCCTGTCCGGGGTCTCTCTTATTCGGCAGATGTATTATTGGCGGTAGAAGTACGTTCATTCATAGGGATGAAGCAGTCCTCGGCCCAGCTGAGTTTTACGCAGTGCTTGTGGATGGGGTGGTTGATCTTCTCGACATTGATCACCATGCGGCTCTCCGGGGGGATGGCGATCTCCTTCATAAGAAGGATCGCCCTGAAGTTGGCCTTCACCTCGTTGTTCTTGCGCCAGGAAAGGGTCAGGAAGGCCGGGGAGCGCTTGGTCGTGGGAACGCCGTAGAGTGCGCGGGGATTGGTCGGGTCCCCGTAAATGACCAGGGCCGCCGGCAGCGGGGCGGGAAGGTTCCGGTCGGTGGCGGCTTTCACGATCTCCTCCTTGGCTCGCACCGAGCCGGTGCCGACGTAGCCACTGGATGGGATCGTGAACTGGGGCTCCACCACGTTCTTCGTCCACGGGGTCGCCTGGCTAAGGTCCATGAAGGTCGGGTCGGTCAGGTTCATGGCGGCCTCCTCGGCCGCCGCCGCGGTCTGCGCCGGGGGCTGGGGGACCTTCGGTTCCGGATCTGGCATGGCGATCAACCCTTCTAAGGTGTATTCGGTAACTATTAGGAATTATATCACTATAGGTTATAGATGGCAATATGTGTTGTTTGATAAATTTGTTTCCTGCTTTGAAGGGTTCGGGGGGCGTGGCGATGGATGGATACACCTCGTCATCCAGGGCATTCATGGAACTCACAGGAGTGAATACTACGTCTAAATAACGCTATCACAGCGACCAGGAACGGTTTGAGGGCTTGCCTCAAGCCTGCGTTGTTGCACATGAGCGGCGGCACTGCCGGGAGGGAATCATCATGAAGCGATTTGCTTGGGTATTAACCGTTTTGCTCTTGGTCGGCTGTGCATCCCCATCTCAGACACAGCCCACCTCCAGCCCTTCCGTCCAAGTTCCGGCACATGGCCCCAACGCAAGCGCCAGCAGTAATCAATCTACTGGCGACACTAAATCGGTGACCAACGATCAGCCGAAGCCTCAGATTCCGAATCTGGCAGACACCACTGCGCTAGTGGCTGGGGCTGGTCAGACAGAAACCGTCACAATAACGGATTCGACGGTAATCCGTCAGCTAGTAGAGGCTCTACGTACACCTCTCGCCGAACAATCGCAGACAACCGGCACTCTCTATTACGTTCAGTTCATGGCTGGAAACCAAACACGAGGGCAACTCTGGGTCCTTGCCGACTCCAGTATTCGGACGCCCAAGGCGATCCGATTCGATGGCGATACAACGTGGCACACCGTACCGCCCGAAGCGGCTCGGGTTCTTCAGCCCCTCTTGCAGCAAGTACCGGGAATGAAGATGCCTTAACTCCCGGTGGACCGTGCCCCCCGTA
>JBMONB010000136.1:0-5862 GCA_049325315.1 Bacillota bacterium | reverse complement strand
GGGCTAGTCCCCCCTAAGCCGTCGAGCAGCATGGTATCCCTGGCCCTTTCCCCGAAGCCCTACCTATGGAAACTTAAATACACCCCAACCGGGTGATAACCTTTTACAGGTGATTATGACTGACAGGTGATAACCTTTTACAGGTGATTATGACTGACAGGGTATCCCGAGGGAAAACCGCTTCCACGGGGCGGCAATTGGACGTCCGTCAGTTTTTGACACTGTCTCTGGAGCCCCCGGTGTGCAATTGTTGACGATAAGACAACCCTGGTGGTGTCCGAAGGGTGTCCGAAGGGTGTCCGGGTGCTCTCTGAAGGCCTCCAGGAGCCCAAAACCCCGGCAGAACTACCCCCCAGGGGTATGTCTTTCCCCTCTCCCTGCTCGCTAGAGTCAGTTTTTGCGCATGCGGGCCCGCTGTCAGGGTGTCAAAAACTGACGCAAGCAGGGGGGCTGCGGGATTCATCTCCCGTAACCCCCCTGCTCAGCTTGCGCTATACCTTGATCGTCTTCCAGATGCCGGTTCGGAACCGCCACCAGATGACCCCCGACCTCACCACCCAGTCAGCCAGGGCGCCAAACCAGGCCGCCTCGAGCCCGTAGCCCAGGCCCAGGATCAGGAAGGCGGTCATGGAGATGCGCACCACGCCGCCGGCCAGGGTGACCAGGAAGAGCGGCTTGGTATCGCCGGCCCCCGAGAGGGCGCCGCTCAGCACCAGCACCAGCGCCGTGGGAACCTCGGCGAGGCCGCCGATGCGCAGCGCGGCAGCCGCCATCGTAAGCACATCCGCATCGCCGGTGAAGAGGGCGATATAGGGCCGGGGCACAGCGATGAAGAGAATGCCCAGCACGCCCAGGGCGATCATCGCCATGCGGTTCGCCTCCCGGATCACCTCTTCCGCCGCCCCGGGCTTCCCGGCGCCCAGCCGCTGGCCCACCATGGCGGCGGTCGCCATGGCGAAGCCCGAAGCGAGCATCCAGGAGACGTTCTCCGCCTGCACGGCGATATACTGCGCCGCCACCGCGACGGTGCCCAGCGTGTTGATAATGCGGGCATAGCTAATGTAGACGACGGTGGAGAACATCCGCTCCGAGGAGGCGATGACGCCCACCTTCAGGATCCGCCAGAGGAGCGAGAGGTCGATGGAGAACAGCTTCCGCAAATCCAGCCGGGCGCCGGTCCGACGCTGCACCAGGATCACAAAGAGGGCGGCAGCGCCCAGAATGCGGGTCGTGGTGGTGGCGACGCCCGCCCCCATCACCCCGAGGGCCGGGGCGCCGAAGTGGCCGTAGATAAAGGCGTAGGCCATGATCACGTTCAGCAGGTTGGCCACCAGGTTGATCAGCATCGGGGTGCGGGTGTCCCCTGTGGCCCGGAGGGAGGCGCTGAGCACCAGCGACCAGAAGATCGCCACCATGCCGGGGACCATCAGCCGAAGGAAGGGAACGCCCACCGGCAGCACGTCGGCCTCGGCGCCCACCAGGCGGAAGATCTCCGGGGCGTAGACCCAGACCAGCGCACCCGCCACGAGACTGACCACCACCGCCAGCCAGAAGCCGGCCCGGGTAGTGGCCTCCAGCTTGTCATCTTCGCCGGCCCCGTGGAAGCGGGCGGCCAGGGCGTTCACGCCCACGCCGAGCCCCATGAAGAGGCCCACCATGAACCAGTGGGGCATCTGGGTCAGGCCGACGGCGGCGGTGGCGACAGCCCCCAACCGCCCGACCAGGGCGGCATCGACCATGTTGGCCAGCGTGGCAAGCAGCTGCTCGGCCACCACGGGCCAGGCCAACTTGAGGATCTCCTTGCGGGTCGTCTCGCGGGGTGTGGGTAGTTCAACGCGAACCGCAGTCTCCACGGTCGGTCCTCCTCGGGGAAGCATACAGGAATGGGCTCGATCTGGGCCGAATCATACAGGTAGCTGGAAGGAAGCGAGGAGGCTGGGCCGATGCTTGGGTTTTCATTCACGCCCCAGGCGGCAAAGAAGCTCCAATCGATCATGGCGGAGAAGGGCGGCGATCTGGCGCTGCGCATCGAGATCAGCCGGGGGCTTGGGGGCGCCGAGTGGCGGCTCACCCTGGAGCACCGGCAGTCCGATGCGCTCATGGTCGACGGGGTCCCGGTCCATGCCAGCACCACCACCCTGAAGCAGGTGGAGGGGCTGATCATCGACTGGGTGGTCACACCCGACGGCCCCGGATTCGGCGTCTACGACAAGAACCTGCTCGACCGTGACCTGCATCATGGCACGTGAAGGGCGAGAGTCCGGCAACTGGACTCTCGCCCATTCCTTTTCGACGTGGATATTCTATCACGAGCCATCGCCTGTTGAACAGAAGGCGGCTGGAGCGTTCCGCTTCTTGGAACTCCCCTTCAGCGGTTGCCGTCAAATGGAAAAGGAGCGAGACCGAAAGGAGCTAGCGCTTTGAATATCCTCGTATACCTGGCCCTGATCGTCGTCGCAGCGGGAATCGTCTCGATCTTTCTGAGCCGGATCAACGAGCTGAAGATGGAGCTGCTCCGGCAGCGCCGTCTGCTGGAGCGCCTGGCCGCCCAGGCCGGGCTGGAGCCCGACTCCCTCGACCAGGAACTGACCGACCTGTTGGCCCGGGAGCACGACCAAAAAGCCCGGCAGCGGGCACAAGAGGTCCTCGGCCTCTCCGCCTCTGACGCCCACGACTATGTGCAGGGGCTCAGGGCGACCCTGCGGGAGCGCTCCGGACCAGACGGGAGATGAACTCCTTGTCGAACCGGCGACGCCGATCATCCCGCCCGATCGCTCGCCTGTAAAATCATCCCATGAAGTTGACATGCATGGCCAGACGACGTATACTGTTTGAGCACAAGCGCCCGTAGCTCAGTAGGATAGAGCGTCGGTTTCCTAAACCGCAGGTCGGGGGTTCGAATCCCTCCGGGCGCGCCAAGAAGCCCTTGCATCGCACGATGCAAGGGCTTTCACTTTTCCTGCGGCTCAGACGTTCGCTCTGTACGGCAAATCTGGCCCCAGCATGGTGCGCTGCGCCTCGTTCATCACCCGAAGTGTCACGGCCGGCTTCGGCGGCCCTTCCAGCAAGCGCAGAATCGCCAGCTTCACCTCGGGCGGGAAATCGGCCACATCCATCGCCTCCGGTACCGGAAAGCCGCCTGCCGGGATTCGGCGCAGCCGCGGCTCCATCATCCACATTCGACATCCCTCCACTCCCCATCTTATGTCCGGCGCATACGATGGAGTGAAGAGGAGGGAATCGCCCAATGGAGCAGCAGGCAATGGCCATGGCCATGGATGTAGCAAACCGGTACATGGAGCAGCTCGGCGGGGACCTTGTCGACGGACGGACGCTGGTGAAGGCGGTCCTGGTGGGCTACATGGCCGCATCGGGCGTGCCGACCGACTCCGCCGTCCAGGCGGTGGAGCAGATGATGGCCCGGAACCTGGTCGGCCCTGTGCCGCCGAATCCGATGTACCACGGGCTGCCGTGGATGGTGCCCGGCCCCGCCTCGGGGGCGCCGTACTACCGCTAGGGGACGGCGCGCTGCCGGCACCGCACAACCGTGAGGGAGGGATGTTCCCTTGCATCAGCTTCCGTACAGCTGGGGCCGCCCGACCAACGCCCCCGGCGTCTTCGCCATTGGCGGGGGCGACTGGGTGATCACCTGGAGCCCAGAGCAGATGCACCCGTACGCCCGTCAGTGGCTGGAGTTGGCCAGCCGCGTCGGCCCGGCCGGCGAGATGGCACCGGCCATGGATCTTTGGATGTACACCCTGCAGACCAGAGACATCAGCGATTAAACGGGTCCTGCCAGACGAAAGGAGCGCTCGAAGCGGAGCGCTCCTTTCCCATTGCGACGTCATCGGATCGTGGCGGTTCGCTGTCCGGCAAAACGTTGGGGCGGCTCACAAGCGCCCTTTTGCCTATACCCTCAACAAGCTGTACATTTGCTATACTTAGGATATTGCGAGACCAAGCGACAAGGGAGGATTCAATGGTCACCTACATTGCACTTCTGCGCGGCATTAACGTGAGCGGGCACAGGTTGATCAAGATGAGCGACCTGCAGCAGATGTTCACGGGCCTGGGGCTTGGCCGGGTGAAGACGTACATACAGAGTGGGAACGTTCTCTTCGAATCAGCAGAGGCAGCAGAACCGCTCAGCCGGCGGATCGAGCAGGAGATCAAGGCGGTCTTCGGCTTCGATGTCCCCGTGATCCTGCGAACGGCCGCGGAGCTGGAGGGTGTCGTGGCGCACTCCCCGTTTACAGCAGGTGAAGGGGAGTCCCTCTACGTCTCCTTCCTGGCCGAAGAGCCCACGGAGGAGGGGCTCAACCGGCTGCCCGCCGACACTGGCGGAGTCGATGAGTACCAGGTCGTCGGGCGTGAGATCTACATATTGTACCGGCAGAGCGCCCACAAGTCGAAGCTGTCCAACAGCTTCTTTGAGCAGAGGCTGCGCATGCCGGCGACGACCCGCAACTGGCAGACGGTGACCAGGCTGGTGGATCTGAGCCGCCCTGAAGCATAAAGATAGCCAACCACCCCTGTCAGGAGGCGCAATGCATGTCAGCTCCCCTCAGGTTCCGGCAGGACTCCACCTTCACCATCGTGCAGTTTACCGACACCCACTGGCAGAACGGCGAGGAGGCGGACCAGCGGACCCGCACCCTGATGGAACAGGTGCTGGACCAGGAACGCCCCGACCTGACGGTGATCACGGGCGACCTGATCGAGAGCCTGCGGTGCGATGACCCCGCCGCCTCGCTCCGGGCGGTGCTGGCGCCGTTGGAGGAGCGGGGAGTCTCCTGGGCGGCGGTCTTCGGCAACCACGACAGCGAAAAGGGAACCCGGGCCGATCTGGCCCGGGTAATGCAGGCATGCCGGTTCAGCCTCTTTCAGCCCGGCCCCTCTCACCTCAGCGGGGTAGGCAACTACTTCCTCCAGATCCTCCGTCCACGCGCTGACCAACCGGCGGCCACCCTCTGGTTCTTCGATTCGGGCAGCTACGCCCCGTTTCCCTTCGGCCGGTACGAGTGGATCCACCGGGACCAGATCGCCTGGTACCGCCGCAGGTCTGCCCGGGTAAACGCCGCCGCCGGTCGCCGCTGCCCCCTCCCCGCCCTCGCCTTCTTTCACATCCCCCTGCCCGAGTACCGGCGGATCGGGTGCTCCCGCAAGCGCATCGGCTCGAAGTATGAGCGGGTCTGCGCCCCCTGGATCAACACCGGGCTCTTCCGGGCCATGGTCAAGACGGGCGACGTGACCGGCACCTTCTGTGGCCATGACCACGTGAACGACTTCGAGGGAGACCTGCGGGGAATCCGCCTCTGCTATGGCCGGGCGACCGGGTACAACACCTACGGGCGTGAGTCCTTCGCCCGGGGGGCGCGGGTGATTCGCCTCCACGAGGGAGAGCGCCGGTTTGAGACCTGGCTCCGGCTCGATGACGGCACCGTGGAGGTCAGACGCTGATCGCCCCGGCCCGGAAGTCGCTGGCGCCCAACTTCACGTTGACCACCGCTACCTTGCCCGAGGCGAAGGCCCGCTCCAGGGCGGGGCGGATCTGACCGGGCTCCTCCACCCACTCGGCGTGGGCGCCCAGCCCCGCTGCCGCCAGGTCGTAGCGGGTGTAGTCCAGCGCCGTGGCCGGCGCCCGCTCCTCGCCGAACATCTGCACCTGCCCCCGGCGGATCTGCGTCCAGCCGGCGTCGTTGCCGATCACCACCACGAAGGGCAGGTTCTGCCGGACCGCCGCCTCGACCTCCATCAGGTTCAGGCCGGCGGTGCCGTCGCCTAAGAAGAGCAGGACCGGCGCCTCGGGCCGGGCCAGGCGGGCGGCCATGGCGAAGCCCATGCCGACGCCCAGGGTGCCCA
>JBMONB010000135.1:0-5887 GCA_049325315.1 Bacillota bacterium | reverse complement strand
AGCGGGGACGGCTGATTCTGCGAGGACCCGCCTGCTGGCGCCCGACCTTTGAGTCCGCCCTGGCCAACCTTGCGCCCCCGCCCCAGGGGGCGGGAGCGGTTCGCTGGCTGATCGGTCCCGCCCTGGCTGTTTCGGTCTGCCGGGTCAGCGGGGGGAGCGCCCAGATACACGCCGAGAAGAACGGGTGCAGCTTGCGGCTCACCTGGTTTGAACCCTAAGAGAAGGAGCGGTACGCTATGGCTGCGTACCGCTCTTTTGTCACCGCATCAACGGGTGGGAGTCTGGGTGGATCGAATAGGACCGAATACAGTTTTACCACAGATTACACAGATTTAAATGATTACACAGATTGCCGGTAACCCCTTGTGTGGACCCATAGCCTAGAAGCGGCCATAACCACGATATACATGTATTTATCTGTGTAATCTGTGTAATCTGTGGTTATAAATATGCCCCTTGTCCAACAGACTGAAGAGCGGTACGCCATCGCTGCGTACCGCTCTTGCGCGTCGCGATTCTATTGATTCAACATGCGCTCAACCATCTGTCTGAGCTCCTGCTTCTGAAAGGGCTTGCGGAGGTAGCCGTCCGCCCCGGCGCCCCGGCCGGCGATTTCGTCCTCGCTGGAGCCCAGGGCGGTGAGCAGCACCACCTTCACCCCGGCTGTCGCCGGGTCGCTCTTCAGCCGGCGCGTCACCTCGAAGCCATCCATCTCCGGCATCATTACATCTAGCAGAATCAGGTCGGGCTGGCTCACAGCCACCCGTTGAAGGGCCGCTTTCCCGGTGGTGGCCAGATCCACCTCCAGCCCCATGGCCTCCAGGCGGACCGAGAGCAGTTCGAGGGTCATCGGATGATCGTCAACGACCAGTACACGGCTCATGCGCTCTCCTCCTTCAGCGGCAGGGTGAACCAGAAGCAGGAGCCCTCCCCGGGCTGGCTCTGTACCCCGATCCGGCCGCCCATTAGCGCCACCAGCCGCCTGCTGAGCGGCAGGCCCAGACCCGTGCCCTCCCGCCGGCGTGTCAGGGAGCTGTCCACCTGCTCGAACTCCCGGAAGATCCGCTCCTGGTCCTCCGGCGGAATGCCGATCCCGGTGTCGGTGACCGAGAGCCGGGCCTCGCTCCCGATCCGCTCGGCGGCGATCGTGACCGAGCCGCCCTGCGGGGTGAACTTCAGGGCGTTGGCCACCAGGTTGAGCAGCACCTGCTGCAACCGCTCCCGGTCGGCCTGTACAGCAATGCCCTGGGGGATCGCGAAGGTGAGGGTAATCCCCTGCAGGCGGGCCATGCCGTCGACCATGCTGGCCACGGTCTCCATGAGCGGCTCCAGATCCACAGCGGTCGGGCGAAGCGTCATGCGGCCGGCCTCGATCTTGGAGAGATCCAGCAGATCGTTGATCAGGCCGAGCAGATGTCGGGCGCTGGTGAGCACGTTGGCCACATACCGCTTCTGCAGCGGGTGAAGCGGGCCGGCGGACTCATCGGCCAGCTCCTCTGCGAAGCCGATCACCGCGGTAAGCGGGGTGCGCAGTTCATGGGAGGTGGTGGCGAGGAACTGGGATTTGTGCCGGTCCGCCTCCTGGAGCTGACGGTGCATCTCCACCAGGCTGCGTGTCCGCTCCTGCACCTTCTCCTCAAGACGGCCGTAGATCTCTTCAAGCTGAGCGGCCATGTGGTTGACATCGCGGCCCAGGTCGGCGATCTCGTCTTCGGTGTCGATCTTGACACGGGTGTTCAGGTGTCCCAGGCGGAGCGCTGCCACGCCGTCCCGCAGCGTCTCGATCGGCCCGACAATCCGCCGCGAGGCGGCAAGGGCCGCCCAGCGGGAGAGGGCGCCGACCCCGAAGATCACCGCCAGGGCCGCCCAGAACATCGGGTTGGCCAGGCCTGCCATGACCCCGGCCTGCTTGGTCATGACCAGGACCAGAAAGGCGTTCGCCTCAGCGGTGGGGGCCAGCCGGATAAAAGCGACCGTCCGGCCATCGTGGGCGGTGGTGACGCCGCCATGGTAGCTGAGCAGAAGGTCGGCAATCTCCGGGAAGTCCTGGTGAATCCCATGTCCGGTCTTCAGGTCGGAGAGGCCGCCAAAGAGCTTCGACCGGTCGGGGTGGGCCACGTAGGAGCCGTCGCTCTTGACGATGAGCAGCTCTGCTCCCTGCTCGTTTTCGATCGGATCGTCGAGAAAGGAGTTGGCATCGATGTTCAGAATGACCAGCCCGCGGCGCTGCCCCGCACCGTCTACGACCGGGGTGGCGAGGCGCAGCACCGGAATGTGCGGGACCTCCACCCTGCCAAACTCCTGGTTCAGCTCGACCGGGGAGACATAAATAGAGCCGGGCTCTCGCCCGATCGCCTCCCGGAAGTACTGGCGATCCCGCTTGTCCTGCAGAGCGCCGGCGGTGACCACCACCGGACCGCCACGGTTGTCAACACGGACCTGTTCCCGGCCGCGCTCATCGAGGAAGCGAATCTGGTAGTAGACCTGAGCAGCCCCGGACAGGGCGATGAAGTTCTCCTCGACCCGCTGCCGGGAGAGGACCGCCTGCTCCGGCGTGGTGGCTGACAGCATCTGGTGAAGGGCCGGCAGGTGGGCCAGGTAGTCGAGCGTCTGGCGGTGGGTGATCAGCTTGGCACTGATGCGGCTTGCCCGAACGGCCACCTCCCGCTCCATCCGGTTGGCGTTCAGCCGCTTGAGCTCCCGGTCTGTCTGAATCAAGCCAAAGGTACCGAGAATCAGCAGCGGAACCATAGAGGTAAGAAAGAACCCCAGCCACATCTTCTGGCGGATGGGTGTGCGGCGAAACGCCCCGAGCAAGGACTGACGCCACCGCCTCAGCATGGTGTTCTCCCCTTCCTTACAGCTTTCTTTCATTATGAGGAGGAGGGGAGGCTGCCAGAAGGCCCGAAAGCACAGAAAAAGTCTATGGGGTGGGCGTCGGAGAGGTCCGCCGGACCCGGGCGAAATCAGAAGGGGACGCCTGTTTGTAAGCTGGCTTACGGAAGCAGCCCCAGCCACGCCGCCCGGTAGCAGCAGCGAACGCTGGGTGGCCGGGCTGCCTGCCACCTGGTCTCCATCGTTAAAATTTATCCTGAATGGTTCGAACCTACTCTTCTCCCCTTACGTATTTAAAGGTGAGATCATACGAATGGTAAGGAGAGGGTGGCGGTGGAGATCAGGAAGCTTACCGGCGGCAAGGTGATCGGCACCAATCCGGAGCGGCTGCAGATTCCCCTGTACGCAGACCAGCCGAAGGTACGGGTGGGGAGTCCCGGAACCCTGTTCGGCAATGTGGGCCTCTATGTGCAGATCAACGAGTGCTCCAAGCTGCAGTTCGGCGTTCCGGAGCCCACGTTGGTCAGGGTGGTCTTTCGGGAGATCGATTCTCAGGTCTACCTGGTGATCACCGGTGCCAGGGCGCCTGGCCCCGATGTCTACGAGCTGAAGTTTGAGTCGGGTACCACCAAGGCGCCCACCGTTCGGGGGCTGAAGCTGCTCTTCGAGGAGGCCCGGGTCTCCCTGCGCACCGACCTGTGGTACGAGTGCGAGACCGAGATCGTGGAGGATGAGGACCTGGGCTTCGCTGTGGCAGCAAACTGGACCCGCGTGGCCACCCGGCCGCGGCGGGAGGCCGAGAGCGATGAGGCGGCGGCCGGGCAGCAGTCCGGTCAGTGAGCAGCATGGAGCGGCCCGGGCGCCTTCGAGAGGCGCCCGGGCCCTTCCTGTTCCCGCCCATTGGGTTTCGGGAGCCGCCCATTGGGTTTCGGGAGCCGCCCATTGGGTTTCATGAGCCGCCCATTGGGTTTCGGGAGCCGCCCATTGGGTTTCATAAGCCGCCCATTGGGTTTCCCGTGCCGCCCACTCGGTTTCGTAAGCCGCCCATTGGGTTTCGTGAGCCGCCCATTGGGTTTCGTCAGCACCAGGCTGAGAGGGCCCACATGCCGACCGGCCCCACGGTAGGGCCGGTCTATCTGTCCGGGATTGCGGTACATTCTGAGGGAGGTTATCCTGTATGAAGTAATGACGACTAAGCGACCTGTTTCGCATCTGACCCAAAGGCGGGAGGTCTCGACCCAGATGTCCACAGGCCGCGATGGTTCCCGGGAGTTCTCCCCGCCCCCCCGGTATGGTGATCTCTCCCCGGCTCAGCAAAAGGAGCGCCTGAAGGAGCTGGCCAGCCTCTTCCTCCGCCTTGGAACGGTGGCCTTTGGCGGGCCGGCGGCCCATATTGCCATGATGCACCACGAGGTGGTGGAGCGGCGCCAATGGATGGATCGCCAGACCTTCCTCGACCTGCTGGGGGCCACAAACCTGATCCCTGGGCCGAACTCCACCGAACTGGCCATTCACATCGGCCATGAGCGCGGCGGTTGGCGCGGGCTGATTATTGCCGGTGCGTGCTTTATTCTCCCGGCCATGCTGATCGTCTGGGCCCTGGCTGCGCTTTACGTCCGCTACCAGGCGGTTCCGCAGGCCGGGTGGCTTCTCTATGGGATTAAGCCAGTCATGATCGCTGTGGTGCTCCAGGCGCTCTGGGGCCTCGGCAAGTCTGCTGTGAAGAACGTACAGACAGGCGCGGCCGGCGCTGCCGTCATTCTGCTCTCCCTGCTTGGCGCCCACGAGATCCTGCTCCTGTTCCTGGCGGGCCTGGGCGTCATGCTGTTCGAGAACTGGCGCCGGATTCGCCGCTCTGGTGGAGCGGCTTCGGCCTTCCTCCCGGTTCCCCTGCTCTTCGGGCTGGGGGCAGCCGCCTCCCCGGTTGCGGAACCCGCCACCTGGCTGCGGGTCTTTGGCTTCTTCCTGAAGATCGGTTTTGTCTTGTACGGCAGCGGCTATGTCCTCCTGGCATTCCTGCAGGGCGACCTGGTGGACCGGTGGCAGTGGCTTACCTCACAGCAGCTCCTCGATGCGATCGCCATTGGCCAGTTCACCCCGGGCCCCGTCTTCACCACGGCCACCTTTATCGGCTATCTGCTGGCCGGCTCTCCAGGTGCGATTGGAGGCACGATTGGCATCTTCCTGCCAGCCTTTGTACTGGTCGCGCTGGTCAACCCCTGGATTCCCCGGCTGCGCCGCTCCACGTGGGCCGCCGGCCTCCTCGATGGGGTCAACGCGGCCTCCATGGGGCTGATGGCCGTGGTGACCTGGGAACTCGGGCTGGCGGCGCTCACAGACGTTGTGACCATAGCGCTGGCGGCCCTCAGCCTCCTTGTGCTCTACCGGTATAAGATCAACTCCGCCTGGCTGGTCATCGCCGGCGGCGCAGTCGGATGCGTGACCCACCTGCTTGGTTAACCTCAGATCGGGGTTGCCATAACAGAGGGGAGCCGCCACACTCGGGGCCTGTGAAGAACCAGGCGTCCCTGCATAGAGGGTCTATGGACATACAGGCCCCGTGCTGCCTCACCCGAAGCAGCAGATTGCCGCCCACTGAGAGGTTCCGCTGGAAATTCCCATCACGCCTCGGGCCGTGTGGGGAGATTCTCGCTGAATCGCTGAAAATCGGGTCCAATCAGGCCTATGAGCCACCGTTTTTCGCTTGATTTGCCCAAACTGCCGCCTCTGAAACCAAGAACATCGATCTCAGGGGGCGATCAGCCCCTTCATCCACGCGATTCCACCACAAATTCCCTGCCGCATCGAACGGCATCCGGGAATAGATTGTGGAACCCAAGATTTGCTATGGTCCGGGCAGCCTGCGAGTATGAGGGCGAAGCCGCATGCTTCTGCACTCACATTCAGCCAGCAGGACTTCTTCAACACGTAAGATGGATTCGAGCAGTCGGTTGAATATTTACCTGTGTTGGATCTTCGGGGTACGATCGGCTTGGTGGGTGCAGGCGACTGTTTTTCAACTTGGGGGTGTGGAACCGCCCAGTGGGCCTGA
>JBMONB010000134.1:0-5969 GCA_049325315.1 Bacillota bacterium | reverse complement strand
GCGACGGGCTTGGTAGCTCCATAATCTTGACGGCCTCTACCGTGGTCGTTAGGGATTATTGACACCCCCAAGTTTTCATATGCGACTCTGGCGCCCTCGTCATGGTGGTTACGCGGATTTCCGGACAAAACGCGGATTACTGAGCCGTAGCTGGTGAGGGCCAACACCATTTTCATTTTTCATATGCGTCTCTGGCGGCTTCACCATGGTTTACGGATTTACGCGGAACTGCTGTCCAGTCGGGTCTTTTCGGAATGGCACAGGGGATAATATTCATATATGTGTTTTAATCCGTGATAATCCGTGTTTAATCCGTGAAATCCGTGGCAAAAAACGGAGGGCGACCACACCAGAAAATGTGATCGCCCTCATCTCATATCGTGCCTATCCCGCCTTCAGGTACTGCCAGAGCTGCTTCATGGTGGGCCGGGTGCCGAAGGTGAGCAGGGCGGCCCGGTAGATTCGGCCGCTGGCCCAGGCCACCAGGGCGGTGGTCAGGACCAGGACCCCGATCGAGAGCCAGACCTGCCAGGCAGCCACCTCGCCCAGCATCACCCGCATCAGCATGATAATCGGGGTGAAGATGGGAATGAACGACAAGACGACCGCAATGGGGCCGTTGGGATCGTTCATCACCGGGGTGATCAGGAACATGGGGACCATCATCATGATCAGGACCGGGCTCTGTACGGTCTGGCTGTCCTCCATGCGGCTGACGGTCGCAGCCAGGGCGGCCATCAGCGTGGCGGTCAGCACGTAGCTGAGCAGCACAAAGATCACGATCAGCAGGGCGATATCTAGGCTGAGCGGCTCGGTGTCCATGTCCGTGAACTCGCGGGCGAACAGGTTTCCGGCCAGCCAGGCGCCCATCATGAAGAAGTACTGGGTCAGGCCCAGGGCCCCCAGGCCCAGCACCTTGCCCACCATCATGTCGGTGGGGCGCACGGCGGCGGCCATCACCTCGACCACCCGGGAGACCTTCTCCTCCAGCACCCCCTGGAAGACGAACTGGCTGTTGATCATGGAGATCATGTAGATCGACATGATCGCCCCCATGGCGAGCATGAGGGTGCCCATGAACTGCTCCTGCGACCGCTCGGTATCGCCGGCGGTCAGCTGCCGCTCCTCGACATCGAGCGGCTTCATGATCTCCAGCGCCACCTCGGGCGGCAGCCCCCGCTCCTGCATGCGGGCCGACCGGACCATCGCCTCCAGCGGCCCACGCACCAGCCGGCTGTCGGACAGGGCGCTGAGGTGGGCGGCCAGGAACCGGGCCTTCAGCTGGCCTGGGAACTGGCCCTCCACGATCAGGAGGGCGAACTCGCCCTGGCGGGCCCGCTCTACGAGGGCGGCCTCGTCGCCCTCTCCCCTGGTCAGCGACACCTCACGGGTCGACCCCTCGGGTTGGTCCATCTGCTTCATCATCTCCTGGAGCGGGCCGAAGACCTGCCCGGTCTTGTCCAGCACCGTCACCTGGAGCGGCTTTGACTTGGAGGATGACTCAAAGAACGACGGCAGGAAGGTGGTGGCGAAGAAGACGAGCATGAGAATCGCCGTACTGGCAATGTAGGCGCCGGACTTCAGCCGGCTTACGTACTCCCGCCTGGTCACCAGCCAGAGATTACGCACTGGCGCCACCCACCTTCTCCAGGTAGATCTCCCGCAGCGACGGCTCGCCCAGGGAGTAGGACACGACGGTGGTGCTCTCCAGCGCCGCCCGCAGGATCTGGTTGGGATCGAGCCCCGCCGGCACCGAGACCTCCATCTCCCCGGCCTGTCCGCTCCGGGCGGAGATGCCCGGCACCCGGTCGAGGAAGGCGTAATCGTCCGACTCCACCCGGATCTTGATCGTCTGCCGCCGGGCCGCCCGCTTCACGTCCCGCAGGGCGCCGGCCAGGACAACGTGGGAGCGGTGCAGCAGCACCACGTCGTCGCAGAGCGCCTCCACCTGGTCCATGTTGTGCGAGGAGAAGAGAATGGTGGTGCCCTCGGAGGCGAGGGTTCGGAAGGCTTCCTCCATCACCAGGGTATTGACCGGGTCGAGGCCCGAGAAGGGCTCGTCCAGGATACAGAGCGCCGGCCGGCTGGCTGCTGCGGCGGCGAACTGCACCTTCTGCTGGTTGCCCTTGGAGAGCTGCTCCACCCGGCGTGCGGCATATTCCCCCAGCCCCAGCCGCTCGATCCAGAGGTCGACCCGCTCGGTGGCCTCCCGCAGCGGGAGCCCCTTGAGCTGGGTGAGGTAGATCAGCTGCTCGCGCACGATCATCTTGGGGTAGAGCCCCCGCTCCTCCGGCAGGTAGCCAAACCCTTGCCGCACCTGGTCGGTAACCGGCTGGCCCATCCAGCGCACTGTGCCCCGGTCGGGCAGAAAGATGCGCATGATCATCCGCATGGTCGTCGTCTTGCCCGCCCCATTGGACCCCAGCAGGCCGCAGACCCGGCCCGCCGGCACGGTGAACGAGACATCTTGCACCGCCATGACCGGTCCGAAGGACTTGTACACCCCTTGCACCTCCAGGCTCATCGAACCACCTCGCGTTCCCCATCGGATTTCCACTAACTTTAAGAACGAGTGATGAGCCCCCCGGGTTCGCTCCCACTCTTACTTTTGTATAACAACCGGCGTTCCGATCGGCACCAGACGGGCGAGCTCTTCCACGTCGCGGTTGTGCATGCGAACGCACCCCAGGGAGACATGGCTCCCGATCGAGCCCGGCTGGTTCGTTCCATGGATCCCATACTTGGACCCCCCGCCGATGGAGAGCCCCAGCCACCGCGAACCCAACGGATTGCGCGGCGACGCGCCGGGAATGGTCTCCCCGGTCTCCGGGTTGGTCCAGGACGGGTTTGGAATCCTGTTCACGATGCTGAAGGTCCCCTCGGGCGTGAGCGAGGGGTCCTTGCCCGTTGCGACCCGGTATGTCTTGAGCAGTTTGCCGTTCTCATGGAGCCGGAGCACGTTCTCACTCTTGTCGACGACGATCCGCTTGCCCACTGTCGATCCCCTCCCGCTCCAGGTGATGCGGCAGGGGAGGAAAGGGTGCACCGGCAGCTAGACCAGACAGTCCGTCAGTTCCCGCAGGATCGCCTCACGGTCGAGGCCTCGCCCGATGAAGACCAGGCGTGATTCCCGTTCCGGGCCCGGCCAGTCTGGTCCTGGCATGAAGTCGTGCCGGTCTCCCACCTGGTGCATCACCACCTGGTGCTGCGGGATCTGTGCCACATAGAGAATCCCCTTGCCCCGGAAGATGTTGACCGGCAGCCGGCAGAGGTACTCGTTGAGACGCTCGGCGTCAAACGGACGCTCCGACCGGAAGGCGACCGACTCAATTCCCCTCAGATGACCGCCCTGATGATCATGATGATGATGCGGATGATCGCAGTGCTCGCCCTCGCAGTGGTGCAGGTCGGACTGGAGGAGCCGGTCCGGGTCGAAGGCCCCCACCCCCAGGATCAGGGCCAGGTCTGCACCGGCGCCCTGGGTCCGGATGATCCGGGCGTCGTCGTTGAACTGGCGGATCCGCCCCTCGATCTCCTCGCACCGCTCGGGGGTAACCAGGTCGGTCTTGTTCAGCAAGATCAGGTCGCCGAAGGACAGCTGCGCCGCGGCCACAGGGTCGGCGGCCAGGTGGCGTTCGAAGTTGTGCGCATCGACCAGGGTGATGATCGCATCGAGCCGGCAGACGTCGATCACCCCGTGGCTCATGAAGGTCTGGGCCACCGGGGCCGGGTCGGCCAGACCGGTCGTTTCAATAAGAAGGTACTCCACCCGGGGCCGGCGGCTGAGAATCCGCCCCACCGCCTCCAGCAGGTCGGTTCGCACGGTACAGCAGATGCAGCCGCTGGAGAGCTCAATCAGCTCGTCCTTTGACTGCATGACCAGTTCCCCGTCGATCCCGACCTCACCAAACTCGTTGACGATCACCCCGACCCGCAGGCCGTGATCGCCATGCAGAATGCGGTTGAGCAGCGTTGTCTTTCCCGCCCCGAGAAACCCGGTCAGAATCGTGATCGGCAGCTTTTGGTCGGACAAAGCGGGCACCTCCGGGTTGTTCTTCCCATTTGGGATTCCCTGTTCGATTCTCCAGCGAGGCGTAGCCCCCCTGCGAAGAGGTTGGTTTCGATTTCACTTGACCGATCGACAAACTGATGCTACACTTTGCTTGCACAGAGATGCAATCGAATGGATGGATTCGCCGTGATCGAACAGGCCAGGCTCCGGCAGATGATCACCTTCCGCTACTCGCCGCTCTTGGACATGGCGCTCTCGCTGCTGGTGGTTCAGAACCCTGAGCGGTTCGGCAACATGGCGCCCTGGGAGCAGCGGGTGCTCGACCGTCTGCCCAACGGCCTGCTCGACCGCCTGCGGGAGTACGGGAGGCAGACCGATCTCTTCGCCCTGGCCATGGAGCTGGAGGAGTCGACCCACCTCCCCACCCCCGACGCCCTGCGGCGGCTCAAGGAGCAGGATCCCGGGCTGGGCGCCTCGCTGCTGGCCTACTGGGAGGCGATCTCCCCCGAGGTGGCCGCCAAGGTGGGGCTGCTGACCGGGTCGATTCAGCAGGAGCTGACCCGGCTGGGCCAGATGGACCCCGTCGCCTTTATCAGCCGCTTCTCCGACCGGCTGAGCGTCGCCGGGGACGGCGATGCGCTGATCGTCCACTGGGGCAAGGGCATGCGGGTGCCGTTGGACGACCTGAGCCGCATCCTCTTCGTCCCCTCGGCCTTCATTCCCCGGCGGTTGATGTTCTACCGGCTGGAGCGGACGCAGATCTTCTTCTACGATCCGCTCCACGACGAGGCCGTAGAGATGGCGGAAGCGCCGGAGTCGATGCTGCTGGGCTTCACGGCCCTGGCCGACGCCACCCGGTTCAAGATTCTGCGGCTGATCTCCCGGGAGCGCATGCCGGCCCAGGAGATGGCGAAGCGGCTGGGGGTCAACGAGTCCACGATCTCCCGCCACCTGCGGCTGCTGGTGGAGGCCGGGCTGGTGGGCAAGGCCGGGCAGGAGGGCAAGTTCATTCTGTACGAGCTGGCGCCGGAGCGCATCGACCAGCTGGCCGCACTGGCCAAGAGCTATCTCGGGAGGGAATAAGCATGGAAAAGAGCATGATCTGGCCTTCGAGCACCGGACCGTCCCGGCAGAGCCTGGCGGCCCTGGCCCAGCAGGCGCTCGCCGCCGGCGGGCGGCAGGCGCTGGCCACCGCTGGTGTGAGTCGCGCCGTTCACGTGCACGGCGAGCGGCACGACCTGTGGTGGGAGTTCAGCCTGGAGGCCTCCTTCCGCTGGCAGGCGCACCTGCACCGCCTGCGCCCGGAAGTGTACCAGCAGCGGCTCCACCGCCTGACCCGGGCCCTGGGGCTCGAGGGGCTCCTCTCGCGGGAGGTGGCCGGCCTGACCCACACCAGCCGCGCCCTGGCCGACCTGGCGGTGGCGCTCCTGCCCCGGCCCGCCCTGCTGCTCTGGGAGGAGCCCTTCTACCTGCTGGGGCAGGCGGAGGCCGCCAGGGCGGTTCGCCTGGTGCGGGAGCTGCACGCCGAGGGCATGGCGCTGGTGGCTGTTGCCGCGGGGCCCCCGGGCCTCACCGATCTGGCGGAGCGGCTGGACTGGCAGGCGCCGGCCCTCGTCCATATGGCCCCCTAAATTCAAGGAGGGAACCCTGATGAGTGGATCCACCCGCCTCGCCCTCGTGGTCGTCGCTGTATCGCTGCTCCTGGGTTGGTTGGGCGACCAGCTGATCTTTCGCTCCTCCGGGCCTGGCCTGAACGCTTTTCTCTGGGTGGGGGGCCTGGCGGCGGCAACCGTCGCCATTGGGCGGTGGGGCGGGCAACCCCTCACCGGGGAGGGGCGCTGGCTGCTGGCCGGGGCGGCGCTCTTCGCCGGCGGCCTGCTCTGGCGCAGCTCGATTCTGCTGCAGCTTCTTGATCTGCTGGCCGTCGCCATCTGCCTGGGGCTGGCTGCGCTGACCG
>JBMONB010000133.1:0-6178 GCA_049325315.1 Bacillota bacterium | reverse complement strand
GCAGGGAAGAGGTGGAGCAGGCGCTGCTGGCCGCCCAGTCGGTACCGATCCGCGGCCTCATGGAGTGGACCGACGACAAGACCCTGACCTGGCAGATCGCCGAGCTACCGCCCCGGTTGGACTTCCTGCTGGGCGGGGCGAGCGATGCAGACGGGCTGCCCCTCCCGGGGGGCATTCCCTCCCTGCGGCTGGGGGACAAGCCGATTCTGGTGGAGGTCAACCTAAGCGACCCGGTGGACATGGTGCGGGGCACCCTTCCACCCGATGTTATTGCCGCGAGCCTCACCCGGGATGCCCGGTTCGTCAACCTGATGGCCTGGACCCCCGGCACGACCAAGTGGGACTGGCAGACGGTGGACATCTACTTCGAGATGGAACAGAAGGCGCTGAAGCGGGGCCGGGTGGAGGAGACCCAGTTGCGCCTTCCGCCTGACATTGAGAACTGGGTGGTAAGCCCGAACGGCGCCCTGGTAGCGGGGCTGCGTGGCCGCGGCGCTCCGATGGAATCCTACAGGGCCGACCTGGTCGTAATGGACACCCGCGGCGGACGCTCACAGACCTTTGCCAGGGTGATCGGACGCTTCCGTGGGGCTGACCAGTTGGACCTGTCCACCCATCTGGCCTGGTCGCCCGACAGCCGCCAGATCGCGGCCCTGAGCCACGCCGGCGACAGCCAGACCGCCGAGCTGGTCCTGACCGACGCCGCAACCGGTGAGCAGAAGGTGCTGATTCCCAGCCTCCCTGTACGTTCCGACGGCACCCGCCTCACCTGGTCGTCCGACGGCCGCTGGCTGCTGGCGGGCAACCTGCTGATCGAGCGGGAGTCCAAGGTTGTCACCCCCCTGGAAGGATCTGCCCACCAGGTGAGCGGGGTCTGGGAGCCTGGCGGCAGCCGGCTGCTCTACGGGGTGCAAGACTGGGGGCCGGTGCTGATCGTCGATCCGGTTCGGGGCGATGTCAAACCCCTTGGCAACGGCATGATTGTGGGCTGGGCCGGGCCCGACCGGGTTCTGGTGATCCGGTGGCCCGGCAGTGACACCCGTTACTTGCCGCCCGGCCAGTGAGACGAAAAGAGCCCGAGCCGTTCCTGCGGCTCGGGCTTTGTGTTGTGGTAGGACCTCTAGTCGGCGAAGTTGAAGACGCCCAGCGCAGCGAGCTTCTTGTGCTCCTTCAGTAGGATATCGTAGAGGTTGAGGTCAAAGACATTGCAGAGGGCAGCCAGATAGAACAGGTTGTTCCCCAGCTCCGCCTCCACCACCTCCCGGCAGTGATCACACAGCTTACCGCCCACGTGATTCTGGGTGTGCTCCTTGAGCTGCTCCAGTGGGACATCGGTGGGAAACTGCTGCTTCTCGCCCTGGATCTTAATGCAGCCGCAAGCCGTCACCGACTTCGTCAGCGCCCGGTTAACACGTGCATTGGCCTCCTGGAGCTTGGCCATGATGTCAAGAACGCTCCGGTGACGGATCAAGTACTCGCCCACCGTCTCCTGGAACTGGTCGCACAGCAAGTCCTTCATCGACTTCTCACCTCTCAGTCCCTTTCCCGGCAAGCGGGTGTGCTGACGAATTCCATTGTACCAGAGCGCCCCATGCCGGACAAACGGTGCCTTGCGGTAAATTGTACCACCGCCCGGTTAGGTGCGCCAGTGATTCAACGGGTGAAAGCCACACCCAGAAGATGAAGAAGCGGAGGGGGTAACCCTCCGCTTCTTCTATGGTGGAGCTAAGGGGATTCGAACCCCTGACCTCTTGAGTGCGATTCAAGCGCTCTCCCAACTGAGCTATAGCCCCATGGCACCCCCTATTTTAACGGGTTCTGGCCGCGCCCGTCAAGTTCACCGGCGCTCGTCAGAATGGCCTTGATTCCACAAGAACATTGTGGCATACTAAGGGACGATTACCGATGCGGGTGTCGCCGGCATCCGATCGAACAAGGAGGTGGCTGTGCAATGACGGTGCTTAGCTTTGCTGTTGCCCTCATGCTCGGCCCTTCCTCTGTGGAGTCGGTGTAGGTCCGTCCGGCGTTTTGCACGGCGCGCAGACCTCCCTGAGCCATGGGCCGAAGCCTGGTCCATGGCTTTTTTGCGCCCATTTCTCAGCCAATTTCAGGGAGGTAACCACATTGCATCTCATGGATTCCGCGCGCCCGATGCAGGGTATTGTGACCGCGATTCAATCCGGATCGGTCGAGGTCAGCCCCTTTGATCCGTCGCTCATCTCCGGCGCCGGTGAGCCTCTTTCCTGCACCCTGCGGGGGCGACTGAAGAAGGAATGGCAGATGGTCACCAGCCTCATTGTGGTGGGGGACCTTGTCAGCTATCGCCGCACATCCGACGGGTCGGGCGTAATCGAGGAGATTTACCCGCGCCGTTCCAAGCTCTCACGCCCCGGCTTCCACCACTACGAGCACATCATCGCCGCCAATGTCGAGCAGGTGCTGATCGTCGCTTCGGTCCACCAACCCCCCTTCAAGCGGAACCTGGTCGACCGGTTCCTACTTCTCGCCCGGCAGATGGCGCTTACCCCCATTCTCGTGGTCAACAAGTGCGACCTGGAGGACGAGCGGGTGATTCGCTCCTGGCTGGCGCCGCTGGAGCCCTCTGGCGTGCAGATGGTCCTTACCAGTGCGGCTGCCGGGCTGGGGCTGAACGAGCTTCGTTCCCTGTTGGCCCAAAAGATCTCCTGCTTCGCCGGCCAGTCAGGGGTGGGCAAATCAAGCCTGCTGAACGCCCTTTTCCCGAACCTGAAGATCAAGACCCAGGCCACCTCGTGGGCAAACAAAGGGCGCCACACCACCACCGGTAGCCGTCTCTACCCGCTGCCCGGGGGCGGGTATCTGGCCGACACGCCCGGGATCAAGGAGCTGGCGCTCTGGGAGGCCGGCGAGGAGGACCTGGCAGAGGTCTTCCCTGAAATCGAGGCCCTGGCCGGGGGCTGCAAGTTCCGTAACTGCACCCACGCCCACGAGCCGAAGTGCGCCGTAAAGGCGGCCGTTGAGCGGGGTGAGATCGATGAGAACCGGTACCAGAGCTATCTCCGCCTGCAGAAGAGTAGGTAGGCCAACCGATGGAAGCGCCGCTCCGGCTTTCCGGGGCGGCCTTTCTGCCAAGTTGACGTAGGGTGTTGACAAGTTGTGACAACAAAACGTATAATTATACTTTTCTTGACAACCGTGAGGGTTTCTGGTATCGTGAAGGGTAGCGAACCGTCGGCCCGTCTATCGTGCGATCGGCCGGAAAGATGGGGGTGGCGCAGTGTTTCAGGTGGGGGATAAAGTGGTCTACCCCATGCATGGCGCTGGGATCATCGAGGCGATCGAAGATAGGGAAGTGCTCGGTGAACGTAAGACGTACTACGTGCTGCGGTTACCCGTCTCGGATATGCAGGTGATGGTCCCCTGCGAGAACCAGGAGAGCATTGGGCTCCGGCAGATCATGTCGGAGCAGGCGTTCCAAAAGGTCCTCGAAGTCCTGAGATCCCGTAAGAACCAGATGGTGAAGAACTGGAACCATCGCTACCGCATGAACATGGAGAAGATCCGGAGCGGCAATATCCTGGAGCTGGCTGAGGTCGTTCGGAACCTCTCGCACCGGGACCGGGAGAAAGGGCTATCCACGGGTGAGCGGAAGATGCTAGAGAGCGCCCGTCAGATCCTGCTCTCGGAGATTGTCCTGGTCCGGGGCCTTGAACTCGATCAGGCTAACACGTTCCTTGACCACGTTCTTGCCCAGTGAAATGGCGCCGGTTTATCCGGCGCTGTTTTCTTTCCTCGAATTGGGGAATCCTGAGAACCTGGGACCCCCTTTTCGGCGTCCTATATAGGAGAGGACCTTCGTGTCCTGTACACCGGGTAATCTTTGCAATAGAATGGAATCTGGCGGGGGGTGGATGGATGCTCAGGACAAAACTGCGACTCATGCTGACTGTAGCCGGAATCATGGGTGGCTTCAGCTTCACGTTTTTAGGGCGAGAGCAGTTGATGGAAGCCCTGTCGCTCATCGATCATTGGGCGGTTACGCTTCTGATACTGACAGTGGGTAGTTTGATTGGCGCCGTCGTGGGGTTTCTGCTCTTTCCATTCGTAACGTGGCTGGAAGGGCGCTTGGCTCGGACCGCATTTGTTGATATCGTTCTTGGGTCGATCGGACTTATATCTGGCCTTCTTATTGCCGCCCTGTTGGGCATGATCTTTGGCGAGATTCCGTTGTTCGGCGGCCTGATCTCGATCCTTTCGGCGGTCGTGTTCGGGTACTTGGGAATTACGGTGGCCACTCGCAAGCGCGAGGAGGTCTCCGATACGTTTAGCAGCATGTTCAGCCGCTCGGCCAAGAAGGAGCAGGCTGCAGCTGCTGTTTCTACGCCGGTTCAGGAATACGCCGGTGTGTGTGGACCTAAGGTGCTAGACACCTCGGTGATTATCGACGGACGCATCGCGGACATCGTGAAGGCGGGCTTTCTCGAGGGCCCGCTGGTGGTTCCAGCCTTCGTGTTGGAAGAACTCCGGCATATTGCTGATTCGTCAGATGTACTGAAGCGGAATCGGGGCCGGCGCGGCCTCGACATACTGAACCGAATCCAGAAGGAGATCGGGGCAGATGTTCGCATTTACGAGGGCGAGGTCGATGCGCCAGAGGTCGACTCCAAGCTGCTGAAGTTGACCCGCACTCTGAAGGGCAAGGTCGTCACTAACGATTTTAACCTGAACAAGGTGGCGGAGCTGCAGGGTGTCACGGTTCTGAATATCAACGAACTGGCGAATGCCGTCAAACCGGTAGTCCTTCCCGGCGAGGAGATGACGGTGCTGGTGGTTAAAGACGGCAAGGAGCCCGGGCAGGGCGTTGGCTATCTGGACGACGGCACCATGATCGTCGTTGATGGCGGCAAGCGCCACATGGGCGACACAATCGGCGTACTGGTTACCTCCGTCCTGCAGACGGCGGCGGGCCGCATGATCTTTGCCAAGCCGAAGGCAAATCTAGAGAGGGTGGCACCGTGAGTATCGATATCGGAGGCCTGCGGGTTCCGGTCAGCGTCATTATACCGGCCGCCGGCTCCGGTAAGCGTGTGGGGGGAGGGACTGCGAAGCAGTTCCTCCCTCTCCGCGGCGAACCGGTGCTGGTCCATACGGTCCGGCTCTTTAGTGAATCTCCCCTGGTTGATGAGATCGTCATTGCCGCCGGGGACCTGGAGACCACCAGGCAGCTGGTGGGGGCCTTCCCCAAGGTCACCCATATTGTACCTGGCGGGGCGGAGCGGAAGGATTCGGTCTGGGCGGGGCTCCAGGTGGTTCACTCCCGCCCCCGGATTGTGGCGGTCCACGACGCCGCCCGCCCCCTGCTCCCGGTGGATGTGCTGGAGGGTGTGCTGAAGGCGGCCACCGAGCACCAGGCGCAGGTGGTGGCGGTCCCGGTCAAGGATACGGTGAAGGTGGTCAGCAGCGAAGGCATCGTGTCAGCCACGCTCGACCGGTCGACCCTGTGGGCGGTACAGACCCCCCAGGTCTTCTGGGTGGAGACCCTGCTACAGGGCTACCGCAAGGCCCAGGCTGACAACTACACCGGTACCGACGATGCCTCTGTGGTCGAGCGGCTGGGCGTGCCGGTGCGGATCTACCACGGCAGCCATGAGAATATCAAGCTGACGACGCCCGAGGACTTCCGGGTGGCCGAGGCGATTCTGGAAGGGCGGAAGTAGTATGCTGGTAGGATTCGGCTACGATGTCCACCGCCTGGCTGAGGGCCGCAGACTGGTTCTGGGCGGCGTGGAGATCGAGCATCCCCGGGGACTGGAGGGTCACTCCGACGCCGATGTGATCATTCACGCCCTCATGGACGCCCTCCTGGGCGCCGCCGGGCTGAGAGATATCGGTCATCATTTTCCTCCCAGCGATCCTGCCTACCAGGGCGCCGACTCGCTGAAGTTGTTGGCGCATGTGGTGGCGCTGCTGGCCCAGGAGGGCTTCCGCCCCGTGAACTGCGACATTACCCTGCTGGCGGAGCGCCCGAAGATCGGCCCCCACGTAGAGCAGATGCGCGAGCGAATCAGCCGGACCCTGGGCGTGGCCCCCAGGCGGGTAGGAATCAAGGCCACAACCAACGAGCGGTTAGGTTTTGTCGGCGAAGAGCAAGGAATGGCCGCCTATGCCGTAGCGCTAATCGAGGAGAAAACGACATAAG
>JBMONB010000132.1:0-67560 GCA_049325315.1 Bacillota bacterium | reverse complement strand
GCCAGGGCGAGGCGGTGATCGTCGACCCGCTGCGCCACACCGACCAGTACCGCTCCTTCCTGGCCGAGAAGGGGCTGAAGCTGGTGGCGGTCCTGGACACCCACGGCCACGCCGACCATATCAGCGGTGGGCCGGCCCTGGCCGAGCAGCTGAACGTCCCCTACTACTTCCACCCCTACGACGGCATCCACCCGCTCGACGTGCTCCCCGCCACCGTCGCCTACCAGCCGCTCTGGGCCGACCAGGAGATCAGCTTCGGCGGCTCGACGCTCAAGGCGCTGCACATTCCCGGCCACACCCTGGGCAACCTGGCCTACCTGGTGGACTCCAGGTACCTGCTCTCGGGCGACTCGATCTTCGTGGAGTCCATCGCCCGGCCCGACCTGGGCGGCCGGGGCGACGTCTGGTCGCCGATTCACTACCGGTCGCTGGCCCGCCTCCTGGAGCTGCCCGACGAGACCGTGGTGCTGCCCGGCCATTTCTCCAGCCCGGCCGAGGCGAGCGAGAGCGGGACCTACGCCGAAAGCCTGGGCGCCCTGAAGGCGAAGAACGAGGGGCTCCGCAAGGTGCTGGAGGGCGAAGAGGCCTTCGTCAGCTACCTGCTGGCCAGCCTGCCCACCTTCCCGCCGCAGTACGTGGATATCAAGCGGGTCAACGCCGGCCTGCTGCGCCCCGACGAGGAGAAGGCCTCGGAGCTGGAGCTGGGCCGCAATATCTGCGCCCTGGCCCAGGCATACAGCGAGAACGAGAGCTAACATCACCTGGAGGTGTCTGAGATGAACGAGCTGACCATCGCCAAGACCGTGGATGCCCGCGGCTTGGCTTGCCCCATGCCGATTGTGAAGGCGAAGAAGGGAATCGACTCCCTAAGCTCCGGCGATGTGCTGGAGCTGCTGACCACCGACAAGGGCTCCGGGAACGACCTGAAGGCCTGGGTGAAGAGCGGCGGCCACGAGCTGCTGGCGACCCGGGAGGCCGACGGCGTCTACCAGTTCTATATCAAGAAGGCCTAGGAGGGTTCTGAGCATGTCTACCATTACCAACAACCAGGCGGCCCATACGGTGGATGCCCGCGGGCTGGCCTGCCCGATGCCGATCGTACGGGCCCGCAAGGGGATGGATGCGATTGGGGTGGGCGAGATCCTCGAGGTGCTGGCCACCGACAAGGGCGCCCCGGCGGACTTCCGCAACTGGTGCATTCAGACCGATCAGAAGTTCCTCGACCTGACCGCGGAGGACGGCTACTTCCGGATGCGGATTCTGAAGGTCGTCCCCGAGACCAAGGAGAAGGGCCGGCTCTACCCCCATGAGCTCACCAACGTCGAACTGGCCGCCCTGATCGAGGAGGGCCAGGCGCCGCTGATTATCGACGTGCGGGAGGAGCATGAGTACCAGGCCGGGCATCTTCCCGGCGCCGTGCATATTCCGATCGACCAGATCGAGCAGGGGGTGGCCGGGCTTGACCGGGGCGCCGAGATCGCCGTGATCTGCCGCACCGGCCGGCGCAGCGACTACGCCTGCCAGATCATGAGCAAGAATGGATGCATCCATGTCAAAAATGTCGTTCCCGGTATGTCCGAATGGACCGGACCAATCGAGCGGTAAGTAAAACGTTCAGGAGGGAAATGATCATGTCGAATCGAAAGATTGCCATAATCGCAGCGATTGGGACGCGCGACGCCGCCTATAAGGTGTTCAACATCGCCACCGCCGCCGCCAGCATGGGCGCCGAGGTCTCGATCTTCTTCACCTTCGAGGGCCTGAAGCTGATTCACAAGCAGGCCTACCAGGCGCTGGAGCTTCCGCCGGCCATGGCGGGCCTCGAGGGCGCGATGAAGGCCAACAACCTGCCGGAGATTCCGGAGCTGGTCTCCATGGCGCAGGAGATGGGGGTCAACTTCATCGCCTGCCAGATGACCATGGACCTGATGTCCATCGAGAAGGAGCATCTGGTGGATGGGATCGAGGTCGGCGGCGCCGCCTCCTTCCTGGCCGCCGGCTTCGAGGCAGATATCACCCTTACCTTCTAGCCGGGTCAGGGTCGCCCCGCTCCCCAGATGGGGCGGGGCGGCCCCCTCTACTTATGACAGGAAGGGTGAACGCATATGCTGACTCGCTGGATCCCAGCCCTCGGCTGGCTCCGGAACTATAAGCGCGAAGATCTGAGCGGCGACCTGAGCGCCGGCCTGACGGTGGCGGTAATGCTGGTGCCCCAGGGCATGGCCTACGCCCTGCTGGCGGGCCTGCCCCCCGTAATCGGCCTCTACGCCGTGACCATTCCCCTGATCGTCTACGCCCTGCTGGGCACCTCCCGCCAGCTGGCGGTGGGCCCGGTGGCGATGATGTCGCTGCTCACCCTGGCCGGCGTCTCCAGGCTGGCCGAGCCCATGTCGGAGCAGTACATCGCCTATGTGCTCCTCCTCTCGCTCATGGTGGGCGTGATTCAGCTCCTGCTGGGCCTTCTGCGGCTTGGCTTTATTGTCAACTTCCTCTCCCACGCCGTAATCAGCGGCTTCACCTCCGCTGCGGCGATCATTATCGGCCTGAGCCAGTTGGGCCACCTGCTGGGCGTGGGAATCCGGGCGGAGACCTTCTTGGAGATCGTGCACCAGGCAGCGGAAAAGGTGGGGCAGACCAACCCGGTCACCCTCGTGATCGGCCTGGGCGCCATCGGCCTGCTGGTGCTCTTCAAGAAGCGCTGGCCCAAGTTCCCGGCGCCCCTGGTGGTGGTGGGTCTGGGCACCGTGCTGGTGGCCACCGTGGGGCTCGACCAGACGGGCGTCAAGATCGTGGGCGAGGTGCCGCAGGGCCTGCCCTCCTTCTCGCTGCCTGCGATCACCTGGGAGTCGATTCAGGTGCTGCTGCCCACGGCGCTGACCGCCTCCTTCGTCGGCTTCATGGAGTCGATCGCTGTCGCCAAGTCGATCGCCGCCAAGGAGAAGTACCGGGTCGACCCCGACCAGGAGCTAAAGGCGCTGGGGCTGGCCAATATTGTCGGCTCCTTCTTCTCCAGCAGCCCGGTGACCGGCGGCTTCTCCCGCACAGCGGTCAACTACCAGGCGGGCGCCCGCACCGGTCTGGCCTCGATCATCTCGGCCTTGATGATCGTCGCTGTCCTCCTCTTCCTCACCCCGCTCTTCTACTACCTGCCCAACGCCATCCTGGCGGCGATTGTGATGGTCGCGGTCTACGGGCTGATCGACTTACGGGAGCCCCGCCACCTCTGGAAGGTGCAGCGGAGCGACGCCCTCACCCTGGGGGTCACCTTCGCGGCCACCTTGCTGCTGGGCATCGAGAACGGGATTCTGCTGGGGGCCGCCTTCTCGCTGCTGCTCTTTATCTGGCGGAGCGCCCACCCGCACATGGCGGAGCTGGGCTGGCTGGAGCAGGAGCAGGTCTTCCGCAACACCCGGCGCTACCCCCATGCCGAGACCTTCAAGGAGGCGCTGATCCTGCGGATCGACGGCCCCCTCTACTTCGCCAACCTGGGCTTTGTGGAGGAGCGGCTGCGCAAGGCGGTGACCGACCGCCCCGACCTGCGCTGGGTGGTCCTGGACATGTCAGGCGTGGGCGACATGGACGCGGTGGCGGTGGACGCCCTGGACACCCTGGTGGCCGACCTTCGGGCCCGGGGGCTCTCGGTGGTCTTCACCGGGATGAAGGGGCCGGTGCGCGACCTGGTTCGGCGGGCCGGCTGGGCAGAAACGTATGGCCGGGCGATCGATCACCTCTCGGTGGAGCACGCCCTGGAAGCGTTAGGACTATTGAAGAGGGGGTTGCGCCATGAGACCGCTTGACCTGATCGGGCAGAATGAACGATTCGTGGAGGAATCAGACCCACACTACTTCGAGGAGTTGAGCCAGGGCCAGCAGCCTTACTGCCTGATGCTCGCCTGCTCCGATTCGCGGGTCTGCCCGTCGGTGGTCACCCAGGCGCCCCTCGGCACCATGTTTGTGCACCGGAACATTGCCAACCAGGTGGTGGAGGGCGATGCCAGCTTTGAGGCGGCGCTCTGGTTCGCCCTGACCCGGCTGAAGGTGGGGCGCCTCGTGGTAAAGGGGCACACCGGCTGCGGCGGCATCGCCGCCGCCCGGGAGGGAGACGCCCCACCGGCCCTGGAGGGCTGGCTAAAGCATATCCGGGCCGCGCTGCCGGAGGATCCGGAGATCGATCCGGATCAACTGGCCCGTCTAAATGTACTGGAACAGGTTCGCAGGTTGAAGGAGCATCCGGTCTATAAGGAACACGGGCAGGGGGTCGCCATAGAGGGCTACCTGCTCCACCTGCGGACCGGGCGGCTGGAACACCTCGTCACAGAGGAACCGCCGGCGATCAAGGGAGGGAAGAAGTATGCCATTGAAGGAGAGCGATCCGAAGCTCTATCAGGAGTTGATGCGGCGGATGCGGCGCCTCGAGGGCCAGATGCGGGGGGTACAGCGACTGCTCGATGAAGGGGCCGAGTGCGAGGAGATCGTCATTCAGATCTCCGCGATTCGGGCTGGCCTCAGCCGGGTGGGGGTCAAGCTGGTCTCGTGCCAGTTGGGCGCCCAGATGGCCCAGGAGATCCAGAAGGGCGGAAGCGGGAAGAAGTCCACCGACGCCCTGATGCAGAGCTTCCTGAAGCTGTGATGCGACCTTGGGAACACGAAGGGCGGTACCCCCGTCAGCAGGGGCACCGCCCTGTTTGTTTTGGCTCAGGCCTTGAACTCCTCCGCAATGATCCCGAAGATCAGTTCATCGTGATACACCCCGCCGGTGTATACCATCCGCCGCAGACGCCCCTCCAACTGGAATCCGAGCTTTTCATGGAGCCGGATCGAGGGTTCGTTGAAGCTGTAAACATGGGCGCAGCACTTCTGGTAGCGCAGTTCCTGGAAGAAGTAGCGCAGCACCAGCCGGATCGCCTCGGTGGCGTAGCCCTTGCCCTGGTAGGCCTCCCGCACGCCCAGGCCGTACTCGAAGGTGCCGGAGCGCCGGTCGCAGGAATGGGTGTTGATCGTCCCGGCAAACTCACCCTCCAGGCTTTCGATGACAAAGCGGAAGACGTCGCCCTCGGGGCGGCGCAGGCTCTCCTCTGCCGCAAACCGCTCCTGCGCCTCCCGGGAGCGGGGGAAGGGAACGGCATAGCTGCGCCGGGCCTGCTCGGAGTCCAGGTGCCATTCGTAGAACTGGATCCAGTCGGCGGGCTCCACCGCCCGCAGGCGAATGCGGCTCCCCTGCCAGATGTTCTTCTCCATCGCTTGCTGCACCCCCAGGGCTTCGCTTACAAAGCTAGGTACATGAGATCTTCGTCGACGAACCGCTCCCCCACCCGCAGCGCCCGGGGCTCGGTGCCGTAGACCCGGAAGCCCAGGTCCAGGTAGAGGCTGCGGGCCGGCTCGTTGGTGGAGGTCACGGCGAGGAAGAGCTGGCGCAGCCCGTCGAGCTCCCGGGCTTCGGCGATCAGCTGCTCCAGCAGGCGGCGCCCCATCCCCCGGCCGCGGGCGCCGGGCGAGACGTACATGCCCCAGACCATCGCCTTGTGCCGGGTCTTGGCTCCCTGCTCCCGCCGCAGCCCGGCCATGCCCACCAGGTGGTCATGCAGGAAGGCGCCCAGCACGAAGCTGTCGGGGCCGCCCTCCAGGCGGCTGGTCCAGTAGGCCTGGGGCTGGTTGACCTGGTCGGAGGGGTCGGAGCCGAAGGCGGTGGGCTCCAGGTGGAGCGCCTCCAGCCGGAGGGTCCGGTACGCTTCCCAGTCGGCGGGCGTCAGACGGCGGATGATCATAGGTGTGGCTCTCCTCAGGCAAAGGACTCTTCCAACTCATCGACGATGCGGCCCACAAAGGCGGCGGCCTCGCGGTAGGGCTCGGGGCGGGTCATGTCGAGGCCGGCGGCGGCGAAGAGGTCGAGCGCACTACGGCTGCCGCCCATCTTGAGCACATCGACCCAGCGCTCCCCGGCGGCCCGGCCCTCCCGGGCGATGCGCTGGGCCAGCACGGTGGAGGCGGTCAGGCCGACCGAGTAGGTGTACGGGTAGAGGCCGTGGTAGTAGTGGGGCTGGCGCATCCAGGTCAGCTTGGCGCCCTCGTCGAGCTCCACCGTGTCGCCCCAGAAGGAGGCGAGAATCTCGAACTTGGTGTTGTTGAGCACGGTGGTGGTCAGCGGCTTGCCGGCCTCCGCCATGGTGTAGAGCCGGCGGAGCAGCTCCGCCTCCAGCATGTGGGTGACGAAGTTGTGGTGGTAGGACATCATCAGGTACATATTGAGCCAGCGGCGCAGGCGCGGGTCGCTGTTGGTCTGGCGCACATGCTGAACCATGAGGTGCTCGGTCAGGGTGGAGGGCGCCTCCACGAAGAAGAGCGGCGCCGCCAGGTCGAGCGCCTTCTGGTGGCGCATGGCGAAGTCGTAGTGGACCGAGTGGCCCAATTCGTGGCCCAGCAGGAAGGCGTCGAACAGGTTCCCGCCCCAGGGGTAGAAGGAGTAACCGTGCACCCCGTAGACCCCGCCCCCGAAGGCGATCATGCCGCAGCCGGCGTTGTTGGCCCGGTAGACCCAGCGGTCGGTGAAGGCCCGGCGCATGGCGGCGGCGTACTCCGGCCCGAGGACCTCCACAGCGCCGCAGAGCATGTCGGCCGCCTCTTCCCAGGTGACGCGGGGGTCGAACTCGGGGTCCAGCGGCGCCTTCACGTCGCTGAAGAGCAGCTTGTCGAGGCCCAGCACCCGCTTGCGCAGCCGGGCGTAGCGCTGCATGTGCGGCGCAATCCCCCGCTGAATCTCGTCGAGCACCATCTCGTAGACCGGTACCGGCACCTGGTCGGGGTTCCGGCCATCGCCGCTGTGCTGGAGGATCATCTCCGCCGTGGAGGAGTAACCCCGGAGGCGGGCCAGCGCCACGTTGTTGCGAATGTGGGTCGAGAGGTTGGTGCCCAGTCCGTTCTGGTAGGGGGTGAGCCCCTTGACCAGGGATTCGTAGGCCCGGCGCCGGAGGGTGGTGTCGGGGGATGTCTCGATCTGGGTCATGTAGAAGAAGAGGGAGATGGGCACCTCCCGCCCCTGGCTGTCTGTCACCGGCTCGAACTTCATGTCCGACGAGGTGATGGCGGAAAAGACCGACATGGGGGCCGTGAGCCCCGGGCTGACGGCAGAGAGCGCCGCCTCGGCCTCGGGGGTCAGGGCGTGGGCCTGGCTGGCGATCAGCAGCTCCAGAAAGCGCCGGTACCCCTGCAGGGCCGGCTCCTCGCTCATGAACCGCTCCACCATGCCCTCGGGCAGGCGAAGCATCGCCGCCCGCAGGTCGGTCAGCACGTTGCGGACCTGCCCGTAGAGCATGTTGGCCCGGCCGGCCATCGCCTGGCTGGTGGGGTTGGTGGTGTCCTCGGTGTAGCGGTAGTGGGCGTACTGCAGAACCCGATTGAGCCGGCCGGTCATCGCCTCGTAAGCGTCGAGGCAGGCCAGCAGATGGGCCGGGCTGACGCCCAGCGCCCCACGGTGCTCCAGCAGGGCGGGCAGTTCGGCTTCCACCGCCGCCCGTTCCGCCTCCCAGGCCTCGTCGGATTCGAAGATATCGGCCAGATTCCAGGTCTCCTCTACCGGGACCTGGCTGCGCGTAATGCGTGACACGTTTCTCGTCCCCCTTGTTATGCCTCTTCCTTCCCGACCGTACGCTTCTTGCGTGCGGCGGATTCCCCCGAAATAGTTTCGACTATTAACTATTTGTTCCCTGCAAAATGGGACAAACCGGACCCAACTGGCAGGTCCGGTTCGTTCGGTTCAGGCCCTCAGGTCGGCCAGGACGAAGCCGTCATCGATCAGGATCAACGAGTCGCCATCCGAATTGCAGATTCCTGCTAACGGAGCACTACTAGTCATCTGAGATGACTTTTGGGACAGCCCCCTCTCCGTATATCATCTGCACTTGGATGATTCGTTGACGAATCGGTGGATGAAGTCGATGGCGACCGCCTCCAGTTCGGTTCTGGTCATAGAAGTGCTGTCCAAAACGATCTCGAGGTCGCCCAGATCGACCCAGAGATGCCTGGCATCTCCGGCCTGGCGGAACACCGCATCTCGCTCTTCCAGGAGGAAACCCTCCCCATCGACGGTGATGCTCCCGTTGGACTCGAAGAGGGAAAAGCTCTCTCCTGTTTCCATACTGAAGTTCACGCGCATGTATCCCGTGGTCGGGCTCCCCTGACGCGAGACCCCTGGTGGCACTACCATCTGCACATAGGTTACCGTAAGACGCGGATCACAGGGAAGCGATACCACCCGATATCATCTCCGGCCGGGTTAAGGCCAAGGTCGGACTTCCAGCCCGTGATTGTCTGGGAGCCAAGGGCCGCACCGGACGAGTGGTCCTTCACGGTCATCTTTAGCTTACCATTCTCCGGGATCTCAAGGAGCACGTCGATCCAGGGGTTCACGGCAGGATTAATGATGATCGATCCGTACTTCCAGTCCTCCGGCTTGGGGCCGTCGCTGCCGTAGTTAACCCACTTATACTTGCTATCGGCAGGGTCCTTGAAGTGCATGAAGCCGATGTCACCGCCAGCACCGGTGGAGGTGTTGAACACTCCGAGGCTCTGATACATCCCATCCACACCCTCCCGGTCTGGACCGTATGTAACAGTGCCAAAGTAGATGTCGTAGGAGGTGGCCGCCCACGGACTCCAGCGGCAGTCGGTGTCAACGCGATACCAGGCACCGGTACCGGATCCGTTCCAGGCCTGCTTGCACGTGCTGGAGGTGCTGGTAGCAGACAGTGTGGATTCCGTCTGGCGGTAGTGACCCCACATAGGCGGTTTGGGTCCCAAGGGGACGGCAGGTCCTTCACCCTCAAGGTGCGGCATGGTCCGGGAAGTAGCCACGAACGTTCTGGCGTGTTCTGGTGTAATATCACCGGTGGCTAGATCCGCCATCAGCCAACGGGCCCAGGAGGGATTCAGTTCTACGATGTCTGCCTTGGTCAGTCCTGCCTTCTCCAAGAGCGAAACGTCCCAGGCTCGGCCAGGCGGCTTGGCACCCTGTGCCGCGTATGTGCCCTGTTCCGGTGCCGTTGTTGCCGCAACAACTAGTCCGATTCTCACACTGCGTCTCACTGTTCAACAATTCCCTCAAGTATACAGATGAGTCACGCATATGCGGGAATGAAGTGTGCGTCTAAATTACCGCAATATACTATTAGTTTGGATAGCTCTTTGTAGCTATTTAACGGATTCCTCAAGGCTTCCAACAAACCCGCGTTTGCCAAAGATGTTGCGGCAACGATTCTGTGGGCCTCTCGCAATCGAATACAGCGGAGCGAATGGTTCAGGCGGGCAAGAGGCTCGATGATTTCATTCAGATCGCAAAGAGCTTTGCGAAGAGCGATTCCGAAAGGTTGGCCACGAACATGCTCGCCCAGAATCCGAACCTGACCAAGCCGTTCGGGTAACACGACCACCATATCGTCGCTGGAAACGACAAGCGAGTAGAGGATGCCAGGCGGATACTGGACAAGTTCGGCGTTGACATTAACGCTGCTGAGAACGGGGTGTTCCTGCCCGGAAGCCCAAGGGTCATGAATGGCGGAGCGCACCACCCATCGTTGCACACCGACGACTATTATATGGAGGTAACGAGACGCCTGGAACTTGCAACAACCAGAGAAGAGGCAATTGAGTTCCTCCAGGAGATCGCCGACGAGTTGACACCCCGCGGCAAGTAGGACGAACCGGACCCAGCTGGCAGGTCCGGTTCGTCGATACTCCTGCCGGCAACCAGGAGTTACTCGACCTCCTCCAGGAAGAGCCCACGCACGGTGCTGCGACTGGTCAGGAACAGGTCGTTGACACTGATCATCGCCTGGAGGAGGGAGTGCTTACGTTGAGCGAAAGTGGATGTCGTGGCCCGCGTGGTCAGTTCGTCATCTTCCACCTGCAACCCGAACCCGTTCACGATCTGTGTGAGAAGTTCTCGGCGACGCGGGGTGGCGATATCGCAACCGGAGGCGCTCAGGTCGGCCAGGACGAAGCCGTCATCGGTCAGGAGGAACGAGTCGCCATCCGCCTTGACGTAGATTTGTAGATAGTCGTTGTGCCGATCCAGGAAGGGCGTGGAGTTTTGAGACCATCCGTCCAGATCCTTGACGGTGATGGTGCTCTTCAGCCAGTCAAGGTAGGATGCGACCAGGTCGTGCACGGGTTTCACGGCAATACACCTCCTTGAACCGGTGGAATGGGCCCGGCACCGCAGTAGGTGAGGAAGTTGATCAGGATCCGGGCCGGGTCGCCCGATGAGATGTCCAGATCGGCGGGGACCGGAAAGGCCCACTTGTCATCGTATCCCTGCCGTCGGGCTACTCCGCCCCCTCCTCCCCGCCCGCCGCCGCCTGGGCGCCGGGGGTGGGGTTCGGGTGGCTGCCGGAGTTCGAGGTGGTCTGGGTACCGACCCCCGCCTTCACGGCGATGATCAGCATGGGGAGCCCGTCGGGAGCGGTATCGATATCCACCTGGCACCGGACCTCGCCGATGGGGGCCAGTTCCGGGTAATCCTTGAAGACCCCGCCGATGTGGAAGGAGGCCCGGGGCGAGCCCTTGCCGCGGGACCAGTTTATCTGGCCGGAGGCGGGGGTGCCGGCCTTCGTCGGGATCGGGATCGCCGCGACCTGGCCCAGATCCGTGTTGGCCTTGAACTGGAGCAGGCACCTGGTCTTTGCCAGCCCCCGCTCCCGGATGCACTGGAGCAGCATGGCGGTCGGTTCGACCGGGGCCTCCACCGCCCCGTGCTTGGTGACCGTGACGTAGGCGCCCACCTTGTTGGCATCGCCGCGCTGATAACCGCTGACTACGTCCTTCCAGCCGTTGTTGGCACCGTTTCCGTTGGGCGTTGTCATCGCTCGGACCTCCTTTAAGGGAGATTTTTGGAACATGTTGGACTAGTTAAGACTATACAAGTCAGGGTTGATGGGGTCAAGAGGGTTTCAAGGAAAAATTTCTCGTTCAAGGGTCATGATGGTCTGCCTGGCGCAGGGCTCGGGAAATGGATGATTCGGGATCAATGGCGAACCCCCGCCACCGTTCGGTTTTGAACGGGACGGGGGTCCTTCCTGCCCGAAGCGTCGGGCATACCCGGAACGGCGAGAATTGGCGAGGAACGATTCGGATTGGCGAGCAACGGCGAGAGAAGGTTCGGCTCGATTTGGATCGATTCGGATTGGTCCGGCCCGATCAGACAGCGATCCACGATGCACGCAAGGGCACGAGAAGGCGGGCCTCATCTCCCGCGTGCGCGTCTCGTGAGCCTTGTCCCGACCGGGCTGGAGAACCTGCCCCTCCCCCGGCTTCCGGGGGCGGTGGCGGGGGTCAAAGGGGACCTCACAGGAACCCCTCGAACCCGCCGATCCCTGAAACCCTTCTCGGAGCTAGGTTCGACTCGGCGGGGATCGGCGGGAAAACGTGGGGAAACGTGCGGAACGGCGAGAGATCAGCGGTCGCCTGTGGCCGGCGAAGCGGGAAGGCGCTCGGCCAGCGCCACCTGCACGACCTCCAGGCTGCGCCGGCTCCCCTCGCCCCTGCGGGCGCCCAGGACCGCCCGGGCCTGGGGCAAGACCTCCCGCTCGGCCGCCCAGCCCAGGTCGATCATGCCGGAGAGGGCGTAGAGCAGGTCCGCCACAGCCTCGCCGCCAGCCGCCGGCAGCGGGGCGGTCAGGATCGCAGCGACATCCTGCGCCAACTGCTCCCGCCTGACCCCTTCCTCCCGAGCGAGAAGGGCATCCAGCTCTTCCAGGTCGTGGCTGGCCAGGCGCCAGCCCTGGGCGCCCAGGTCCTCCTCCAGGTGCGCGATGGTCGACGGCCCCACCAGCACCCGCCAGACGCCCGGGCGGCTGAGCGTCCAGTTCAGCGCCACCTGCACGGGGGTCCGGCCGCAGGCCCGGGCCAGCTCCTCCAGGCGGGCCAGCACCCGCAGGCCCGAGGCGAAGAGCGACCGCCGGAAGAGCGGGTCAATGCGGCGGATATCGCCGGCGGTAAAGGCGTGGCCGGGACGGATCTTCCCCGTCAGCAGGCCGCGGGCGGTGCCGCTCATGGCAATCAGCCGCACGCCATGCGCCTCCGCCAGCGGGCGCAGGTCGGCATAGGTGGTGGTCGCCACGGGGCTGCACTCGAGCATGACCGACCACGGGCGGCCCACTTGTATGTACTCGACCACCCGCTCCCGGGGCAGGTGGCCCACCCCGTAGTGGCGGATCCAGCCCCTGGTCACCAGCTCTTCCAGGGCCCCCACCGTTTCGGCCACCGGGGTGTCGGGATCATCAAAGTGGATCTGGTACAGGTCGATGTAGTCGGTCTGCAGCCGCCGCAGGCTCGCCTCGCAGGCAGCCCGAATGTGGGCCGGGGAGCAGTTGCGGCCCCCGCCCTCCGTCAGGCCGACCTTGGTCGACAGGAAGAGGTTTTGCCGCCAGGGCCGGATAGCCTCGCCCAGCACCGCCTCAGCCGGGCCGTACTGGTCGGCCGTGTCGAAGGAATCGACACCCAGGTCGATGGCGCGGGCCAGCATCTCCCGGACCTGGCCCGGATCCCTGGGGCCGTAAGCCCCGCTGAGGGCGTAGAGCCCGACGCCGATGCGGCAGCCGGTCAAGGCTCCTCCCCCCTCGGGAACCGCTCGAGCTTCTCCATGAGACGGGCCAGATGCTGCCGCACCTGTCGGATCTCCTCTTCCCGCAGCCGGAGGGCGGCCTCCTTCTCCCGGAGCAGTTCCAGCCCTTCCCGGGAGAGGTCGCCGCGGTGAATCCCATGGCGCAGGCTTGTTTCGATCAGGTCGTCCAGTTCCAGCAGCCGCCGGATCTCATCGAGCGAAAAGCCCATCCGCTTCAGCGTGGCAATCGCCTCCACCCGCAGGCGGTCGTTCTCGGTGTAGCGGCGCTGGCCCCGCTCGGTGGCGGGGGTGAGCAGGCCGATCTTCTGGTAGTAGCGGAGCGTATCCACGGGCAGGCCGGTCTGTTCGGCGAAGGTGCTGATACGCATGGAGGGCAGCCCCCTTTCCTCATAAAAAGTATAAGCCCTGGAGTTGACTCCAGGGCAAGGGGCTAGTCACGGCTTACGTAGTAGATGAGGGCGCAGCCCCAGCGATGGCCCCGCACATAGAAGGGGACCGTCACCACCGTGCCCACCACCCCGAGGTCGGAGGCGTAGGTGAGCACCTGGAAGGCGCTATCCCCGCCATTGGGCTCGGTCAGGCGGCAGCCGGCGGCCTGGAGCTCCCGCCTGCCCACCCGATCGGCCAGGGGGGCGCCGCCCAGGGCGGTCCGGGCGGCCCGGAGCATCACCGGGCTGGTCAGGAACCGCTTGACCCGGTTCCCCTCCAGGTCCTTCTGCGGGTCGCCGGTCCAGTCCCGGCTGAAGGTCGCCGTGTGGGCGGGCACGTAGGTGTTCAGGTCCATCAGGAGCGGCGTGAAGTCCGGGTGGGACTGCTGAATCCGGTCGTACAGCTTCCGGAGCGCCTCGTCGACCGCCCCGTCGTAGCGGGTGGCGTACTTGGGCGGCGTGAAGCCCGCAGCCGGGACGCGGCTGACATCGAAGAGGCGGCCGAGGCTATGGATGGCCGGCCCCTTGATCTCGGTGTACTCCCAGGCGAGCAGGTCGTCCAGGCGGAAGGCGCCGGCGTCCAGCGCCTCCTCGAAGATGGCGCGCCCCTCCCGGGAGAGGGAGCGGGCCATCGCCAGCGCCCGGTGGAAGGTGGTCTCCAAGCCGATGGAGCCCAGTTGACCATACCCCTCCTCCACCAGCTCGGCCACCCGCATCAGCTCGCCGGCCACCGCCTGGGTCTGCTCCTTCAGGGCGCCCACCGCCGGCGTGACGCTCTCCTGCACAGCGGCCAGCACCGACTCCACGGCGGCGCTCTGCTCCTCCACCGCTGCGGCCACATCCTCCATCTGCTTGCGGGTGTCGCCGGAGAGGCGGTGGATCGTCTCCAACTGCTCGCCCACCTCGGCGGTCTGGGTCGCCGTCGCTTCCACATGGCGGACGCCCTCGTGCAGCAGCTTCTGCACGGGCTGAATCTCCCCGGTGACCAGCCGGACCAGCTCGCTGATCTGCCGGGTCTGCTTGGCGGTGGTCTCCGCCAGTTTCCGCACCTCGGCGGCCACCACGGCAAAGCCTCTCCCCTCCTGCCCGGCCCGGGCCGCCTCGATGGCGGCGTTCAGGGCCAGCAGGTGTGTGCGTGCGGCAATGCCGTCGATGATCACGCTGAGCGGGGCGATCGCCTGCACATGCTCGGCCAGCTGATCGAGTTGGGTCACCACCTGCTGCATCTGCTGCTGGAGGTGGGCGGCCAGGTGGGCGGTCTCCTGGCTCCGCTGCTGCCCCGAGGCGGTCAGCTCATCGATCTTCCGGGAGAGCTCCGCCGCCGCCTCCGAGGCACGGGCCACCTCGCTGATGCCGGCGTAGAGCTGCTCGGTGGCAGCGCCCACCTCCTCGGCAGACTGCTGGACCTCTTCGGTGCGCCTGGCAATGGTGTTGAGCCTGACAGAGGAGCGGGCCGCCTCAGAGGCGGTGCGGGTGACCACCCGCTCCAGGGTGGTGAGCACGCCGGCCGCCCTGGCCCGCATCGCGCCCAGCCGGTCTGCCAGGGCCGCTGTGGCGGGATCGCTCATCTGGGGGGTATCGGTCTGAAGATTGCCCAGTTCGGCATCCAGGTAGGCGACAAGGCCCGAGAGGTCGGCGTGGAGGCGCTCCATCTCTGCTGCTTCGCTCAGGGGAGACGGTGCGGGGGAGTCCTGCGACGGCTCGGACACAAGCAAGGGCGCAGGCTGCGGGCGGGACCGCGTGAAGGGCCACATCGTCTGGGTTTCACCTCTCGCTGTAAAGGGAATGGGTCTTTTCGTTCGTGGAGCCCCCGCTTTCTCCCTGCTTGGAAGAACAAACCTTACCGAAAAGTATTCACTGCCGTACTTCTCGCTCCGAAGGAAAAATGGACCCATTCACCGAAATCACGCTTTCCAGTACAGGTTGGAGGGACGGCCCCGGTCGCTCCGCCGAGGGGGTTGGCACGTGCGCCGCTACGTGATTCGCAAGCTGCTGGCCATCATTCCGGTCCTGATCGGCGCCTCGTTCCTGGTCTTTGCCGCTGTGCGCCTGGCGCCCGGCGATCCGGTCTCGACCATCGTCGGGGAGACGGCCACGCCCGCCCTCCGGGCCCAGGTGGTCCGGGAGCTGGGGCTCGACCGGCCGCTGCACGTGCAGTATGGGATCTTCCTGCGCAAGGCGGTGCAGGGCGACCTGGGCCGGTCGATCCGGACCAACGACCGGGTCTCCCGGGAGATCGGCCTGCGGCTGCCCAACACGGTGAAGCTCACCTTCGCCGCCCTCGCCGTGGCCTCGGTTCTGGGCATCGGGGCCGGGGTGGTCTCCGCCACCCGACGCAACTCGCTCTTCGACAACGCCTCCATGGTGGCCGCCCTGATCGGCGTCTCGATTCCGGTCTTCTGGCTCGGCTTTCTACTGATGCTCTTCTTCTCGATCACCCTGCCCAAATGGCTGGGCACGGGGCCGATCTTCCCCCCGACGGGGACCGGTACCTGGCTCCACCTGGTGATGCCCTCGCTCACCCTGGCGGCCTACTCCATGGCGATCATCGCCCGCATGACCCGCTCCTCCATGCTGGAGGTCCTGCAGAAGGAGTATATCCGCACCGCCCGGGCCAAGGGGCTCAGCGAGCAGGTGGTGATCTTCAAACACGCCCTGCGCAACGCCCTGATCCCGGTGGTCACCACCATGGGGCTGCAGGTGGGCAACCTGCTGGGCGGCGCCGTGCTCACCGAGACGGTCTTCACCTGGCCCGGCATCGGGCGGCTGCTGGTGGACGCCATTCTGAACCGTGACTACCCGGTGGTGCAGGGGACCGTGCTCTTTATCACCAGCGCCTTTGTGCTGGTCAACCTGGTGGTCGACCTGCTCTACGGCTACCTCGACCCCCGCATCCGGTACGCCTGAGGAGGGAGCCCATGACCAGCGCTGCAGCCACGCCCGCTCCGCAGGGGCTCGCCCGGACCTGGCGCCGCCTGCGTAGTTCCCGCACCGCCCTCTTTGGCCTGGCGGTGGTCTCTGTCTTCGTCTTCATCGCCCTCTTCGCCCCGTGGCTCGCCCCGCACGACCCGGAGAAGGCCAACCTCGCCATGGCGCTGAAGGGGCCCTCGGCCCAGTTCTGGCTCGGCAACGACGACCTGGGCCGTGACCTGCTCTCCCGCATGCTCTACGGCGCCCGCCTCTCGGTGGTGATCGGCATCATCTCGGTCTGCATCGGGCTGATGATCGGGGTGCCGCTGGGGCTGATCGCCGGCTACTACGGCGGCCCGGTGGATCTGGCCATCTCCTGGCTGGTCGATATCATGCTGGCCTTCCCGTCGATTCTGCTGGCGATCTTTCTGACCGCCTTTCTGGGCCCCTTCCTGGGCGCCTATCAACTGCTGGGGGTGATTCCCCCGGGGCTGACCACGGCGATGATCGCCGTAGGGCTGGTCTCGGTCCCCACCTACGCCCGCCTGGTGCGCGGCTCTGTCATGGCCCTCCGGGAGGAGGACTATATTACCGCGGCCCGGGCTGCGGGCGGGCGTGACCAGCGGATTCTCGCCCGCCACCTGCTGCCCAACGTGCTGGCCCCGATCTTCGTGCAGTCGTCGCTGCAGATCGCCTCGGCGATCCTCTCGGCGGCGGCGCTGGGCTTCCTGGGGCTGGGCGCCCCGCCCAACATCCCCGAGTGGGGCACCATGCTGCAGAAGTCGCGGACCTTCGTCTTTTCCGCCCCTCACCTGATGACCTTCCCCGGCCTGGCGATCATGCTGGTGGTGCTCGGCTTCAACCTGCTGGGCGACGGGCTGCGAGACGCCCTGGACCCACGGCTCAACCAATAGGAGGGAGTTTCATGGCAGAGCGTGATGCGCCGTTAATCGCGATGCACCGCGACAAGCTCCGCGAGCTGCACCGGCGGGCAGCGGAGGCGATTCATCAGCTGGACGACGCCGATGTCAACTGGCGACCCAACGAGGAGTCCAACGCCATCGCCAACCTGGTGATCCACCTGGCCGGCAACCTGAAGCAGCGGCTGACCGCCGGCATTGCCGGCGCCCCGGACACCCGGGACCGCGACGCCGAGTTCAACGAGCGGACGCCGCTCACCCGGGATCAGGTGCTGGCCCTGTGGCAGAGCGCCGTCGACGAGGCAGACGGTGTGCTTGCCGCCCTGAGCCCCGACCGGCTCGATGAGCCCCAGCAGATTCGGAACCGGACCGTCACCGTGCTGGATGTGCTCTTCACGGTGGCCACCCACATGGCGGAGCATGTGGGGCAGATTCTCTACATCGCCAAGCTCCGGCGGGGGAGCGAGTACCAGGTGGTCTCGATTCCGCATGCGAAGCGGTAAGAAAGAGATGTACAGCAAGCGGTACCAGGGGCTCCGTCTACCGAGCCTCAACCGCAGGCAGCACTGGTCGCCACTCAGGCGAGTAGGCTTCGCCCTCATGCTCGTAGACTGCCCGGACAATGGCAAATCGTGGGTTCCGCCATCTTTTCCCGGATGCCGTTCGATGCGGGAGGGAATTCGTCGTGGAATCACGTGAATGAAGGGGCTGATCGCCACCTGAGATCGGTGTTTTTGGTTTCAGAGGCGGCAGTTTGGGAAAATCAAGCGGAAAACGGTGGCTCATTGGCCTGATTGGACCCGTTCTTCAGCGATTCAGCGAGAATTCCCCCACACGTCCCCAAAGTGTGATGGGAATTTCCAGCGGAACCTCACAGTGGGCGGCAATCTGGTCCTCCGCCGGCGTGAAAGAATCGGCGCCTATTCATGTGGCAGAGGGCATCATGATGGAGCTTAGGAAATCAGACTGAAGGCGAGACCCTACGCAGGTCTCGCCTCTCTTCGTCAGCTACCCACTCCGCCGGACCATTCGCCGGCCAGAACGCTCATGAGGTACTTGTCGTAGTAGACGCCGTCCACCAGGGCGGAGGCCCGCATGACGCCATCGTGCTTGAAGCCCAGGCGCTCGTAGAGCGTCACGGCCCGGTGATTGTCGGCACGGACCACCAGCCAGAGGCTGTGGAGGCCGAGGTCAGCAAACCCGTGGTTGACCAGCAGGCGCATCGACTCCAGGGCGTAGCCGCAGCCCCAGGCCGACCGTTCGCCGATGATGAGGCTGACCTCGGCCCGGTTCGCCCTGTCGAACTCCCGCAGGCTGCAGGCGCCGATGGGGGTCCCGTCAAGCAGGTCGATGCTGAAGTCGAGCACAGGGCGTTCGCTGCTCGAGACCCGGGCGATGTACGCGGCGATCTCCTCTTTCGGGATCGACGCCTTGCCGGCCAGGGGCAGGTAGCGGGTCACCTCCGGGTCACTATACCACCGGAACCGGGGCTCCACATCGGCCTGGGACGGGCGGCGCAATCTCAGCCGCTGACCGGTCAGCTCCATATCGGCTGCGCTCCCTTACACCGGCATCTTGTACCGGCAGGGGCCGGGAATCAGCTGATAGCCGAGCTTCTCGTTGACCGCCAGCATCGGCGGGTTGTCGGGGTCGTTGTTGGTCCGCATGCGGGCGACCGACCGGGCGATTGCCTCCCGGATCGTCAGCAGCTTCACCGCCAGGGCGACGCCCCGCCCGCGGTACTCCCGGTAGGTCCCGGTGAAGCCGGTGTAAGCCCCGGCCCCGGCCACCAGCGGCAGGTGGAGGATCGAGACGCTGACCAGGCGGTCGCCGTCGAAGCAGCCGGCCACAACCCGCTCGGAGACCTCGTTGCGCCAGTACCGCTCGTACTCCTCGAAGGTGGGCGGGGTCTCGTCGGGCTCAACAATCGGCACGTCGGGCATGGTGGTGACATCTAGCTCCCAGATCTGGCGGAGCAGGGCGTCATCGACCTCGGTGTGGACCGCCAGCCGCAGGCCCGACTCCTCCACCCGCTCCACCGCCCCGGCGAAGCGGGACAGGTCGAAGTTGGTCAGATCGAGGACCGACTCGGTCCGCTCCCGGTCAAGCACAAAGCCCTGCCGCTCGGCCCAGGCACGGGACTCGTGATCCTCCCCCCGGACCCAGGTCTCCAGCATGGTCGCCCCGCCCTCGACAGCGATCTGCCTGGCCTGTTGGTAGAGCGCCTTGCCGATTCCACGGCGGCGGGCGCCGGGCGCCACCATCGCCTTGACAAACCACTGGCCGGGGGGCTGCCAGGTCACACGCTCGGCGAAGCCGTAGGCCACCACCTGGCCCCCTTGATCTTCCACGACCAGCCGTGCCAGCGACGTGCCGGGCTGGCTGCGCAGCGTCTCGTCGGAGCGCTGCAGCTGGAGCGCGGTGGTCGGCTCCGGCTGAATGGCGTTGTGGATCCGGGCGATTGCCTCGTAGTCATGGGTCTCACACGGTCGAATGGTAAACATCCCCAAAGCCCCTCCCATCTATGACAGGTCATAGACGATGGAAGGGGGCAAAAAGTTCGCATCACTCGGGGCCGAGTCCGCATCCCCTCCCCCCGCGCCATCGTCGTAACGGGTGAATTGGTTGAAGTGGGGGAATATGTTGATGACGAAGCGGTTCCTGGCGAACTGGGGACGCGAACTCTTCGTCGCCCTGCTCCTGGCACTGGTGATTCGGGCAGAGGTGGCCGAGGCTCGAAAGGTTCCCACCCCGTCGATGGCGCCGACGGTCCTTCCTGGCGACCGGCTGCTGGCGGAGAAGCTTCTCTACCGCTTCACCGGCCCCAAGCGGGGGGATATCGTGGTCTTCTCGCCGCCCTTTGCGGCAGAGACAGGCTATGTGGGGGAGTTCCTGGGGCTGGGTGACGACTACCTGAAGCGGGTGATCGCCCTGCCGGGCGAAACGGTCGAGGTGCGCGCCGGGCGGGTGCTGATCGACGGCGTGCCGCTGGAGGAGCCCTACCTCCTGGCGGCGCCCCGCTACACCCTGCCGCCCATGACCGTGCCGGAGGGGAGGCTCTTCGTGTTGGGCGATAACCGGAACCACAGCTATGACAGCCACCTGTGGGGGCTGCTGGACGCCGAGTCGGTCCACAGCCGGGCCGTCTTCCGGTTCTGGCCCCTGGGCCGGATCGGGCCCGTAGACTAAAAGAAGGGACCCGCCCAGGTCAGGGCGGGTCCCGCGCGTGATCGGCGTGGGTCACCGGAACTCGTGAACCATCTGGTTGAACCGGTTGCGGCCGAGCCAGAGGTCCACTTCGGTCAGCGGCTGCTCCGGCAGGCCGGGCAGCTGCTCCTCGTAGGTCGGCCGGGCGGTGCGGTAGATCACCCCGGTCAGGAGGCCGCCAGTGGCGTGAATCCGGGAGAGGGCGGCGGACCGGTCGGCGGGATCATAGGCGGAATCCGCGCCCACGTCGGTCAGGACCTCCTTGTACCAGGCGTAGGTGTTCTTCTTATTGAAGGTGACGCAGGGGCTGAAGATGTTGATCAGCGCGAAGCCCCGGTGGGCGATCGCCTGCTCCATGATCCGGGTCATGGCGGCAGGGTCGCCGGCGAAGGCCTGGGCCACGAAGGTGGCGCCGGAGACGATCGCCAGCTCCAGCGGGTGGACCGGCTCCTCGAAGGCGCCGTCCGGGTGGGTCTTGGTGGGCATGCCGCAATCGCTCACCGGCGATGTCTGCCCGGTGGTCAGGCCGTAGATGTGGTTGTCCATGACCATGTAGGTAATGTCCACGTTGCGGCGGGCGGCGTGCACAAAGTGGCCGACCCCGATGCCGTAGCCGTCGCCGTCGCCGCCGGCAGCCACCACGGTGAGCCGCCGGTTGGCCACCTTCACCGCCGTGGCGGTGGGCAGAACCCGGCCGTGCAGCGTGTGGATGCCGTAGGCGCCGAAGTGCTGCGAGATCTTGCCCGAGCAGCCGATGCCCGAGACCACCACCAACTCTGCCGGGGGGATAGACAGGCTGAGGGCCGCCTTGGACAGGGAGCCGATGACGCCGAAATCGCCGCAGCCGGGGCACCAGGTGGGACGCTGGGAGGCCTTGTAGCTATCGAGCGACAGCATTGGCCAGCACCTCCTTGCAGGCGCCCACCACATCCGCACGGACGATGGGGGTGCCGTCATACCTGCAGTAGCTGTGAATCTTCTCGTGGCCGCCGACGTGCTGCTTGATCAGCGCTGCCAGCTGGCCGGTGATCGCCTGCTCCACCACCACCACCCGCCGGGCGGGCGCCATGTGGCGGGAGACCCACTCCGTCGGAAAGGGGGCCAGCAGCCCCAGGTGCATGTGGGCGGTCTTGATTCCCTCGGCGGCCAGCTGGCGGCGGGCCTCGCCAATGGAGCCCCGGGTGGAGCCCCAGCCCACCAGCAGGATCTCCGGCTCCTCCGGTCCCTCATATTCCAGGCCCAGACCGAGCGGGTCAAAGCCAGCCAGCTTCCGCCGGCGCTTCTGCACCTGGGCCAGGCGGGTGGCCGTGTCCTCGATCTCGTAGCCCAGTTCGTCGTGCTCGTTGCCCAGGGCGACGTACCGCCCGCTGGCCTGGCCGGGAATCGAGCGGGGCGAGATGCCCGACTCGGTCACCCGGTACCGCCGGAACTCCTTGGCCCCGGTCTGGGCCAGGTCCTCCGCCGTGAGCAGCGCCCCGCGCTCGATGGCGACCTCGTCGTAGGGCAGCCCGTCCGACGAGGCCCGGGACTGGCCCAGGTACATGTCGGAGGAGAGGATCACCGGGCACTGGAACCGCTCGGCCAGGTTGAAGGCCTCGGCGGCGAAGAGGAAGCACTCCTCCACGGTGGATGGCGCCAGCACGATCCGCTCAATATCGCCATGCGCCCCGTAGAGCATCTCGTTCAGGTCGCCCTGCTCCGTCTTGGTCGGGAGCCCCGTGCTGGGGCCGCCCCGCTGCACGTTTACAATCACCACCGGGATCTCGGCGATGCCCGCCAGTCCCAGCGCCTCCATCATGAGGGAGAAGCCCGGCCCCGATGTGGAGGTCATCGCCCTGACCCCCGTGTAGCCGGCCCCGATGGCCATGTTAATGGCCGCCAGCTCATCTTCGGCCTGAAGCACCGCCCCGCCGGTCTCCTTGAGGTGCTTGATCATCCGGTACATGATCTCGGTGGCCGGGGTGATCGGGTAGGCCGCCAGGAAGCGGCAGCCGCCCGCCACGGCGCCCAGCGCCATCGCCTCATTGCCCGAGATGAAGAGCGAGGGCGACCGGGGGACCTCCTCCAGCTGCGGCAGGCCCCGGTGGGAGCGCCAGCCGCGCTCCGTCACATAACCCGACCCCGCCTCCAGCGCCCGCCGGTTCAGCTCCAGCACCTCGTCGCCCTTGCCGGCGAACCGCTCCTCCAGCACCGCCGCCACCGAGGCGGTGCCCAGCCCCAGCAGGCCGGCGGCAGCGCCCACGGCGACCACGTTCTTGATGATCGGAGAGCCAAGCTCCCGGGCGATCTGGGCCAGGGGGACCGGGCAGAGGACGACCCCCGCCGGGAGTCCCGTGGGCTCCGGCAGCGCCGCATCGTAGACCAGCACCGAACCCGGGGCCAGCTCGTGGCCGTTCTCCCGGATTGTCAGCTCGTCCAGCGCCACCAGGATATCGAGGGTGTCGCCGTGGTTCTGCATGGGGCCCGTTCCCGCCCGCACCTTGTAGTTGGTGTGGCCGCCCTTGATCAGCGATTGGTAGTAGCGGTGAGCGAAGATATAGTAGCCGACCCGGTGGAGGGTGAGGGCGAAGACCTCGCCCATGGAGTCGATCCCCTCCCCCTGCGCGCCGCCGATCTTGCAGGTTAGATCCATCGTTACGTCCTCCTTTCTGAAGGGGCCGGGCATAACTCCCTACCGCTCATCACTGATGAGGAGCGCCGGGCAGCAAACCCCGAAACAGGTCCAGTGCTACAGAACCACCAGGGCCACCCCGAGGCAGACCACCCCGACGGCGGCCAGCAGCCGCCGGTTCAGGTTCTCCTGCGCCCCGAACAGCAGGAGGCTGAAGCCCATGGTGAAGACCGGCTCCAGGCTGGTCAGCACCTGGGTAATGGTAGAGGGCAGCACCCGCAGGGCCAGGAAGGTGAAGAGCTGGGCCAGGCTGCTGAGCAGGCCGGCCAGCACCCACGGCCCGGCTCCCCGCATCCGTGAACGCAGCAGGGCGGTGAACTCTCCCCGGGCAATGGCGAAGGGTGTCCAGCCCACCAGGGCGATCATCGCTCCGATGGCGGCGCCCCAGGCGGCATCCGGCCAGATCAGCAGCCCCGCCCGCCGGGCAAGAATGCCGGTGGAGAAGGCCAGACCGCTGCCGATGCCCAGCAAGATCCCGAAGCGCTGTCCCTTGGCGGCGCTCGCCGCCATGGTGGGAGCAGACTTCATTCCGCCGCCCAGCGCCGCAGACCGCTCCTGCTCACGGGCCAGCGCCCACGCACCGGCCAGCATCGCTGCGATCCCTGCCACCGCCGTCAGCGTGACCGGTTCGCCCAGGAAGATGGCCGCCAGGATCAGCGTGTAGACCGGCGCCATGTTCTTCCAACTGCTGGCGCGGCTGGGCCCCAGGGTAAAGACGGTCTCGAAGTAGAGCCAGCGGCCCAGCAGGGTGACCGAGAGCCCGGCCACGCCGAACAGGAGCAGCGGCACCCAGCCAAACCCCTCCGCTCCGGCCCCCGGCAGGGGCAGGAGGAGAAAGGAGAGGTTGGTCACCACGTTGATCAGGATCGTCAGCAGATAGCCGGCCCCCGGGTCCATGCTCTCCCTGCCGCGCCGCACCACCAGGTTGTACAGCGCCCAGAGGGCAGCGGTCAGCAAGGCGTACAGAATGCCCACCAGGTCTCACCTCAGACTCGCCGCGCCATCGCGGGGAGAGATGCCCCAAAGGGGCCGGTGGAGGAGCGGTCACCCGCAGACCCTCTCCTCCACCGAGGGGCCGCTGCTACCAGAGAATCACGGCCACGATCGTGGCGAGGATCAGGCCGACAATCACGGGCACGAAGTTCCTGCGGGCCAGGTCGACGGCAGAGACGCCGGCGAAGCCCGCCACGGCCACCAGGGAGGACCAGGCGATGATCGTGCCGCCACCGGTCCAAATGTTGCCCATCTGGCCGACCGCAGCCAGCATCGTCGGATCCACGGCGGTGCCCTGCGCCAGAGCGCCGGAGAGGGCGCCTGTGATCGGCAGTCCGGAGAAGCCGGAGCCGTCGAAGCCGGCCAGGAGGCCCACCGCCAGCACACCGAAGGCAGCGATGAACTCGTTCTGCGGGATGTAGCTCTGAATGGCGGTCACCATGTCGAACAGGAAGCCCGGGGCGTTCTCGCCCAGGACCTTGGCCGAGTTCGACGCAGCGCCCAGGAAGAAGAAGGCGGCGATCGGGATGATCGATCCCATGATCTTGATCGCAAAGCCGAACCCTTCTGTCAGCCGGTCTGCCACCTCGTCAAAGGCGTCCTTGCCGTGAGCAATGATGGAGGTGATCAGCATGATCGCCGCAGCCGTGCCGCCGACCAGGGCCCCGGCGTCGCCGCCCTTCAGGTCGAGCACGATCATCGCCACGACCACCAGCACGAAGGCCAGAATGGTCGTATAGGCCATCGGCTTGGCGAGCGCTGAATCCTGGGCGCCCTTCATGGGAGCGGCAGCGGCGGCCACCTGGCCCAGCGCCACGTCGCCCACCTCTTCGGGCCGCTTGATCGACTTGGCGATCTGCATGTAGGACCAGACGCTTGCCACAGCGCCCACCACCAGGGTGAGCACGATGCCCTTGGCCCAGATGGCCTCGGTCAAGCCCTGGTTGCCCATCGCGCCGGCGGAGATGGCGGGAGCCACCCGCATGAGGGCGTCAGAGGCCAGCGCCATGCCCTGGCCGGATAACGTAACAGCAATGGCGACGCCCATGGGCGGCAGGCCAGCACGCAGGGCAGCGGGCATGAGAATGGCGGCGACCAGCGGAACCGCCGGGGTCGGCCAGAAGGCGGTGGAGATGATGGCCGTGGCGCCGAAGAGCACCCAGTAGGCCACGTGGCCATTGATCATGAGCTTCTGGATCGGGGTGACCAAGGCGTGGTCGGCCCCAACCTTGCGCAGAGCGTTGAGCATGCTGACCATGAACGAGATGAGGAGGATGATCCCAAACAGTTCGGTGGCTGCCACGATGTTGGCGTTGTAGATGGCCGAGACGCCGCCCACGATGCCTGCGGTGAATCCGCCCTTGTAAGCCCAGCCCACAGCGAAGGTAGCCACAAGCGCCGGAATGACAACACTCTTGCGCATGGCCATGGCAATGACCACAGCCAAAGCTCCCAAGGCGTACACTACATGTGCCAATGTCATCATCAATTACCCCCCGTAAGTCTCTCGGTACCTGGACCAGTCGTCACCGATCTCCGCGGTTCCGTTCCCCTTTTGTGAGTACCACGAAGTTTCCGACGAATTTTGGCAAAGAGCACCTCCTTCCCCTCTTTGACCGTGTCGATGACCGGAACCGAAAGGGCGCCTGCCATCGCGGCGTGAAGCGCGCGGGCATCGATAAACGCTGCCTCATATCCCCGGAGTGCGGGCTCCGGGTAAAACGGGTTGACCGTGACAGCCAATAGTGGTAGGGGCTTGGCCACGCCCACACGCCCCCGCCGGCTGAGCCTGCGCCACAGGGCGGCGGTCGGGGCCGGCGGGCCGGCCAGGGCCATGCGGACCGGGTCGGGGGCCCGGACCTCCAGCCTGAACGGTAGGGCCGGCAGGTTGTCCAGCAGGGCGGCCAGGGCCGGCTGGGCGATGGCGCCGGTCAGGTCGAGCCGCACGCCACTCCCTCTGGCCGCAGCCGCTGCCAGCTCGCCCGCCAGGGCGGCGCCCGCGGCGGGGGTCAGCAGGTTCCCGGCCCGCACAAGGGGCAGGTCGGCGGGCGGGAGCGCCCGGCGCCGGAAGAGCCAGAGCAGCGCCCGGGTCTCGGCCACCAGGGTGGCCAGGTCCTGGCTGCGGGCGGCGCCCGTGGCCAGGATCAGCCCGTCGGTCTCCACCATGGGGGCCATGCGCCCGAAGGCGCCGTCCACCAGGCAGAGGTCGGGCTCCAGTGGGACCAGGGCCTCCAGCACCTGCCGGAGCCCGGCGCCGGTGGCCGGCCCGGCCAGCACAGCCCGGCCGGAGGCGGTGGCCCGCCCGATCACCACCTCGCCCAGGGCGGTCTGCACCCCGGTGCGGCAGAGCGGCTCCAGGGCTGCGGTGCCCTCGGGCAAGACCCGCTCCGCCGTGGCCACCAGGGCGCCTTTGGTCACGTCGATCCGGGGCTTGGGGAGCCCGGTAATGTGGTCCTGGCTTTCGCCGTCGAAGCCGATCGAGGTTACCGCAGGGCGGAGGCCCGCCCCGGCCAGGGCCTGGAGCAGCGCCACCAGGGTGGTGGTCTTGCCGGTGTTCTTGGCGGTCCCGACGACACCGATCGCCGGAACGGCCCGGGTTACAGCCTCCACGGCGCTAGCTCCGCACCGTGGTCCGAACGGTTCCCCGCCCGGCCCGGCCGGGATGGGCGCCATCGTCGGGGGAACCGAAGATTCCCTGCATCATGGCCGGGACAAACCCGACCTTGACCGCCTCGACCAGCACCGCCTCGATCGACTCCACCAGCTCCCCGGCCATTTCGCCGGCCTGAGCGGTGGGCGTGATCGCCGCCTCCCCGAAGAAGCGCAGGGTCTCCTGCACCGCCCGCAGGGTGTCGACGCGGGCCGCTGCGGTGATCGGGCCGCCGGAGTAAGCCTCATCGGTGGAGGCAATGGTCACCGCATCGAGCCCCAGGGCCGAGGCCAGGGCCGCATGCAGCGCCGTGGTCATCGCCGACTGAACCCGGTCGGCGGTATGGGTCATGAAGCCCACCGGTGCGCCCGGCCAGATGGGAGCGTCCACGATCTGGCGGAGAGCCAGCACCTTGGCGGCGTTGAAGTTGACATAGTTGTCGTCCATGAGCCCGCGGACCATTGCCTCGGGGCCGTGGCAGAAGAGCGGCTGAAGCACCGGTCGCCCGCCCAGGCGCCGCCCGATGTGGGCGGTCACCAGCATGGAGGCGAAGGCCTTGTGGGCTGGAACGCCCGCCAGCTCCTCGTTGGTCACCACGTCGTAGGCCATCTGGTGCATGGCGGCCAGCCGCATCGCCTCCAGCCCATCCACCGCCATGCGCTCGGGGTCGGTTCCCCCCGCCAGGGCGCCGTAGGCGATGTTGATCTTGGTCAGGTCGGCCCCCACCTCGGCGGCCAGGAGCACCGTCTCGGCGGTGTTGAGCCCGCGGTGGGCCCGGACCTGGAGGAGGGTGTGCGGGGCCAGCGATCCCTTGATCCGGGCCAGGTTCTCCAGGCTGATCGGCGTGCCGTCGCCCCGGTGGGAGAGCGCGCCCTCCAGCAGCCCCTCGGTGCGGGCGCCCCACGACGGGTCGAAGTGAACCACCCCGTCGGTGGACCAGCCCTCCAGCACCTTGATATGGGCCACATCGGTCACCAGGCAGCCGGTGCCGTACTGGGTAAAGAGCAGGGGTCCCGGGCGCCCGCGCCGGATCGAATCGGCGGGGTTGCTTCGGTCGGCCTGGAGCCGGTACTGCTCCAGCCGGGAGAGCTCCTCCGCCGTCACCCGGCGCACCGTGTCCGGCAGCTCGCCGGTAGCGTAATAGGAGGCCGATACCCCGGTGGAGAGCCGTCCGTAGGCCCGCCGCAGCGAGACGGTCTCCCGCCCGCTCTTCTCGGCGGCGATGATCTCCCGGCGCAGGTAGGCCCGCTCGACGCCGGGGGAGGTCTTCCCCTCGGCCCAGTGCAAGAACTGGTCGGCGATCTCGTCGAGAAGCTGCTCGATCCCGCGGTGGGCGTATGCGTAGGTGTGGCCCTCGCCCAGCCGGGGCTTGGGCCGTTCGGCCCGGGCGACCACGTCACCCCCGCTTTCGGGAGCCGGTCTTCCCTCCACGAAGGCCACCGCCTGCTCCACCGTGGTACCCGGCCCGAAGGCGCCGTCGAAGCCAAGCTCCGCGGCCAGTTCGGGCCGGATCGCCATGCCGCCGATCCCCAGCCGGACCTTCTCCCGCAGCCCCGCCGCCTCCGCCAGGTCGACGAAGCGGGCCACCGTCTCGGCCACATCGTAGCCAAGGGTGCGGCTGACCAGAATGCAGTCGACAGGAGCGCGCAGGGCGGCCTCCACGATCTCCTCGGGGGGCGTGTCGGGGGGCAGGAGAACCGTCTCGTGCCCCGCCTCATCGAGCCCCCGGCGAATCATCTTCAGGCCCACGTCGTGGACCGGGTCCAGCGGAACCAGCAATATGCGCCGCTTCATGGCCGGTCACCCGCAAAGGCGTGGCCGACGCCGGGGCGGTGCGCATAGGCCCGCCCCCGCACCCGGGCGCCAGGGCCCCGGTGCTCCACGAAGACGATGTCGATATCCTCCAGGCCCATCCCGGCCATGAGGGCGAGCATCATCCGCTTGCCCTCGGCCGCATCCCGGCAGATCAGGAAGGTCTCTACATCCAGGGCGTCCAACAGGGCCGCCCGGTCGAGCACTTTGCCATCCCCCATGAGGGGGCCCCCCTTTCTACACGAGTCCTGTGAATTTTGCCACGATCGAGATGAGCTGGACCAGGCCCTTCACCGCATAGCGGGTCTCCTTCTCCAGGAGGTTGCCGTCGGCGTCGCTGGTGCCGAGGCCCGGCGAGATGAAGATGTTGCCGTCGTAAGCGATGGTCGGGATGATGCCCATCTGGGCGCAGCCGGTCTGGAAGATGTTGCTGCCGGCGTACATGTCCTCGATCGAGAAGATCGGCAGGCCGATCTTGCCGTCGGCCCAGGTGGCCTCGTAGTTGATCTCGACGGTCGTAGAGTTGTAGGACTTGGAGAGCAGCAGGCTGTCGCGCAGCGCCTTGGGCAGCGCCTCCAGCTCCTCGACCACGATCTCGTAGAGGTCGTCAACCGGCTTGGTGTAGAGGTTCGGGCGGTCACGCAGCGCCTCCAGGGCGGCGATCTGGGTGAGAATCGCCTCCTTGCCCGGGTCGAAGGTGACATAGGCGGCCTTGCCGTAGGAGGCGGTGGTGCCGTAGCGGTCGCCCCCCATGCCCAGCGCACGGCGGATGTTGGTGGCCACATCTTCCCGGGCGATAATCAGGCCCGAGGTGGCGGCGCCCGCCGCCTTGTCCATGGCGTAGGTGATCACATCGGCGTTGATGTGGTTGGGGTTGGTGCCGATGAACGGCAGGCCCCAGGCGTTGTCGACGATGTAGGGGATGTTGTGGTGGCGGGCGATCTCGCCCAGCCGCTTCTGCAGGAGCGGGGCGCCGTTCTCATCCTTCACGGCGTAGCCGTAGCCGGGGGTGTCGTAGCCGAGTGAGGCGATGCCGGTCAGCATGGTGACGTGGTCCTGGCAGACCTGGGCGATCTTCTGCGCCGAGGCCTCGGGGTCAACCCCGGTCAGCATCGGCACCGGCCACGACTTGATGCCGTGGTTGTCGTAGCGGGCGCCCACCAGCGGGACCATGACGGTGTCCAGGTTGTTCTGCCGCTTGCCGTAGAAGCCCAGCTCGCCGGCGGTGGTGCCGCGGTCGGCGAAGTTGTCCTTGTACTTGGCGGGGAAGGGGCGGCCGTAGGAGCCCTGGTGGTGCATGTGCTTCTCCAGGGGCGCCACGTAGCGGGAGCGGTAGGAGTCGCCCCGGCCCAGGTTGGGCGGGGTGCAGAGGGTGTCAAAGGAGACCCAGAGCGCCGCCTCGCAGGTGGAGGTCGGAATCGGCTCCCACTGGTCGCCGTAGACCGACTTGACCACCTCGCGCAGCTTGTCCACCAGGATCGAAAGCGGGATCACCTCGGCGTTGCCCGCCTCGCCGGCGTGCATAATGTCGCTGCGCAGGGGGGCCGGGCAGCCGGAGATGGCGCCGGTCAGGCCGAACTTGCCGCGAATCTCGGGGGGAATGCCGATCTCGTCGGCCGCCTTCTTCGCCGCGGCGTAGATCTGCGGCGTATTGGCCTGCAGCGCTTTATACAGCTGGAACTTGTACTTGTACTGGCTCATGATGCGCTCCCTCTCTTATTGGGATAGGTGGTAGGGATTCGGGGGGTGGCTAGCCGACCATGGCCTCCGTGGCCTGCCTGGCAAAGACGTTCTCCAGGCCGGCGGCCCGGACGCGCTCCCGAATGGCGGCGGTGTCGGTGGTGTAGAGACCCAGCTGGCGCATGCGCTCAAAGTAGAAGGAGCCCGAGAAGGTGTACTTCTTCGCCCAACCGCCGGGGACGTCGTAGTTGCTGGTGACCAGGGTGATCGCATCGCCCACCGCCAGGGAGACGGGCAGGGCCAGCGGCGCCAGGCCGAAGGCGGAGCGAACGGCGTTGTACCCGGCCAGGGTGCCGGTGACCATCGCCTCGGTGTGGCCCACCAGCGGCCCGGCCTTCTCGCCGCCGGCGAAGAGGTTCTCCACCCCGTTGACCTTCAGCGCCAGGTCGTGCGGCGCCATGGCCAGGTAGCGGACCGAGTTATGGACGCTGCCGGAGTACGGATCGATATAGCGGGCCTTCTCCAGGCCGGGAATCCCGTGGAGCTTCTCCAGGGGCATGTAGGAGGTCATCAGCTTGGCGTGGCCGGTGTCGAGAATGACGGCGTTGGCCGCGTAGGCGCCGCCGGCGTACTGCTGGCAGGCCTTGCCGCCCAGCTTGGAGGAGTCCTGAAGGGTCTCGGGAATCGGGAGCACCACGACCCCCTTCTCCTCCAGCTCCTTCAGCACCCAGGGCTCCAGCGAGTCCTTGGAGAGCTTGCAGGAGCCGCTCAGCGCCCCGACCCGTCCGTCGGCGCTGACCGACATCGCCTCCTGCACCCCGCAGAGGCCGGCCAGGCTGACGCGGCCGCCGAAGGTGGGGCAGCGCAGGACGCACATGACGCAGCCCTCGCCGTACTTGGTGCAGTTGCCGGGCGGTCCGGCGCTGCCGGTGGCGTCCACAAAGGCGTCGGCGGTAATCGGCGCCGCGCCCTTGGTCTGGATCGCCCGAACCTTGCCGCCCTCCATCTTCACCCCGGTCACCCGGGCCTGGAACTGGATCTTCACGCCCGCCTCCACCAGGATCCGCCGGACCTCCGGCTCGATCAGGGAGACGTTGTAGAGCGTGGCATGCTTGTGGTCGGGAAACTCGATGTTGCGGTGGGTCGCCACCCGGTCACAGGCCTCGAAGAGCTCACCGCCGCCCAGGGCGATCATCTCCTCGGTCGCCGTGAACCGGCCGTTGTTGCGCATAATGCCGCCCACCAGTCCGGTTCCCAGCAAGAGGTCGGTCTTCTCCAGCAGAATCACCTCAGCGCCTGCCTTGGCTGCCATGAGACTGGCAGCACAACCCGCCCAGCCACCGCCAACGACTACGACTCGTTTCATTCCTTGCTACCTCCTTTACTCGGTCACCGGTTGGGCATGAGGCTGCGGTAGACGTCGTACCACTCCGGGGCGCTGCTCTGGTGCAAGACGCCGATGGGATACTGGTCGGCCCGGGAGACTGAGCCGCCCGGAAGCACCGCCTGCTCCCGCATGGCAATCAGGGCCTCGGTTCCGGACTCCATGCTGTTCAGGCGGCCGGCGTAGGTGGGGCAGGAGGACATCGCCTCCATGAAGCTGAAGCCCTTGTGCTCGATCGCCTTGACCATCAGCCGCCAGAGCATGTCGAAGTGGTAGGCGGTGCCGCGGGCCACGTAGGTGGCGCCGGCGGCCTTGGCGAGGTCGCACAGGTCGAAGGGGCGCTCCAGATGGCCTGACGCCGAGGTGGTGGTCACCATGCCGGTCTCGGTGGTCGGGGAGTACTGGCCGCCGGTCATGCCGTAGGTGCCGTTCTGGTAGACCATGAGGGTCAGGTCGATATTCCGCCGGGCGGCGTGGATCAGGTGGTTGCCGCCGATCGCCGAGGCGTCGCCGTCGCCGCTGATCACGATCACCTTCAGCTCGGGGCGGGCCAGCTTGATTCCGGTGGCGAAGGCCAGGGCCCGGCCATGGGTGGTGTGGATCGTGCCGAAGTCAAGGTAGCCGGTGGTGCGCGACGAGCAGCCGATGCCGGAGACCAGCACGGTCTTGGTCCGGTCGAGTCCCAGCTCGCCGACCGCCTTGACCAGCGCCTTGGTGACGATGCCGTGGGCGCAGCCGGGGCACCAGATGGTGGGAAGCTTGGGCCGGAAGTACTCCTCGATCATCTCCACGCTGTCCACGATGCGCATTGCCATTCCGTCCCCCCTCACTTTCCAACCAGGTTGATGGCGAAGTCGGGACAGTAGATCTCGCACCGCTCACACCAGATGCACATGTCGGGCTGAACCACGACCGGCTTGCCGTCACGGTCGGCCACGTAGACGTCTTCGGGGCACATCGAGATGCAGATGGAGCACCCCTTGCAGAAGTCGAAGTTGATGCGGATCTCGGGGACCTCCACCACCTCGGTCGCCACCTGCTCTGCGCTCTCTTCCAAAGGCTTCGTCAGGGCTTCTGTCGCCTTCATCGCACGCCCTCCCTGACCGCTTCCGCCAGGTCGTATCCCTTGCGGATGGCCGCTAGATTGATCTCCTTGGTTCCCTTGGGGGCCCGGTTGGCCGCCGCCGTCTCCAGCGCCGGGCGGGAGACCACGCCCGTGAGCGCTGCCACGGCGCCCAGCGCCACCATGTTGGCGGTGATCGTCCGCCCGATCTCCTCCCGGGCGACCCGGGTCAGGGGCAGCCCCACCGCCCGGGCGTTCCCGGCGGCCGGCTCCACCTGGTCGGAGTCGTACAGCAGGAGCCCGCCGGCCTTGACCTGCTTGCCGAACTTGGCGTAGGCCTCCTGGCTCATCACCAGGAGCACATCGGGGGTCGTTGCCTTGGGGTAGTCCACCGGGTCCTCGCTCACGATCACATCGGCCCGGCTGGCCCCGCCGCGGGACTCGGGACCGTAGACCTGAGACTGAACCACGTGCTTTCCGTCGTAGAGCCCGGCGGCTTCCGCCAAGACGATGCCGCCCAGGATCAACCCTTGTCCGCCGCTGCCGGCCAGGCGAATCTCCGTACGCATCGCTTACACCTCCGCTATCGCCGCCCGGATCTCGTCCGGGGTGAACAACTCGCCGCCAACCCTACCCACGAAGCGGACCGGGGCGCTGCCCGCCGCCGCCCGCTCGACCTCGCCCACCAGCTGCCCCAGGTTCATCTCGGCCACCACGATCGACTTGACCCGCTTCGCCAGCATGGCGACCTGGGCGGTCGGGAAGGGCCAGAGGCACTGGAGGCTGAGCAGCCCGGCCTTGATCCCCTGGGCCCGGGCGGCCCGCACGGCGCTCTCCGCAGCCCGGGCCGTGGAGCCGTAGGCCACCACCGCCACCTCGGCGTCGTCGAGCAGAAGCTCCTCGGTCAGCGCCAGCCGGTCGGCGGCCCGCTCCAGCTTCTCGTGGAGCCGGCGGATCAACCGGGAGGCGACTCGGGGGTCGTTGGTGGGGAAGCCGTCTTCCCCGTGGTAGAGGCCGGTCACGTGGAAGAGGTAGCCGTCGCCGAAGGAGGCCATCGGCGGAACCCCGTTCTCGGGCGCCTTGTAGGGCTTGTAGGACTCGGGCGGGTCGGTGGGCGCCGGCCGGTGGGAGAGCTTCAGGCTCGCCGGGTCCGGCAGGGTGACGATCTCACGCATGTGGCCCACCACCTCATCGCTGAGCAGGACCACCGGCACCCGCAGCTCCTCGGCGATGTTGAACGCCTCGAGCGTCAGGTTGTAGTACGACTCCACCGAAGAGGGGCAGAGCACCACGATCGGGTGATCGCCGTGGGTGCCCCACCGGGCCTGCATCACATCGCCCTGGGCGGGCAGGGTCGGCATGCCGGTGCTGGGGCCGACCCGCTGGACGTTGACCACCACCAGCGGGATCTCCGCCAGGGCGGCGTAGCCCAGGTTCTCCTGCATCAGGCTGAAGCCCGGGCCGGAGGTGGCGGTCATCACCTTGGTCCCGGTGAGGGAGGCGCCGATGATCGCCGCGATGGAGGCGATCTCATCTTCCATCTGAATGTAGAGCCCCTCCACCTTCGGCATCCGGCGGGACATGAACTCGGCGATCTCCGAGGACGGGGTGATCGGATACCCGGCGTAGAACCGGCAGCCTGCCGCCACGGCGGCCTCGGCGCATGCCTCGTTCCCCTGGAGCAGCCGTCTGTTGACGTTGGACATCTGCATTCCTCCTGGTCCGGCTGCTCATCACTGGTGAGCAGCCAGCGAGATGGGAGTGTTCCGGGGCTCGGGTCGGGCCCCGGGACTAGCGGCGCCGCGGCCGCTGGTGGTTCTGTACGCTCTCGATCAGCAAGTCCAGGTGGGCGATCATCACCGACTCGGCCCGGTCGGCATCCCGCTGCCGGAGCGCCTCCAGCAGGTCCCGGTGCTGGCGCTCCAGGACCGGCTTCAGCCGCCTGCGCAGCGCCGCCGGAATCGGGAAGGCCTCCGCCTCGTCGTGGATCAGCCGGGTGGCCGCCTGCAGCACCTTGTTGCCGGCCATGGCAGCCATTCGCTCGTGAATGGCGAAGTCGGCGCCATCGACCGTGGCGGGGTCGGCGGTCTCATAGTGGCGCACCAGCACCTCCAGGACCGCCAGGTCTTCGTCGGTGGCGTGCAGGGCGGCCAGCCGGGCGATCTCCCGCTCCAGCGCCCGCCGCGCTGCCAGCACCTCTACCAGGTCGTCCAGATCCCGGGCCCGCAAGGCATCGACCAGCTTGGACGAGGAGGCGGTCACCGCCCGCTCCCGGCGAAGCTCAGCCAACCGGCTCTGCCCCAGGGGGGTGAGACACCTGCCCCGAAACCCGAGCCGCTGGGTCAGCCCCCGGTGGTCCAGCTCCCGGAGGAACCGCCCGGCCGTGGCCTCGCTGGTGAGTTGGCCATGGTGCCGGAGCCACTCACAGACGGCGCCGGAACCCACCGGTTCTGTGGTCTGGTCCAGAAACGTGAGGACCAAAAACTCGACTTCATGGTTGTCTGACACAGGAGTTACTCGCTTTCTGAGGCGGGCCGGGTTCGACCGGCGAAGGTGATCGGGTTCTCGAGCCGGAGCCCGAGCTCCAGCCCCGTGGCAGGTGAATCAGACCGGAGAACGATGTTGAGGTGGTTGGGCATGTGGGTCTCGTCGAAGCCGATCAACTCGCCGATGATGCGGTCACCCACGGTGACCGGGGCGCCCACGATCGCCATTCCCCCCACCTCTACCTCAAAGAAGCCGGCATACCAGACCCGTCCTACCTGGGAACCGGGGCCTGCCTTCTCGTCCGTGATGATCAGTTCATGCACATCATGCTGCCGGAGCGCACGGGAGATCGGGTTGATCAACTGAAGGTTGCGCCCTTGCACGCTGGCGTGCAGAACGGTGACCAACCGCCCCCGCACCGGGGTCGATTCCGCGTACGGATTCTGGTCAAAGAGCTTGCGTGCATAGGGATCTGTGGCCACCATGTGCGCACTCACCACTTCCCTTCGCCCATCATCAGTGATGAGCGACATGTCTCTAAGGCGGGTTATTTCTCGCTTGAACGATAATTCCTCCCGAATACTCGGATCTATTTTCCAAATAGTTACTTGTATCTATGGTGAGCAGGACATTGGTACAAAGGGATCAGGACATTTGCCCGAAAGTTGCGTGACAGCTATCACTGACGCGAAAAAGGAGCCCCCGGAGTGGCCGACGCCGTCTCCGGGGACTCCCCCTGATTGCTGGGCCTTTGCCTAGCACTCCTCTTCCTTGAAGTGAATGTCGACCGTCACCTTCTTGACCCGGACCTTCTTGACCTCGGCGCCCGACATGTCGACGCAGTTCAGCAGCTGCCCGACGTTGGCGCCGCACTCGGGCTCCGGCTGGTTGGGGGCCTGGGGCCGCTCCTGGGCCGGCGCCTTCATCTTGGCGTCGAGCTGGTAGGTCATGCCGCCGGTGAGGATCCCGTCCACGTAAGCATTGACCTGGATCGCCGCCTCCCGGCCATACTGCTCCAGGTCAGCCGGCGTGAAGTCGAGGCCGGTCTTCAGTTGCATGACCACCTCGCGGTCGGCGCGAGAAGCCAGGGAGAAGGCGGCGCCGCCCGGGCTGGTGAACTGCAGCTCGTACTGCCGCTCCCGCAGGAAGTCGGGCATGACCACCTCGAGCCGCACCTCGACCGACTTCTCGAAGGGGTTGTTGACCCAGAAGTGGCGCCCACGGAAGGCGGCCGCCAGGTTGAGGGCGCCGCCGCCGGCGGGCACGGGGGCCACGTTCCGCTGGGCGATGTTGTTGTCGTTGCGGACCAGCCACCACTCGGGGATCGGCCCGGCCACCGTCTCGGTGTTGGCCGCATCGCCGGCGGCGGAGACCGCCATCAGCAGGCACTCATGGCCCACCTCGTGCGGCATCCACTCGAAGGGCCCGACGATGGTGCTGGCGCCGGGGGCCAGGGCGGCGGGCAGGGTGATCTCGGCGGTGGTCATGGGCTGCCAGTCGTCGGGCCAGCGCAGGCCGGTGGATGGCCGGCAGTGGTAGCCCTTCACCACCACGGAGGTGGCGTTCTGGGTCCCCCGGTTTCGAATGCGGACATAGGCGTAGTTGGGCTGCCCCACCACCGGGGTCTGGTGCGCCAGCCCGCTGTCGGGCATCAGCCGGTTCCAGATCTCGGTGGTCGACCAGTGGTTGCCCAGGAAGGTGTACTCGCCGGCCCGGCCATCGTCGATGTAGACATCGACCTCGGGCGGAGCGCCCTCGGCGGCCACCGGGGTCGGGGCGCCGGCCGGCTGGTAGAGCCCCTGCTTCTCAAAGGCCCACCGGATCACCTTGTGGGCGGCGCCGCCGCCGATCCCCTCGAAGAGGGTGGTGCCGATGTCGGCGTTCATCAGGGCGGTGGCGAAGACGCCGGCGCTGGGGGTCGGGGTGACCGGGTTGGTGGCCAGCGAGCCGATCGCCCGGATGATCAGGTAGGAGGCCCAGCGGGCAGCGTAGCGCTGCAGGTCGAGGCTGGTCGAATCGCCGCCGAGGGAGCGGTAGAGGCGGAACATGGTGGTGGAGAGGATCTGCTCGCTGTTGTATCCGCCCACGTCCCGGAAGCCGCCCCAGGCCCACCCGTCGCTGACCGCCCGGTCGTGCCGCCGGTTGGGCAGGACCCAGGGGAAGGTCTGGAAGCGGTCGGGCGCCTGGGAGGCCGGATCGCAGAGGATTGCCGCCAGGCTGTCGCCGGCGCTGTGGGCAAAGCCGAAGTTGGCGTCATGGACGCTGTCCCAGAGGATCGCATGGCCGAACTCGTGGAGCACCACCCGGTAATCCGAGGCGATGCCCACCGGCTGGCCGGCGGCGACCAGGGCGTACCGGAAGCCGTCGGAGCCGGTGCCGGTGACGTTGCCCGGCGCCTGGGCGTTGACGCAGTTGCCACCCGGGCAGCTGCCGCCAATGGTGGCCCGGTGGTCGACCCGCACCGGGAAGCTGGTGCCATCGAAGTACTGGCTCATGTCAAAGCCCATCTCCTGGACCATACGGAAGACCGCGTCGGAGTGGTAGTAGGCGTTGACCGCTGCGAAGTCGTCGGTGGGCACCGAGTAGGTGAAGGTGCCGGGCAGCGGCTCGGTAGGCGCAGCCACCGCCGGATCGGTGATGTTGGTCAGCCGCACATACTCGCCCGCCAGGGCCTGCTCGGCGCCGGGGCTCGGGGCGGTGAGACCGGGCAGGGTGACCACCGTGCGCAGCGCATCGAGCGTGGCGGCCGATGAGCCGGCGGTGATCATGGTGTTGCCGGTGGCCGTGATCGGATCCCGCTCGTAGATCGAGCCGGTCGCATGGGCCACGAAGGCCCGCAGGTAGAGGACCGCCCCGGACATGGGCTCGATGAAGGCCCGCCAGTTCATCTCCTCGTACCCGGGGGCCGCGGCGGTGAAGAGCGCCTCGACCACCACGTAGTGACGCCCGGCCTGGATCTCGTCGGGCACGGCGGCCAGGGGCAGCACCGGGGCCGGCGCCTCCATCGGCTCGGGCCGGGGGGCCCGGTGGGTCGGGATATCCGGCGCCCCGTGGCGGATCGCCTCCGGGTCGAACCGCTGGGCAGGGTCGTAGCGGTAGATGCGCAGCCGGTACCCGTTGATGCGCACCTCCTGGTTCGGCAGCCCCAGCAGGTTCGCCAGGGCGCCGGGCTCCAGCCGCTCGGGGGCGTACTGGAAGTCATTCGGGTCGACCTGGTCGATCTGGATATCGCGGTGCAGGGTGGAGAGCGAGCTGGTCACCCGGAGCGGGTTGGTCTGAAGCCAGACGCTGACCCCCGCCCCCCACACCGGCAGGCCGAAGTGGGTCTGGGCGTAGGAGACCACCCGCGTCTCCATGATCGCCTTCTGCTCCGCGAACTGGAGCAGGGTGGGCTCGTTGGTTAAGGCCTTGCCCACCTGGCGGGAGAGGTCCCGCAGGAGCGCAGGATCGATCTGGTACAGGGGAGCCACATCGTGCAGGTACTGCGCAGCCAGCGCCTGCGGGCTGGGCGCCTGGAGCCCCGCGGGCAGGGTGTAGGGCTCATGCAGGTGGGCAAGGTGCATGACGTACCCCTGCGGGTCCCGCTCCACACGAACATTGGGCGTGAGTCGGAAAGCCATTCTGGGTCCTCCCTTGTGACAGATCCCCCCTCCATGGCGGGGGGTCCCTTCTGGAATACACCCCCGTATGTTCAAAACTCTTCCATGCGGTGACCTATTCGCCTGGGGAGCAACCGCGCGTTCAGCCCCCAGCCGACTCGCGTCAACCGGGGACTAACTATAACCTTTTGTTAGGTTGTCTTCGATTTTAGCCTAACACTTAGAGATGCACTCATCTGCGGCTGAACCGCTACCTGTGGCGACATAAAAAGTTTGGGCAATTGTTGCATTTTGTTAGCAGGTTTTAACCGGTTTGATACCTAACACTTCTATATGACTCGAGGGCCCCGCCCAACCGCAAGCAGAGAAAGGGAGTGGGCATCGCCATGGAGTTTCGTCGCCTGGGAAGCAGCGGGTTGAAGCTGAGCGAAATCTCTCTGGGCAGCTGGCTGACCTACGGGACCCGGGTTGAGATGGAGCAGGCACAGGCGTGCGTGCGAAAGGCCTATGAACTGGGAATCAACCACTTTGACTGCGCTGTGATCTACGGCACCCGGCCCCACGAGGCCGAGGAGATGCTGGGCCAGGTGCTGAAGGAGTTCCCACGCAACACCTATACCGTGACCTCGAAGGTCTTCTGGGAAGTGGGCCCCTCCGCCTATGACCGGGGCCTCTCCCGCAAGCACCTGATCGAGCGGGTCGACATGAGCCTCCGAGCTCTGGGACTCGACTATATCGATATCTACTACGCCCACCGATACGACACGGAGACCGACCTGGAAGAGACCCTCCGGGCGTTCGACGACCTGGTCGCCCGGGGGAAGATTCTTTACTATGGCTTCTCCGAGTGGACCGCGGCGCAGTGTGAGCGCGCCGCCGCCATTGTTGACAGGCGCAGCCTGCGCCGGCCGGTGGTCAGCCAGCCGCTCTACAACATGCTGCACCGGTACGTGGAGAAGGAGGTTCTGCCGATCTGCGCCCGGGAAGGTATCGGTCAGGTCGTCTTCTCGCCGTTGGCCCAGGGGGTGCTCACCGGCAAGTACAAGCCCGGCAGCGCCCCGGCTGCCGGCACCCGCGGCGCCGATGAAGGGGTCAACCAGTGGATGCGCGGCCACCTAGGTGACGCCGCCCTGCTCACCCGGATTCAGAACCTACGGGTGGTGGCGGAGCGCTACGACCTGACCATCGCCCAGCTTGCTCTGGCCTGGGTGCTCCAGCGGCCCGAGGTCACCTCGGCGCTGATCGGCGCCAGTCGCCCGGAGCAGATTGAAGAGAACGTGAAGGCTGCCGGCGTGAAGCTCTCCGCCGCCGACATGCAGGAGGTCGACGCCATTCTGAAGACCGAGGGGGTGCGGTAACATGCCCAGGAAGGCGGAGATTCAGATCCCGTGGGATGCGATCGGTGAGGGCGCCCTGGACCTGAGCTTCCTGCAGGACGCACCAGCCGGGAGGCACGGCTTCATTACCGCTCGGGACGGCCACTTCTTCGCAGAGGACGGCACCCGGATCCGCTTCTTCGGGGTCAACCTGGTCTTCAACGCCGCGTTTCCGGAGCCCGACCAGGCGCCAGTGGTGGCCGAGCGGCTGGCGCGGGCGGGGGTGAACCTGGTGCGGGTTCACCACGCCGACATGGGGACCGGCAAATCCTACCTGGACGGGTCGGGCGGCAACTCCCGCAAACTCTCGGCCTCCGGCATGGCGCTCTTTGACCGGCTCTTCTACGAGCTGAAGCAGCGGGGGATTTACCTGCACCTGGACCTGTACACCCTCCGCCGGTTTCAGCCCGGCGACGGTCTGACCCATCCGGACGAGGTGGGCCTGGCCCCGAAGTGGATCACCTATTTCGATGAGCGGCTGATTCAGCTGCAGGAGGAGATGGCGGAGCAGTGGCTGAGCCATCTCAACCCGCATACCGGACTTCGCTACGCCGATGATCCGGCGATCGCCGTGGTCCAGATTGTGAACGAGAACACCGCCTTCTGGTGGAACAGCGTGCCGCCCGCGCCGTACCTGAATGATGTGCAGGAGCGTTGGAACCGCTGGCTCCTCGCCCGGTTCGGCGACCGGGATGGCCTCGCCGCCGCCTGGACCGATGGGGAAGGCCTCTGCGGGCTCGCAACCGGCGAGGACCCGGCTGCGGGCACGGTGGCGCTCACCCCGCTGGGTATGTGGAACGAGACCTACACCGACCCCGACGGCCCGGTCAGCGACCTGCAAATGCACCCGGTGCGGGCCGCCACCTGGCGAATCTTTCTGGACGAGGTCCAGACAGCGCTCTACCGGCGGCGGGCGGCCCACCTGCGGGGGCTCGGGGTGCGGTGCTGCATCAACGGCACCAACCTGCCCAACGGCGTCTCGGGCCTTCGCTCCCAGGGGGAGATGGACGTCTGTGAGCACAACGGCTACTGGGATCACCCGCTCGATGACTTCAAGGTGCCGATGCGCTTTCACATGGCGCCCTCGGTCCGCTCCGAACCGGGCGGATGGGGCGCCCCGTTTACCCGGAACCTGGTCGCTCACCTCAGCTCCGGCCGGGTGGCGGGCAAGCCTTTCGTGGTGACGGAGTATTACCAGTCAATGCCCAACCCGTGGCGGGCGGAGTGCGTGCCGATGCTCTCGGCCTACGCCTCCCACCAGGACTGGGACGGGCTCTGCCTCTTCAGCTTCTCCCACGGCGACTGGACCCACCACGCCCGGCAGCCGCACCTCTCGGGCTGCTTCAACGGCTGGAACGACCCGTCGGTCTGGGGTACCCTACAGCTTTCGGCCCTGCTCTTCCGCCGGGGCGATATCGCCCGGGCCCGCCGGAGGGTGGCGGTGGCCTACTCGCCCGTCGACACCTTCCTGCCACACCCCGACTGGGGGCGGCCCTACTCCTTTCTCCCCTTCCTGAGCCAGGTGGAGTCGCTCTTCACCGACGGCGCCTACCAGGGCGACCATGACGTGGTGCTGACGGCGGGCTTTACCCCGACCATGGACTGCACGGGGGCGCAGCACGCCCTGGTCTACAGCCGGTCCCCCTTCGCCGATCTGCACCGGCGCCGGGCCGACCCGGAGGCCGTGGTCCGCACGCACCGGCCGGACCTGCTTCAGGCGCTGGAGGGCGGCCGCCTGGCGGTCAACCGGCTCCCGGCAGAGGCGCAGGCGCTCTCGCTCTGGTCCACGGACCGCCCCACGGCGGCGGGGGTGGACAGCAAGGCGCCGCCTGCCATTCCGGTGGACCTGACCGATACCGTGCCCGGGGTGGTCGACCAGCAGTTCTGCCTCATCGCCGATGTGGGGGCGATGGCCTCCACCGGACCGGATTGGCTCCGGCAGACCTATGCGGCCGCCATGAGGGCCTGGGGCCTGAACGACGGCGCCGGGATCGAGCCGGGCCGGTACGTGACCGATACCGGCGAACTCGACTGGGACTACAGCACCGGCCTGCTCAAGATCGACTCCCCCCGGAGCCAGGGCCTGGTCGGCTTTGGGGGCGGGCGTCGGGTCGAGGTCGGGCAGATCGCCATCACCCTGGAGACCGGGTTCGGGGTGGTCGCCGCCAGCAGCCTGGAAGCTCGGCCCCTGGCGGAGACCGCCCGGATCCTCGTCACCGCAGTAGGCCGCTCGCGGAACAGCGAGATGGTCTGGAACCCGGAGAACCCGCATCAGCTGCTCGATGAGGGCAGGGAGCCGGTCACCTTTGATCCGGTGGAGGGCTGGCTCGACCTGCCCCCGGGCCGCCGGGTGGCGGGCGCCTGGGCCCTCGACGTCCGGGGCGCACGGGCGGCGGAAGCCCGGGTCGAGGAGGTCGCCGGACGGTACCGGCTCCGGTTGGGCAGCGGCGCCCCGGCGCTGCACTACGAGATCGCCCTTGCGTGACGCAGATCATCCCAGAGGGCGGGGGGCAGGGGCGTCTGTACAGCGGCCAGGTTCTCCTCCACCTCCGCCCGGCTGACCGCCCCCAGCACCAGGCTGGTCACCGCCGGGTGGGCCAGCGGAAACTGGAGCGCGGCGCTGCGGAGCGAGACCCCGTGCCGGGCGCAGACCGCTTCCAGCCGGCGGACCCGGTCGATCACCGCCTCTGGGGCCGGGCTGTAGTTGTACCACGCCCCGGGCCGGGCGCCCACCGCCAGGATCCCGCTGTTGAAGAGGCCGCCCAGGAACAGGTCGATTCCCCGGGCCTGGCACAGCTCCAGGAAGGGGGCGGCGCCCTGCTCCAGCAGGGTGTACCGCCCCGCCAGCAGGAAGCAGTCGAAGTCAGCATGAAGGGCAAACGCCTTCAGCATCTCCCACTGGTTCATGCCGGCCCCCACCGCCTTGATCACTCCCTGGCTGCGCAGGTCAGCCAGCACCGGGTACATCTCGTTCAGCGCCGCCCGGTAATGGTGGTCTGGATCATGAATCAGGACGATGTCCACGTAATCGGTGCGAAGGCGTGCCAGACTTTCCTCAATGGACCGGAGCACACCGTCGCGCCTATAGGCCTCAACAACGGAGCCGCCGGGTAGAACCAGGCGGCCCACTTTTGTGCTGAGTATGAACTGATTCCGGGGAATTCCGGCCAACCCGGCCCCCAGCCGCCGCTCCGCCAGCCCCGCGCCGTAGAACGGGGCCGTGTCAAAGAACCGCACGCCCCCTTCCCAGGCGGCCTGAATCGCATCGGCCGCCCCGGCATCGGTGGCCTTGTTGACAAACATGTTCCCGATGGGGCCGGTGCCCAGCGCAATCCGGGAGACCCGAAGGGACGGGTCGCGCAGCGAACGCATCTCCATGTGCTCACCCCCGCAGGCTGTCAGGCCTTGTCTGCCGCCCAACGGGCGGCCTGGATCAGAAGCTGCTGGAAGGAAGGGTGGTGCCAGCTCCGCCCGTCGTGACCGAGGGCGATGTAGCAGATTCGACCGGGGCCCCGGGGCCGGGTGTAGACCAGCGGCTGCACCACTCCCTCATGTACGGCGGTGGCCAGAACCTCGCCAGGCTCCCCGGTCCATTCGATCTGGTAGAGTTCATCATCGATCGCAAAGTCGCCGAGCCCGGTGGTGATCGGATGACCCGGCCGGACCTCGACGGTGAACCGGCCAAACGGCGGGTGGCCCAGGAAACGGCTGCCCACCAGCGCCCCATACGCCTCCTGGCCCGGCAGAATGACGTTGGCCGCATGCAGGAATAGAGCGCCCCTGCCCTCGGCGAGGCGCTGCTCCAGGGCCGCCAGCTCCCCCGGGCTCCAGGGCTTCTCGCAGGTGTAAAAAAGAAGGAGATCGGCCTCATCGGTCCGCCGGTCTGCCAAAACGGCGAAGTCCTGGCTCAGGGCGGCGCCGATTCCCCCCCGGCTTAGAGCCCCGGCCAGAACCTGAGCCCCGCCCAGAAGGTCATGCCACCGTTCGGAGCCGCCTGTGAAAAGAACCGCTTGTGTCATGCGAAAGCCTCTCTTTCCCTAGCAGAGGGCTGCCACGCTGTTCCTGGCCACCAGTTCTGTCCGAATCAGGGTGAGGTCCGGTGGCTGGTCCGGCCGGTTGATCCGCTCGTACAGCCGCTCGACACCGCGAATCCCCAGCGCCTCCTTATGCACCCGCACGGTGGAGAGTGGCGGGACAGAGCGCTCAGCGCCGTGAATATCGTCAAAGCCGATAATCGAGAGGTCCTCAGGCACCCGGTGTCCCAGCTCGCTGGCCACCCACTGCAGGGTGAGGGCCGTCAGGTCGTTGACACAGAACCAGGCGGTCGGCCACTCCTGCAGCCGCTGCAGTTCGGTGCGGAGCCACTCACCGTCCCACGGTCTCCCGTGGGGGCCACGCTGCATCAGGCGCCACTCGGGCTGCAGGTTCAGGTTCACCGCGTCGGCCCCCTCCCGGAAGCCCAGCCAGCGCTGATCGAAGCTGGGAGCCACCCCCGAGGCCCCCACGAACCCGACGTTCCGGTGACCGAGGTCGGCAAGGTGGTGCGCCACAGCCGAACCCCCTGCAAAGTTGTCAGCCATGACGGCGTCCACCGGAAGGGTGGGAACCTGGTGGTCCACCAGGACCATGGGATAGCCCAGTCCATGGATCCGCTTCAGGTAGGGCTCGGACAGGACGCCAAGGCAGATGATGCCCCGAACCTGCACGTGGTCCACCGCCGGGGGCACCTTCAAGGCCGCCTGATCCTCCTCGGAGAGGGGGGCCATCACCACGCTGGTGCCACGCTCGTTCACTTCCGTGTGAATCCCCATCAGCACCGAGGGCCAGAAGGCCGGCTCCTGGGTTGCCTCCCGGGAGAGGAGCAGGAGGATCACGCCCTGCTCATCACCACGGCGCGTGGAGTACCCTAACTGTTTGGCCAGAGCGAGAACCTTCTGCCGGGTCTCTTCCCCGACGCCGGGCTTCCCGGAGAGCGCCTTCGAGACTGAAAACTTGGAGATCCCCAGTCGATCCGCGATGACCTGCAGGCTGACCGCCTTCTTCTTCCGCATCTCCCCACCCCCTTCCCCCTGGTTATTACGCAACAGTTGCCGCAACTCCTGCTAACGAAAGGTTACGCTTTAGGCAGGGCGCGTCAGAAAGGGCGCTCAGCGGTGGGATCTCCCGCCGCCGGGCGCCCTCGTCGCATCTCTCACTCCTGGTGAAACCCGGGCAGCAGATCCCGCTCGGCCTCAAATAGCTCGTCGGTCATCTGGCGGATCTCTGCCGGCGAGCAGACCGCTGCGGTGAGCGGGTCCAGCATCAGGGCGTGGGCCGCGGTCTCGCGGCTCTTCTCCAGCGCCGCCTTTACCGCCAGTTCGTACATGGCCATATTGCTCCGGCAGATGGCGGCCATCTGCGGGGGAAGGGCGCCGAACCGGCAGGGGTTGAAGCCGTTCCGGTCCACCAGGACCGGAACCTCCACGCACTCGCCCTGCGGCAGGTTGTCGATCAGCCCATGGTTGATCACATTGCCGTGAATGACGAAGGGGCGGTTCGTCTGGTGCGCCTCGATAATGTAGCTGGCGTACTCCCAACCCCGCTCGGTCTTGATTTCGACCTCCCCGGCGATCGCCCGGCGGCGCTGCTCGTCGGTGTTCTGCCGCCAGGTGGGCCAGTTGCTGGCGTAGAAGCGGCTCTCGCCGCGGTAACCGCTGCGGGTGTACCGCGCCAGCAGGTCCTTGCGCTTGCGGTAGTAGGGAAGATACTCGCTGAGGTGGCCGCTGGACTCGGTGATGAATGCGCCGAAGTGGAGCATCATGTCGCAGCGGACCGGGTCGCTCTCGTAGAATTCGCTGTGGGGATCGCGGGCCTGCTCCATAAGGGTCGGGTAGAGGTCCCGCCCGTTGTGGGTCAGCTCGGTAAACCAGGCCAGGTGATTGATTCCGCCGCACCGCCACTGCAGCTCCCCGTAGGGGACGCCCGCATAGTGGGCCAGCTTGTGGCCGGTGCCCTGGACGCTGTGGCAGAGCCCGACCACCTGCACCTTCGTCGTGACCTTGGAGGCGGCCAGGATCATCATGGACATGGGGTTGGTGTAGTTGAGCACCAGCGCCCCCGGACAGATCGCCTCGGCGTCCCGCAGCACCTCGACCCAGACCGGAATGGTCCGCAGCGCCTTCATCAGGCCGCCGGGTCCGATGGTATCGCCAATGCACTGATCGACCCCGTACTTCAGGGGGATATCGTTGTCAAACTCCACCGCCCGGGTCCCGGAGACCTCGATGCAGTTGATCAGGTAGTCGGCGCCCCGCATGGCCTGCCGCCGGTCGGTGGTCGCCGAGACGCTCCAGGTCCCCTCGCGGCCCATGAGCCGGACGACGCGCTCCACGAGCTGGTGGGCCAGCTCCAGCCGGGCGGTGTCGATATCCACCAGGGCGATCTCGCCCCCGCTCAGGGCGGGAACGCTGAGAATGTCGATCATGAGCGGCTGGGTAAAGCCGCTGCCGGCGCCCAGCATCACCACCTTGATCGTCACGGGTCGGTCCCTCCCTAGAGCGAACCTTGCAGGATGCAGAGCAGTTCGGTGTCCACCAGGCGCCCATCGAACAGTCGCTTGATGCGGCCGCCATCCCGCCGGTTGTTGACCACGCCGAAGTCGCCCTCCAGGTTCCAGAGCGCCCAGCCCACGTTCATCTCCTTGAGCAGGCCTACCACGTCGGCGAACCATCGGAGCGCCGCCTCCCTGGGGGCAGGGCTGTACACGCCGAACTCGCCGCAGTGGACCATCTGCCCGGACTGCGCCAACTCACGCCAGGGCGCCAGCAGCTGGCGAAGCCGCTCGCGGTCCCACCGCTCGTCGGAGGAGGGCTGCCCGTCGTGGCGGGGCGGCTCTGTGCCGGGGTAGTCGGGCGCATGCCGGTAGGGATCGCCCTGCTTGTAGAACCAGCTGGCCTTGTAGTGGGTCAGCCACATGGGGTCATAGCAGTGGACGCTCTGGGCCAGCCCCAGGTCCGACATGTCGGGCACCACGGTCCGGCCCACGTCGTGCCCATCGATGATGATGAACGCCCCGGGGTCCACCGCATAGATCGCCCTGGCGGTCCGGCGCATCAGCTCCCGGTAGGTCGCCATATCGCTGCCGGTCGCCTCGTTGACCAGATTGTAGCTGACACCGGCGCCGCGGTAGCGCTCGGCGATTTTCTCCCACAGGCGAATGAAGCTTTCCTGGGTGTCCGGGTCGGTCCAGAGCGTCCAGGTCGCCGGCGGGGTGTTGATGCAGAAGCCGGGGGCATGGTGCAGGTTAATGTTGACATGCAGGCCATACCGGGCGCCCAGCTCCACCGCGGGGTCCAGCCGGTCAAACTGGACCCCTCCCCCCCGAGCCGCCAGGAACCGGTGGTCCAGGGGTAGGCGCACGAAGTTGAAGCCCCAGTCACGGATCAGGGCGAATTCTGCCGGGTCGAAGGTCTCGGGGACAGGGTATCCCAGCGAGAAGAGGTTGAGCAGGTTGAAGCCCACAAGCCTGGGCTGCCCTCGCCATGGGTTTGCCATGGCGCTCACTCAGCCTCCACCTTGCCGCCGTCGGCGATTACCTGCCTGTACCAGAGAGCGCTGGCCTTCGGAATCCGGCGCTGGGTCTCGTAGTCGACGTAGATAATGCCGAAGCGCTTGCTGTAGCCGAAGGCCCACTCGAAGTTGTCCATGAGACTCCAGACATAGTAGCCCTTCAGGTTGACCCCCTGCGCAATCGCCTTCTGCGCCGCAGCGAAGTGGCGCCGGAGGTAATCGAGCCGCTCGGGGTCATCGACACGATCGCCCTCAATGGCATCCACATAGGCGCTGCCGTTCTCGGTGATATACATGTCGATACCGCCGTAGTCCTTGTGCAGCCGGAGCAGCAGGTCGGTCATGCCCTCCGGGTAGACCTCCCAGCCCATGTCGGTGACCGGGCCGGGGCCGCTCACCTGCCTGTAGCCGAACAGCCCCTTCGGATCGTGTGCGATCACGCCGCGGGAGTAGTAGTTGACGCCCAGGAAGTCGATCTTCTGGCCGATGAGCTCCAGGTCGCCCTCGTGCAGGTACTCCTTGCGGAAGAGGCCGCCGGCGATCCTGACCAGATCCTCCGGGTAGTAGCCCTTGAACACGGGGTCGGTAAACCAGCGGTTGGTGAAGGCATCGCTGGTCCAGCCAGCGGCGGCGTCCTCGGGGGAGTCGGTGGCCGGGTACTGCGGAGCCAGGTTGAGGGTAATGCCGATCTGCCCCTTCAGGCCAAGGGCCCGGTAGGCCTGTACAGCCAGGCCATGGGAGAGCAGCAGGTGGTGGGCGGTGGTGAAGCCGGCGTGCCAGTCGGTCATGCCGGGGGCATGGTGGCCCAGGGCGTGGCTGAGGAAGGAGGCGCACCAGGGCTCGTTGTGGGTGATCCACATGGGCACCGAATCGCCCAGGGCTCGGAACATGTAGTCGGCGTACTCTTCAAAGCGATAGGCCGTCTCCCGGTTGCGCCACCCCCCCTGGTCCTCCAGCGCCTGGGGTAGGTCCCAGTGGTACAGGGTGGCAGCGGGCTTGATTCCCTTGGCCTGCAGCTCCTCCACAAGCCTGCGGTAGAAGTCCACCCCCTTCTGGTTCGGGGCGCCGCTGCCTGTGGGGAAGATTCGGGGCCAGGCGATGGAGAAGCGATAGGTCTGAAGGCCGAGGTTGGCCATCAGGGCTACGTCTTCCTTGTAGCGATGGTAATGGTCACAGGCAATATCACCGTTGTCGTATTGGAATACCTTCCCGGGGGTGCGGCAGAAGCGGTCCCAGATTGACTCACCGCGCCCGTCTTCAAAGGCGGCGCCCTCAATCTGGTAGGAGGCGGTAGCGGCGCCCCAGAGGAAATCCTTCGGGAATTGATAGAGTGCCATGCTCATCCCCCTGCGTTGTCCGGATTTCGGCGTCGTTGGCGGATCCCTCTACTTCATGCGTGCCGCGTGCTCGGCCAGTAGCCTGGCGGTGGAGCCAGTGTGGGTGAAGCCCGGATGGTTGTCATCGTGCTCCTTCTCGGACATCATCCAGGCCATGGAGCCGTCGATCTTGGCCTCCTCCATGCTCTTGTACCACCGGGCGAACCAGACGTCCCGCTCGGCCGGCTTGGCAAAGGCGCCGTACTCCTCCAGGACCACGGGCTTCCCTGCCTTGCGGGCGGTCTCCACGTGATCCTTGATCCAGCGGTCCGACCAGGCCAGGTCCTTCTTCCAATGCTCGATCCACATGTGGAAGACGGCAAAGTCCACGGTGGGGATGGTCAGGTTCCGGTCCCAGTCGACGCCCTCGTTCCCGTTGTAAGCCCAGTCGCCGCTGGAACGCTTGAACCAGCCCTCATCCCCAATGGCGACCAGATGGTTTGCGTCCAGCGACTTGATCAACGCGCTGATCTCGGAGGCCCACCGGAAGATCGTCTCCCCCGACTTGTCAGCCTGGGCCCGGGGCTCATTGGCCAGTTCCCACGCCATGATGGTCGGGTCATCCTTGTAGGGGACGCCCGTCAGGGTGTTCACCCGTGTCACCATATGCCTGATGTAGTTCTTGTAGGCCTCGACGATCTGGGGGTGGGTATAAAAGTCCTCATGCTTCTCGGCGCCTACCCACTGGACGTACTTGTCCATGCCGCCGTAATCCTTCCAGTTGTTGGTGAAGACCAGAATCAGCCGGATATCGTACTCAGCCGCCTTCTGGAGCACCAGGTCGAGCCGCCCAAACGCCTTCTCGTTGTACTCGCCCAACCGGGGTTGGAAGCCCCGGCTGTCGCCGTCCCAGAAGGCCCAGATTCGCATGACCCGAACGCCCTTCTCCTTGTTTGCCTGGAGGATTCGGTCCACGTTGGCCTCGTCCTCAGGCCGCTGCGAGAGGGCCAGGTAGTAGGTGTTGTTGCCGGCAAACCGGAAGGGCTTCCCATTCAGCCAGAACTTGCCCTCCTTGACCGTCACAAAGGCCGAAGCGGCCTCCTCCGCCGGCCGGGGGGCGCATCCGGAGGCCAGGAGCAGTGCGGCGACCAGCATGGCCGCTACCAGTCTGCGACCCATTTGCAGCCCCCCTGTCAGACCAGGTGACACGCAACTTGATGCTCAGGTCCGATTCCCTGTAATGCCGGCTGAAGGGTCCGGCACCGTTCCACCGCCACAGGGCAACGGGTGTGGAAGGGGCAGCCGGGGGGCGGCTTCACCGCGCTGGGCACCTCTCCCTGAAGGGGCTGTATCTTCTGCGGGGCTTCGCCGGGGCGCGTGATGCGGGGCACGCTGGCCATGAGCGCCCGGGTGTAGGGATGGGCAGGGGCGGCGAAGAGCGCTTTGGCCGGCGCGATCTCCACCACCTCACCGAGGTACATCACGGCGATGTAGTTGCTGACGTGTTCGACAACGGCGAGGTTGTGGGAGATGAAGAGGTAGGCGACACCCAGCCGGGCCTGGAGATCCTTGAGCAGCTTGAGAATCTGGGCCTGAATGGAGACGTCGAGGGCGCTGACAGGCTCATCGCAGATGACCAGCTTGGGGTGGAGCGCCAGCGCCCGGGCAATGCCAATGCGCTGCTGCTGGCCACCGGAAAATTCAAAGGGGAAGGCCGCAGCGGCGCCCTTGTCCAGGCCCACCAGGTCCATGAGCTCCATGACGCGCCGGAGCTGCTCCTTGGACGTGCCCACCTTGTGAATGACCAGCGGATCCTGAATGGCGCTGGCAACGGTCATCATGGGACTGAGGCTCGCCAGCGGATCCTGGAAGATCATCTGCATATCCCTGCGCTTCTGGCGCAGGGCTTCCCCCGTGAGCGCCGTGAAGTCGGTCCCGTCGAAGATGACACGCCCTTCATCGGGGTCATAGAGTCGGATAATCGAGCGGGCCAGGGTTGACTTGCCCGAGTCGGACTCGCCCACGATGCCCAGCGTCTGCCCGGGCAGCAGGCGGAACGAGACGTCGTGAACGGCGCGCAGGCGGTCCCGCCCGCGCGGGAAGTACTTGGACAGGTGTTCCACCGTTAACAGCGGTTCTGCCGCCATGGTTCGGGAACGCCCCTCTTCAGCGGCCACCATGCGCTACCACCTCCCGGGCATAATGGCATGCGGTCTGATGTCCTTCCGCCAGGGTCTCCAGGACCGGCTTCTCGACCTGGCACCGCTCGGTTGCCCACCGGCAGCGGGGCGCGAACGGACAGCCCTGGTGCAGTTCCATGGCACTGGGCGGCGTTCCGGGTATCGGATCAAGCTCCCGGTCCCCGTGGCCCACCTCCAGGGTGCTCTCCAGCAGCCCCAGGGAGTAGGGGTGCGAAGCGCCGGTGATAAACCGGCTCACCGGGGCAAGTTCCACAATGGTGCCTGCGTACATGACGGCGATCTTGTCGCAGTAGTTGGTCGCCACGCCGAAGTCATGGGTGATGATGATCAGCCCCATTCCCGCCTGGCGGGTCAGGGTGCGAATCAGTTCCAGCACCTGCGCCTGCACCGTTACGTCCAGGGCGGTGGTCGGCTCGTCGGCGATCAGCAGCTTCGGGTCGCAGGCCAGGGCGATGGCGATCATCACCCGCTGCCGCATGCCACCCGAGAACTGGAAGGGATAATCGTAGAAGCGCTGGTCGGGCTGAGGGATTCCGACCCTGCGGAGCAGGCTGATGGCGCGCGCCTTCGCCTCGCTCCGGGAGCATAGGCCGTGGGTCAGCATCGACTCCATGATCTGCTCGCCGATGCGCATCAGCGGGTTCAGGCTGGTCATGGGATCCTGAAAGATCACGCCGATTTCGGCGCCGCGCACCCGCCGGATCTCGCGTGGCTTCATCTTCAGCAGGTCCTGCCCCTCCAGGAGCGCCTCCCCCTGCACGACCCTGCCGTTCTTGGCGATCAGACCGAGCACGGAAAGGAGGGCGACGCTCTTGCCCGAGCCGGACTCGCCCACAATCCCAAGGCTTTCCCCCCGATTCAGGGTGAAGCTGATCCCGTTTACGGCGTACACCGTTCCCCCGGGGCGGGTGAACTCGGTCCACAGGTCCTTGACTTCAAGCAGGGTGCTCATTGGCGGTCCCCCTTCGCGTTGAAGATCTCCTGCAGACCGTCGCCCACGAAGGTGAAAGCCATCAGGGTCAGGCTGAAGAAGGCCGTGGGCCAGATGGCCAGGTGCGGGAACCCACGCATCTTGCCAATGCCCGTGCTGATCAGGTTGCCCCAGGAGGGGGCCGGCGGGCGAATGCCCACACCGATCAGCGACAGGGCCGCCTCCTGCATCATCGACCAGGGAATGCCGAAGCTGAGCGCAACGGCGACCGGACCGAGAATATTCGGCAGCACGTAGTGTCGAATAATGTGCGATTCGCCGGCGCCCAGGGTCCGGGCCGCGTGCACATACTCCTGGTTCTTGAGCGCGAGCACCTGGCCCCGGACCAGGCGGGCGTAGCCGGTCCAGCCCGTAATCGACAGGGCGAAGACAATGGTGGCCAGGCTGGGGCCGAAGGTGGTGGCCAGGATCACGTTCAGCAGAAAGGCGGGGAAGGAGCCGAACATGTCGACGGTGCGCATCAGTGCGGCATCTACCATGCCGCCGCGCATGCCGGAGACGGCGCCGATGGCGGCACCGATGAGCAGCGAGAAGAACTGGGCCAGAAGGCCGACCACAGCGGCGGTCCGTACCCCGTAGATGATACGGCTTAACTGATCACGCCCCAGGTCATCGGTCCCGAAGATGTGACCCGGCGAGAAGTGTGGGGCGAAGCTGTTGTCCAGGTTCTGGGCGTCGTAGTGGTACGGTGCAATCCAGGGGGCCAGCAGCGCGACCACCAGGAAGAAGAGGACGAAAGCCAGGCCTGCCACCGCCATCTTGTTGCGGCGGTACCTGCGCCAGTAGATGGTCAACAGGCCGGCGGGGGCGGACTTACCGTTGCCCGTACCCTGCGGTCGTGTCAATTGTGGTGCTGCCACAGGCGTTCCTCCTACCTAGGCTTCCAGCTTAATGCGGGGGTCAAGGGCGGCATAGAGCAGGTCTGCCACGAGGTTAGCCAGCATGACGGAGAGGGAGAGCACAACCACACCCGTGATCATGACCGGATAGTCACGGGCCCCGTTCGCCATGGCGAACATCTGGCCCACCCCGGGAATCCGGAACATGGTCTCGATATAAACAGAACCGACCAGCAGGTACCCAAGCTGCGGCGCTGTGATCGTAATGACCGGAAGGAGCGAGTTTCGCAGCGTGTGGCGGATCACGACCAGGTACTCCGGCACCCCCTTGGAGCGAGCGGTCCGAATGAAGTCCTGGCTCAGGGTTTCCGCCACCTGATTCCGCATAAACCGGGCGATGCCGGCCATGGGGCCCAAAGCAACCGTGATCACCGGCATGATCAGTTCCCTGATCTTCACCGGATTCGACCACCCCCCCAGGGGGAGCACGTTCCAGACCGCGCCCGCAAAGACCAGAATCATCGCGACCGCCAGTACATACGACGGGATGATCTGGCCGATCAGAGAGAAGCCTGAAACGAAGTAGTCCACCCAGGTATTCCGCTTAAAGGCGGCAATCATGCCCAGAGGTATGCCCACCAGCAGGGCGAGCGCAATGCCAAGGGCAACCACCAGGAGCGTTCGGGGCAGCTTCTCCGCCACCAGGTCCTGAATCAGCACCGTCGGGTTCTGGAAGGAGGGGCCGAAGTCCCACGTAGCGGCACTCTTGATATAGGTCAGGATCTGTACCGGGAGGGGCTTGTCCAGGCCGTACCGTTCCTCAAAGAGCTTCTTTTGCTTGATCAACCCTTCGGAATTGGGTCCGTACTGCGCCGCCATGGCGGTTGTCGCCCGCTGAATGTCGAGGTAGTTGCCCGGCGCATACCACATGAGGGTGTAGGAGACCGCGATGATCACACAGAGTGAGACCGCAATCATCAACAGCCGCTTGCCCAGAAAGACGAGGAAAGCCCTCATTGCTCACACCCCTTGTTGGCAATGGGCGGGGGTCCGACCGGCTGGTCAGACCCCCGCCCTCTCAGCAGTGCCCTACGGATTGTAAGTCAGGTAGTTGAAGTTGAAGATGTTGCCCCAGGAGAGCTTGTTCTGAACCACACCCGTGAGCTTCGGATCCACCACGTAGGTGATCTTGCCGACATGGATCGGGATCATCCAGGCCGAGTCAATGGCCAGCTGGTTCAGCGGGATCAGGTGCTTGACAGCGTCCTTGACCTCGCCGTACTTCAGGTCGCCCGCAATCCGCAGCGCCTTCTTGCCTTCTGGCAGGAGGTTCTCGTAGTTCTCGACCCAGTGCTGCTCGTCAGCGACCGCATGGGCGAGGTTCTTCCAGGCGGCCAGCTTGGCCTTGTCGTCAGCAGCGGCCTTGTAAGCATCCAGCAGCTTCTTGAAGGTCTCGTCGAAGTAAGGCGGAATGTGCATCTCCTTGCTCCACTGAGTGCCCTTCTCCGCCTCCATGATCTTCTGGCGGCGGGCCCAAATGTCAGCAGCCCGCTTCTCGAGAGCGGCGAGGTCGCCGGGCTGCTCGAGCTTGTCGATGGCGGCCTTCTCGTCCTTCCAGGCCCAGTACATGGTCTTCTTGTACTCGGGCGTGTACTCCATGAACCACCAGATGTGGGGCATGTTCTGGGCGAGGCCGATCGGGTCGATGAAGTTCATGGCGCCGCTCATAATGGTGTAGCCGGGCTTGATGTTCTTGTTCAGGTCAGCCCACTGCATGCCGCTGTAGGGGCCCCACTCCATGTTCTGGATGGTGACCTTCACGCCGAGGTTCTCCTGCCACATCTTGGCCACGGCCTCGATCATCGGCATGTTGCCGTCGTTGGCGGGCGGCGCGTAGAGGAAGACCTCCGGGAAGCCCTGTCCGTTGGGGAAGCCCGCCTCCTCCAGCAACTTCTTCGCCGCGGCCACATCGTACGGCAGGCCCTTCACGTTGTCCAGGACAGCCTTATCGCCCGTGAACGCCTGGGCAGGCACCGCACGGCCCTTCAGGATCTTGTCGGTAATGGCCGCCTTGTCAATCGCCATGGCGAAGGCCCTGCGCACCCGCACGTCCTCAAACGGTCCGCCAACGTCGGCACGGGCCCACTGGAAGCCGGACCAGTTCAGGCCCATCTCTTCCCGATAGCCGTCCTTCAGCTTGGCGTTCTTCTTGGCATACTCCACCTGGGCAGCGTCATCGAGGGCGGAGTACTGAATCTCGCCGTTCTCGAAGGCCTGCATCCGGGCGTTGCCGTCAGAGAAGGGCTTCAGCACGATCGTATGGACGTTGCCGAACTTCTCACCACCGAAGTGGGGGTTGCGCTCCAGAACGGTGTCGCCGCCCTTGGTCCACTCCTTCACGACGTAGGGCCCGTTGAACACGGCGTTCTTCAGGTCCCACCAGTCGTTGGGGTTGGAGGCCAGCACCTTGTGGTGGATCGGCATGGAGTTGGCCATGGTGAAGGCGCTGGTGAAGGTCGGGTTGGCAGAGGAGAGGGTGACTTCGATGGTGTAGTCATCCTTCAGCTTGATGCCAACCTCTTCAGGCTTGACAGCGCCGGACTTGAAGGCCCAGGCGTTCTGAATCTGGCCCCAGTTGCCGGCCCACATGGGCGCATCCTTCAGATCCGGGCTGAGGAACCGAATCCAAGAGGCATAAAAGTCTTTCGCAGTGACCGGGTCGCCATTGGACCACTTGCGGTCCTTCTTCAACGTAATCGTCCAGACCTTGTAGTCGGCGGAGTGGGCAACCTTCTCTGCCATGCGGGGCACGACATTGAGCTTGTCATCGAACCCAAAGAGGCCTTCATAGATGGTGCCCTGGGCCAGAAGCAGTTGGGCTTGCCAGTAGGCGTGGTCGAGGCTGTCGAACGAGAGATAGGGGAGGGTTACTTTGTGTTGAGCAGCAGCGGTGTCCTTGGTCTCGGATGATTTGGGGTCGGCTGGGGCGGGGCTCTCTGTCTTTTTCGCACATCCAGCTATGAGACTCAGGGCCAGAACCGATACGAGGACCTTGATCAGAAGCCTTTTCACGAGTGTTCATCCCCCTTGTGCACGGACGATTTGACCCATGTGCAGCGTCTGGACCGGATGAGCGGATGGACGCCCCTCCACCGCTCCTCAAGACAGCCAATTCTATAAATCACTCCATTGTCCTTCTGTTCGCTCCTAAAAATTTTTTGTGTAAAGTTGCGTTTTGTTAGCAGGAATCAGACACAACTACCGCAAACCACTTAGGGCAAAGGGTGGGATGGCACATTGGCAGAGCGTAGAAGGAAAGTGACGCTGGATCAAATCGCAAACGAACTGGGCGTCTCGAAGTTTACCGTTTCTCGTGCACTGAGCGGCAAGCCCGGAATCAGCGAAACAATGCGTGAGCAGGTCTTCGCCACGGCTCGACAGTTAGGTTATCCGTTGCGTTCCATTGCGGCAACACAGTCCCATAACAGTAAGGCAAGAGGCATCGTCGTCATGCTGCTGCCCGAGGCTTCGGCTACAGACACCGACTTCTGGCCCCGGGTGTTGGTGGGTGCCCAGGCCGGAGCCCGCAACCGGGAGACCAGTCTGATTCTGGCGGTGGTATCGAACGAGGAAGAGGCCAACCTCCGGCTGCCTTCCCATCTCGACGGAATCCACATTGCCGGCTTCCTCCTGAGCGACCGGCTTACGCTGAGCTACATCTCCTTTGTGCGGCAGACGGGGCATCCGGCTGTGTGCACCGATACGTACCTGCCGGACCTCGCGCTCGACGGCGTCATGGCCGATGACGCGGAAGGCGCCCGCACGGCGGTCAGGCATCTCGTGGACATGGGCCACGAGAAGATTGGTTTTATCGGAAACATACAGTGGGCCTCCAGCTTCCAGCAGCGCTGGACCGGCTTCCGGGGGGCGCTGGAGGAGGCCGGACTGGAGGTTCGTCCGGAATGGACCGTCTTGCGCAAGGGCAGCGGTCTGCCTTGGGAACCGACCTGGATAAGGGAGCAGCTGCACGCTTTGAACGAGATGCCCACGGCCTGGTTCTGTACCAATGACCTGACCGCCTTCGCGGTCATGAAGGTGCTGGGCGAGATGGGGCTGCGCGTCCCTGAAGATGTCTCGGTGATCGGGTTTGACAACGTGGCAAGGGCCGCCACAGAGGCCACCCCACTCACCACCGTCCATTTCCCCATGGAGGTGATGGGGCGTCGCTGTGTGGAGCGGCTCTATCAACGGATGGAGAACCCCGATGACCCGGTAGATCTCACATTGATCAGCACGCGACTGGTGGTCCGCGAGAGTGTCAAGGCGCTCCGTGCTCGTGAGGCCGTTCCGGCAGTGAAGTAGTCGGGGGGGACATGTTATGGAAAGGGTCAGCCTGAACGGCGAATGGGAGATTGCACACGCTGCAGACGGAGTCGGGGACCCGGGTAGGCTGACCTGGCTGAAGGGACCTGTTCCCGGAATGGTGCAGCAGGTGCTGCTGGCGGAAGGCCGGCTGCCCGATCCCTACCTCGACCGCAACGCAGAGGCATGGCGGTGGGCTGCTGAACGGGAATGGTGGTATCGCCGTTCCTTCGCTGCTCCCCGGCACGACGGGCCGGTAGAGCTGCACTTCGAAGGGCTCGACACCTTCGCCGAGGTCTACCTTAATGGGGAGCTGTTGGCGGTTCACGCCAACATGTTTCTCCCCCTTACCGTAGATGTAACGGGGCGGCTCACGCCCGAAAATGAGCTGCTGGTCCGGCTGCGGAGCCCGCTCAAGGCAGTGGAGGGTCTGCCTCTCTACCCCTTTTGGAACGGAACGGGTGAGAAGCTGTGGGCCCGCAAATCCCAGGTCTCTTACGGTTGGGATTTCACCCCGCCGCTGGTGACCACCGGCATCTGGAAGGACGTCTCTCTCAGGCTGCTGGCGCCCGTGGTGCTCCGCGATGTGCGGGTAGAGACGGCCACGTACGGGGCCGGAGCAGCCGATCTGATCGTCGACCTGGAACTGGAGGGAGGACAGGCTTCCCCCACGACGGTGGATGTCACGTTCCGCCTGACCGACGGCGAACGCAGCGAGACCTGGACTCAGGAGGTATCCACGGCCGGCACCACCCGGGTGACCCGCTACTTCGATGGGCTGCACTACTGGTGGCCCGCAGGTCTGGGCGATGCTCACCTGTACACGCTGGAGATTCAGGTAGGCCCGTACGCCGCCCGGACCCTGCGGGTCGGTTTCCGGTCGGTGGCACTGAGGACCCGTGACCACGAGGGGCGGGCCTCCTTCCTCTTCGTGATCAACGGCAAACCCGTCTTCTGCAAGGGCGCCAACTGGATTCCGCAGACCCCCCTCCTGCTCCCCGACGATACCGGCTACCGGGAGCTGCTGACCCAGGCCCGGAATGCCAACATGAACATGGTGCGGGTCTGGGGCGGCGGCATCTACGAGCACGACGCTTTCTATGAGATCTGCGACGAACTGGGCCTGATGGTCTGGCAGGATTTCATGTGGGGCTGTGCCCAGTACCCGACCCGGGAGAGCTACATGGAGAGCTCTCGGCAAGAGGCCGAGGCTCAGGTGCGCCGCCTGCGGAACCACCCGTCCATCGTGATCTGGGCCGGTGACAACGAAAATGACACCGGGTTCCACCAGACCGGCCACCCGCTTAACCGGAAGATCTTAAAGGAGGTCGCCGAGCGGCTTGACCCCACCCGTCCCTACCATGTCAGTTCACCCGGCGGTGGCTTTGACCCCAACGGGGCAGAGGAGGGTGACCGGCATAACTGGTGGATCTGGCACGGCGACAAGCTGCCCTATACCAGCTACGCCGAAGACCTGACGCCCTTTGCCAGCGAGTACGGCATGCAGGGAGTGCCCGACCTGGAGACGATGCGTGCAGGCATCTCTGAGCAGCACCTGTGGCCCCTGAACGATGTCTGGGCCTACCATACCCTCGTCCATGACCGGCTGAAGGACTACATGAAGGCGTTTGGGGAGCCGTTCGATATCGAGTCGTATATCGAGTTGAGCCAGCGCACCCAGGCCGCCAGCGACTCGTTTGCCATGCGCCACTACCGCAGCCGGGCGCCGCGCTGTGCCGGCTCGCTGGTATGGCAGCTGAACGATATCTGGCCGGCGGTCTCCTGGTCGCTGATCGACGTGAAGCGCCGGCCCAAGCTGAGCTACTGGGCGAGCAAGCGCGCCTATGCGCCCCAGGCTGCCTTTGTCCGGCAGGACGGCGGCGACCTGGTGGCCTTCGTCATGAATGACGATCATCAACAGGCCGGAAGGAAAGGCCTCTTTCGGGTGCAGGTCGTTACCTTTGGCGGCGAGGTAGTCTGGGAGCGAACGGCCACGGCAACCCTGCCGGCGGCCCCGGGCGGGGTGGAGCTCTTCCGCGAGCGAATGCCCGCTCTGGGTTACAACGTGCTGCGGCGCTGCGCCGTCCGGGCGGAGTTCGAGGCGGGCTCCAAGATCCTGGCCTCCCACCACTGGTTCCCCGTCGACGAGCGGGACCTGGAGTTGGCTCCGGTCGCCCTGGAAGCGGAAGCCCACCGCCAGCCGGACGGCCATGTCCACCTTGCGCTGAGGGCAGCCTCCTTTGTGCAGGTGGTCCGAATCGAGGGCGGCACGCCAGATGATTATGGCTTTGATCTCTGGCCGGACCGGCCTGTCACCGTTCAGGTGAACGATGCCGGCAAGGTTCTCCGTATCCGCCACCTGACAGGTGGCTGGCAGGAGGTTCCGGTCCGGTAGTCTCGTGTGTGGAGGACATGTTCATGGCATTCTTTGATCTGGATCTGGACCAGTTAAGGAGCTATAGGCCGGCTCGGACGGAGCCGGCTGACTTCGACGGTTTCTGGGCGGAGACCCTGGCTGACGCCCGCCGCTTCCTCCTCCACCCTGAGTTTGCCGCAGTGGACTACGGGCTCGGCCTCCTTGAGACCTACGACGTCACCTTCAGCGGGTACGGCGGGCAGCGGATCAAGGGGTGGCTGCTGATGCCCCGCCAGCGGTCGGGACCTCTGCCGTGTGTGGTTGAGTATCTCGGGTATGGTGGAGGGCGTGGCTTCCCGACCGACTGGCTGCTCTGGAGCGCGGCCGGGCGGGCCCACTTCATTATGGATACCCGGGGCCAGGGGAGCTCCTGGCTTCGCGGCGACACCCCCGACCCGGAACCGGACGGCGGGAACCCCCACCACCCGGGGTTCATGACCCGGGGGATCCTCAATCCCCGCACGTACTACTACCGGCGGGTCTTTACCGATGCCGTTCGGGCGGTGGAGGCAGCCCGGAGCCACCCTGCGGTGGACCCGAAGCGGGTCGCCGTGAGCGGCGGGAGCCAGGGAGGCGGCATCAGCCTGGCTGTGGCCGGCCTGGACCCCACCATCTCTGCGGTCATGGCCGACGTGCCCTTCCTCTGTCACTACCGGCGGGCAACGGAGATCGTCGATACCTACCCGTACGCCGAGATCTCCCGGTACCTCCAGGTTCACCGCGACCATGTGGAGACGCTCTTCCAGACGCTCGCCTACTTCGACGGGGTCAACTTTGCGGCCCGCGCCAAGGGCCCGGCGCTCTTCTCTGCCGGGTTGATGGATATGGTCTGTCCGCCATCCACCGTCTTTGCGGCCTATAACCATTACGCCGGCCCGAAGCAGATCGAGGTCTACCCCTATAACCAGCATGAGGGCGGCGGCTCCTACCAGACCCTGGCGAAGGTGAAGTTCCTACAATCTGTCTGGGGATGACCCCGCGACAATGGAGATCCCCCGTTCACGGCCGTGGGCAGGGGGTTTTTCCGTCCCGTGCGTTTGCCCCCATGGGAGTGAACAGGAAAACCCGCACGCTCCAAGAGCGCACGGGCTGTGCTGTGCCGCTATGTACGGGTTTAGAGGCGTCCCCACATCTCCCGGGCCTGCTCGCAGGACCACTGCTGCGTGGCCGTGCCCACGGCGGTTACCGGGACATGGAGGGCCTCGGCGATCTCCTGCAGGTTCTTGCCAGTCCTCAGCATCCCCAATACAGCCACCATTTCGAGACGAACAGCGTCGAGCCTCGCCACAATGATCCCCTCCTCTGAATCGCTTCTGGCTTCACCATATCAGGCACGAAGCCACCACACATCGTCCGGGGGAGGGAACCTTCGCTCTGTCGGAAGAGTGACCCCGCTCTCCTTCCGAAGGACGACCCGGGCACGACAACCCTCGCTGCGGTTGAATCTGACGATGAGGTGAGCCGATGAAATTCACCGACGGGAACTGGCTGATCCGACCCGGGTATGACATCGTCACACCGGTTGAGCTCTTCGATCTGCGCGCCGGGCCCGATTCCCTCACCATCTACGCCTCGCCCCGCCCCACGCAGCATCGCTGGGCACAGATCGATACCCCCTTGCTCACGGTCCACTGCTCCTCGCCGATGCCCGATGTGATCTGCGTGCGCATTTATCACCACAAGGGCGGGCGGCCTCGCTCACCGGCGTTTGCCATTTACCAGGACCCAGGGACCCCGGTGGAAACCGGAGAGTCCGCCACCGAGGCCTATCTCTCCAGCGGCAACCTGCGCGTCTCCTTTCGCAAGGATCGCTGGGCGATGGATCTCTTCTATGACGGTGACCGGATTACCGGGAGCGGACCCAGATCGATGGCCTATATCTCCGCCGCCGGCAACCAGAGCTATGTGCGGGAGCAGCTGGACCTCTCGGTCGGCGAGTATGTCTATGGCCTTGGCGAGCGTTTTACCCCGTTTATCAAAAACGGGCAGGTGGTGGAGACCTGGAACTGCGACGGTGGGACCAGCACGGAACAGGCGTACAAGAACGTGCCCTTCTACCTCTCCAGCAAGGGCTACGGCGTCTTTGTCAACCACCCCGAGGCCGTCTCCTTCGAAGTGGCATCGGAGAAGGTCTCCAAGGTTCAACTCAGCGTGGCCGGCCAGTATCTGGAGTACTTCATTATCGCCGGACCTTCGCCGAAGCAGGTGCTCGAGAACTATACCCGGCTGACCGGCAGACCCGCCCTGCCCCCCGCCTGGTCCTTCGGGCTCTGGCTGACGACCAGTTTTACGACCGATTACGATGAGGAGACGGTGACGCATTTTGTCGACGGGATGAAGGAGCGAGATCTACCGCTCCACGTCTTCCACTTCGACTGCTTCTGGATGAAGGCGTTTCAGTGGATGGACTTCAACTGGGACCCGGTGGTCTTCCCGGAGCCCGAGCCGATGCTGCGGCGTCTCCATGAAAAGGGCCTGAGAATCTGCGTCTGGCTTAACCCTTACATCGCCCAGCAGTCCTCGCTCTTTGACGAAGCTGCGGCCAACGGGTATCTCCTGAAACGAGCAGACGGGGACGTCTGGCAGTGGGACAAGTGGCAGCCCGGGATGGGGATCGTGGATTTCACCAACCCAGAGGCCTGCCGGTGGTACGCCGATCACCTGCGGCGGCTGATCGATATGGGCGTGCATGGATTCAAGACGGACTTCGGTGAGCGCATTCCGACCGACGTGGTCTACTTCGATGGCTCCGACCCGCAGAAAATGCACAACTATTACTCCTACCTGTACAACAAGGTCGTCTTTGAGGTGCTGGAGGAACGACTCGGCCAGGGCGAGGCCGTGCTCTTCGCGCGGTCGGCCACCGCCGGAGGTCAGCGGTTCCCCGTTCACTGGGGCGGCGATTCCTTTGCCACCTACGAGTCGATGGCGGAGAGCCTGCGTGGCGGCCTCTCTTTGGGCCTGTCCGGCTTTGGCTTCTGGAGTCACGATATTGGCGGGTTTGAGAGCACCGCCCCCGCCGACCTCTACAAGCGGTGGACCGCCTTCGGGCTGCTCTCCAGCCACAGCCGGCTGCACGGCAACCATTCGTATCGGGTGCCCTGGCTCTTTGACGACGAGGCGGTCGACGTGCTCCGTTTCTTCACCAAGCTCAAGTGCCGGTTGATGCCCTACCTGTTCGCGGCCGCCTGTGAGGCTGCGCAGACGGGCGTTCCGGTGATGCGAGCCATGCTGCTGGAGTTCCCCGGCGACCCAACCTGCTACTTCCTGGACCGGCAGTACATGCTGGGCGAGTCGCTCCTGGTAGCGCCCGTCTTCAGCCAAGATGGAAACGTCAGCTTCTATCTGCCAAGGGGACGGTGGACCCACTTCCTTACGGGAGAGCAGGTAGAGGGCGGGATATGGCGGAGTGAGCACCACAGCTACATGAGCCTGCCGCTCTATGTCCGGCCCAATTCGGTTGTGGCGGTGGGACGTGAAGATAACCGGCCCGATTATCCGTACGCCGATGGTGTAGAGTTTCACGTGTTCGGGCTGGGCGACGGGCAAAGCGCCTCGGCCACCGTCACCAGCACCCGGGGCGTCCCGGAACTGACCGCCCACGTGCAGCGGGAAGCCGAGACGGTCACGGTCCGTGTAAGCGGAGGGGAGTGGCCGTGGAGCCTGCTCCTCCGAGGGGTTTTTCGCGTGGCATCTGTTGAGGGCGCCGGTGTAGAAGCGACGCCGTCGGGCGTGCGCATTCTTCCGGCTCCAGGGGTTGCTGTTGTTGGCATCCGGCTGCTTGATCAGGAGGCGAATGGTCATGGGTAATGGACGGGTGAAGGTAGGCCTGATTGGCTGCGGCAATATCAGCGCTACCTATCTGAAGAACGGGAAGGAATTCCGGGAGTTCGAGATCGTCGCCTGTGCCGACTTGATCCCGGAGCGGGCCCACGCCTGCGCGGCACAGTTTGGTGTGCCAAGAGCGCTGGCGGTCTCGGAACTGCTGGCGGACCCGGAGATTGAGGTCGTGCTGAACCTCACGGTGCCGGCGGTTCATGCCGAGATCGCCCTCGCTGCCATTGCAGCGGGAAAGTCAGTCTTCAATGAGAAGCCACTTGCCGTCACGCTGACCGACGGCAGGCAGGTGTTGGAGGCGGCCCGGGCCCGGGGCGTCCGCGTCGGCTGCGCACCCGACACGTTCCTGGGCGCAGGGCTGCAGACCTGCCGTTACCTGATCGACCAGGGGGAGATCGGCACCCCCCTGGCTGCCACCGCCTTCATGATGGGTTCAGGACCGGAGAGCTGGCATCCGGATCCCGAGTTCTTCTACAAGGCCGGCGCCGGCCCCATGTTCGACATGGGCCCTTACTACCTGACAGCGCTGATCACCATGCTCGGCCCCGCCAGCCGGGTGACCGGCTCCGCCCGGATCAGCCGCCCCGAGCGAACGATCACCAGCAGTGCCCGGTACGGACAGAAGATCAAGGTCGAGACGCCCACCCACGTCTCCGGTCTGATTGACTTTGCCGCCGGTCCCGTCGCCACGATCATCACCAGCTTCGATGTCTGGAGGTCGCAGCTCCCCCGGATCGAGATCTACGGCTCAGCCGGCGTGCTCAGCGTGCCCGACCCGAACCACTTCGGCGGGCCGGTCCGCCTGCTGCGCGCCGGCCAGCAGGAGTGGCAGGAGGTGGGGCTGACCCACGGGAGCAGCAGCAACAGCCGGGGCATGGGCCTGGCAGACATGTGCGCAGCCCTCCGGGCCGGGCGCCCCCACCGGGCCTCAGGCGATCTCGCTCTCCACGTCCTGGAGATCATGCACGCCATCCACGAGGCCTCTGCGGAAGGGCGCCATGTAGGGCTGACCACCAGCTGCGAGCGACCGGCGGGACTGCCGGCCGGACTGCCTGATTTTACGGTTGCTTGGGAGGTGGAGTGATGAATCCACGGATTGGTGTCCAGCTATACACCCTGCGCAATGAGGCCAGGCAGGACTTTCCGTCTGTACTCCGGGCCTTGAGCGAGATGGGCTATGAGGGCGTGGAGTTTGCCGGGCTTCAGGGCTGGCCTCTGGAGCAGATCGTGGCGGTTCTCCGGGAGACGGGCCTGGTAACAGCGGGCATGCACGTCCCGTATGCCAGGCTGATGACAGATCTTCCGGCGGTGGTCGCCGAAGCCGAGGCCCTTGGCTGCCGGACCCTGGTCTGCCCGTGGCTGCCGCTGGAGATGCGCAACGAGGCCACCTACCGCCAACTGCGGAAGGAGCTGAACCAGGTGGCCGAAGCGCTGGCTGGGAGCGGACTGCGGCTCAGCTACCACAACCACGACTTCGAGTTCGCCGTCGAGATCGACGGGCAAACCGCCCTGGAGTACCTGCTGGAACCGGTGCCGGGAAACCGGATTCTCGCCGAGATTGACGTCTACTGGGCACAGAAGGCCGGTCTGAACCCCGCTGCCTTCATTCAGCCCTATCGCGGGCGCATGCCGCTGATTCACCTGAAAGATATGACCCCGGACGAATTGGGCAGCTTTGCTGAGATTGGCACGGGTCAGGTGGAGTTCCGCCCCATTCTGGCCTGGTGCCAGGAGGCGGGCGTGGAGTGGCTGGTGGTTGAGCAGGACCTTTGTGCCGGCAGCCCGTTCGACTCCGTCCGCCTGAGCTTGCAGAACCTGCGGGGGCTCCTCACAGCGACAACCCAGGGGTGACCTGAAGTCTGAAGGGAGAGATGGACCATGAATCGCCCTGTCACTCTGTTCACCGGTCAGTGGGCCGACCTGCCGATTGAAGAGATGGCCCGGAAGGCTCGCGGTTTCGGCTACGACGGACTCGAATTGGCCTGCTGGGGCGACCACTTTGAGGTGGCCAGGGCGCTGTCGGACCCCGGCTACTGCGACGCCCGCCGGTCCCTGCTGGCGGAGCACGGTCTTAAGGTCTGGGCCATCTCCAACCACCTGGTCGGCCAGATCGTGCTGGACCCGCCAAACCCCCGGTCCGACGCCTGGGCGCCGGCCGAGGTGGCCGGCGACCCGGAGGCGAAGCGGGCCTGGGCCATCGACGAGATGAAGCGGACCGCCAGGGCGGCTCGCCGGCTGGGGGTTGATCTCGTCAACGGCTTCACCGGCTCGCCGATCTGGCACCTGATCTATCCGTTCCCGCCGGTCACCGAGGCGGAGATCACGGCAGGCTACGACCTGTTCGCCGGAACCTGGGGCCCGATCCTCGACGTGTTCCAGGCCGAAGGGGTCCGGTTTGCGCTGGAGGTCCACCCCACCGAGATCGCCTTCGACATCTACACCGCCCGGCGGTCGCTGGAGGCGGTTGGCAACCACCCGGCCTTTGGCTTCAACTTCGACCCGAGCCACCTGGTCTGGGTAGGCGTTGACCCGGTTCAGTTCATCCACGAGTTCCCGGACCGGATCTTCCACGTCCATGTGAAGGATGCCATCGTCAAGCTGAACGGCCGCAACAGCATCCTCAGCTCCCACCTGCCGTTTGGCGACTCACGGCGGGGGTGGGATTTCCAGTCGCCCGGCCGGGGCAGCGTCGATTTCCGGGAGGTCTTCCGGGCGCTCAACCAGATCGGCTACCGGGGCCCGCTCTCCGTGGAGTGGGAGGACAACGGCATGAACCGGGAGTTTGGCGCCACCGAAGCATGCGCCTTTGTGCGGCGAACGGACTTCCCGCCAGCCGCGGGGGGCTCGTTTGAGGACGCCTTCCGGCGCTAATGGGAGGGGAAAAACGATGGCCAGAGAACTGAAGGTCGGACTGATCGGCTACAAGTTCATGGGCAAGGCACACAGCCACGCCTACAAAGATGTGGCCCTGTTCTTCGACCCCCCGGTCGTCCCGACCATGGAGGCGCTCTGTGGGCGCGACGAGGCCGGGGTGCGGGCTGCGGCGGAGAAGTATGGCTGGAACACGGTGGAGACCGATTGGCGCCGGCTGATTGAGCGGCCCGACATCGACCTGGTCGATATCAGCACCCCGAACTACAACCACGCCGAAATCGCCATAGCCGCTGCCAGGGCAGGGAAGCATATCCTCTGCGAAAAGCCGCTTGCCATGAACGCTGCGGAGGCGCGAGCCATGCTGGCAGCGGTGCAGGAAGCCGGCGTGGTCCATATGATCTGCCATAACTACCGCTATGCGCCCGCCGTGCAGTTGGCCCGGAAGCTGATCACCGACGGCACGATCGGTCAGATCTACCACTGGCGGGCCACCTACCTGCAGGACTGGATCATGGACCCCCAGTTCCCGCTGGTATGGCGGCTGCAGCAGGAGCAGACCGGCTCGGGGGCGCACGGCGATCTCGCCGCGCACATCATCGATCTGGCCAGATTCCTGGTGGGCGAGATCACCGAGGTGGCAGGGCTGCTGGAGACCTTTATCAAGGAGCGGCCCGTGGAGGGCAGCCCAGAGCAGCGAGCGCCCGTCACCGTGGACGATGCCTCGCTCTTCCTCGCCCGGTTTGAAGGCGGCGCCGTGGGCACCTTCGAGGCGACCCGTTTCGCCGGCGGCAACCGGAACGGCAACCGGTTCGAGATCAACGGCAGCAAGGGTTCGATCCGCTGGGATCTGGAGAACATGAACAATCTGCAGGTCTACTTCCACGACGATCCCCCGTCCCTTCAGGGGTGGCGGACGATCAACGTAACGGAACCCGTCCATCCCTACGTTGCCAACTGGTGGCCCCCCGGTCACATCATCGGCTACGAGCACACCTTCGTCCACCTGGTATATGAACTGCTCTGCGGCGTGGCGGGCGGATACAGCCCGGCCCCTGACTTCATGGACGGTCTGCGCAACCAACTCGTGCTGGAGGCCGTGGCACGTTCCGCCGGGGAGCGCCGCTGGGTCCAGGTCGAACATTCCTGATGCAAAGGCGGGACCCACTGAAGGGTCCCGCCTTCCCTATCGGCTCAAGAGGGTGCCGACATACCGGAGCAGTTCGTTGGCGCAGACCTCGCAGTAGCCGTGATCGTCAATCAGCCGCCGCACCACCTCGTTGATCCGCTTCTGCTGCTCCGGGTCGGGCGTTCGGGTCGACGTGGTAATCTTGACCACGTTTTTCATGTCGGCAAAAAGCTTCTTCTCAATGGCCTCCTTCAACC
>JBMONB010000131.1:0-6307 GCA_049325315.1 Bacillota bacterium | reverse complement strand
GGCTGATTCGCAGCGAGGCCCTGGGCTATCAGCCGGGCTGGATCACCCACGCCGCAGGCCGGGAACTGGCCAGCCCGCGGTACCAGTACTTCATCGCCCGGGTCGATGGCGAACCCGCCGCCTGTGGTGCCCTGGTCGATGTCGGCAGCCCGGCCCGGCTGGAGTACGTGGCCACCCGGCCCGCCTTCCAGGGGCGCGGCCTGGCCCTGGCCCTGGTTCAGACGATTCAGCGGGCGGCGATTGGCCCCCTCTTCCTGCTCTACACCCGGGAGGTGGCCGGGCGCCTCTACCAGCGGGCCGGCTTCGTGAGCGCCGGCGAGGTGCTGGAGACCGAGTGCTGGGCTCAGTAACCGGGGAAGACTAGGGTCGAGGTGAGGGAGTCATGAACGTCGATCTGTACAGCAAGCCCGACTGCGGCGTCTGCACCGCCGTGAAGGGGTACCTGCGCTCCCAGGGGGTTCGTTTCCGGGAGCACGATATCAGCCGCAACCCCGATGCCCTGCAGGAGATGGTCAACCTGACCGGGGGCGCCACGACCGTGCCGGTGGTGGCGGTGGGCGACCAGGCGGTTGTCGGGTTCAACAAGGACCGGCTGGATGAATTGCTGGGAGCGCAGGCCTGACGGCCTGCGCTCCTTATGCGTGCATCGTTCCATTACAGGACCAACCAGAAGAGCAGATAGAGCACAGTCGACGCCCCCAGCACCCCCACCATGAACCGCGCCGAACGCGAGCCGAGCAGCGACCCGACCCAGAGCGCCAGGAGGCAGTAGAGCGTCCACAGGCCCAGGGCCAGCCCGCTGAGCAGGCTCCTGTTCTGCTCCAGCATGGCCGGGGTGGGAACGGTTCCGTCCGGGTAGGTGAAGAGGGGCTCCAGCCACCGCTCCACCTCAAAGCTGCAGATGCCGAAGGTCATGGCCAGGGCGGCGAGCGCTAGTAGCCTGTCGGGCTCTGTCAGCCTGCCCCGCCTCTCCTGCACCCAGGCAGCCAGCAAGATCGCCCCCGGCACACCGGCGTAGGCCGCAAAGCGCACGGGCGCATCGGCCCAGCGGGCCTGCGCCATCATGCCGCCCATCAGCAGGTAGCCCAGGGCGAAGGTGAGAACCGCCTGCCCCGTCTTGAGCCAGGAAAGCTCACGGGAGACCAGCGGGGCGGTCAGCACGAGCAAGAGTCCGTAGACCCCCCATGCAGCAGCGATCCAGAGCGTTTCGTTGCCCGCCGAGGCAGCCCCCCGGGTCATCTCGATCGCATCGGCGATCTCATAGGTGATCCCCCAGAGGATCCCCAGGTGAGCGACCACCATCAGCCCGTCACGCACCGCCCGCTCCCCGCTCGCCGGCCGGTAGCACCAGAGAGCGGCCAACCCGCTCAGCCCCGTCACAGCGAAGTTGATCTGCCGCAGCGCCTCAAAGCGAAGCAGCAGGTCCCCCACCCGCAGACTGGGCGGCGCCCCCTCGAAGTCCGGAAAGGAGTCGATGGCGATGGCGTGGCCCACCGCCAGGAGCAGCGTCAGCGTTCCGGCCATGCGAAGCGGGTACTCCCCCGCTCCCCGCCCCAGCAGAATCAGCCCCAGCCCCAGAAGCGCCCAGGCCGGGGTCAGGTGAATGGAGGGGACCACCCCATAGAGCAGCGCCGCCACCGCCAGTCCCATTCCGCCCCGGACAAAGGCCCCAAGCGAGGCTAGCGGCAGGGGCTCCCGCGCCTCGTCCGGCGATGGCGGCTCGAAGGTGACCGCCATGCGAACCGTCAGCATTGCGGCGACGGCGCCTGCCACCCAGCCGTAGCGTACCGGATCCTGAAAGAGCACCCCAACCACGAGGCTGATCCCCGCCAGCAGGAGCGGCCCCCAGTCATCCCGGCCGACATGGACAGCCCATCCCTTCGCCTTCCGGCGACGGCGGTCCATCCGGCTCAACGGCGTCTCCATACCCGTCCACCCCTCAACGAACTCCTTCCAGGTAAGTTCGAACGGCGACCACCGCATCCCTGCCCTGGCAGAAAAAAGCCAGGGGCCCCCTAGCGGGGACCCCGACGTATCATCTTCTCCATCTGGTGGCGGGTCACCTCGTAGCCCATCGACTGATAGAGGTTGGTGGCGGGCTCGTTCGACGCGGTCACCATCAGCATCACCGACTCGCAGCCGTAGGTGCGCAGGAGGTTCTCCCCCTCCTCCATCAGCTTGCGGCCAACCCCCTGGCCCCGCACCCGCCTGGCGGTGTAGATGGCGTTGACCTCGCCCCGGCGACGGCCGCTGTAGTCCACCTCGATCACCAGCCAGATAAAGCCGCAGATGCCATTGCTGTCCTCCGCCACCAGCACCGCCTGCCCCGGGTCCCGGGCCGCCTCCCGCAGCTGGTTTCGCTTGCGGACCACGAACTCGGTATCGACCTTGAAGCCGGGGAAGTTGGTCTCGTAGAGGTCCGGCAGGAAGCTGAGGACCTGAGGGGAGTCGTTCGGGTAATCCAGGTGCCGGATCCGCACCGGCGGATCAGAGGGGCTTCGTTCCCACATGGATCGCCACCGTCCCCAGCATCAGCAGCTGATAGTCTGTCTGCACGAAGCCCGCCTCCTGGAACAGCTTCTCCAGCCCGTTGGGGAAGGGGTAGTTGTCCAGCGAGCGGGAGAGGTAGGTATAGGGCCGAATCTTCGCCTTGCCCCCCGCCTTGACCACGAACCAGTCAATGAGCGGCAGCAGGGTCCGCCAGTAGAGGAAGAAACCCGTCCGGATCACGGCGCTGTACGGCTTCGCCGCCTCCAGGCAGACGAAGCGTCCGCCGGGCTTCAGCACCCGGTAGATCTCCGAGAGCGTCTGCGGAATCGAGGCAACGTTGCGCATCGCCCAGCCCATGGTCACGCCATTGAAGCTGTTCGCCTCGAACTTCAGATCCATGGCGTTGCCGTACTGGAGGGTGATCTGATCCTTGTAGGGCGACTGGGCCACCCGGCGCCGCCCGACCTCGAGCATTCCCTCCGAGATATCGACCCCGATCACCGAACCGGTCGGTCCGACCTGGGCGGCGCTCAGCATGGAGAGATCGCCGGTGCCGCAGGCGACATCTAAGATCCGGTCGCCCTCCTTGAACTGGGTCTGCTTCACAACCTCCCGGTGCCAGCGCTCCCACTGGCCCGCCGACATGACCTGGTTGATGGCGTCGTAGTTCTCGGCAATCTTGTCGAAGAGTTCGATGACATACTGCTCTTTCTCCTCGGCCGACGGTGGCTTGTAGGACGGAGCCATCGAGTCGCCTCCCCTGAATCAGTTGTTGTCGGGCTAGCCCTACCGGCGGGCCTCCGCCCAGGGGCAGACCACACGTTCCGCCCAATCCACCAGCACATAGAAGCCGAAGCCCATCAGCGCCATGGCCATGACGCCGGCAAACATGAGATGGTAATCGCGCATCGACCAGGCGTCCCAGACCAGGGAGCCCAGGCCGAACTGGGTCGCATAGGTCTCGGCGAAGAAAAGGACCGCCACCGCCGTACCGGTGGAGAGCCGCAGGGCGGTGAAGATCCCCGGCAGCGTCGCCGGCAGGATCACGTGCCGGTAGATCGACCACTCCCCGCCCCCCAGCGACTGGACCGAGCGGATCAGCCCGCGGGGCACGTTGGATGCGGCATCCTTCACCGTCACGAGGATCTGGAAGAAGATCACCAGGGTGATCAGGAAGATCTTTGAGGTGTCGCCGATGCCCATCACCACGATGATCACCGGGAGAAAGACCACCTTCGGGATCGGATGGGTCAGGTAGAGCAGCACCGCGCCCACCGGACCGCCCGAGCGCCCCAGGTAGAGCCCCAGAGGCACCCCGATACTCAGCGAGATCGCCGTGGCCAGGGTCGCCCGGTAGGCCGAGATACCGAAGTGCTTCAGCAGCGGCCCCGAGAAGAGGCCCTTGAAGAATGCGGCCACGGCATCGCCGAGCCGGGGAAAGGCGGGAATGGAGAGGAAGAGCGCAATCGCCTCCCAGACCAGAGCCATGATCGCCAGGGCGATCAGGTAATGGTACCAGCGGCGGCTAACCATGGCCGTTCACCCCCTTCTCGAGGGCGTCGCGGATCTGGTTGACCAGCTCATGGAAGGCCCGGCCCCGCCGGTCGCCCACCGACTCGTTCCGGAAATGGCCCACCACCCGGCCCGGACGGGGCGAGAGCACCAGGATCTGCTGCCCCAGGTAGACCGCCTCGGCAATGGAGTGGGTCACCACCACCAGGCTGGTCTGCCGCTTGCGCCAGATGGAGAGCAGCAGGTCCTGCATCTCCTCCCGGGTCAGGGCATCCAGCGCAGAGAAGGGCTCATCCATGAGGAGCAGGTCGGGGCTCAGGGCCAGGGAGCGGGCGATCGCCACCCGCTGCCGCTGCCCGCCCGAGAGTTGGTGCGGCCACCGCCGGGAAAGTTCGTCGATGCCGACCTCCCGCAGCGCCTGGTCGGCCGCATCGAGCGGCAGACCCCGGATACGCAGGCCCAGGGCGGCGTTCTCCCGCACCGTCTTCCAGGGAAGGAGGCCGTAATCCTGCATGATCAGGGCGGTGCCGGGGCGCCGCGGCTGGACCGGGCTCCCCGCCACCTTCAGCGTTCCTTCGGTCACAGGGAGGAGGCCGGCGATCAGACTGAGCAGCGTCGTCTTGCCGCACCCCGAAGGGCCGACCACCGCCAGCGTCTCCCCAAAGGGTAGCCGAAAGGAGACGTCGCGCAGCGCGACCGTCTCCTTGTAGGCATATCCGACCCCGCCGGCCTCGATCACTTGACCTGCGGGTAGAGGGTCTTGTTGACCAGCTGCTCGTACTCCACCTTGGTGGCGATGATCTTCTTTTCCAGCAGCCACTGTACCACAGCCTCCACATCAGCCTTCTGCGGGGCCTGGGACGGCGAGAAGCGCACCACGGGGAAGGAGTTCTTGATCTCCGCCGGCAGCTTGGCCTTCTCGGCCAGGAGATCCCGGTAATCCTCAGCCTTGTCGCGAATGTCTAGAACAGCGAGGTTATAAGCGATAAAGAACCGCTTGATCCCCTGGCCCTTCTCCTGGATCGCCTTGTCGGTGAAGACGATGACAGAGTGCGAGTAGTTCTGCTTTGCCTTGGTGTCGTCGAGAATCACCTTGGCGCCCTTGGCCACCGCCAGCGAGAGGAGCGGCTCGGGCAGGGTGGCCGCCTTGATCTGGCCGGACATGAGCGCCTCAAACCGCACAGGAATCTGCGGGATATTGGTCACCTTGATCTCCTCGGGCTTGAAGCCATTCTCGAGGAGCAGCTTGTCGGTCACGTAGTGGATCACCGAGTTGGTGGAGATGCCGATATCGACACCCTTCAACTGCTCTACCGAGGTGATGCCGGAGTTGGGAGCGGCGAGGATGGCGAAGGCGCCCTCATCCTTGGTCGCACCCAGGGCGAGCGAGGCGATCTGAAGCTTGGTGCCCTTCTCGTACATGGTCACGGCGCCGGTGATGTCGGTGAGGGTGCCGTCGATCTGACCGCCCTCCAGAGCCGCATCGCGCTCCAGGGCGGACTTGAAGGTGATCAGTTCCACGGTGACGTTCTGCTGCTTGTAATAGCCGTTCTTCTCGGCCACCCAGAACGGGAGGCCATCAACAATCGGAAGCTGGCCGATCTTCAGGTGGACCGGGGCCTCGGGAGCGGCCTCCTTCTTGCTGTACACATCGCCCGGCTTGCTGCCGCCGCAGGCGGCCAGCAGGGCGGTCATCAGGACGAGGGCCATCACCAGGGTGAACTTGCGCTTCATGTCCGAAACGTCCTCCATTAACACGAAAAGTAGTTAGCGTAAAACCACAGCCACCGCTGTGAAGAAGAAGTAAGCAACGCTGATATACCCGTTAACATTGAAGAAGGCCGCATTCAGCCGGCTCATATCCTCCGGCGAGATGATGGAATGCTCGTAGTGAAGCAGCCCCGCCACGATCAGCCACCCGATCAGATAGGACCAGGCGGCGCCCCCCCAGGCAAGCGGGCTGGCCAGCGGCAGCAGCCCGGTATAAAGACCAAGGAAGAGCGTGAGCGCGACCACCCCAAGGTGGAACCCCCGGGCAATGAGAAGCGCCCGGCGAAGCCCGAACCGCACCGGAATCGAGTGGACCCCGTTGATCCGGTCGGCCTCCATGTCCTGCGTCCCATAGATCACATCGAACCCAGCGTTCCAGCAGGTGATAATCAACACCAGCAGGAGCGCCTCCCAGGTGATCTGCCCCGCCACGGCAACGTAGGCGCCAAAGGGCGCCCAGGCCACGCTGAGCCCCAGCCAGACATGGCAGAGCCAGGTGAACCGCTTGGTAAACGGGTAGATGCTGAAGGTGAGC
>JBMONB010000130.1:0-6311 GCA_049325315.1 Bacillota bacterium | reverse complement strand
GCCCCGGGGTCGCCGCTGAGCGGGTCACCACCCGGACAGAGAGATCGTTGGCCCAGGCGCCGCCCGCCCGGGCCCGGAACTCCACCTTGCCAGGCGAGCCGTTGACCTGCACCCCCTCCTCGGTGGCCGCCGACTCCAGCAGGTCGGGGGGAACGTTGGCCACCACCACCTGGTTCAGCCCGGCGGCGAAGGCCTGTCGGACCTCGGGCATCGCTGCGATGGATGCGGGGCCAAAGGTCTCCCGGAACTCCTGCAGGGAGCCGAGCGCCTGGAGCGGCTTCGCCGAGCGGTCTACCTCGGCGGGGCCCACAATCCCCAGCACGCCGGTAGCGCCCAGCGGACGGGGCACCAGTTCACGGATCACACGAATCTCCACGCCCGGGATGATCAGACTCATACCCACACTCCTTTGTCACGGGAATGGTGCGAGCGCCGAATAGAACGGGATATAAAAGAAATTTTCAGTATATTTAAAGGATAGGGGCGGGAGAACGGGCGTGTCAATACGGCCCGGCCCAATCAGAAAAAGTTTAATTATTAAGTAGCGTACGGTATTGGACACGCATATTTAGTGTCAGAGGCTATCTAGCGAGACAGGCTCTGGGCTGCACGATCACATGCAGCACGGAGCCTTGCCTGTGGCAGAAGAACCTTTGTGCTTGAGAATGTTAATCTTGACGCTCCTGTGCGACGCTTCTACACTGATGGGTATAGCAGCATACTCTGGCAATGGAGGCATTAACATTCTCGACAGCAGACGGGTAGGGCAGTATCAGATGCCCCTCTTCTTCCTTCTCGCGTACCTCATCAGCTGGACCATATGGGCTCCCACCGTCCTGAAGGCCAGGGGCCTTATTACCTGGGAGATCCCCGGTGCCGGAACGCTCGGCCTGTTTGGCTCCAGCATCGCCGCATTCCTGGTCATCGGGCTCACGGGGGGGCCGGCGGCCATGAAGCAACTGGTCTCCTTCATGACAAGGGTGCGGATTCGCTTCCTGTGGCTGCTCCTGGCCGTTGTGGTTCCCGTGGCGCTCAGCCTGGCCGCCGCGATTGTGGGGCTGGTGACCGGTGGTGAACAGACCATCGGCCGGGACCTCCCCCTCGCCCTTGCGCTCGCCTATTTCCTTGTCCAGGTCGTGACGCACCTGTTGACCGAGGAGCCGGGTTGGCGTGGGTTCGCCCTCCCCCGTCTGCAGGAGCGCTACGGCCCGCTCCGGGCCAGCCTGATTCTCGGGCTGCTCTGGGGCTGCTGGCACCTGCCGCTCTTTCTGATCCCGGGCCGGCCGCAGGAGTCGATGCCCTTTGTCGGCATGGTGATCTCCGTTGTGGCCGCCACCGTGCTGATCACCTGGCTCCAGAACAACGCCGAGTCCGGCTTCCCCGCCGTCCTCTTTCATGCCGCGATGAACGCCGGCTTCGCAGCCTTCGGCACGCTGACCAACGGCCCCCGGCTGTTCTGGATCTGTACCGCTGTCTGGGTGGTAGCAGCCGTCGCGGTGGCCTTGGCCACGGGCCTGCGCAAGAGGGGCGCTCCCCCGCACGCCATGGAGCGCGCTGCCGGTTAACCGCAGCGCGAGCGTATCCCGAAAAACCAAAGACGGACCCGCGCACAGGGCTGCGCGGGTCCGTCATCTCTTTCTGCTACCTGCCTTCGGGCCGCACCAGGACGAACCGATCGGTACAGCGTACGTACTCATTGCCCGCCAGCCGCCCCACTGGCTGGAGCCGGTCCAACAGAATCCGCCCTTCCGAGACCACCTCATCGGCCAGGTAGATGCGCTGCACTGTCCCCAGGACCAGCGCCCCCGACCCCGGCCGGCCGTCGCCCACCTCCACCACCTGGAGCAGCTTGCACTCGTAGCTGACCAGGCTCTCCGCCACCCGCGGCGCCCGCACCACCTCGCACGGCGCTGCGGTGAGGCCAGCGACGGTGAACTCATCGACCTCAGGCGGAAGCTCTGCGCTGGTGGCGTTCATCTGGGCGGCGATCGCCTCGCTGACGATGTTCACCACGAACTCACCGGTCGCCTCAATGTTGACCAGCGTATCCTTCTTCGACCCGTCGCCGCCGCGCCGCATCGGGGAGAAGCAGAGCGTCATCGGGTCGGCCGAGACAACGGTAAAGAAGCTGAAGGGGGCCAGGTTGGGGAGCCCATCAGAACTAAGTGTGGAGACAAGGGCGATGGGGCGGGGCAAGATCGAGCCGGTCATCAGCTTATAGCCATCGCGCCAGGGGAGGGATGAGGGATCGACGATCAGGGGGATGCACCTCCGCTATGACTTGGGGAGCCACGAATAGGGGTAGTTCGGATCCTCCTGGGCCGGGTGGGCCTTCGCCACCCGCAGAGGGCGGAAGGTGTCGATCATGACCGCCAGCTCCTCGGTCCGCTGCTTCCCGAGGCTGGCCTCCACCGTGCCCGGGTGCGGCCCGTGGGGAATGCCCGAGGGGTGTAGCGTCACCGACCCGACCTCAATTCCTCTTCGACTCATAAAGTTCCCTGCTACATAGTAAAGCACCTCGTCAGAATCCACATTCGAGTGATTGTAGGGCACCGGGATCGCCTCGGGGTGGTAGTCGTAGAGGCGCGGCACGAAGGAGCAGACCACGAAATCGGGCCCGCTGAAGGTCTGGTGGACCGGCGGCGGCTGGTGAATCCGCCCGGTGATCGGCTCGAAGTCGTAGATCGAGAGCGCCCAGGGGTAGAGGTAGCCATCCCAGCCGGCCACATCGAGCGGATGATGCGCAAAGTAGCAGGCGGTGAGCCGCCCCTGTGCCCGCACCCGGACCTCGAACTCGCCCCGCTCGTCGAAGGTCTCCAGGTCGTCGGGCACCCGGATATCCCGTTCGCAATATGGGCTGTGCTCCAGCAGCTGGCCGTACTCGTTCCGGTAGCGCCCGGGCGGCTCAATGGAGCCCGCTGCTTCCACCACCAGCACCCGGTGGGGCGCCCCGGCGTCGGGGAGCATGCGCCAGGTGGTGCCAATGGGGATGACCAGGTAGTCCCCCGGCCTGTAGGGGAGCGAGCCGTAGCTGGTCTGAAGCCGCCCCTTCCCCTCGTGAATGAAGAGCACCTCGTCGCCCTCGCCGTTCCGGTAGAAGTAGTCCATCGGCTCAGTGGGCAGGGCGACCGCAATGGCCACGTTCTCGTTGCCCATCAGCAGGCGCCGGCCGGATACGATATCGCCGCCGGGCTCTACCCCCGACGTGCGAAAATGCCGGTGGCGGAGCGCTCCCGGCTCCTCGTACTCCCGCGCCACCGGCCCCAGGTCGACCACCCGGCTGAGCGCCGTCGGCGGGTGAATGTGATAGAGAATCGACTGAATGCCCGAGAAGCCGCGGGTGCCCATCACCTGCTCTTTGTACAGGCTGCCGTCGGGCTGCCGGAACTGGACGTGCCGCTTCTGCGGCACCTTGCCACGCGAGACATAGAAGGGCATCGTTCTCTCCCCCCTTGCTACCGGACCGTATTGCGCAGGAGCCCGAGCCGCTCCACCTCCAGCTCCACCAGGTCGCCTGGCGCCAGCCAGCGGTAGGCCCCGGTCTCCAGCAGGCAGCCGGTCCCCACCGTGCCCGAGCCGATGATCTCGCCCGGGTAGAGGGTGCAGTCCTGGCTGGCCCGCTCGATCAGCTGCCCGAAGGTGAAGTACATCTCCGCCAGGTTCCCCCGGCTCACCTCCTCGCCGTTTATGCGGGCGGTCATGGTCAGCTCGATTCGCCCGTCGGGGCGCACCCGGTCGGCCAGTTCATCCGGGGTGACCAGCCATGGGCCGAAAGATGTGGCGAAGTCCTTGCCCTTCGCCGGACCCAGCCCCACCTTCATCTCCTGCGCCTGGAGATCCCGGGCGGACCAGTCGTTCATGATCATGTAGCCAGCAATGTAGTCATCGGCCTCGGCGGCCGGAATGTCACGCCCCTCCCGCCCGATGACCGCCGCCACCTCCAGCTCAAAGTCCAGCCGCTCGGTCCGCCGGGGCTTGGGCACCGCGTCGTCGGGGCCGAAGACAGCGTTGGGGTTGCCGAAGTAGAAGACCGGCACCCGGTACCACTCCTCCAGCATCCCCAGCCCCCGGCGGGCCCGGGCGTTCTTCACGTGGGCCTCGAAGGCGTAGAAGTCCCGAATGGTGCGTGGCCGGGGAATGGGCGCGAGCAGCCGGAACTGGCTGAGCGGCCAGGCCGTGCCCAGCAGCTCACCCGAGGCCGCCTCCCCCACCAGGGGGTGCTCCATAACAACGACCTGCTCTTCCTCCAGGCGGCCCGCAACCACCCGACCACCGGCCCCAGAAAGCACGGCTGTGACCAGCTTCACCTACAGATTCCCCCTGAGTTCCTGCTCGCGCTCAATCGCCTCAAAGAGCGCCTTGAAGTTCCCCTTGCCGAACCCGCGGCTGCCCTTGCGCTGAATGATTTCGAAAAACATGGTGGGCCGATCCTGCACAGGGCGCGAGAAGATTTGCAGCAGGTAGCCCTCTTCGTCACGATCGACCAGGATCTTCAGGCGGCGGAGTTCCTCCATGGGCTCGGGAATCTGGCCCACCCGCTGCTCCAGCACGTCGTAGTAGGAGTCCGGGGTGTTGAGGAACTCCACCCCGTTGCGCTGGAGCGCATCCACCGTCTTGACGATATCGCCCGTGATCAGGGCGATGTGCTGCACGCCCGGCCCGTGGTAGAAGTCGAGGTACTCCTGAATCTGCGACTTCTTCTTGCCGCCCGCCGGCTCGTTGATCGGGAACTTGATCTTGCCGTTGCCGCCGGCCATTACCTTGGACATGAGGGCGGAGTAGTCGGTGGAGATATCCTTGTCGTCGAAGGTCTGGAACTGGGAGAAGCCCAGCACCTCCTCATAGAACTGGACCCAGGGCAGCATCTTGCCCAGCTCCACGTTGCCCACCATGTGGTCGATCGCCACCACACCTGTCGGCTGGGCGGGTGGGGTTTCCACCGCCTTGTAGCCCGGGGCGAAGAGCCCGCGGTAGCCCTTGCGCTCGACAAAGGAGTGCACCGTCTCCCCGTAGGTGGCGATGGTCGCCTTGCGAATGAAGCCGTCGTGATCCAGCAGGTTGGTGGGCTCCATGACCGGCCGCGCCCCCCGGCTCACCGCCTCGCTGAAGGCCTTCTCGCAGTCATCGACCCGCAGGGCGATGTCCTTCACCCCATCGCCGTGAATGCGCACGTGTTCCGCAATCGGGCTCTCCGGCGAGAGCGCCCCGGTCAGCACCAGGCGAATCTCCCCCTGCTCCAGCATGTACGAAGCCCGGTCGCGCACCCCTGTCTCCAGCCCTGCGTACGCCCGGATCGTAAAGCCAAAGGCTGTCCGGTAGTAATGAGCCGCCTGCTTGGCGTTGCCCACGTACAGCTCCACGTGGTCAATCGCCTGGATCGGAAGAAAGTCTGTCCCCATTCCCTCCACGCTCCTCCTGCTCGGATTCGGCCTTGTAGAGTCTAATGCTAGATCGACTTGCATAGACCTGGCATGGTCAGGCCTTATGGATCTATGGTATCATAGCTAAACAAATTAGAATAGTTTGTCTTTCTTACGGCACCCGTTTGATGAGGAGGGCGAACCCATGCCGCGTTTTCCGGTAAGGCCTGAGGTGCTGCGCCTGCAACCCTACATTCCCGGCAAGCCGGTCTCCGAGGTAAAGCGAGAACTCGGGCTGGCCGATGTGGTCAAGCTGGCATCGAACGAGAACCCGCTGGGCCCCTCTCCCCTGGCGGCGGAGGCGGCCCGAGAGGCGGCGCTGGCGGCGCACATTTACCCCGAGCCCACGGCCCCGGCGCTGCGCCAGGCGCTGGCCGGGCTGACAGGCCTGCCCCCCGACTGGATCTTCGTGGGCCACGGCTCCGACGAGATCCTTCGCCTGCTGGCGGCCAGCTATGTGCGGGCGGGGGACCGGGCGGTGGTGCCCGAGTGCTCCTTCCCCAACTACCGGGCGGTCGCCAGCCTCTTCGGGGCGCAGGTGAAGGGCGTGCCGCTGGCCGGGGAGACGATGGACCTAGACGCCATGGCAGACGCCTCCCCCGGCGCCCGCCTGATCTTTCTCTGCCGCCCCAACAACCCCACCGGGGCGGTCTTCCCGGAAGATGCCTTCCGGCGCTTCATGGAGCGGGTGGAGCCCGGGACCCTGGTCCTGGTGGACCAGGCCTACCACGAGTACGACACCTCGCCCTTCGACTCCCTCGCTCTGCTGGAGCGCTACCCCAACCTGATTCTGACCCGCACCTTCTCCAAGGCCTACGGTCTGGCCGGGCTCCGCATCGGCTACGGCCTGGCCCGCCCCGAGATCTGGAGCCCCCTGCTCACCGTGCGGGA
>JBMONB010000129.1:0-6361 GCA_049325315.1 Bacillota bacterium | reverse complement strand
CTGGCTCCGTTTACCGGGTGGGCTGCTCCCGGTTGTTGAAGTTGGAGTAGTAATGGGCCGTGATCGGGATCGTCCGCCGAATCTTTGTCATGCGAAGCGTTCCCTCGACCCGCTCCGTCTCCATCGGGTTGTACAGCTGCCGTTTCTCCCACTCGTCGAACTTCTCCCGGACTTCCGGCGGTAGGTTCATGGGCATGCAGAGCACCTCCCTTGTATATGGAGCCACCGTTAGCATGCCCCGTGACAGGAACCGCTCTGCCCGCTGTCAAACTCCTTGGGGAAGGCCCGGCTGAAACTCTGGTTCCGGAGGTGACCCATTTGTCGCAGCTTTCTTCGGGAAAGCGCCGCCCCCACAGCGACCGCATCGACACCCTGGCCGCCCATGCCGGCGACGACCCGTTCCTCTTCCTGGGGGCCGCCGCCCCGCCGATCTTTGAGACATCGACCTTCGTCTTCGAGTCCTTCGAGGACCTGGAGGAGGCCTTCGCCCGGCCCGAGGAGCACTGCCTCTACACCCGCGGCACCAACCCCACGGTCCGGGTGGCCGAGGAGAAGATCGCCGCCCTGGAGGGCGCCGAGCACTGCCGCCTCCTCGCCTCAGGCATGGCCGCCATCGCCAGCGCCATCCTCTCGTGCGTGCGGGCCGGGGACCACGTGGTCTCGATCAAGACCGTCTACGGCCCCGCCTACAACTTTCTGACCAACTACCTGACCCGCTTCGGGATCACCACCACTTTGGTGGATGGGTGTGACGTGGCCGAGTGGGAGGCGGCGATCCGCCCCAACACCACCCTCTTCTACCTGGAATCGCCCTCCAGCGCCGTGATGAAGCTGCAGGACCTGGCGGCCGTCGCCCAGCTGGCCCGCCGCCACGGGATTCGCACCATCGTCGACAACTCCAACGCCACCATGCTGCTCCAGCGCCCCCTCGACCTGGGCATCGACCTAACCGTCTACTCCGCCACCAAGTACCTGGGCGGCCACTCCGACGTGGTGGCCGGCGCCGTGGTGGGCCGCCGGGAGCTGCTGCGCCCCATCTCGAAAGATGAGGTCCAGCTGCTGGGCGGGATCATCGGCCCCTTTGAGGCCTGGTTGATCGGCCGGGGCCTCCGGACGCTCCCGGTCCGCATGCGCCAGCACCAGGAGAGCGCCGCCAAGGTGGCCGACTTCCTGGCCGGCCACAGCCGGGTGGCCAGGATTCACTACCCCGGGCACCGGTCGCACCCGCAGTACGACCTGGCACAGCGCCAGATGCAGGGCGCCTCCAGCCTGCTCTCCTTCGAGCTGGACACCCGCGACCTGGCCCAGATCAAGCGCTTCACCAATGCGATCCGCTACTTCGGCCTGGGCGTCTCCTGGGGCGGCTACGAGTCGCTGATGTTCCTCCCGCTGATCGCCTACAAGCGGGAGAAGCCGGAGCACGAGTGGCCCACCCCCGGCCTGGTGCGGATCCACGTGGGGCTGGAGGACCCGGCTGACCTGATCGAAGACCTCGACCAGGCGCTCCGTCAGATGTAGGGAGGCGATCGGTTGGCACTCTCGCTGGCTTCGATCCGGTACGTGGGTGAGGCGGCTGACGGGTACCCTTTCAACACCCGCCTGGTGAAGAACCTGACCGAACTTACGCTCACCGCTCCCGTCACCTTCCTGGTGGGCGAGAACGGCAGCGGCAAGTCGACGCTGCTGGAGGCGCTGGCGGTGGCGGCCAACGCCGTGACGGTGGGCGGGGAGAGCGTGCAGACCGACAAGACGCTGGCCCCGGCCCGCGCCCTGGCCCGCTGCCTGCGGCTCAGCTGGAAGCGCAAGACCCACCGGGGCTTCTTTCTGCGCTCCGAAGACTTCTTTCAGTTCGTCAAGAAGCTGAGCGAGATGCGGGCCGACTTGCAAGAATCGCTGGACGAGGCCGACCGCACCTTTGCGAACCGGTCGATCACGGCGCAGCAGTACGCCCGCAGCGCCTTCGTCGGCTCGATCCGGGCGCTGGACGCCCGCTACGGGGAGAACCTGGACGCCAACTCCCACGGGGAGTCGTTCCTCAAGCTGTTCCAGGCCCGGTTCGTGCCCAACGGCCTCTACCTGCTCGACGAACCCGAGACCCCGCTCTCCCCCATGCGCCAGCTGAGCCTGCTCTCGCTGATGCTGGAGATGGTGCGGCAGGGCTGCCAGTTCGTGATCGCCACCCACTCCCCGATCCTGATGGCCTGCCCCGGGGCGACAATCCTGAGCCTCGATCACGCCCCGATTCAGGCGGTGGCCTACGAGGAGCTGGAGCATGTGCAGGTCACCCGGAGCTTCCTGAACAACCCGCAGGCCTTCCTGCGGCACCTGTAGGGCGGCTGGTCTCAGGCAGACCAGCCGCCACAGCCGTCTGGGAGCGGGGGGCAACCGGGGTTTCCTCGCCTCCGTCCAAATTTCGTTAGTCGACCCCCGGCTGGGAGACGAAAAACTGACGGAGGAGGGCCTGCTGTGAGGCCGGACAGGGCTGAAACCTTGGAGACTGGCCTTGTAGCCCTGGAGACCCGAGGAATACCCGTCCTCTCCGTCCAAAAATCGGGGACTTATGCCTGGCTGGGAGACGAAAAACTGACGGAGGAGCAGGCGGCTGCGTCTACTTCTTCAGCCTCCCCAGCAGGTGTTCCGGATCGTACTCCCCGGTGTGCTTGCCCTGGTAGATCATCGCCAGGGCAAGGCCGATCAGCAGCAGGCCGGTCAGGTAGACCAGCACACCGAACTTCGAGCCCAGGTTGATCACCCAGAAGAGCAGGGCCACCCCCGCCAGACCGGCGCCCAGGTGGTTGAACCAGGCCGGCACCGAGCCGCTGCCCCGGTAGGCCGACCAGCCCACCAGTGAGAGCAGGGAGGCGACGGCAAAGAGGGCGAAGCGGCCCGAGCGGCCCGACAGCTCCCATCCCGGCCAGTAGTACTTGGTGAAGTTGTACTGGTAGGTGTAGCCGCCGTAGTAGGAGGAATAGCGGTAGTCGTACCCGCCGGACCAGGAGCCGCTGCTCTTGGACCAGGTCATGAAGAGCGAGAGCAGGCAGATCGCCGCACCGATCACGATGTACCGACGGTAGCCGTACCAGGCTCGGCGCACATCGAAGTAGCGGCCGAAGGAGTCGGGCGCCCTCAGCGACTTCTGGAACTGGTCGTAGACCAGCAGCCCCGCAGCGGCGGCCCAGATCAGCGGGATGATCCCGATCGAGAACTCCAGGAAGGCGTGAATCGCCACCAGCCCGGCCAGAATGGGGGGCAGGAGCGGGTGGAGCAGGGCGGGCGGCAGCCGGTCGAAGGCCCTCGGCAGCCGGACCCCGCCGCCCTGCAGCTCGATGACCGCCACCAGCGCCCCGCCGGCCAGCATCACCAGTGACCAGAACAGCCCGACGCCCCGGAACCAGGGGAGGGCCGAGAGCAGAATCGCCAAGGCCATGAGCGCAAGGCCCGCAATGGAGAGGGAGCGGCCCGGAATCGCGGCCCGCAGCTTCGGGTCGTTCAGCGCCCGCTGCACCTCGGTCGCCACCTGCCCGGCCACCTTCTTCGCCTCAGCGGCGGCGGCAGCGGCCTGATCACGGGCGGCGGGGGGATGGCCCGGCTGCTGCGGCGGGGGCGAGGCTGGCGGCGGAGGCGGCGGGGCCTGGAATACCTGCTGCTGCGGGGGCGGAGCCGGCGGCGTATCGGGGGTGGTCAGCTCCTGGCCACACCAGGGGCAGAAGCGCTGGGCGGTATCGGGCAGTCCCTTCCCACAGTGGCGGCACTCCATCGATTGTCGTCTCCCTTCCGAACGGGAACAGGGTAGTTGATCTGGTTATTCGACATTCTCTATGTTTAGATCCTTTCCCTGGTCAGTCCGCCGCGATTTTCCCACGCAAGGTGCGCACCCTAAGCAGCAAAGGAGGCACTCCGCCCGTGGGAAAGCAGATCACGCTTGATAACCGGCAGCAGCGGGTGGCCCGCGCCGGCACCCTGACCATCGGGGTGAACGTGGTGCTCACCGCCGCTCGGGCCGTGGCGGGCCTGGTGGCCGGCTCCACCGCCGTGCTGGCCGATGCGGCCAACTCGGGCACCGATATCCTCGCCACCCTGGTGGTGCTGGGGGGCAGCCGCATTGCCGCCCGGCCCCCCGACCTCGACCACCCCTACGGCCACGAGAAGGCCGAGCCGGTGGCGGCCAAGCTGGTGGGCATTCTGGTCACCGTCACCGGCGTGATCACCCTGCTGGGCGCCATAAGGGCGCTGCGGGGCCCCGGCGAGACGGTGGGGCTGAGCGCCGCCGTGGTGACCGCCGCCTCGATTCTGATCAAGGAGGTGCTGGCCCGCCACCTGACCGGCGTGGCCCGGCAGGTGGGCAGCCAGGCGCTTTTGGCCGACGCCGCCAACCAGCGGACCGACGTGCTCGCCTCCGGCGCCGCCCTGGTGGGCGCCCTGGGTGGCCGCTTCGGCCTCCCCGTGCTCGACCCCGCCATGGGCCTGCTGGTGGCCGGGCTGATCATCCGCATGGGCCTGGGCCTTTACTGGCAGTCGGTGCGAGACCTAATGGACCGGGCGCCCGAGCCCGCCATCATGGCCCAGTTGAAGCAGGCCGCCACAGCCACCCGGGGGGTCGAGTCGGTCGATGAGATCAAGGCCCGGGTCTTCGGCCCCGGGATCTACGTCGACTGCAAGGTGAGCGTGAACGGCGACCTGACCGTCGCCGAGGGGCACCGCATCGGCAAGCGGGTGAAGGAGGCGGTCATGGAGTCGGTCCCCCAGTGCCACGACGTGCTGGTCCACGTCAACCCCCATTCACCGGAGGATGGCCCGACCGATAGCCCCCCCTGACCCGGTTGTGGTATCATGGCTGGTATGAAGTTGGTAAGAGGTGTATAACCGATGGCAGATTTCTCGTTCGATGTGGTCTCGAAGGTGAACATGGCCGAGGTGGTGAACGCCGTCAACCAGGCGACCAAGGAGATGGAGACCCGGTTCGACTTCCGGGGCTCCAAGTCGTCCATCGCCCTCGATGAGAAGAAGGGCGAGCTGACCCTGATCGGCGACGACGAGATGAAGCTGAAGAACGTGATCGACATCCTCCAGACGAAGCTGGTCAAGCGGGGAATCGGCCTGAAGTCGCTGGAGTACGGCAGGGTGGAAGATGCCGCCGGCGGCACCATCCGTCAGGTGATCACCCTGAAGCAGGGCATCGCCCAGGAGAAGGCCAAGCAGATCACCGCCGCCATCCGGGACGCCAAGCTGAAGGTGAAGGCCGAGATCCGGGGCGACGAGATCCGGGTCTCGGGGGCGAAGAAGGACGACCTCCAGGCGGTGATTCAGCTCTTGCGGGGCAAGGACTTCGATCTGGAGCTGCAGTTTATCAACTACCGCTAGGTATCTGGCATGACCCCTCATCCGTCTAAGATAGAAATCAGGTGGGGGGTTGAGCGATTAAGATGAAACGTGCAATGGGGAGCATGTTGGGGGCGGCGCTGCTTACGGTACTGCTGGTGAGCGTGGCCGGCTGCGGGGGGTCGCAGCAGCCCAAGGGGAGCGACGAGGCCAAGCCGGCGACCAGCGAGACCAGCAAGCCGGCGACCAGCGAAACCAGCAAGCCGGCGACCAGCGAGACCAGCAAGCCGGCGACCAGCGAGACCAGCAAGCCGGCGACCAGCGAGACCAGCAAGCCGGCGACCAGCGAAACCAGCAAGCCGGCTACCGGCACCTATGCGGTGGTGGCCGGTGAGAGCCAGGCCTCCTACGAGGTGAAGGAGGTCTTCCTGGTGGACTCGCTCAACGCCACCGCCATCGGCACCACCACGGCGATTAAGGGCGAGCTGAAGCTGAAGGATGGCGCCTTCCAGCCATCCACCGTCGAGGTCGATGTCTCCGCCCTGAAGAGCGACCGGAGCCAGCGGGATAACCAGCTGAAGCGCCGGGGCCTGGAAACCGAGAAGTACCCCACGGCCACCTTCACCGTGAGCGGGGCCGAGGGGCTCAAGCTGGTGGAGGGGCAGGAGGCCAGCTTCAAGCTGACCGGCAGGGCGACGATCCATGGGGTGGAGCAGGAGCTGACCTGGGACGCCACGGCCAAGCTGGAGGGGGGGACCCTGAAGCTGAGCGCCACCACCGAGTTCAAGATGGACTACTTCAAGATCGAGCCCCCGAATATCGCCGGGAGAATCCGGGTGGATGACGGGGTGAAGCTGAAGGTGAATCTGGTGGCGAAGCAGTAGGGCTTTGCACAGGAAGACCCCGGGCCCGAAATTGAACTGGAACCCTCTTGATGGACACCTGTAAAGGGTCCCTCAAGAGGGTTCTCCTCTTTTGCGGGGTATTAGAGGATTGACACACGGAAAGTGTAGGTGACGTTGCAATGGCAGAAAGGGTTTTC
>JBMONB010000128.1:62461-69034 GCA_049325315.1 Bacillota bacterium | reverse complement strand
GGGAAGAGGTTCACCGCTGCCGCACCGCCCCGCAGCCACCGAACCTCGACACCCTCACCGCCCTCGCCACCGCCGCCGGCCTCGACGCCGACGCCGACCCCGCCCTGGCCCAGACCGACCCCGACCGCTACCTCGACCGGCTGGCCGAGGTGACCGGCGAGATCGCCCGCGCCCTGATCCCCCTGGGGCTCCACGTGGCCGGGGAGGGCATCGCCAGGGAGGAGAGCCGGGCGATTCTCCGGGCCGCCCTGGAGCACGACCGCCCCGAGCGGGGGCTGACCGCCCTCGCCCTAGACGCCGAGGAGCGTGACAGACTGATCGACGGTAACCTCGCCCCCCTGCTAGGCGGCAAGGTAAGCCCAGACCAACTGGCCGGCTGGGGAGCCTACCTCACCGAGCTCCAGGCCCGCCTGGAGGCCAACGACGAGGTCGGGGCGATCCTGCGCGCCCTGAGCGGCGGCTACATTCCCCCGGGCCCTGGCGGCGACCCGGTGCGGGAGCCCGAGACCCTGCCCACCGGGCGCAACCTGCACGCGGTGAACCCCTACAAGATCCCCACCCCCGCCGCCATCCGCCGGGGGCGGGCGCTGGCCGAGCAGCTCCTGGCCCAGGCCGACAGGCCCGAGAGCGTGGCGCTGGTGCTCTGGGGCATCGACAACATCAAGACCGGCGGCGAGGGAATCGCCCAGGCCTTCGCCCTGCTGGGGGTGGAGCCAGAGGTCGACTCCCTGGGCCGCATGCTCCGCTTCCGCATCCTCCCGTTGGATGAGTTGGGTCGCCCCCGCATCGACGTGGTGATCACCGCCTCGGGCATCTTCCGCGACCTCTTCCCCACGGCGATGGATCTGCTCGATGAAGCGATCCGGGCCGTGGCGGCGCTCGATGAACCCCCCGAGCAGAACCACCTGCGCGCCCACGCCCTGCGCCAGGCGGCGGCGCTCAACCTGCCGCTGGCGGATGCCGCCGCCCGCATCTTCACCACCCCCGCCGGCCAGTACGGCGCCGGGGTCAACCGGGTAGTGGAGGCCGGCGCCTGGGAAGACCGCCCCGACCTGGGCCATACCTTCCTGGCCCGCATGGCCCACGCCCATGGCCGCAGCCTGCCCGCCGAGACCCAGCGCGCCCTGCTGGCGGGGGCGCTCGCCGGCGTCACCCTCGCCTTTCAGAACATCGACTCCGCCGAGATCTCCCTGGCCGATGTCGACCACTATTATGAATACCTGGGCGGGGTTTCCGCCGCCGTGCGGGCGGTGCGGGGCGACGCCCCCCGTGCGCTGGTGGCCGACAGCTACCGGGCCGCTCCCACCCTGCGCCCCCTGGAGGAGGCGCTCCGGCTGGAGTCCCGCACCCGGCTGCTCAACCCCCGCTGGTACGAGGCGATGCTGAAGCACGGGTACGTGGGCGTCAACCAGGTGGCGGTGCGGCTGGAGAACACCTTCGGCTGGGCGGCCACCACCGGCGCCGTCGACGACGCCACCTTGACCGCCGCCGCCCGGACCTTCCTGTTCGATGAAACCATGCGCCGCCGGCTGGCCGGAGCCAACCCCCGAGCCACGTTGCGGATGGCCGACCGCCTGGCCGAGGCGGCCCAGCGGGGTCTCTGGGCCGCCTCCGCCGAGGAGCGCACCCGCCTCGAGGCGATCGGCGACGAGCTGGATACCCTCGCCGAGTCGGCCGAGGGCGCCACGGGAGGGAGAACCGCATGAGCGCAGCCGCCCTGGAATCCGCCGAGCACCGCTTCCCCTTCGCCGCCATTCTCGGCCAGGAGGAGCTGAAGCTGGCGCTCCTGCTCAACGCCGTCGACCCCGAGGTGGGCGGCCTCCTGGCCCTGGGCGACCGGGGCACCGCCAAGTCTACCACCGTGCGGGCGCTGGGCGACCTGCTGGCCCTGGCCGACCTCCCCGCCCCGGTGGTCACCCTGCCGCTGGGCGCCACCGAGGACCGGGTGGTGGGCTCCATCGACATCGAGGCGGCGCTGCTGACCGGGACCCGCCGGTTCCAGCCCGGTCTCCTCGCGGAGGCCCACGGCGGCTTCCTCTATATTGATGAAGTCAACCTGCTCGATGATTACCTGGTCGACCTCCTGCTCGATGTGGCCGCCAGCGGGGTCAACCACGTGGAGCGGGAGGGGATCAGCCACACCCACCCCGCCCGGTTCGTGCTGGTCGGCTCCGGCAACCCCGAAGAGGGCGAGCTGCGCCCCCAGCTGGAGGACCGCTTCGGGCTGGCCACCTTTGTGCGCACCATCGCCGATCCCGCGCAGCGGGTGGAGATCATCCGCCGCCGGCTCGCCTTTCAGGCCAACCCCGCCGCCTTCGCCGCCGCCTACGCCGCCGAGCAGCGGGCGCTGGCCCGCCGCCTGGCCCGGGGGCGCCGGGCAGCCCCGAACGTCCGGCTCGACGAGGATGCGCTGGCGCGCATCGTCCGCCTCTGCGTGGCCGCCGGGGCGGTGGGGCACCGGGCCGAGCTGGTCCTGGCCCGGGCAGCCCGGGCCTGTGCCGCCCTGCGGGGGGCGGAGCGGGTCGGGCTGGCGGAGATCGCCCGGGTCGCCCCGCTCGCCCTGCGCCACCGGGTGGAGCGGGAGCCCTTCGACACCCCCGACTCGGTGGATGAGCGGCTCCGCCACCTCATCGAACAGGCGGTGAGCGAGTAGATGGCCCTCCTGCCCCCCGAGGGGGATGCGCTCCTGCGCGCCTTCCTCCACGACCCCCGCCCCGGCCTCCTGCTCACCGGGGACCCCCTGCTGCGGGAGCGCATCCTCCGCCAACTCGTGCACGCGCTCCGGCAGCGGTGGCCGGTACTCTGGCTCCCCCGCAGCGCTGACCTGGCCGACCTGGCCGGGCGGCCCGACCCGCTGGCCGCCCTGCAGGGGGGCCGCCTCCACCCGCCCGGCCTGCTGGAGCGGGCCCGGGAGGGGGTGCTGGTGATCCCCGCCGCCGACCTGCTGGATGGCGCCGTGGCAGCGGTCGCCTGCCGGGCAGAGCGGATTCTGGCCGCCGCCCCTGACGCGGGCGACCTTCACCCCGCCCTGCGGGAGCGGCTGACCGCCATTCTCCCCCTGGTCCGGGCGCCGGGGGCGCTCCCCGCCCTGCTCGCAGGTGAGGAGCCCGAAGTCCCGTGGCCGGTGCCCGCGCAGGCGCCCCCGCCCGACCCCGCCTCCCTGGTGGCCGCCTTCGACCGCTGGGGGGTGAGCGGCCACCGCCTGGAGTGCCAGGCCGCCCTGCTGGCCGGGGCCGTAGCCGCCACCGGCGGGAGCCCGGCCGAGGCGCTGGAGCGGTTCGTTCTGGCCCCCCGCTCCAGCCAGCCCCCGCCCCCGCCTCCACCGCCGCACCAGGAAGCCGCAGCGAAGGGAGAGACCGCCGGCCCCGCCGGCGACGAAGAGCACCCGCCCGAACCCCCCGCCCCAGTCCCTCCCCAGGCGCTGCCGGAGCCGCCAGGGCGCAGCCGGGCCCGCCACCCTGCCGAGGGGCGCCGTGGCCCGCTGGCCCCCGACCGCCTGCGGGGCAGGCGCTGCCGGGTCGGCCCCGGCCTCCGGAAGGGCAGCCTCGCCCTCCTGGCCACCATTCAGAGCGCCGCCCCCTGGCAGGTCCGGCGGGGCAGCGCTCCGGGCGGCCGGGTGCAGATCCGCCCCGAAGACCTCCGCTGGGCGCTCCGCCGCCGCCACGCCGGCCGGCTGACAATCCTGGTGGTCGACGGCTCCGGCTCCATGGCCCGCCGGGCGATTCGCCTGGCCAAGGGGATCGCCCTCGACCTGCTGCAGCAGGCCTACCGGAACCGAAACCGGGTGGCGATTGTGCTGGTGCGCGGCACAGCGGCCACCGTGGCGCTCTGGCCCACCCGCTCCACCGCCCGGGCCCGGCAGTGCCTGCGCGCCCTGCCCACCGGCGGCGCCACCCCCCTCGCCTCTGGCCTCCTGCTGGCCGCCCGCCTGGCGGCACAGACCGAGCCCGCCTCGGCGGCAGCGATCCTGCTGACCGACGGGCGGGCAAACCTGGGCGTGGGCGGCGATCCCTATGACGACGCCCTGCGGGCCCTGCACCTCCTCCGGGAGCGGACCGCCGGGGTCGAGGTGGTCGACCTCTCGCCCCGGCACGGCACAGGCCGGGGCGCCGCCTGGTTGGCGTAGCGTCCCGGCCTGGTCGCCGGCCCTAGTGAGGACCGTGGGGCTGTGCAGGCTTCTCCTTCTTCTCGGGCTCCTCCGTGCCGACCTCGAACGGCATCTGCGGCTTGGGCACCGGCAGCGGCACATCCGGTGGGTTCGGAATCGGCTCGCCTCTCGGATCAGCCATCCAACCGCCTCCTCCTGCTCCGCATCCATTCTGCTATGTACTTATGTCCGCCCGAAGCAAAATCCTCCCCCTAAGGACACAAAAAGATAGAAAATTTAAAACGAGACACAAAGGTTTTGCCCCCCGCGGCGCTGCTGCACCTGTCACATTGGGTTCACATAACTCATACCATACCCGTGGAAGCCGCACCTCAGGAAAGGAGCGATATTGCCTTGTCCCACACCCTTTACAACACCATGCTGCCCCTCGGCCAGATGCATGCCAAGGAGGTCGCCCGGGCGGTCGACGCCCTCTGTCTGCAGGCCTGCACCCATTCCGCCATGGCCGGTGCCCTGGTCGCCCGCGGCATGACGCCGTCGGACGCCTTCCACACCGTGCTGGCCTGGGAGGGCGCCGGGCAGACCATTCCCACCCGCATGATGATGCCCAGCCCCGGCCTCCAGTCGTTCCCCATCATGGGCGTCCATGGTGCCCAGATGCCCGGCGCACGCCAGATGATGGCGCCCGGAGTGACGGGCATAATGGGCGTCCCGCGCGCCGACATGTTCTAAGAAAGGGGACCGCAAGGGCGCCAGCGACCACCGTGTTGCTGGCGCTTCTCCCTGGATAGACTAGCTCCATGGTCACCACCACCCTACTGAAAACAGTGCTCTCCTTCGGCACCCTCTGGGTGCTCGCCCGGCTTCTGGGCAAGAAGCAGATCGGCCACCTGACCCTCTTCGACTACATGACCGGCATCACCCTGGGCGCCATCGCCGCCAGCCTGATCATAGAGCGGGAGTACCTCGGTCCGCTGGTCGGCATGATCGCCTGGACCGCCCTGGCGCTCCTGATGCACTTCCTGGACATGAAGGGCCGCACCATGCACCGCATCCTCGATGACAAGCCCTCCATCTTGATCCGCAACGGCCGGGTGGACGAGCGGGAGCTGAACCGGGTCCAGCTAAACATCGAGGAACTGATGAGCATGCTCCGCCAGGCAGGGTACTTCCACGTGGCGGAGGTGGAGTTTGCCCTGCTGGAGCCCGACGGCAAGCTGTCGGTCCTGCCCAAATCGCAGTACCGGCCGCTCCAGCCGCGCGATCTGCACGTACCGACCGAGTACCAGGGCCTGCTCATTCAGGTGATGCAGGAGGGGCGGGCGATCGAGCACGGGCTGAGACAGGCGGGCCTGGCGGAGGACTGGCTCCAGGCGGAGCTGGCCCGACAGCGGGTGATGCCCGAGGAGGTCTTCGCCGCCTGGCTGGACAGCCGCGGCAAGCTGGTGGTGGACCGGTACGACACCCCGCACTAGGGGACGATCCTTCGGTGGAGCAGCCTTCCTTCCATGCGAAACGATTGGTATGATGAAGGGAGCAAGCGCCGAAGGGATGATGCCGCACATGACGCAGCTCTATCCGCTCATCTTTGCGCCCGTCTTCAAGGAGCGGGTCTGGGGCGGCCGCCGGTTGGCCCGCTGGTTCCGCGACCTGCCGGACGGCCCAATTGGCGAAGCCTGGGTGCTGAGCGACCACCCCCAGGGGCGGAGCCCGGTGGCCAACGGCCCGCTGGCCGGCGAGACGATCCAGTCGCTGACCGAACGGTTCGGGGCCGCCCTGGTGGGCGCACGGGGCCTGCACCCCAAGACGGGCCAGTTCCCACTGCTCTTTAAGCTGCTGGACGCCCAGGATGACCTCTCGGTTCAGGTGCATCCGGCCGACGACTCCCCCACCCTGCCGCCCGGCGAGCTGGGCAAGACCGAGATGTGGGTCATTCTCGACGCCGAGCCCGGCGCCCGGGTGGTCTACGGCCTCCGGGAAGGGGTTACCCCTGAGGCCTTCCGTTCGGCGGTGGCCCGGGGCCGCACCATGGATGTGATGCGGGAGCTGGCGGTCCGACCGGGCGATGTGCTCTACGTGCCCGCCGGCGCCATCCACGCCCTTGGCACCGGCCTGCTGGTGGCTGAGATCCAGCAATCCTCCGACACCACCTACCGGGTCTACGACTTCGATCGCCCCGGGCTCGACGGGAGGCCCCGGGAGCTGCACGTGGAACAGGCGCTGGCCGCCGCCTCCTACGGCGCCACCCCTGAGCCGGTCCACCCGCCCCTCCCCGCCCCCAACCAGTGGCAGCCCCTGGTCACCTGCCCCTTCTTCACCACCGCCCAGGGTCGCTGCGAGGGCGACTGGGCCCAGGAGACCACCCCCGAGTCCTTCGAGGCGCTCATGCTCCTGGAGGGCGAGGGCCAGATCGCCTGGGAGGGCGGCCGGGAGCGGCTGGCCGCCGGCATGACCCTGCTGGTTCC
>JBMONB010000128.1:0-62361 GCA_049325315.1 Bacillota bacterium | reverse complement strand
AGGGCGACTGGGCCCAGGAGACCACCCCCGAGTCCTTCGAGGCGCTCATGCTCCTGGAGGGCGAGGGCCAGATCGCCTGGGAGGGCGGCCGGGAGCGGCTGGCCGCCGGCATGACCCTGCTGGTTCCCGCCGCCCTGGGGCGCTACCGGCTGAGCGGCTCCTTCCGGGCGCTGCGGGTGCGGGTCGTATAGGAGGTCAGAAATGCGAGCGCAGACTGCCCGGACAATAGCAAATCCTGGGTTCCGCAATCTTTTCCCGGATGCCGTTCGATGCGGGAGCGAATTTGTCGCGGAATCATGTGGATGAAGGGGCTGTTCGCCCCCTGAGATCGATGTTCTTGCTTTCAGAGGCGGCAGTTTGGGAAAATCAAGCGAAAAACAGTGGCTCATTGGCCTGATTGGTCCCGATTTTCAGCGATTGAGCGAGAATCTCCCCACACGGCCCGAAGCGTAATGGGAATTTCCAGCGGAACCCTCTGTGGGCGGCAATCTGGTCCCCGCCGGCGTGAAAGAATGGGCGCCCATTCATGTGGCAGAGGGCATAACCGCACCTCTACGCAAGAATCCCCACTTCTGCAGCGCTATGCAGACAGGCCCCGCGCAGCGAACAGTCGCAGCGCGGGGCCCTTCCTTTTTCCGTTTCCCGACTAGTCGCCTGCCTGGGCGGTAAGGGTCAGCCCCATCTTCTCCGGGTAGAAGATAGCCGGGTCCATCTCCTTCAGGTCAGCGGCGATCAACGGCCGGAACTCCATCTGGTCGAGAATGTCCCGCTGCAGGTCGATGCCGGGGGCGATCTCGGTCAGGGTCAGCCCCTCGGGCCGCAGCTCGAAGACCGCCCGCTCGGTGATATAGAGCACCGGCTGCCCCTTCGTCACCGCATACTCGCCGGAGAAGGTGACCTGCTCCACAGCCGAGACGAACTTCTTCGCCTTGCCCTCCTGGAGGATCACCAGCTTGCCGTCGCGCACCTCGAAGTTGGTTCCGCCGGCGGTGAAGGTGCCGCAGTAGATCAGCTTCTTGGCGGTCTGGGTGATGTTAATGAACCCGCCGGCGCCGGCGATGCGCGGCCCGAACTTGGAGACGTTCACGTTCCCCCTGGCGTCGGTCTGGGCCATGCCGAGGAAGGCGATGTCGAGGCCGCCGCCATCGTAGAAGTCGAACTGGTAGGGCTGGTCCACAATCGCCTCCGGGTTGAAGGCAGCGCCGAAGGAGAGCCCGCCTGCGGGAACGCCGCCCACCGGGCCAGCCTCGACGGTCAGGTACATCTGATCGCCCACGCCCTCCTCGTTGGCCACCATGGCCACGCCTTCCGGCATGCCGATCCCGAGGTTGACCCGGGCCCGCGACCGCAGCTCCATGGCGGCACGACGGGCGACGATCTTGCGCTCATCGAGCGCCATGGGAGGCACCGCCCGGAGCGGCACCCGCACCTGGCCGGTGTAGGCCGGGTTGTACTGCTCGCCAAAGGTCTGCCAGTGGTTCTCGGGCTTGGAGACGACCACCGCATCGACCAGGATGCCCGGCACCCGGACCATGCGGGGGTGCAGGGTGCCCCGGGCGACCACCCGCTCCACCTGGGCGATGACGACGCCGCCGGAGTTCTTGGCCGCCTGGGCCATGGAGAGGATCTCGAGGTTGAGCGCCTCCTTCTCCACGGAGAGGTTGCCGAACTCGTCGGCCGAGGTGCCGCGGATCAGGGCGACATGGATCGGGAAGGCCTTGTAGTAGAGGTACTCCCGGCCGTCGATCTCGATCAGCCGGACGAGGTCTTCGGTGGTGGCGGCGTTCAGCTTGCCGCCCTGGAGGCGGGGGTCCACGAAGGTCTTCAGCCCCACGTGGTGGATGGTGCCGGGCTTGCCTGCGGCGATATCCCGGAAGAGGTGGGAGATGACGCCCTGCGGCAGGTTGTAGGCCTCGATCTTGTTCTCCACGGCCAGTTTGCCGACCTTGGGGGCGAGGTTCCAGTGGCCGCCGACGACCCGCTTCAGCATGCCCTCGTGGCCGAAGTGGTTGAGGCCCTTCTCCTTGCCGTCACCCTGGCCGGCGGCGTAGACGAGGGTGAGGTTGCGGGGGTGGCCGGTCTCGACGAACCGCTTTTCGAGGGCCAGGGTGATCTCTTCGGGGTGGCCGGCTCCGACGAAGCCTTCGACGGCAACGGTGGCGCCGTCGGGGATTAGCTGGATCGCCTTCTCTACGCTCATGACCTTGCTCATGCCAGAATACCTCCGTAAGCGTTGCTCGAGGTATGGCTATAACAAGAACCATGCCAAGCTTCGACTCCGGCTTTCAGGGCAGCCTTTTCGGCGGCGGTCGTGGGCACCCCCTCGGCCCTACGCTCCCTCGCTTACGGGCGCTAGGCTGCCCTTATTGGGCGCCATCGAATGAAACCGCGTTCGGGTACCGGAGTCGGGCTACGACACCCCCATTCGATGGCGGCAGTCTCGTAGGCCAAGCGCCCGTAGGCTCCATCGCTAATGGGCTCTACGGGGGTACCCACGCCCGCCTTGGCGGCTGTGGGGGCCTTCGCTTCTCGGTTCCCTCTCGCCCTCCCCATGCCGACCTTGATCCCGACCTTGACCCCCACCAAGTCTCTAAGGAAGGTCACCAAATCTCTAAGGAAGGTCACCAAGTCTCTAAGGAAGGCCACCAAATCTCTAAGGAAGGTCACCAAGTCTCTGGGGAAGGTCACCAAATCTCTAAGGAAGGTTACCAAATCTCTAAGGAAGGTCACCAAATCTCTAAGGAAGGTCACCAAATCTCTGGGGAAGGTCACCAAATCTCTGGGGAAGGTCACCAAGTCTCTAAGGAAGGAAACAAAGTCTCTGGAGGCTCCGTACCACAGCTGTCAGCCCAATATCAGCACACGTAGGCCGGCCCCAACTTCGGGACCGGCCTGGCTTGGCTCTCGAACCGCTTCTCGCCCTCACGCGGTTTCAATCGATGGCGCCCTCCAAGGGCGGCCCTAGCGCCCGTCTGCGACGGAGCGCAGGGCCGAGGGGGTGCCCCGGGCCCGCGCCCGGGCCTGACTTCGCTTCGCTCGTCAGGGCTAGGTGATGCCCCAGTGCTTCATCTTGCGGTAGAGCACGCTGCGGTGGATTCCTAGCAACTCCGCAGCCCTCAGCTTGTTGCCGCCAGACTGCTCCAGGGCTTTCAGGATCAACTCCCGGCCGGTCTCGTTCAGCTTGCCTCGGAGCGGGCTCGCTGCGCTCGACCGCTCTGGGGGGTCTGCTGCGGTTGGGCGGGTGCGGTGCAGCACGTACGGGGGGAGGTCGAAGCGGTCGATCAGGTCCTGGTCGACCGTGTTGACCAGGCGCTCCAGGGTGTGGACCAGCTCTCTTACGTTGCCGGGCCAGGGGTACTCCTGCAGGGCACGCATGGCTTCGGCGGTCAGGGCTTTCACCTCGATGCCGGCCTCCCGGCAGGTGCGCTCCATCAGGCTTCGCACTAAGACTGGCAGGTCTTCCTGGCGCTCTCGCAGGGCGGGCATCTCCAGTTCGATTACGGCCAGACGGTAGTAGAGGTCTTCGCGGAACTCGCCCTTGGCCACCATCTTCAGGAGGTTCTTGTTGGTGGCGGCGATGATCCTTACGTCCACGTGGATCTCCCTGGTGCCGCCTACCTTCTGGATCTCTCGCTCCTGGATCGCCCGCAGCACCTTGGCCTGCATCTCCAGGGGCATGTCGGCGACCTCGTCCAGGAAGATCGTGCCCCGGTTGGCCTGCTCGAACTTGCCGGGTTTGCCGTTCTTGTTGGCGCCGCTGAAGGCGCCGGCCTCGTAGCCGAAGAGTTCGCTCTCCAGGAGGTCCTTGGGGATGGCGGCGCAGTTCACTTTTACGAAGGGGTGGCTCGCCCTCCGGCTGGCGTTGTGGATGGCGTGGGCCAGCAGCTCCTTGCCGGTGCCGCTCTCGCCCAGGATCAGGACGGTGGAGTTGGACTGGGCGGCGCGCTTGGCCAGCGCTTTTAGCTGGGTCATGGCGGGGCCGGCTCCTACCATGTCTTCGAAGGTGTAGCGGGCCTTGGCCTCCCGGTTTAGCTGGCGCTCGTAGTAGTCGACCTGCTTTTGGAGCAGCTCCAGGCGCTCTACCATGGTCTTCAGGTCGCCCAGGGAGCGGAACATGATCCGGCCGATGGCGCCTACCACCTTGTCGCCGTCGAAGATGGGGTGGCGCTCTACCAGGACATCCTGGCCGGCTACGGTGAAGGGGCGGCCGACCTCGGGGATGCCGCTGGTGGCAGTGATGTGCATGCGGGAGTTGGGAATCACCTCGGTCACGTGGCGCCCGACCGCGTCCTGGCGGCGGATGTTTAGCATGACCTCGTAGGCCTTGTTCAGGTAGACGATCTTGCCGGCTGCGTCGACCACCACGATGCCGTCCAGCGCTTCCTCGTAGGCGCTCAGGATCAGGCGGTCCAGCCTTACCAGGTCAGGCGGGGGGCTTCGCTTGCGCAGGGCACGGGCCAGGTCCACCGCCTTGACGAAGCCTACGGGGCTGCCGGTCTCGTCGACCACCAGGGTGATCTCCTCGGGCTCGATCTCCTGAATCGGGGTCTGGGGGGTGATCGTGGGGGCTCCCGGGGCGATTCGGCGCACCAGATCTAAATGCGACGGGTCCAGCGGGGTCATGATCTCCTGCGCCACCTGCGGCATCGGCCTGCCCCTCCCTGCTGTCGCACAGTGGCGACAGTTTGCTGTCTCAGACTGTCTCATTTTGGGACACTGTCGCTTCTGTCGCAGTTTTTGTCGCAAAGTGCGACAGTGTCTCACTCCTGCAACACAGATATTACATGGGCCACCTCATCTAAACCTGATGATTTTGGGCCGAGATCAGTGGCACCAAAGCGCCATTTCCTATGCTTTCGCACCCAAAGGGGGCGTTGGCATGGCCCTTGCTTCAGGAGTGGGCGTCAGCGAGTTCATGGGAAGGGAGACAGCGCGAATGAGACTGAAGGATCGTGTGGCGATTATCACCGGCGCCGGTCGCGGCATCGGGCGAGATGGCGCCCTGCTCTTTGCTCGGGAAGGCGCCAAGGTTGTGGTGGCCGACTTCGATGCGGAGGGCGGCGAGCAGACGGCGGCCGACCTGCGGGCGCTGGGGGCCGAGGCCATCTTTGTTCGGGTGAACGTGACCGACCGGGCCAGCGTGAACGCCATGGTGGAGGCAGCTTTGGCCGCCTTTGGGCGGATCGACATCCTCGTCAACAACGCCGGCATCACCGCCGACGCCACGCTGATGAAGATGACCGAAGACCAGTGGGACCGAGTGATCGCCGTCAACCTGAAGGGGGTCTTTAACTGCACCCAGGCGGTGGCCCCGCACATGGTCGCCCAGGGCTATGGCCGGGTGATCAACACCTCCTCGGTTGTCGGGCGGTTTGGCAACTTCGGGCAGACCAACTACGCTGCCACCAAGGCCGGTGTTATCGGCATGACCCTGACCCTGTCCAAGGAGCTGGGGCCCAAGGGGATCACCGTCAACGCCGTGGCCCCGGGCTTCATTCTGACCGACATGACCGCCAAGATGCCCGAGAAGGTCCTCGAGATGATGAAGGACAAGGCGCCCGTCAAGCGGCTCGGCCTGCCCTCTGACATCGCCAACGCCTACCTGGTCCTGGCTGAGGAGGCCGCTTCCTTTATTAATGGTCACGTCCTGTCGGTGGACGGCGGGATCGTGCTCTAGATCCAACACATGTGGGATAGGAGGGTTCAAAGTTGGAGGTCCTCGCAATAGTCTTGTCCCTCGTCGGTCTCATGTACTTTGCTTACCGCGGCTTCAACGTGATCCTGTTCGCGCCGGTCTTCGCCCTGCTGGCGGCCGCCTTCTCCGGGTGGGATGTGATGCCCGCCTACACGGAACTGTTCATGATCAAGATGGTCAGCTACATCAAGTCCTTCTTCCCGCTCTTCATGCTCGGTGCGGTCTTCGGGAAGATCATGGACGCCACCGGCGCCGCCAAAGCGATCGCCCACTGGATCGTCGGCAAGCTCGGCCCCTCCCGCGCCATCATCTCGGTCGTTCTCTCCTGCGCGATCCTGACCTATGGCGGCGTCTCTCTCTTCGTCGTGGCCTTCGCCGTCTACCCGCTGGCGGCCGCCATCTTCCGTGAGGGCAATATCCCCAAGCGGCTGATTCCCGCCTCCATCGCCCTGGGCTCCTTCACCTTCACCATGACCGCCCTGCCGGGCTCCCCCCAGATCCAGAACGCCATCCCCATCAAGTACTTCGGCACCACCACCTGGGCCGCTCCGGCCACCGGTATCCTGGCTGCCCTGATCATGCTGATCGGCGGCCTCACCTGGCTGGAGTACCGTCGCAAGAAGGCGATGGCGGCCGGTGAGGGCTACGGCAACCACACCAAGCAGGAGCCCGAGAAGAAGATCGACGAGACCCCGCTGCCCTCCGCCCTCTTCGCCATCCTGCCGCTGGCTGTGGTGCTGGTCCTCAACTTCTTCCTTTCCCGGTCGATCCCCACCTGGGACAACGCCATGATGAACCAGGTCACCGCGCTGAAGCTGCCGCTGGCCGTCACCTCCGTGAAGGCGGCTGCCGGCAACTGGGCGCTGATCATCTCGCTGGTCACCGGCATTGTGGCCGCTCTCGCCCTCATGTACAAGCAGATCAAGGGCAAGATCGCCCAGTCCACCAACGACGGCACCATCGGCTCGCTCCTCGCCGTCATGAATACCGCCTCTGAGGTGGGCTACGGCAACGTGATCTCCTCGCTGGCCGGCTTCTCGGTCATCTCCGGCGCCCTGGCCGGCCTGAAGGCCAACCCGCTCTTCGCCGAGGCGGTCTCGGTCAACCTGCTGGCCGGCATCACCGGCTCCGCCTCGGGCGGCATGTCCATCGCCCTGGAGACCATGGGCAAGCAGTTCCTGGAGTGGGCCAACGCCGCCAACATCAGCCCCGAGGTGCTGCACCGTATCGCCTCCATCTCCTCCGGCGGCTTCGACACCATGCCGCACAACGGCGCCGTTATCACCCTCTTCGCCATCACCGGCCTGACCCACAAGGAGTCCTATATCGACCTGATGATCGTCTCGCTGGTCATTCCGGTCCTATCGGGCCTCGTGGGCATTCTCTGGTACATGGCTACCGGCATCGCCTAAACCCGGGCGCGAGAAGCCCCCGCACACCGAGCGTGTGCGGGGGTTTGCCATTGCGGGGCCGGGCCGCCTACTTCCGCAGGGTGCGTATGTAGGCGATGATATCGATCAGCTTCTCGTCGGTCAGCGCCGGGTTCCCGCCCCGGGCCGGCATCTCCACCCCCGTGGTGTTGAGCGGGTCCGAGGTGGAGCGGCCCACCTTCATGAAGTCCAGCAGCTCCTGGTCGGTCAGGCCATTGGTGAACTCGCTCTCGTGCAGCCCCTTGCCCAGCCCCGGTAGCCCTTTGCCGTCAGGCCCGTGGCACGAAGAGCAGGTCTCGACGAAGAGCACCTTGCCGTTGGCGGCGTCGCCGCCCAGGCCGGGCTCCTTCTTGGACCCGCCCCCGGAGCAGGCTGCCAGGGTCAGTGCCACCACGCCGGCAACCACCCCCACAAGAATCCGATGCATCCGCATGCAACCCCCTCCTTGTATGCTCACTGGCTGCGGGGGGGCTTGACGCCCCGCTCCCGCAGCTGCTCCCAGGTAAGTACCTCGCCCTTCCGCTCCTGCGCCAGCGCCTCGGCCCGCTCACGGCTTGCCACGGCAGCCAGCCCGTACCCCATGGGCGATTCGATCGCTGCCGCCTCCACGAAGAACGCCTGGTGGGCCTCCAGCCAGACCTCATCATCGAGGCTCTGCACCCAGATCGAGCTCACCTTCCCCTGCTCGGCCCGCAGGAAGAGCACCATGTCGCCGATATCGTCAAACCTACGCTGCTCGCCTGTCTCCAGCCGGTAGCCCGCCGCGAACCGCCGGTCCTCGATCACCATGCGGCAGTAGTCGCAGATATCTTCCTGCCACTTGATCTTTGGCGGATCTGCCCCACTCTCCCCACACCCCGCCATGGTCAGACCGGCCACCAGCAACAGGAAGACCCACCATAACGCCGCCCTCATGACGGATCCCTCCGCACGAAGAGCGCCCAGGCGGCCAGCAGCGCCGCAAGGCCCCAGAGCGCCAGGGCTGCGGTCAGCGCCGTCACCAGCCAGGCGCCCAGCAGGTCGTGAACGTACCGCCCCACCGGGCCCAGCACATCGAGGGTCGGCTCCAGCCCCGCCACCGCTGCCACCTTGAAGAGTTGCAGCGGGTTGAGGGCGGAGAGGAGCGCCAGCGGGGCGATGGAGAGGCGGAGCACCGCCGCCATGCCCATGAGCCCCAGGTCGCCCAGAAAGACCAGCCCCAGCCAGGTGAAAAGTGCCGCCCCCGTGGCGCCGGCCACCCGGCTGCTCACCGCGGAAATCGCCAGGCCGAGCCCCAGGGTGGCCAGCGCCAGGAGGATCGTAAGCAGGGCGAAGAGCAGGTAGGCCCTCGACTCCATGCGGGCGCCGCCGGCGGCGAGCAACAGCCCGGTCACGCCGAAGGCGCTCAGGATCGACAGCGCCAGGGCGGCGGCCAGACCCAGCCACTTGCCCAGCAGCAGTTCGGCCCGGTCCACCGGCTGGGAGAGCAGGTAGAGCAGCGTCCCCCGCTCCCGCTCGCCTGCCAGCGCCTGGGCGCCGGCGGTCAGCCCCATGAGCGGCACGATCAGCAAGACCAGGTTGACCAGCCCGGCGGCGGTCCGGCCGAAGCCCCGCACCCCCGCCAGCCCGGCGTAGGCCGAGGCCAGGTAGGAGAGGCCCGCCGCCAGCAGGGTGAAGGCGATGGTGTAGAGCCAGAACCAGCGGGTGCGAAGGGAGTCCCGGAACTCCTTGCCGGCTATTGCGGCGAGCGCGGCGATCTCCATGACAATCCCTCCACCTCGAAATCCGCCGGGTCGAGGCCGGCGTGAAGCAGGGCCGCCTTGGCAAAGGGCCAGCGCTCCCGCCGGAGGCGGAGCCGCACCCAGGCCCCGGTCTCCTCGGCAAACTGGGCCGCGGTCAGATCGTTTGCCACCTGCCCGCCCTCGATCACCAGGACCCGCTCCGCCAGCTCCAGCACCTCTTCGGGCCGGTGGGAGGCGAAGAGCAGCGTCTTGCCCCGCCCCCGCAGCGCCGTCAGCAGTGCCAGGAACTGGCCTCGGGAGGCGGCATCCAGGCTGGCGGTGGGCTCGTCGAGCAGGAGCACAGGCGGGTCGGCCAGCAGGGCCAGCGCCAGGGCGAGCCGCTGCCGCATGCCGCCCGAGAGGGCGGCCACCGCCTTCCCTTGCTCTCCGGTCAGGTCCACCAGCGCCAGGACCTCCTGGCAGCGCCCCTCCCCCATACCCTTCAGGGCAGCGAAGAAGCGCAGGCACTCAGCCACGGTCAGGTCGTAAGCGGCGAACTCCTGGGGCACGTAGCCCACCCGGCGGCGGACCTGCCGCGGCGCTGCCCGCGGGTCGCGCCCGTCCACCCGGACCTGGCCCTCGAAGCTGGTCTGGCCCAGCAGACAGCGAAGCGTGGTGGACTTCCCGGCCCCGTTGGCGCCCCACAGCGCTGCAGAACCGCCCGCCGCCAGCGTGAAGGTGAGACCGCTCAGCACGGTCTTCTCCCCATACCGCTTCACCAGCCCGTTCACCTCGATCAACCGACCACCCCCCGTCGCGGGCGCCTCCGGGTCCCGGCCCTGAGCAGCGCCCGGGCTGCCAGTGCCGCAGCGCCCAGCATCGCCAGGCTCACCAGGGCCAGGTTTGAGCGCTCATCTGGTTCTGCCGCCACAGGGGGCTCGAACCCCCCGGCGAGATAGGGGCGAACCGCCGGAAACGGATCGGTCAGCCTGGGCTCCGGCGCCACCGCCGGGAAGGCCCGGGCCGCCAGGTCCACCGCCGCCGCCGCCGGGCTGTGCCGGAACCAGCTCACCGACTCCCGCCGGGCGACCATCGTCTCGAAGAGGCTAATGTACTGGTACGGCAGTTCCCCGGTCCCGTCGCCATCGCGGTCATAGCCGGCGTAGTCGCTCCAGAAGTTTCCGGTCGACCCCTCTGCCCAGGTGTTGGGACCAAGCGCTCCGCCGGCTGTGAGCTGTACCTGGTCGGCGTTGTCCAGGAAGTCGTTGCGGGCAAAGCGGTTGTCATGGGTCGCCGGCATCGCCAGAAGGCCGATCTCATTGCCCGCCACCACGTTCTCGGCAAACCGGTTCCAGGCGTCCCGGGAGTACGGCGAGTTGTCCAGGTAGAGCCCCACCCGGTTCGCTGTGATCCAGTTCTGCTCCGCCGTCAGGTACTCGGCATCCTTCAGCGCCAGCCCGTACCCGCTGGGGCCGCGGCTCCCCCGAATCAGGTTGCGGCGCACCGCCACCCGGCTGCTGTACATCACGAAGATGCCGACCGAGTTCTCATCGAGCCGGTTCTCCTCCACCAGACCGTCCCCCGACCACATGAAGTGAAGGCCATAGCGGGAGCCGGTGATCTGGTTGCGCCGCAGCACCACCTGGTCGGAGAACCAGATGATCACGTCGCGGCCGCCCTCTACCCGGTTCGCCTCCACCAGGCAGACGGGGCTGTACCAGATGCGAATGGCGTCGCCCCGCAGCCCGAGGTCCTCGTCGAGCCCGGTGATCTCGTTGGCGATCACCCGGCTGTGGTGGGCCTTGCGCAGGTAGACGCCGAAGAGCGCCTCCTCGATCCGGTTGTGGTGAATGTAGGCGCCGGGCCCCGTAACGGTGATGGCCGCATCCTCCGTGGAGAGGTTCTGGCCCGTCGACCGAATCAGAAAGCCGGTCACCTCCACCCGGGGGGCCTTCAGAGTGAGCACACTCCCCTGGCCCCCGCCGTCCAGCACCGGCCAGTCCACCCCCACCAGCCGGACCGGGACCGCTACCACCAGGTGGCCGGTATAGGCGCCCCCGCGCACCTCCACCGTGTCGCCCGGGGCGGCCGCCGCCAGCGCCTCCGCCGGGGAGCGGTAGGGCCCCTCCGGGGAGACCACCAGCGTGCGGCCGCTGGGTGCAAACGGGTCCGGCTCAGGTGGAATCGGGAACTGCGGCGAATCGGCCCCCAGCGCCGGCACCGGCAGCAGGAGCAGCGCCAGAAGCACCCCCACCAGCAGCCGGCCCCTCATGGCTGGGCCTCCTCCTCCGGCCAGAGCAGCGTGAGAATGGCGACAGCCGCCCCCAGCAGCGCCAGCCAGAAGCCCAGCTCGAAGCGGGCGACGGTGTGGAACTGGCCGATCGTTCCCCGCCCCAGCACGGCCGGGGTGAACGGCTTGATGCTGCTGGAGAGCGCCGCGGTCGGGTCGAGATGATTCCCGGCATACCAGAGCCAGTAGGCCAGGTCGGCCACAAAGCCCGCCGGGAAGAGGACCAGCGGCAGCCGCAACGCCCAGCGCAACCAGCCGCGCAGCGCCCAGGAGAGCAGGGCCAGCGCCGCGATCGACACCATGGCGTAGACGGCCACCCGCTTCTCCAGCGCCGCAGCGTCATCGAGCCGCATCATCCCGATGTAGTGGTTCAGCTCATCGATCTCCCGCACATCGCCGGTCAGGTGGGTGACATAGGTGGTCGCCCACAGCCCCTCCGGGTACTGCGGCGCCTCCAGCTTGATGGTCCAGTATGGCAGCCAGATGGAGACCAGCAGGAGCGACGCCGCCACGACGACCCCCACGCCGGTGATCAGCCTGTCGACCACGCCCTTCGACCTCCCTCCAACCACGCAGTTACGGCTTCACCAGGAAGTAGCCGGTCATCTCCAGGTGCAGCGCCGAGCAGAACTCGGTGCAGTAGAAGGTGAAGACGCCCTCGTGCTTTGCCACGAACTCAATGGTGCCCGTCTCGCCCGGCTCAAGGCTCAGGTGGAAGTTGTACCCGGGCAGGGCGAAGCCATGGGTGGCGTCGCGGGCGGTCTCGATGTTGGTGATGTGCCAGATCACGTGGTCGCCCTTCTTCACCTCGACATGCTCCGGGTTGTAATGGCTGCGGATGGCGGACATCCAGATCTCCACCTTGTTGCCCTCGCGCACCACCCGCTCCTCGCCGGCCTTGATCCCGTGCGGATCCTTCGACATGGTCAGCGGGTTGTACCCGATCTCGGGGTAGGTCTTCCACCCCTTAAGCTTGTCAGCTTTAATGATCTGGGCGTAGTGCGGCTCGCCAACACCCATCGCCATGTCGTAGATGACGGGCATTGTCTCACCGGGCGCACTGATGTCCATTAGCTGCAGATTCTGCGGGTGCAGCGGCCCCACCACCAGGAACCGGTCGATCGACCACTTGTTCAGGGCCACCAGGTACTTGCCGTCGGGGCTGACGGTGTCGCCCTCGGCCGCCGCCAGATGGCCGACGTTGTACTGGACCGGGGTCTTGGAGATCAGCTTCCAGCCGTCTTGCGGCCGCTCGGAGCCCAGGGTCCACCGGGCGACGGCGCTGTCCAGGAAGAGGCTGGTGTAGGCGTAGCCCTGGTTGTCGTAGACGGTGTGCAGCGGGCCGAGGCCCACCTCCACCTGCGCCTCCAGCACCTCCTTGAAGTCCAGCACCGGCACGCCGTAGAGGTCCTTCTCCGGCGCCTCCTTCTGCATGGCGGCCTTCAGCTTCTCCACGCTGTAGATCGAGACATGCGGGTCGAGCTTGCCGCCCACCACCACGTGGGTCCCCTTGGGGGTCACATCGACGCCGTGGGGGCTCTTGGGCTCGGGCACGAACCAGAGGAGCTGCTCCTTTACCGCATCCTCCAGCCGAATCACCCGCATGCCCTCCATCTCGGTCACCTTGCCCGCCGCGACCACCTGCTCGGCCTTCTTCCAGTCGACCACGTGCATGTAGTCCATATCGCGCTGGGAGGCGCCGGCCTCAAAGGGCGGATTCCCCTTCTCGATGCCGCCGATGGCCAGTTCGGTGTCGATGGAGTTGCAGAAGACCAGCCCGTCGGACGGGCCCTTGCCCGCATCGCAGAGGTCCTGCCAGTAGGGCGGCAGCTCAATCGCCCAGGACTGCTTCGGATCGATGCGCCCCTTCGCCCGGTCGAACTTCCAGAAGGTGAGCAGCCCCCGGTAGTTCTCCCTGTAGCTCTCGTCGGTGAGCGGGGCGTACTTCCAGCCCAGGGGGACGGCGTACTGGGAGCCCTCGATCACGTACTCGGTGTTCGGGGTGACAAAGGTGGAACCGTGGTCGTTGATAAAGAGCGGGTTCTTCACGATCTGCTTCGTCTCGAAGTCCCGCAGGTCGATCACGGCCACACGGCCGCCGGACTTGTCGTTGATGAACAGGAACTCCCCGTCGTACTCGCCCTTCGTCTCACTGAGTCCGGGGTGGTGGGTGTCGGCCCAGGTGATCGGCTCGCCCCGGATATCGCCCTGCGCCAGCACCTCCCGGGTCTCATTGCTGTAGCCCCAGCCGACCCAGGGCTCGGGGGTGAAGACCGGAATCGTCTTCAGCTGACGCATGGAGGGCAGTCCGATGACGAAGACCTGACCGGAATGGCCACCTGAGGCAAACATGACGTACTCATCCATCTGACCGGAGGGAACATAGGTCTTCAAGGCTGCCGCCACATCGGCCGGCTTCAGCCCCCGCGCCCTGGCGATGGCATCGGCATCTTGCCCCATCCCTGTGGCGACCGCCGCTGTCCCGGAAGCGGCCGGCGCATTCCGCCCGCCCGCCCAGTAGCCCGCAGCCACCAACACCACCGCCGCCAGGATTGCGGCCAGGGTCACGACCAATCTCCGTCTCATAGCAACGCTCCCTTCCCTTCCCACAAGGTGTCCGTGTTGCCGTCCGGATGGTTGAAGTGATACCTGCAGATTTCGCCGAATATTCTGCACTGTCCTGGCGTGTTCGGGAAAAGTAAAGAGCCTTCAAATGGCTCTCAGTCGCAATGAGAAACCCCCGCACACCAGCTGATGTGCGAGGGCGTCGTTCAACGGAGCCGCGGGGTATCCCGCTCGGCCTCCAGCTTATGGTTGGGTCAACGGTGCGCCCGCTCCCTGGGAGTAGCCTGGCGCCAGGCGTCTACAATCGCGTCCAGTCGAAAGCGTATGTACTGCTCGTTCTGATCCAAGCGCCTCACCTCCAACATTCTCAGCCAGGCGCGGCCCGGTCAAACATCCTCCCCCAGACGTTTCGGGCTCGAACCCTTCTATCTATGGACGGGTCCCCGTCAGGCCTGCGCCGCATAAGATACGCTGTCCTCTTTGTCGGGAGGGATCACATGGAACTGCGGGGAGCGTACGGGTACGAGAATCTGCAGGCCGATGTGCGCCGTCTCGCCATGCGGCACCGGTTCGTGCGCACGGGCTCCGCGGGCCGCTCGGTGATGGGGCGGCAGCTTCCCTTGATCCGCATCGGGATCGGCCCCAAACGGGTGCATTACAACGGGGCGTTTCACGCCCACGAATGGATCACCGCCCCCCTGCTGGTGCGCTTCGCCCAGGCCTATGCAGCAGCCCTGCAGCAGGGCGATGAGCGGGCACGGCGCCTCTTTGAGGCGACCTCGCTCTACCTGGTTCCCATGGTCAACCCCGATGGCGTGGAGTTGGTGATCAACGGCACTGACCCCGGTGGACCCGAGCATCAGGCGGTAGCGCAGGCCAACGGCGGCGCGGACTGGGAGGAAGAGCGGCGCAAGGGTCCGCGGGCTCCTGCCCCCCGGGGCTACGCCGGGCCGTCGCCGCTCTCGGAGCCCGAGGCGGCGGCGATGGCGGAGCTGACTCGGGAGCAAGACTTCGGGCTGGTCATCGCCTTTCACTCCCAGGGCGAGGTGATCTACTGGGGATACGGGGGGCACGAGCCGCCGGAGGCGGAGCGGATCGTGGGCCGCTTCGCGGCGGCGAGCGGCTACCAGCCGGTCCGCTACGCGGGGAGCGGGGCCGGTTACAAGGACTGGTTTATTCAGGAGTTCGGGCGACCGGGCTTCACCGTTGAGGTGGGGCGGGGGGTCAACCCGCTGCCCGTCAGCCAGTTCGAGAAGATCTGGCGGGCGAACGAGCCGGTCATGTGGGAGGGGCTTCAGGTCCTGGCAGAGGAGGTGTGAGCGGTGTCGGTCTTCCGTGCGATCGGTCGGCTGTTTGGGTTCAAGGACCCCGAGCCGGTCCCGACCGAAGCCGAACGGCGGTGGCGAGGTGCCCTGGAGCGGTACCGCTGGGCAGAGGCCCAGGTGCGGGAGGCGGCCACCCCCGAGGAGCTGGAGCTGGCGCACCAGGCCTGGCTGGCGGCGCAGGCCGACCTGCAGTGGCTGATCCGGCTGGCCAAGCGGGACCAGGGGCAGACCCTGCGCCCTGTCAGCGAGACGCACCGGGTCTACCAGGCGCTCCTGCACCAGCTCCGCAGCGACGGGGCGGCCTCCGATGGGGGGCGGTCGTCAAAGGGGCGCAGGGGGCGCTCCAGGGTGCGCCGGCGCCGGTCTGGCTAGAAGAAGGTCTCCGCAAAGAGCAGTTCGTACTGATCGGTCCGGACGATCCCGACGCCGGGGGCAAACCAGGTGACGCCCTCGGCCGTCTCCACCCGGACTGCATGCTCAAAGCGCCCGGCCGCCGTGGTGACCGGCTCGCTGGTCGCCGCCCGGGCGCCGGGAAAGACGACGATGTACTCGCCCCAGCGGGAGATCTCCTGCCCTTCCTGGGAGCCGACCGCCCGCACCTGGCCGTCGACCTCCAGGAGGAAGATGTGACACCGGCAGCGGGTGTCGTGGACCGGTATGACCTGAACCGCAGTGCCATCGAACCAGCGAACGGTGCGTGGAGCGTTGAAGCTCAGGGTGAAGCGGTCGCCGTCCACCGTGCGATAGGTGAGGGATCGGCCCGAATGGAGGGGCATGTAATCGCCATGGGCGGGGTTAGATCCGGCGGGGTCGGCAGGGGGTTCGGGCGGGTGGTAGGCCGCGGTGACCAGGGCGGGCTTCTCCGAGCCGTTGCTCTGGCGGTCCCGGGCGGAGCCGCCGGCGGGCAGGAGCAGGGTGAGCGCCAGAAGGCCTGACAGGGCCATCCGCCCCTTGTGATGAACGGACATCCTCCGACCTCCTTTCACTTGGATCTGCTATAGGGGTTCGTATCAACCCTTCTTTTTTTGGGTGTAGGAGGAAATCGGGGGGTATCAACTCCAAATCAATCGCTAAGCCAGGCAGAAACGCCCCTCAATGAGGATAGCGTCAGTTTTTGACATGCCCCCGACAGCGAGGGCTGTGCAATAACTGACGCTATCTGTGTGAAACCACCGGAAACCGGGCCGATTTCGCCGGAAATGCGGCTGCACTACCCCTGGGGGGTAATGGTTCTGCCCCCGACTCCGCAGCTGGCGTCAGAATCTGAACACTCCGCCCCGTCTGGGACCTGTCAAAAACTGACCGATTGTCGTCCCGACGGGCGAGCTACTCCGCAGAGGTGGGCGTCTGGGCCTGTACCTTCGGCAGCGGGGCAGGCACAGGTGCCCAGCGCAGGAACGGGTGCTGGCTGACAAAGGCGACCGCTGCCTCCTGCGCCTCCAGGAACCTGCCGGCCGCCGGCGACGCCAGTACAGCCCGTACCAGGGCCTGGAACTGCTCGACCGCCGCCTGTACCCGGGGGTCCATCAGGCGGACCTCGCGCAGCTCCTTCTGGCACCACCTGAGGGTCGGCTGCCAGGTCAGCTTGGCTGCAGCCAGGGGGTCAAGCCGGGGAGCCGGGATGGCCTCGGAGGGGCGCCGGACAGGCAGCTTCGCCGCCGGCCTCCCTGCGGGCTTCCCCAGCGGCTTCCCCGGTGGCTTCCCCAGCGGCTTCCCTACAGGCTTGCCCAGCGGCTTCCCTGCAGGCTTCCCCAGCGGCTTTCCCAGTGGCTTCCCTGCAGGCTTCCCCAGCGGCTTCCCTGCAGGCTTGCCCGCCGGCCTGCCCTGCCCATTCGACCGGGGGCCGGGCCTCTTGGCCCGGGGTCTGCCGGCCCTCTCCTGTATGTCTCCGGCTTCCCGATCCTTCTCCTCTTCAAAGCGGCTCAAGACGAACGCCCCTTCCTCCGCCCCAACTCCTGCCGGGGCGGGTACTCAACTGTTCGACACAGCCTGGCAGTGACCTGCCAGCCGGTGTGAAGGAGAATGACCGGAAAGCAAGGAGGCTCACATCAACCGGAAGAGAGGCTCCGCGTACGCCACCCCGCTGTTGCCGGCGTGAATCCGGGCCATGAGCCGGAAGAAGGCGTCGGTCTCCTCCTCGCTGAACAGGACCATCTGGCTCTGGTGTGCCTTCACCGCCTGGAGTTTCTCGCCCATCACCGCCGTAATGTCCACCAGCACATTGGGGTGGCGCGTCCCGTAGAAGTAGACCTCCGCCCCGGTGTGAAAGCGGGCCCGGGCCAGGTCCATCACCGTGCGGCCCAGCGCCTTGTGATCCCGGTTGGCGGTCTGGGGCAAGATCTCCTTGGGGTCGAAGGCGAAGACCACCTCGGGCCAGAGCTGATCCCAGGCCCTGGCCACCAGGCGTTCCAGCCGGGGGTCTTCGGGAAGGCCGAAGTCCGGCAGCCCGATAAACTGGACCGAGGCGTAGCCCTGCATACGGGCCGCCCGCTCCTGCTCCGACACCCGCTTGTCGGCCAGATCGGTCCAGTTGCCCCGCTTCTCGCCATCGCTCAGGACCACGGCGTGTATCTGGCTCCCCGCCAGCGCCATGCGGCGCAGCGTGCCGCCGGCAAAGAACTCCAGGTCATCTTCGTGGCAGGTCAGGGCCAGCACCCGGCGGGGAGAGCCGACCAGCAGCTCCCCCAGGGCCAGCGCCAGCTTCGGGCTGTCAGGCGCCACAGCCCGGGCGGCAAGCGCCTGCATCGGGCCGGTTCGGGCCATATTGAACAGCAGGTCAAACCGGAGCCGCTTCTCCCGGAGGGAGAGGTCGATTTTCGGCCGGACAAGGCTGCTTCTCTCCACATCTGCCACCTCCTCAAACCAGTCGGAACAGCCCTTCTGTGTAGATGGCCGGACCCTTCCGGCTGCTCAAGCGGCTGACCGTCCGAACGAAGGAACTGGTCACCCAGTCGGGACCGTAGAGTTGGCTCCGGTGGGCCCGCAGGGCGTTGGTCTTCTCCAAGATCACCTCGGTCACATCCACCAGGACATTCGGCCGGGGCGAGGCGTAGAAGTAGACCCTCGTCCCGTGGCGAACCGCCCCGCGCGCCCTCTTCAGCACCGCCGCCCCCAGCGCCAGGTGGTCCTGGTTCGTGCCGAAGGGGAGCGGCCCCTCCGGGTCAAAGGCCAGGACCAGGTCGGGCTCGACCCTGCGCCAGAGCTGGTCGATGCTCTCCTCCAGGGCAGGCCCCGGGCGAATGGAGCCATCGGGGAGGCTCAGCTGCACGATCTCTGCCCCCAGGACCGTCGCCCCCTCCTCCGCCTCCTTGCGCCGGATCTCGCCGATATTCGCCCGGTGGGTGGCCCCCTCGCCTCGCGAGAGCACCGCCATGGTGACGGCGCTGCCGTTCAGGGTTAGCAGCTTCAGGGTGCCGCCCACAAAGCACTCCAGATCATCGGGGTGCGGCCCGATCGCCAGCACCCGGCGGGGCCGGCTGAGCAGTTCCAGCCCGTTCTGCAGCGCCACACCGGGGTAGTAGGGAATGAAGGAGTCACGCCAGATCCGATAGGCCGCCGCCAGGCTTCCGGCTGCCACCAGCCACGGAAGCAGGGAACCCCGTCTCTGCATGGCGTTGCATCATCCTTTTTTCAGCCGTTGTTCGAAGCGGTTAACGGGAATAGGTTGCGCAGCGGCGGCGAAAAAAAAACGAGCCGGGGCCCGTAGACCCCGGCTCGATGCGACTGAAACTACGATACGTGGCCCAGGTAGGCCGCCCGGACCCGCGGGTGCTCCCGCAGCTCTTCGGCGGGGCCGGAGAGCACAATCCGGCCGGTCTCGAGCACGTAGGCCCGCTGGGCGATGGAGAGCGCCATGTTGGCGTTCTGCTCCACCAGGAGCACCGTGGTGCCCATCTGGTTGATCTCCTGGATGATCCGGAAGATCTCGCTGACCAGCCGGGGCGCGAGGCCCATGGAGGGCTCATCCATCAGCAAAATGCTGGGATTGAGCATCAGCGCCCGGCCCATGGCCAGCATCTGCTGCTCGCCGCCCGAGAGGGTGCCGGCCACCTGGCTCTCCCGCTCCTTCAGGCGGGGGAAGTTGGTGTAGACCCGCTCCAGGTTCCGCTGGAAATCGCCCAGGGGGGCGATGTAGGCGCCCATCTCCAGGTTCTCCCGCACCGTCAGGTTCGTGAAGACCCGGCGGCCCTCGGGCACGTGGCCCATGCCCAGGGCGACGATCCGGTGGGCGGGGGTCTTGGTGATATCGGACCCGTTAAAGAGAATCTGTCCTCCCTTGGCCTTGACCAACCCGGAGAGCGTGCGCAGCGTGGTCGACTTGCCGGCGCCGTTGGCGCCGATCAGGGTGACGATCTCCCCCTTGTTCACATCGAAGGAGATGCCGTGCAGCGCCTCGATCCCATCGTAGCTGACCCGAAGGTCCTTGACCTGCAGAATCATGACGCCTCTACCCCCTTGCCGAGATAGGCTTCCAGCACCTGGGGGTTGTTCTGAATCTCAGAGGGCGTCCCCTCGGCGATGGTCTCACCGAAGTCCAGAACCACAAGCCGCTCGCACAGGTTCATGACCAGGCCCATCTGGTGCTCGATCAGAAGCACCGTCAGGTTGAAGTCCTGCTTGATCGAGCGGATCATCGCCAGCAGGCTGGAGACCTCGGAGGGGTTCATGCCCGCCGCCGGCTCATCCAGCAGGAGCAGATGGGGCTCCAGGGCCAGCGCCCGGGCGATCTCCAGGCGGCGCTGATCGCCATACGGCAGGCTGCCCGCCCGCTCGTGCTTGCGGTTCAGCAGGTTCATGCGCTCCAGCAGCGCTTCGGCCTTGGCGGTGATCTCTGCCTCACGCACGGCGTAGCGCGGGGTGTGCAGCAGGGCGTCGAACAGGCCGTAGCCCACCCGGTGATGCATCACCGTACGGACGTTGTCCAGCACGGTCATCTGCTTGAAGAGGCGGATGTTCTGGAAGGTGCGGGCGATGCCCAACTGGGTGACGCGGTAGGGGGGAATCCCCTCCAGCGAGCGCCCCTGGAAGAGCACCTTGCCCTGGGTAGCCGGGAAGATGCCGGAGATCACGTTGAAGGCGGTGGTCTTGCCGGCGCCGTTGGGGCCGATCAGGCCGACCAGCTCGCCGACCTCCAGCGTTAGGTTGAAGTTGTTGACGGCCTTCAGGCCGCCGAAGTGGCGGGAGACCGCCTGGCACTCAAGAAGAGGCACGGCCGCTCTCCCCCTTTCCGGACTTGAATAGCCGCTGCAGGCCGTCGATGCTGAATTCCTTGCCGCCCATGAGCCCCTGCGGACGTCCGACCATCACGCCGATCAGGATCAGGGCGTAGATCACGCCGCGCCAGTCCAGGAAGTCCTGGGGCAGCACCGCCCGCAGGCCCTCCAGGAGGAAGACCCAGATCACGGCGGTGATCACGGTGCCGGTCAGGCTGCCCAGCCCGCCCAACACCACCACCAGGAGCACATCCAGCGACTTGAGGAAGTCGAAGCTGGAGGGATGCAGGAAGGGGTAGCGGTGGGCGTAGAGGCCGCCGGCCAGACCGGCCAGGGCGCAGCCCAGCACGAAGGCCAGCGTCTTGGCCCGGGTGGTGTCGATGCCCATAATATCGGCCGCCACCTCATCTTCCCGGACCGAGATGCAGGTGCGCCCATGGCTGGAGAGCATCAGGTTGCGAACCAGCAGCACGGCGACCACCGCCAGCCAGAAGATCCAGGCGAAGGTGGACACCTGCGGAATCCCCAGCATACCCCGGGGGCCGCCCATGGAGGGGGCGAACTTGTCGGTGTTGTCCAGCACCACCTTGACAATGATGCCAAAGCCCAGGGTGGCAATGCCCAGGTAGTCAGAGCGGAGCCGCAGGATCGGCAGGCCGATGACAAAGCCGGCCAGACCGGCGGTTGCGGCCCCGACGATCAGGGCGATGATGAACCAGTGGGGGGCTGCCCCCATCGACTTGGTGATAAAGCCGGCGGTGTAGGCGCCGATCCCGTAGAAGGCGGCGTGACCCAGGGAGAACTGGCCGGCGAAGCCGTAGATCAGGCTGAGCCCCACCGCCGAAATGGTGATGATCAGGCTCAGGTCCATGATCTGGGACCAATAGATGTTGACCACACCGCTTCTGCGGAGGATTTCTAAAACCACGTACAGACCGAGGAGGGCCCCGGCCGCGATCAGCGTCTTCGGCTGCGGACGCATGGCCACACCTCCCCTATACTTTCTCCGGTCCGGCCTTGCCGAGAATACCGGCAGGGCGGACCAGGAGCACGATGATCAAGATCGAGAAGGCGATGGCGTCCCGGTAGTCGGAGGTGATATAGGCCGCCGTCAGCACCTCGGCCTGCCCCATGATCAGGGCGCCCAGCACGGCGCCGGGAATGTTGCCGATACCGCCCAGCACCGCTGCCGTGAATGCCTTCAGGCCCGGCATGACCCCCATGAACGGGAAGATCTGCGAGTAGGCCATGGCAAAGAGGGCGCCCGCCGCAGCGGCCAGAGCCGAACCGATGCCGAAGGTGTAGGAGATCACCTTATCCACGTCGATGCCCATGAGCCGGGCGGCCTCCTGGTCGACGGAGACAGCCCGCATCGCCTTGCCCACCTTGGTCCGGTAGACCACGTACTGCAGGGCCAGCAGCAAGACGATCACCACGACGATGACCAGAATCTGCACAAGGCTGATGCTGACCCCACCCAGTTTGAAGAGCTTATCTTCAAAGGGGCGGGGCACAACCCGGAAGTTGGCGGTAAAGACGAACTTCAGGCTGGTGAAGTATTGGAGAAAGAGTGAGACGCCGATCGCCGTAATGAGGGCGGCGATCCGCGGCGCGCCCTTCTCGCGTAGGGGTCGATAGGCGAGCCTCTCAATGGTCATCCCAAGGATGGTCGCGCCGGCCATGGCGACCAAAGCGGCCACCGGCCAGGGGAGTCCCCAGGCAGTGAAGCCGAAGAAGAACAGGAATGCGCCCACCATGAATACCTCACCGTGGGCGAAGTTGATCAGTCGAATGATGCCGTAGACCATGGTATATCCGAGCGCGATCAGGGCGTAGACAAACCCCAACTGCAGCCCATTGATCAGTTGCTCCAGCAACGCCATTTCACTGCTGCCCCCTATGATGGGTGCGCCAGGGCAGAGCCTCTCGGGCCCCGCCCTGGCGCTGTATTGCTGCTCTAGGGCTTGACGCTCTCGATGAACTTCAGGCTCTTGTTGGCCTGCACCTGCAGAATGGCAGCGCTCTTAATCGGGTTGCCATTCTTGTCGTAGGTGATCTTGCCGCTGACAGCGGTGAAGTCCTTCAGGGTCTGGATCGCTTCACGGATCTTGGTGGCATCGGTGCTCTTGGACTGCCGGATGCCCTCCAGCAGGACGAGGGTAGCGTCGTAAGCCAGGGCCGCCAGGGCGTCGGGCTTCACCTTGTACTTCGCCTCGTACTCCTTGACGAACTTCTGGACCTCAGGCCGCTGGTCGTCGGCGGAGTAGTGGTTGGTGAAGTAGCCACCCGCCATGGTCTCCCAGTCGATGTCGGAGGAATCCCAGCCGTCGCCGCCGATCATCGGGACGTTCAGCCCCTTGGCCTTGGCCTGCTTGCCGATCAGGGAGACCTTGTTGTAGTAGTCGGGGAGGTAGAGCATCTCGGGCTTCTGGCCGGCCAGCTTGGTCAGGACGGCGGAGAAGTCGGTGTCGTCCTTGGAGTAGGCCTCCCAGCCAACAACCTTGCCGCCGCCAGCCTCGAAGTTCTTCTTGAAGTTCTCGGCGAGGCCCACGGTGTAGTCGTTGCCCTTGTCGTACAGAACGGCAGCGGTCTTGACCTTCAGGGTGTTCAGGGCGAACTTGGCGCCCACCTCGCCCTGGAACGAGTCGATGAAGCAGGCCCGGAAGATGTAATCCTTACGGCCCTTCTCGCCCACGGTCACCTTCTCGTTGGTGGCGGTGCCGGTCACCAGGACCACCTTGTTCTGGTTGGCCACCTCGGTGACGGGGATCGTCACCTTGGAGGTAACCGAGCCGATGATCGCCTGAACCTTGTCCTGGGTGATGAACTTGGTGGCCAGGTTGACGCCCTCGGTCGGGTCATTGCGGTCGTCGCCGATCACGGTCTTAATGGTGATGTCGCCGACCTTGTAGTTGACCTGCTCCAGCGCCAGCTCAAAGCCGTTCTTGGTGGACTCGCCGAAGGTCTTAACGTCACCGGTGAGCGGAGCGATCAGGCCGATCTTAATCTCCTTCGCTGCAGCAGGAGCGGAGCCCCCGCCGGACGGCTGCTTGGTGCCGCCGCAGCCAGCCAACAGCGCCATTACCACGAGCAGTGCCAGAATCCGTTTCATCTGTCTGTTCCCCCTGTGTGCCATGATTATTTTTGATCCGACAGCCAATTCAGAGATCCCGAAACTCCCACCCTCCTTCCATACTTCGAAGATTTGAAGCTGATAGTTTCAACGGCGTGACGTAAACCCCTTGAATAGAAAGGCTCACTTCCAACTGGTCCAAATAGACTATTTTCGATAGTGCATTCGGATCTCTCTGAATCGGATTGGACGTTTACATTCGCCCTAGGAAGGGCTATTCCTCCCTGGGCACCGTATAGTTCCATCAACGAAGTGCACACCGTTCACCCAAATGGCTACATTCCCCCATCCCCTTGAATTTCCATAGGCAAAATCGTTTGGTTTAATCATGTTTCTCGCAGGTGGAATAGCGATTCTTGTCGAATTACGGTTCCCCAACACTCAGAAGGGGGATATTCTGATGCGACGACTCGGACGCTTTAGCAAGGTCGCCGTGGTCCTGCTTGCCCTGGCCATCTTCATTACGGGATGCGGGGGGGCCAACCGTTCCAAGCAGAACCAGACAGACACAAAGGATGCACCCAAGGATGCCCCCAAGGCAGTGGAACAGAAGCCGGTAGTCGTGCTTCAAGGTGTGGACGCCACCACGCTGGACCCTGCTGGACACGCCGAGACTCCGGCCCATAACATCTTGAACAACATCCATGACACCCTGATCTACCGGAACAAGGAGATGAAGTTCGAGCCGGGCCTGGCCACCGAGTGGAAGGCGCTTGACGAGAACACCTGGGAGTTCAAGCTCCGCAAGGGCGTCAAGTTCCACAACGGCAATGAGTTCACCGCCGAGGACGTCAAGGTCTCCCTCGAGCGGATTATCAACCCCGACGAGAAGTCCCCCCGCCGGAACAACATCTCGGCGATCAAGGAAATCAAGATCATCGACAGCCATACCGTTCACATCATCACCTCGGCTCCCTACCCGATCCTCCCCAACCGCCTGGCGTCTGAGCATATCATCAGCGCCAAGTACCTGGCCGAGAAGGGCAAGGATCACCTGGCCAAGAACCCCGTCGGCACCGGCCCCTACAAGCTCACCAAGTGGGTGAAGCAGGAGGAGGCGGTCCTCGAGGCCAACCCCGACTACTGGCGTGGCGCCCCGAAGATCCAGAAGGTGATCTTCAAGCCCGTCGGCGAGGCGGCCACCCGCATCGCCCAGCTCCAGAGCGGCCAGGCTGACATCATCGTCAACGTGCCGGCCAACCAGATCGAAGCCATCAAGAACGGCAAGGACACCAAGATTGCCGACGTTCCCAGCGTCCGCGTCATCTATGTGGCCTTCCAGACCCAGAAGGGCGGCATTACCGCCAACCCGAAGTTCCGCCAGGCCCTGACCCACGCCGTCGACATCGACTCGCTGATCAAGAACGTGCTGCTGGGCAACGGCTACCCGGTGGCCACCGCCCTCACCCCGTCTCACTTCGGCGACAACCCGAGCCTGAAGCCGTACAAGTACGACCCCGAGCTGGCCAAGAAGCTCCTGGCTGAGTCCGGGTACAAGGGTGAAGAGATTCAGTTCGACACCCCCAACGGCCGCTACGCCATGGACAAGGAGATGGCCGAGGCGATCACCGGTCAGCTTCAGAAGGTCGGCGTCAACGTCAAGCTGCAGGTCAACGAGTGGGGCAACCACGTCAACCTGATGGTCTCCCGGGAGCAGAAGGGCCTCTACCTCCTCGGCTGGGGCAACAACACCTGGGACGCCGACGGCACCCTGGCTCCGCTTCTGACCAAGTCCGGCTCCTTCTCCACCTACAGCAACCCTGAGTCTGATGCCGCCATCGGGAAGGCCCGGTCGATCATGGATCCCAAGGAGCGCGAGAAGCTCTACCACAAGGCGCTCCAGATTATCCATGACGAGGCCGCCCGCCTGGTCAACTGGCAGCAGAAGGACGTCTACGGCGTCTCGAAGCGGCTCAACTGGGAGGCCCGCTCCGACGAGGAGATCAACCTCTTCCACGCCTCCCTGAACAACTAGAACCCTGGCATCAAAACCAGAGCACTGGGGGCCGCCCCGCCCGGGGCGGCCCTGTTCTCTAAGACTCAAGGGGGGTTGACCGGTGACTCGCTACCTGATGAAGCGACTGGGCCACGCCGTGATCGTGATCTTGGGCGTGACTGTGGCCGTCTTCCTAATCACTCGTATGACCGGCGACCCGGTTCGTCTGATGGCGCCGCTCGATGCGACCGAGGCGGATATCGAACTGCTGCGGACGCAGCTTGGCTTTAACCGGCCGATGATCATTCAATTCCTCGAGTACCTGAAGGGTGTCCTCTTCCTCGACTTCGGTGACTCGCTCCGCCACCAGGAGCCGGCAATGATGCTGATCTTCGAGCGGATGCCCGCCACGCTGAACCTGTCGCTGGTGGCCCTGGCCATGGCGATTGGCATCGCCATTCCCGTTGGGGTAATCGGGGCAACCCGTCGCGGCTCCTTCGTCGATACCGTTGGCACGGTGCTGGCCCTGCTGGGCCAGTCGATGCCGGTCTACTGGCTCGGTATCCTGCTGATCATCGTCTTCGGCGTGCAGCTGAAGTGGCTGCCCGCCGGCGGCAAGTCTGACTGGACCTCGTATATCTTGCCGGCCGCCACACTGGCCGCCTACACCTCGGCCTCTATCATGCGGATGCTCCGCTCTGGCATGCTCGAGGTGATGACCCAGGACTTTATCCGCACCGCCCGGGCCAAGGGAATTAACGAGCGCTCCGTGCTGTACAAGCACGCCCTGCGCAACGCCCTGATCCCGGTGGTGACGGTGATCGGCCTGCACCTGGGCGCCCTGCTCAGCGGCTCGGTGATTACCGAGACAATCTACGCCTGGCCGGGCGTGGGCAGCTTTGTGGTCAAGGCGATCTACAACCGTGACTTCTACGTGGTCCAGGCGGCGGTCTTCCTCTTCGCCCTGATCATCGTGGTGATCAACCTGGCCACTGACGTTCTGTACGGGCTCCTGGATCCCCGCATTCGCTACTCCTAGGAGGTGGATTCGATGGCAGCAGAAGCGACGGTGAAGAAACCGGCTGAGGCGCCGGCAGAACCCACCCCGGCCCAGCGCTTGCGGCGGCGGGCGCTCCGCAACCTTTGGCGGCGCAAGCTTTCCCTGTTCGGGGTCCTGGTGGTGGCAGGCGTGGTCTTCGCCGCCATCTTCGCCCCGGTGATCTCCCCGCATGACCCGATTCTCCAGGAGATCGAGCACAAGCTCCTCCCGCCCTTCTGGATGGAGGGCGCCAACCCCAGCTACTGGCTCGGCACCGACCACCTGGGACGCGACATCTTGAGCCGGCTGATCTACGGCTCCCGGGTCTCCCTGCTGGTCGGCCTGAGCGCTGTGCTGATCTCGGGCGGCCTCGGTGTGACGCTGGGGTTGATCGGCGGCTTCAAGGGCGGACGGCTCGACGACGTGATCGGCCGCCTGGGCGACATTCAGCTCGCCTTCCCCTTCACGCTCCTCGCCCTGGCGATCATGGCGGTGCTGGGCACCGGCGTCTGGAAGACGGTGGCGGTCCTGGGCGTCGCCGGCTGGGTGATCTACGCCCGGGTGGTGCGTTCCGAGGTGCTGGCCCTGCGGGAGCGAGAGTTCGTGGTCGCCTCACAGGCGCTGGGCAACAACGATGGGGCCACGATCCGGCGGCACGTCTTGCCCAACGTGATCGGTACGCTGATCGTACTCTCCACCCTGGAGGTGCCCCGGGTGATCATCGCCGAGTCAGCGCTCACCTTCCTGGGGCTGGGTATTCAGCCGCCCACCGTCACCTGGGGTGGTATGCTGGCCGATGGCCGCAACTACATTACCACCCACTGGTGGGTCGCCACCTTCCCGGGCCTGGCGCTGCAGATCACGGTGTTGGGCCTCAACCTGATGGGCGACTGGCTGCGGGATACGCTGGACCCCCGTCTCAAGCAGTAAGGACAAGAAGAACCCACCTTTGGCGCAAAGGCCAGCGGTGGGTTCCTTCTATTTAATAAGCAGGTCGTTAACCGGCGAGATAGGTGGTCACGAGGTTCAGGTAGTAGGCCACCCCCACCGGCATCGCCTGCTCATCGGCAACCATGAGCTTGGGGTGATGGCAGGGGTAGCACTCGGTGGCATCCGGCTCCCGGGCGCCGAGGCTGCCGAAGGAGCCGGGCCGCTCCTGCAGGAAGTAGGAGAAGTCCTCGCCGTACATGGCCGACGGCGACTCCTTGACCGAGTCGGCCCCCACAGTCTTGGCCCCGGCAGCCCGGGCCACCTCGGTCATAGCCGGGTCGTTCACCAGCACCGGGTAGCCCCGGTGATAATCGAACTTGAAGCCGGCGCCGTAGGTGGCGCAGACCCCGGCGATCACCTGTTCCATCATGGCGGCGATGCGCTCCCGCAGCGCCGGGCTCATGTTCCGGACGGTGCCCTGCAGCAGGGCGGTGTCGGCGATGATATTGTGCTTGGAGCCCGCCTGGAAGTGCCCCACCGTCACCACCAGCTGGTCCATGGGATCCATCTGGCGGCTGTGAATGTGCTGCAGGGCGCTGACGACCTGCGCTCCAACCAGCACCGCATCCACCGTCTGGTGCGGCGCCGCGCCGTGGCCGCCCCGGCCGTAGATGGTCACGTCGAACATGTCGGCCGCAGCGTAGCGGGGTCCCGCCCCGAAGGCCAGCTGGCCGGCGGGCAGGAAGGGGTCCACGTGCATGCCAAAGACCGCATCGACGTGCGGGTTCTCCAGCACCCCATCCCGGATCATCGAGATGGCGCCGCCCGGCAGCGTCTCCTCGGCCGGCTGGAAGATGAAGACCACGTTCCCCGCCAGTTCGCCCTCCAGCGACTTGAGCGCCTTCGCCGTCGCCAGCAGCGTGGCGGTGTGCATGTCGTGGCCGCAGGCGTGCATCACCCCCGGGATGGTGGAGGCGAAGGGGAGACCGGTCTCCTCTGCGATGGGCAGGGCGTCCATATCGGCCCGCAGGGCGATGGTCCGACCAGGACGGGCGCCCTTGAGGACCGCCTTGATGCCATAGCCACCGCCGATGCCCACCTGGGGCTCATAGCCCATCTCCCGCAGCTTGGCGGCAACATAGGCCGAGGTCTCCTTCTCCTGGAAGCTCAGCTCCGGATGCTGGTGGAGCCAGCGCCGGGCTTCGACGCCGAAGGGGACCACTTCCCGAACCAGTTCCTGCAGGCTCTTGCTGGACATATCGGCACCTCCGTCTATTGATGAGAGACTGACTGTAACAATTACACGATGAATGTGTCGTTACCTCTCGCTGGGTCTCTTTTCCTTCCGCAAAGTGGCCGGTTGGTATACATTGAAGGTGATCACAAGGCGGTCTGGCTGGATGGAGGAAGGAGGGTGGCTCAGGAGTGACGTTGATCTTTGCCAACCGGGTGGAGGCAGGCCGTTCGTTGGGAGAGGCGCTGGTTCGCCGGTGGCCTGCACTGGCTGACCCGGACCGGACAGAACCCCCCCTGGTGCTTGGGCTTCCGCGCGGCGGGATCGTCGTGGCCGCCGAACTGGCCCGCCGGCTGAAGGCGCCACTGGATGCCCTGATCGTGCGGAAGATCGGGCACCCTGACTACCCTGAAGCGGCCATTGGCGCCATCGGCCCCGACGGCGACCCGCTCCTGAGTTCCTGGGCCGCCGAGGGGCACCTGAGCCGGACGCTGCTCGATCAGGCGGTGAGCACGGCCAAGGCGGAGTGGCACCAGCGGAACCGCCTGCTGCGGGGCGGGCGACCCCAGCCCCAGCCGGCGAGCCGCACGGTGGTCGTGGTCGACGACGGCATCGCCACGGGCGCCACGGCGCTGGCTGCCCTGCGGTGGCTGCGGCGGCTGGGCGCCGCCAGGCTGATTCTGGCCGTCCCGGTGGGGCCGCCCGGTGTGGAGCGAATCTTTGCCGGGGCTGTAGATGACCTGCTCTGTCTGACCACCCCTCCCGGCTTCACCCACGTGGGCCAGGTCTATCGCCGGTTCGAGCCGGCATCGGACGAAGAGGTGCTGGCGCTCTTACGGGCCAGAGAGACAGGGCGTGTGTAGGCGAAGGAGGCCGCAGGAGGCCGCCCATGGCGTGGGCGGCCTCCTTTCTTGCTACTCCACGTTGGGGTAGCCCTCGGCGCTCTCGTCGGTCAGGGAGATGCCGCCGTACTGGGCGAACCAGTTACAGATACGCCGGATGCGGTCGATCATGCGGCGGGGCCGGCTGACCGCATGCCACTCGCCCTGGTAGACCACCAGCTGGGTCGGCACGCCCCGCTTCTGCAGCGCGACATACATCTGCTCCGACTCCACCAGCGGGCAGCGCCAGTCGTGCTCGCCCGCCATAATCAAGGTCGGGGTCTTGATCTTCTCCAGCCCCGAGGCGGGCGAGGCCTTGGCATAGGTCTCCGGGTTCTGCCAGGGAACGCCCATGTCGTCCTGCCACCAGAGGTGGCAGTCGTCGGTGCCGAAGGAGATATGGTAGTTCCACATGCCGTGCTCGCTAACCGCCGCCCGGAAGCGGTCGGTGTGGCCGACGGCCCAGTTGGTCATAATGCCGCCCTGGCTGAAGCCGGTGACGAAGAGCCGCTCCGGGTCGGCCCAGCCCAGGGCCACCAGTTGGTCCACCCCGGCCTCCAGGTCGCCGTGCTCCACCGGCCCCCAGGAGCCGCGAATCGACTCGCAGAAGGCCTCGCCGTAGCTGATCGACCCGTGGTAGTTGACCATGAGCACCAGGTAGCCCATGCCGGCCCAGTACTGGCGCAGGAAGTGGAAGGCGGGGTTGTCGTAGGACATGGGGCCGCCGTGAATCGAGACGATCAGCGGGGCGGGGCCCGCCTCCGGCGACCAGCCTGGCGGAACCGCCACCAGCGCCTCCACCCGGTCGCCCAGGCTGCCGGTGAACTCGATGCGCTCGTAGCGGGCAAGCTCCCGCTCCGCCATCAGCGCCTCGTTGATGGCGGTCAGCCGCACGGGCTCTGCGCCTGCGAGATTGTCCGCGGGCAGCGCATAGAGGTCAGGCCCGCTCTGCGGGCCATCGAGGCTGAACACCACTCGCCCGCCGGCTGCCGCAGCCAGGGAGAGCTCCTGGAAGCGGTCGGTCGGGTAGATGAAGCCGGCCTCGCCGTTGAGGCTCGCCACCAGGAGCCGGGTCTGGCCCCGGTCCCCCGCCCGAATCAGCACCCGGTCGTTGTCCAGCCAGGTCGGGGCGCTCATCATGGTCCGGTCAAGACCGCCGGTCAAGATGCGATAGGGGGTCTGCTGCACCGGCACCGGGTAGCGACGGGCCGCGGCCACCGGGTCCTGCCCGCCCACCAGGTCGGGCACGGTGCCGCCCAGGTCCGACCAGCCCTCGCCGACGCAGGCGGCCAGGTCGGCCACGGGCCGGGCGGAGGCGACCTCGACCACCAGGGCATGACGAAGCTTATAGGCATTCTCGGGCTCCAGGTTGGAGATGAAGGCGATGTGACGGGAGTCGGGCGACCAGGCGAGCCCGGCTGCGTTCAGATCGCCGAAGGTGAGCCGCCTGCACTCGCCGCCATCTGGCCGGATCAGCCAGAGGTCCCGGCGACGGTTGCTGTCGGCGTTGCCGGTGCGGTTGGAGCCGAAGGCGATCCACTGGCCGTCGGGCGACCACCGGGCCTCGCTCTCATCGCAGGGGCCGTCGGTTAGCTGGGTAATCGCCCGGCTGGCCACATCGACCACGTGCAGGTGGGTCTTCACCTCGTCGAGGAAGCCCCGTCCGTCGGCCTTGTGCTGCATGCGCCGGAGCTGAACCGGGCCGCGCTCCTCGCCCCGAATCGCTTCCAGGTACTTCTTCTGGGCCGGGGAAGGGGTGCGGGCCACCACCACGAGGCGGGCCGAGTCGGGCGCCCAGTCAAAGGCGCTGACCCCCTCGGGGAGCGCGGTCACCTGGCGCGGCTCGCCGCCGCGCACCAGGTCGAGGAGCCAGACCTGGCTCTTGGGTTTGCCGTTCTTGGGCTTGCCATTGGAGTTCTTGGCCTCCTCGGCCTGGCTCTCCGCCACCTCGATCTCGTGCTCGCGGGTGGAGAGGAAGGCGAGGTACCGGCCGTCGGGGGAGAAGCCCGGGGAGCTGTCGCGGCTGAGGGTGCGGGTCAGCCGGTGGGTCGGTCCGGCGCCGTCGGTCTGTACCAGCCAGAGGTTGGTGTAGTGGTCGTTCTTCGACTTACGGCTGGATCGCTGCACGTAGACGGCCTGGCGACCGTCGGGAGAGACGGCGACCTCGGACAGGGTGTTGAGTCGGTAGTAGTCGGCCAACTGAAGCGACTTCTGGGGTGTCTCTGCTGTCATTGTGTCTGAGTCCCCCTGCTGAGAAAAAGTTCGTCTCATGAAGTAATTGGCCCTGGAGGGCGGGCAACCCTGCTATTCGGACAGATTTGATCCATGAAAATGCGGCCCCCCCAGACTGCTGGCCGGCAGTCTGGGGGCAATGGCGAGTCGGGTGACTTACCTGCTGCCTCACAAGGAGTACCATCTCTCTTACAAACGCTCACAAGCGCTTACAAACCGTTGGGGATGATCTGCCACGCCCTTGCCCGGTGCGGGTTTCAGGGGTTGCCTTCCCTTGCCTGCGTCAGATGGCCCCCAGCCCATAGGGGTTGGCCATACCTCCCCACCGGACGCGATGGGACTCCTATGGACCGGGGACGCGGGAAGGAAAGCTTGCCGATATTCATCGTTGCATATCCCACAGGAGAAAGTCAGCTACCGAACCCTTGCTGTTCGGGCTTCCCAGGCTGACCCTGCATAAACAACGGAGCACAAAACACGACGCGAGGACGGACCGTGTGTTGGACACTGAGATCATCAGTAAGACACAAGAACTGCACATGAGATTCAATGCGAACCCAAGGCCTTACAAGGCAAGCCCAAGCCTTCACAATGCGAACCCAAGGTCTTACAAGACGAACCCAAGGTCTTACAAGACGAACCCAAGGTCTTACAAGACGAACCCAAGGTCTCACAAGACGAACCCAAGGTCTCACAAGACGAACCCAAGGCCTTACAATGTCATGCTCACGATGGATTGAGCGTCCGGCCGGTGGGTGCCAAGCAAACCCAGAGGTTCACCCGCTCTGACCACAATGAAAAGGGACGCCCGAATGGGGGCGCCCAGGAGCCCGCAGTCACCGTCCCAAATGATGGACGGCGGCGACCAATCTAGTGCACAGAACACGCCTTTGGGTATGTCGAAACCTGAAGGCGTGTCCTGGTTTTCGCTCACCTTTTCTCGACACGGGGACCGACTAACGCAGTCTACCGCTTGGGCCGGAAGGGCAGCGGAAGCCGCTTCAGCCGAATCTCCATTGCCTGCGGCGATACGCAGAAGTGTTTCGCCAGCCGGCTGACGCTCCCGCCCACCACCCGGTACATGGCCAGCACCGGCTGCTCGGGCATCAGCAGCTCGGCGGCGAAGAGGTTCGCCTCCCACTCCTGCCGCCCATGCGTAACCCCGGCCCCGGTCCCGGTGGGCTCGCTCCCCCGCTCCATGTCCGACGGGGTGCAGCGGTAGGTGTCGCCGCCGGTCCTGGGCAGGTAGTGCAAGACGAAATGGCCCACCTCGTGGGCGACGGAGAAGCGGCGCCGGTGCTCGTGGTGATTCGCCTCCACCACGATGAGCCCCTGGCTGGCCTCCAGGAAGGCGGCGTACTCCCGGCCGCCCACCCGCAGGTCGGGGACCTGCTGCACGCCCAGGTTGAAGAGCAGGCTGGCCAGCAGCTCCACATCGAGCAGGTAGGAGTGCCAGTCCTCCTCCAGCGCCTGGAACTCCTCTTTCGCCCGTGCCAGCACCCGCTGCGCCTCCTGCTCGGCGCGGGTCAGTTGACGCGGCATATCAACTCCTCCTTATCTTGGAGGAAGGCGCTTTGATAGGTCCTCAATCTTCCTAAGAGATTCTTCCATAACAGGAGTGCTGGGTGGTTCCTTATTGATGGACGCAGCCTGATCATGGACCCACGCTGAAGTCTCCGTCATGCCTTGAACTACCTCAAGGATGATATCAGGGGTGAGGCGGTCTTTTACCTTCTCCAATCGTTGTGTCTGAATGGCAGGATCAAAGCGAAGAATGGCCTTGTTGAGTAGCCTCTCTTCAACGAGCCGTTCCCAGGTCTCCCGTAGCAGCAACATGAAGTTTTTCGCTTCATATGGGTATCTTGGGTCAGCATTACTCTCAAGCTTCCTTAACCTCGACTGAAGTTCATTCTTGAGGTGACCAATCCTCGCCCTAACATCCTGGGCCAACCATGGCGCATCGTTTTCAACTAAGCCCACCATTCCAGCCGCGCTCCGAATGGAAGAGAGCCGGCATGGTGCTCCTTGTTGTTCGGCTGCCCTAGTCAACTCGAACAGGAAGTTCAGATCGTGGGTAAATACAATGACCTGCCGTCGTTTGGCTTCCTGCGCCAGGCGATGCGCAACATGGTCTCTGCGCCTGTGATCCAGCGAGGATACCGGGTCGTCCAAGATGACACCACCGTCATGAGTAGATGACGAGATTTCGGCTAGGAAGAATGCCAAGGACACAGCCCTTTGTTCGCCTTCGCTTAGAACCTCCTGCACCTTGACATTCGCCTTAGTAGCGTTGAGCTTCAGAAAGACATGAGTCTTGCCCTTTACGCCCTTGCTGTCCATCCTCACCTGAACTGACTCACAACGCAAAGCCATCAGCTCTTGAGACAGCCGCTGACGAAGGCCTTCTGTCACCACCTGACCCATCAACTCGTTTAGCTTGCTGGTAATGCTAGTCGTAGCTGCACTCCTATGAGCCTTCTGCAACAGACTTGCCCTCTTCAATCTGGATATGTAATCCAGCACCTCCTGTAACCTTGTCTGTAAACGCTTGCGGGCCTTGAGTTCAGCCAGCTCCTTGATCGCCTTGCTTTGCTCATCGGGTTGTGTCATCTGCTCGTTGACCTTGGCTTCTTGCTCAAGCTTATCTGCCCACTCTGCAATGCTCGAACTCGGGTTATCCACTAGTTGGGGAATCTGAAACCAAGAGTGAGTTTGCAGTGCCATCTTCGTCGCTTCGAGACGAGCCAATGCCGACTGGTAAAAGCCATCGACCCGGGCAGCTAACTCCGGAATCTCATCGTGTATTATTGTCTGCGCAGGTGAGCCGGCCACCGCCACCACGGAGGCTGCTAACAGGTAATCCCTCAATTGGTTCCGCTTAACCTCAGCCTGGCGTGCACTCGTTTCAGCGTCATTGCGAACAAACTCTTCAAAACGACGCATGCGCTGTTTTGCCTGGTCATCATAGGGCTGGTGGCAAAGTACGCATCGGGCTTCCCCATCAGTTACCGGGAAAGGTAGGCCCGGATAGGCCTGCTCCAAGGAGAACTTCCTCGCAGCATCCCACAACAGTTTCCATGGGACGCTTCCAACCCCACGAATTGGTTCACCTGCAAAGGCCTCCCCAGACGCAAGTCGCGCCGCTTCCAGTGCAGCCTCAGCCTCAAGGTCCGCTCTCTGCACCTGCTGTACAGATTCATCACGCAGAGCTTGTCCTACATCATCAAGTAATCGCTTGAGCCGCCGAGCGTCTTCCGCCTTTCGTCGGAGATCCCGAGCAAGTTTTGTCGGATCAGTTAATTGCATTGTTGCAACTGCTTTCTCCAGATGGGATAACCTTTCTTCTTCACCCAGGGTTAGGGAGCCCCATTTCAGAACTTCCTTGGGTACTGTCCTTTCAGAGAGTGACGACAGCAGTTGCCTCACCGGAGTGTCCGTAGAGAACTCACTCTCCACGAACGCCGGTCTATCTCTCTGGAGGAGATCGATCTCCTCCTGGAGCATCTCACGCAATCGGTTCTGGGCTTGAACCAACCGCTCGAAGAGGGTGAGTCCAGAGGGGATGTAGGCCACCTCATTCTCGTTGGCCATATAGAACCGAGCCGTGCCAGAATCGAACACGCTGATTGTTGAGAGCACCGGCTCTGGTGCGGTGTTAACCTTACGGATCAGAGTTTTGACATTCGCGCCCTCTTCGTACTCAATCGTGACTTCACCTTCGGCAGAACTCGCAGAAAAGACATTGGGCAAGATAACGGTGGACGTATCTGTAGCACGACATGCCTGCTTGAGAGGTCGGGCCACACTGGACTTGCCTGCACCGTTGTCACCGTAGATTACTGTTAGTCCGTCGCGGCTGAACACTAGACGTTGGCCTGGCTCGATCGCCCCGACGTTCTTGAGATCCCCGATGGCACGAAGGCGCACGGACCCGCTTACCGCCGCATCAGCCGGTATGTCCCCTAACTTTGCCGGTATCGGTTTTTCGACTGGCCCCGAATCCGGCAGACCAACCTCTGCCAACAGATTGCGCTTAACCTGTTGGAGTTCGCTCTCATTCAGGGACGTGTTGGCACATAGTCGACGAACCAAGTCACTCTGCCATGCCGGGAGGGTTTCTACCCAGGCCCAAATCGCCGCTTGCACCGCCATAGATATACCTCCTCTTACTACAGCCGGATCGACCGGTCGCTGGCCAGGAAGTGCAGGTAGGCCTCGGCCACCGGGCGGCCCAGAATCTCCTCCACCGCCCGGCGGTAGAGGGAGATCTGAATCCCGTACCGCTTGGCCGCCTCCTCGGGCTCCCGGCGGTCGGTCTTGTAGTCCACCAGCACGTAGCCATCCTCCTCTTCCAGCAAGAGGTCGATCATGCCCTGCACGATCACGCTCTCGCCGGCGGCGATCTCCGGCGCCAGGTCGGCGTAGACCTCGCCGGCGGGGATCGCCAGGGTGAACGACAGCTCCCGCTGCACCCTGCCGGGCTCCCGGCGGATCCGCTGCCCCAGGTCCGAGGCGAAGAAGCGGGCGATCGGCCCCGCCTCCACCGCCTCGGCCTGCTCGGCGGTCAGCACCTGCCGGGCGACCAGGTCGGCCACCTGGGCGGTCACATCGGCCTCGTTCAGCGGGCGGGTCAGGTCCAGATGCTGGAGCACCAGGTGGGCCAGGGTTCCGCGCTCGGTGGGCGTCAGCGCCTTGCGGGTTTCCTGCAGGAAACGGGGGAACCGGTCGAGGTTGCCCATGCGCTGCCGGGGGATCTTCTCGGGCGGCAGGTCCTCCTTCTCCGGGTCGAAGTGGCCCTTCAGCTCGGTGACCGAGAGCTTGCCGAACTTGTGGATCAGATCCGCGTACTTGTAGCGCCAGTCGAACCGCTCCCGCAGGGCGGCGCCCAGCTGCAGGTCGACGGGCCGGTCCAGCGGCTCGGCGGCGCCGATGCGGGACCAGTCGAGCGGTTCATCTTCCGGCGAGGCGGCGGCCAGGTCGAGCAGCGCCTGCTGGGCGATGGTGTCCCAGCGGTAGACCTGCCACTGGGAGCGGTCGGCGGCCACCTCGGGGTCGGCGGTCCCCTTCAGCCCCGCCGCCTCCCGGAGCGGCTCACCCGCCTCATGGCGCATCAGGGCCGGGCCAACCCAGTCGAGGTAGGAGTCGGCGGCCAGCAAGATCGTCTCGGGCAGGGGCCAGCCCTCGCAGGCCGCGGCCGCCCCCCAGCGCTCGCAGCGGGCGGTCAGGTCGCGGGCGCTGCCCACCAGGATCAACCGCTCCCGGGCCCGGGTCAGCGCCACGTAGAGCACCCGCAGCTCCTCGGCCAGGGCGGCGAGACGGGTCGCTTCCCGCACGGCGTGGAAGGCCAGGGTGGGGAACTTCATGCGCTGCACGGGGTCGACCAGCAGGGGGCCGAAGCCGATCCCCTTCTCCAGGAGCAGGTCGCCGGTCAGGTCCATCCGGGCGAACTGGCTGCCCATGGAGGCGACGAAGACGACGGGGAACTCCAGCCCCTTCGACTTGTGGATCGACATCAGCCGGACCACATCTTCCCCCTCACCCAGGGCGAGGGCGGCGCCCATGTCGGCCTCCTCCTCCCGGAGCCGCTCCACGAAGCGCAGGAAGCGGAAGAGCCCCTGGCGGGCGAACTGGTCGAACTGGCGGGCCCGGTCGTAGAGCGCCAGCAGGTTGGCCTGCCGCTGCGCCCCGCCGGGCATGCCGGCCACGTAGTGCAGGTAGCCGGTCTCCTGGTAGATCAGCCAGAGCACCTGGCTGAGCGGGCGGCGCCGGGCCAGGGTGCGCCAGCGCTCCAGCGACTCGATGAAGTTGGCCAGCACCTCGGCCTGCTCCACCGTCCCGCCCTCGCCGGCCGTCTCCGCCGGAGCGGTCACCGCCGCCTCGGCCAGCAGCTCCCTGGGGGCGGTGGCGGCCATCAGCGCCTCGTAGAAGGAGCCGCGGGGGCTGGCCACCCGAATCCGGGCCAGGTCGGCGGTGGAGAGGCCGACAATGGGCGAGCGGAGCACGGCGGCCAGGGGGATATCTTGCCGGGGGTTGTCCAGGATCTGCAGCAGGCTCAGCACCACCTCCACCTCGGTGGCGGCGAAGTAGCCGGTAGACATCTGGCCGTGGGCGGGGATCCCCGCCTGGCTCAGCACCTCCAGGTAGGTGTTGACCCGCCCGGTGGTCGCCCGCAGCAGGATGACGATGTCCCGGTAGCGGATCCGCCGGTACCCGCCGGCCTGCTTGTCCCAGACCAGCAGCGGCTGGGTGTCGGGGGCGCCGTCCACCATCTCCCGGATGCGGTGGGCCACCAGCCGGGCCTCCCGCTCCACGGCGGAGAGTTCGGCCAACTCCATGGCGGCGGGGTCGGGCTCATCTGCCGCACCGCTCTCCTCTTCGCCTGGCTCGGCGACAGCGGCGGTGGAGCCACTGCCATCCTGACGGTCCAGCAGGTGAACCTCCACCGGCGGGCCGGCCGGATCCTCCCCACCAGCCCCCAGCACGTCGGGCAGCGGCGGGTAGCCGGCCCGGTAGCGCAGCTCTGCCGCCTCGTCGTAGTCAAGCTCGCCCGCCCCGGCGGTCATGATCTGCCGGAAGAGGAAGTTCACCGCGTCCACCACGCCCGCCCGGCTGCGGAAGTTGGCGCCCAGCACGATCCGCCCGCCGCCGTCGGCGGGGGCGCCCGCCCAGGGGGTGAAGGACTGGTACTTCTTCAGGAAGAGCGACGGATCAGCGTGGCGGAAGCGGTAGATCGACTGCTTCACATCGCCCACCATGAACCGGTTGGGGGCGCCGTCACCCCCGTCGCGGGCGACCAGGGTAAGGATCGCATCCTGCACGCCGTTGATGTCCTGGTACTCATCGACCAAGATCTCCTCGTAGCGGGCCCGCAGCTCCCGGGCCACGTCGGAGGGCAGCACCGGCCCCCCGGGCTCCGACTCGGGCGCCCGCAGCAACTGCAGAGCAAACCGCTCCAGGTCGTTGAAGTCGATGGCCGACTGGCTCGCCTTCGCCTCCCGGAAGGCGGCGCCGAACTGGAGCACCACCTCGCCCAGGGTCTGCAGGTGGGGGGCGGTCGCCCGCAGGTCGGCCAGCCAGTCGGCGGCGGGCCGGGCAAAGTAGGAGTCGGCCAGCGACCGGACCGCTTTCTTCGCCTCGTCTCGCAGCCTCTTGACCTGCTCCTGGAGCGCCTCGTCTGCCTCGCCCTTCTTAATGGAAGGCAGTCGCCCGAACTCCACCGCCCCGATGGCGCCGGCCAGTTCCGCCCACGACTCGGCGAAGCAGGCGGCCTGAACCGCCTCACGCTCCGCCACCAGCAGTTCGGCGTACTCCACCGGGCCGCCGGGGCGCCGGGCTAACCGGTCGGCCTCCGCCAGGGCCTGGGCGGCCCGTGAGAGCGTCAGCTCCACCTGCCGCTTCAGCGGCGGCCACCAGTCCAGCGACTCGATCGCCGCCTCTTCGGGCAGGTCGAAGCGGGCCAGGCTGTCGGCCAGCCACTGCTCGGGCCAGGGCAGCGACTGCATGTAGTCGTAGAGGGTGAGCACCAGCTGTCGGAGCCCCTCGTCATCGCGCCCGCCGCCGTAGCGGTCGACCAGTCCGTAGAACGGCCCCTCGGGCTCCTCCTCGAAACGCTGATTGAAGAGGTCGTCGAGCACCTCGTGGCGCAGCAGGAGCGCCTCGTGCTCGCTCATCACCTGCACCGCGGGGTCGAGCCCCAGCCGGTAGAAGTACTGGCGGATCAGCGACATGCAGAACGAGTGCAGCGTGGAGATGGAGGCCCGCCCCAGCATCGCCAGCTGGCGCTGCAGGCGCGCATCCTCCGGGTTCTCCAGCAGCGCCTTCTGAATGGCGGCGCCGATGCGCTCCCGCATCTCGGTGGCGGCCGCCTCGGTGAAGGTGACCACCAGGAGCTGGTCCACATCGACCGGTTTGATGGGATCCATCAGCCGGCGGATCACCCGCTCCACCAGGGTCGCGGTCTTGCCGGAGCCGGCGGCGGCGGCCACGAGGATATCGCTTCCACGGGCCACGATCGCCTGCTCCTGCTCGGGGGTCCACTTCGGCGCGGTCTCACTCATGGCGCTCACCTCCCTCCAGATTCAGTCTGGACCAGACCTCGGCGGGCTTCAGCCGCTCCAGGTGGCGGTACCCCTGCCCCTCCACCGTCGGATCGAACTGGCAGACGGGCTTATAGGAGCAGTGGGTGCAGGGGGCCTGCCCCGCCATCCGGTAGGGGGCAACCGCCACCTCGCCGCCCAGCAGCCGCTCCGAGGAGCGCCGGACCACCTGCCGCAGGTGGCCGAAGAGCTGCTGGAACTGCTCCGGGCTGGCTACGGGGGCGTTCTTGCGTACCGAGCCGTCCTTGTTCAGCTTCACCTGGGTGAGGCCGAGGCCGGCGTCATCCATGCAGCGGACCAGTTCCGGCTCGTCGCTGAGGATGCCGGTCGCCTTGAACCGCTTGCGGCGCAGCTCCAGCAGCCGCTCGGTCGACTCGGGAATCACCAGCCGCTCCATGGGGTCGTAGACCGGGAAGTAGAGCGCCCCCGCCGGCCGGCGCCGCCCGGGCAGGAGCGGATCGCCGGTCTCCACCACGGCGTAGAGGTAGAGCAGCAGCTGCAGCGCCAGCCCGTGGTAGAACTTGCCCAGGTCGAGGTTGCGCGGGCTCGACTTGTAGTCGAAGACCCGCAGATGCCAGGCGCCGTCCTCCCCCTGCATGCCGTCGACCCGGTCGATGCGGCCCCGCAGGAGCACCTCGCTGCCGTCGGGCAGGGCAATGGAGACCGGCGGCAGCCCGGGGGCATCGCCAGATTCACCGAAGGGCAGTTCCACCCAGAGCGGCCGGAACTGGCCGTGGTACATGTGCTCGTTGAGGAAGCGGAGCGAGGCGTGGAGCGTCCGGCGCATGACCCGGAGCAGGTAGCGGTGCTGCGGGCTGGAGAGCAGAATCTCGCTCTGCAGGCGCGGCGCCAGCAGGTCGACCAGCCGGTCCATCCGCTCCGCCGCCTCCTCGGGCTGAAGGGTGTTCCAGGGGCGCCCCTCTGCCGCCAGCTCCCGCACAAAGAGGCTGAGAGCGGCATGGTAGAAGAGCCCGAACTCCGGGGCGGTCACCTGGAACTTGGCCCGCTCCGAAAGCCGCAGCCCATGGCTGGCGAAGTGCCGGAAGGGGCAGGCGATGAACGACTCCAGCCGGCTAACGCTGGTCAGAAGGCGATCACCGTACAGCAGCCGGGCCAGTTCGGGGCTCAGGGGCCCGGAGCGCTGCCCGTACCACTCCTCGTAGGCCACCGAGGCCAGTACCGGCGCCATCTGCCGCTGGAGCTTCGGGTCGAGCACCGCCCACTGGTAGACCTCGAGCCACTGCGGATCCAGCGCATACCCCGAGCGGTGCAGCCGGAGCGCCCGCGCCAGGGCCGCCGCCAGGTGGGCGGGGCTGGTGACCGCCGCCAGCGTCGCCGGGGCGGTAGGCAGCGGGTCCACCGCCGGTTTGACCGCAAGGTCCGGGAAGAGCTGCATCATCCGCCGGATGACCGGCGACGGCGACAGCGACCGCCCCGACTCGTCCGCCAGCGGGTAGCTCAGGTAGAGCCGGTCGGAGCCGCGGGTCAGCGCCACGTAGGTAAAGTACTGCTCCTGGAAGAGCCGCAGCAGGCTGGTGGGGCCAACCTCCAGCCCCTCCTTCTCCAGCCTCTCCCGCTCCCGGTCCGTAAAGATCGCATCTTCCGGCGGCTGCGGCGGAAAGTCCTTCTCGGTGGCACCCAAAATGAGCGTCGCCCGCACCCCCGCATGCCGGCTCCGCTCCACAGTCCCCACAATCACCTGGTCGAGCCCGGGCGGAATCAGCCCAAGCCGCATCCCGTCAAGCCCAGCCGAGAGAATATGCAGGTACTGGCTCAGGCTGACGGTCGCCTCGCCCAGCCCCTCCACCATCTGGTCCATCAGCTCCAGCACGCCGTCCCAGACCTGCTCGTGCTCCCGGGCGGTCTCCAGGTCGCCCGCCGCCTCCGCCTCCCCGCTCCACTGTTCCAGCCGCCGGGCCACCTTCAGCTCATCGACCAGCTGGAAGAGCGCAGTAGTGATCTCCCGCACCGTAAGCCCCCTGCGCCCCCGCCGGGCCAGCCGCTTGTGGAAGGCGACCAGCTCGGCCGTAGCGCGGTGACGAACCCGGTGCAGCCGCTCCAGCATCGCCTGCTGCCCCGGGGAGGCGGCTTCCTCCTCCTCGAGGGTGTAGCGGCGCACAAACTGCCAGGGGTCCTCCTGCTGCCAGGCCCGCCCCCGAATCCCGTGCTCGATCACGTAGTTCTCAAGCAGGTCCACCTGGTCGCGATAAGCGTTGGTCAGGTCGGTCTTCAGATACCGAAACACAGGCGCATAGGCCCAGTCGGTAATCACCGTCTCCAGCGCCGCCCGCAAAAGCTCCACCAGAGGATGATGCGCAACCGTTCGCCGACGATCGATAAAGGCCGGAATCCCATGCTCCGCAAAGACAGAGGCCGTCAGGTCGCCGTAGGCGTCCAGGTTGCGAACCACCACCGCAATCGCCCGGTAGCGCAGCCCGTCCTCCCGCACCAGGCGGAGCACCTCGCGGGCCGCCGCCTCCACCTCCTCCCGCCGGTTCTGCGCCTGGACGAGGGTAATCGCCGAGGGCGCCCCCAGGGTCCAGGCCGAGGGGGTCAGCTTGAAAAGGTGCTTTTCAATATAGGCAAGCTCCGGCGCCGAGGCGAAGCGAGGCGTCTCCCGGAGCAGCAGCGGCTCCTCCACCACCACGGAGTGGGTGGCCGCCAGCTTCATAATCTGATCATAGGTAGAAAGGGTCGGGTGAAAAAGGTCCCCCTCATTGTGGTGCCCCCCCGCCTTGTAAAGCTGCGAGGGTGCGATGCAGAGCGAAAGATGAACCCGCCGGGCCGACGAGAAGATCGCCCCCATTACGGCAAGCTCCTGGGGCGTAAACCCCGTAAAGCCATCCACCCAGACCTCAGCGTCGGCCAGCACTTCGCTGGCCGGCAGCCGCTCTGCCAGCACGGAAAGGTAGTCGTCCGGATCCGTAAAGCGCCCCGAGGTATAGGCCGAAAGGTCGGACATGACCAAGGCCAGGTCATGCAGCTTGGCCCCCAGCGCAGTCTCCTCCTGCCCCGTAGCCGACATGAAGCGCAGGTGGCGCAACAGTTGAGATGGCCCCTGCTGGTAGGTCCGCAGCTCCGAAATCGTCCCCGCCAGCTTCTCAATAAACCCCGGCCGGTCCGCCACCTGCGCGAAGATGCGCAGCTCCCCCTGACGCCGCTCCAACAGGGCGCGCAGAACCATTCGCTTCCCCAGCTCAGAAAGCGGCGGATGCGCCAGCCCCCCCGCCCGAAGCGAGACCCGCCAGGCCAGCCGCTGAAACGAGAGCACCTGAGCCCGCATGATCCCAGTAAGCCGCCCCGGAGCCAGCAGCGCCTGCTCCATCTGAAAAGTAGCCTGCTCCGGCACCAAAAGGATCAAAGGCCCCCCAGGTCCCCGAGCCGCGGCGGAGATCTCGTCGAGGCAGGTATAGGTCTTCCCGGCCCCCGCGCTCCCGATGAGAAGTCGAAGCGACATACAATGCCTCCTATAAGTGCCGTTGAAGGACCCGCAGGGGATTCCCCCAGTAAAGGTAAGCCCAAGGGGAAGCGCCACCCCGCCCACCCCGCAGTCAGTCGGGTTGGACCAGGTCAAGACCGGAGGGCGGGGGGTACCCCGAAGCCCACTAGGAGCCGGAAGCCTACGGGCGCTTGGCCTACCCGACGACGCCACCGATTGGCGGTGTCGTAGCCCAGGTAGCCCACCCGAACACGGTTTCAATCGGTGGCGCCCCCAAAAGGGCAGCCTAGCGCCCGTAAGCAACGGATCCGTGGGGCGGCGGGGTGCCCCCCAACCGACGTGCCCGGAAACGACGTGCCCGGAAAAAAGCCTAGAGCCGCTCCACAACAACCCGACTGCCCCGACCCCCAGGGGTGGCCGGTTCAACGATCACACGGCGTTGGAGGCGAGAGCGCAACTCAGGCACATGGCTGATCACGCCCACATGCAGGTTCTCGAAGTGGAGCCGCTCCAGGGTCGAGATCACCACGTCCAGCAGGTCGGGGTCGAGGGTGCCAAACCCCTCATCGAGAAAGAAGAACTCCAGCGGAAAATGCCCCCGCAGCTGAATCTGCGCCGAGAGCGCCAGCGCCAGCGAGAGCGAGGTCAAAAAGGTCTCGCCCCCCGAGAGCGTCGTCACCGCCCGGCGGGCGCCGCCGTTGGCGTCGTCGCGCACAGCGAAGCCCCCGCCCGACTCCGTCTCCAGCCCATAGCGGTGCCGGGTCAACTGCCCCAGCCTCACCGAGGCCTCCGCAGCGACCCGGGCCATCTGCTCCTCGGCCAGGAAGTCCACGAATGCGTTGCCCCGCAGGAGCGCCTTCAGCTCCTCCAGGTGGTTCAGGCCGGTGCTCAGCGACTCCCGCTGTTCCTCCAGCTCCTGCCACCGCTTCTGCTTGGCCAGCAAATCATCGTGCACCTGCCTGGCCCGGGCCCGCTCGTCCCGCTCGTGGGCAAGGGCGGCTCTGCTCCCCTCCCGCCGCTCCTGCCACCCCAGCCAATCGGCTTCGGTCAGGCTTCGCCCGTCCAGCTGGGCGGTCAGGTTGGTCTGCCGGCTCTGCAGGCGGTCGCCCTCCCGCTCGTAGTCGGTCACCTGCCGCTCCAGCTCCGCCTGCCGCTCCGGGGAGCGCAGGGCCGCCGCAGCCGCAGCAGCATCGGTAAAGGCGGCTGCACGCAGCGCCCCCAGCAGCGCCTCTTCCGCCTCGGCCAGGCGCAGCTTGCTCAGCGCCTCCTCCCGGTGCCCCGCCGCCTGCTGAGCGCCGGCGTGGCCGCGCGCCTCCCGGGCCCTTTCCAACGCCCCGGCGCTCTCAGACTCCGCCTTCTCCAACCGCTGCAGCGCCTGCTCCACCGCCTGCAGCTGTGGGGCGGCGGGCTGGCCGCCGCTCAGGCTCTGGTACTGCGCCGCCGCCTCCTCCAGCCGCTGCCGGGCCTGGGCCTGCTCCAACTGACGCTGGTGCAGCAGGTTGACATAGTCCTGGTGCTTCTTCCGGTCCTCGCCCAGCGCCTGCTCCTGGGCCTGCTGCTCCTGGCGGAGCTTGTCCAGCGCCTGGCGGAGCCGGTTGGCCTCCCGGTCGGCGCCCTCGATGCGCCTCTGCTCCGCCTCAATCGCCGCCGCATCATGATCGCCCCGGGCCTGGTCAAACTCCCGTCGCCGCTCCTCGGTGGCCTCCGCCTGGGCAGCCGCCTCCGCCTCGGTCTCCGCAAGGCTCCGCGCAGCGGCCTGCGCCGTCGCCTCCCGGGCCGATGCCTCCGCTGCGGCCTCGGCGGCGCTGCGGGCCTGGTCGTCCCGCCTCTGGCGCAGCTCGGTCAGCGCGAGCTGCCAGGCCTGGTACCGCTGCTTGCGGCCGGCCTGCTCCGCCTGCTCCCGCTCCAGCGCCCCGGGCAGCGCCTCGGGTACCAGCGCACGCCAGCTCTCGGGCAAGCGGGAGCGCGCCGCCTCCACCAGGGCCTCGGCCTGAACGATCGCCCGCCCGGCCTCTTCCTCCAAGTGAGCGGCGGTAGCCACTCGCCCCTCGGCATCGGCCCGCTGCCGGACAGCCCGCTCCAGCCCCTGCTCGGCCTGGCGCACCGCCTGCTCCGACCCGGCCACCGCCGCCAGGGCGCCATCCATCTCCACCGGAGAGTCCGGCACCGCCGGGGCGGGGTGCTCCCGGGAGCCGCAGACCGGGCACGGCTCGCCCGGGGTGAGCGACTGGATCAGGGCGACGGCGTGCTCGTGGCGCTTCGCCTCCTCTAACCGGGCGCGCGCCTCATCGAGCGCCCTGCGGGCCGTCTCCAGCACCTGGCGCAGCCGCGCCTCCTCCGCTGCCGCCACCTCGGCCTCGCCGGCCAGACGGGCCGCTTCACGCTGGCGCTCCGCCCGCTCCGCCTGCCGCTGCCGAAGCAGGGCGGTCCCCTCGGCCACCGCCCGAATCTGCTCCTCCGCCCGGCTCAGCCATCCCTCCTGGCTCCGCAGCTCCTCCTCGTCGGCGGGGCGCTCCCCCTCCAGCCGCTCCAGCTCACGCTCATGCTCCGCCTGGCGCTGCCTGGCGGCGTCAACCGCCGCCCGGGCCTGCTCAGCGGCCTGCCGGGCCTCCGCCAGCTGCTGCCGGCGCAGGGCCAGCCGCCGCTCTGCCTCCGCCAGCGCCTGCTCCGCCTCACGGAGCCGGTCCAGCAGGCGGCGCGCCTCGGCGATGCGGGCGCGGTGCTCCGCGTCCACCTCGACCGCGCTCAGTTGGGTGCGCAGGTCGCTCTCCTGCACCGCCAGTGTCGAGAGTGCGGTCTCCCCCGACGCGATTCGCGCCGCGACGTCGGCGGTCAGCTTCTGCCCCTTGGCAACCCGGTCCTCCAGGTCGGCCACCCGCTGTCGCCCCTCTGCCAGGGCCGGCTCCAGGGCGAGCGCCTGCTCCAGCTGGTGGCGCCGCCGGGTCAGTTCCGGCCCCTCCGCTGCCCGCTTTGCGCGCGCCGCCTCGTAGGCCTCCGCCGCCACCCGCTCCGCCTCCACCGCCCGGGCCAGCGCCTCCTCCACCTCCGCCAGCCGCACCGCGGCCTGCTCCGCCTGGCTGCGGGCCTGCCGCTCCGCCGCCAGGTGGGGCCGGACCTCCTCCGCCCGCCGGGCGGCGGCCAGCTCCTGCCGCCAGCCATCGGCCTCAGGGGCGCGGCCCTGCCAGGCCCCCAGGTCGGCGGCCACGCCGGCCAGCTCCTGCTGCAGCTCCCAGACCTTCTCCCAGGCCCGGAACTGCTGCTCCACCGCATCCAGCTCCTGCTGGGCGGTCACGACCCGCTCCTCCGCTGCCCGCAGGGCCGCAGCTGCCGCATCCACCGCCTCGGCGGAGGCGTCACCCAGGCCGGCCTGCTCGCCCTGCACCCGGGTCAACTGGCCGGTCACCATCTCAATCCGCCGCTTCAGCCGCTGGTTCAGCTTGTCGCCGTACTGCGAGAGCGAGAAGATGCGCTGCAGCATCTGGGTCCGCTCCCGGCCGCTCAGGTGCAGGAACTCGGCGAACTGCCCTTGCGGCAGCACCACGGCGCGGGTGAAGTCATCGAGGGTGAGCCCCAGAATCTCCATCACCGCCCGGTTCACATCGCCGTCCTTATCGGCCAGCACCCGTTCCAGCCCACCGACCAGCTCGATCAGCCGGCAGTGCTCGGTCCGGATTGATTCGGTCTCCTTCTCCCGCTTATAGGACCGCTCCACGCGATACGCATGACCCTCACCCAGGACAAACTGGAACTTCACCGTGAGCCGTTTCTCCGCCTGGTTCATGATGCCAGCGGTGCCCTTGGCACGCTCAACCCGGCCATAGAGCGCCAGGGTGATCGCATCGAGAATCGTCGACTTGCCGGCGCCGGTGGGACCGAAGATGCCGAAGAGGCCGCCGCCCAGCAGGTCCGCAAAGTCGATCACCTGCAGCTCCCGGTAGGACTGCAAACCAGAGAACTCCAGACGGACCGGCTTCATGCTTCCACCTCCTCATCCTCGTCGGCGGCCAACTCCAAGAAGAGCCGGACCAGCTCGTCGGACGGCGTGCCGCCCCGGTTGGCCTGGAAGAAGCGGGTGAACTGCTCCTGGAGGCTGAGCGCCTGCCGCTCCGTGGTCAAGGCCAGCTCCGCCTCAGCGGTGGCGATGACCGGACGGATGTGAATGAACTCCGCCCGCATCTGGCGCAGGCGGTGGACCTGATCGAGCGTGAGCGGCGTCTGCACATGGATCTCCAGGTCGATCCAGGCGGTGGGATCCTTCCCCTCTGCCACCCAGCGCTCCACCTGAGCGATGCCCTCCGTCGCCTGCCAGCGCACCAGCGGCCGTCCGGCGGAAAGCTCCACCGCGCGCACAGCGGCCCGCTCATCTGCGGGCTGAAGATCCAAGATCGTCACCGTCTTGGCGTAGTTCGCCTCCGAGAAGGAGAAGGCGATGGGCGAGCCGGCGTAGCGGGTCAGGCTGGGGGCGCTGTGGACCTGCTGCGCCCGGTGCAGGTGGCCCAGCGCCACGTACTGGGCGGCGGCGGGCATCGCCTGCGGCGTCACCGTGTAGGCCCCGCCCATCTGAATCGGCCGCTCCGACTCCACCGACTCGGCGCCCCCCGCCACGTAGATGTGGCTCATCGCCAGCCGGACGGTCTCCGGCCGGTAGTGCTGCGAGGCGACCTCGAACCAGCGGCGGACCTGGTCGGAGTAGGACCGCTGAAGCTCCTCCTCCCCCAGGCTGTCGGCCAGCAGCTGCTTCAGCCGGGACTCAGAGGGGTAGGGCAGCGCCAGGACCACCGCCGAGTGATCGACCCCGGGCAGAGCGATCTCCGCCCAGCCGGGCCCCGCCGCCACCCGCCGGACCCGCTGCGGGTCGGAGCCGTAGCAGCCGGGGTCGTCGTAGGGGTAGCCCAGCAGGGTGGCGCCGTGCCGCTGGGCCAGCGGGCGCACGGCGCTGAGCCGGTCGGGGGAGTCGTGGTTGCCGGCGATCACCACCACCCCCCGCTTCCCGTTCTCCCCCAGGCGGGCCAGGGCGTCGCAATAAAGCTCCTCGGCCGCCGCCGAGGGGTTGACGGTATCAAAGATATCGCCGGCGACGAGGACCAGATCGATCGCCTCGTCCCGTACGATGGCACAGAGCTCGTCGACAAACCGCTCATGCTCCTCCTGGCGGCTCCGGCTCTCCAGGGAGCGGCCAAAGTGCCAGTCGGCGGTGTGCAGCACCCGCATGACGCTGCCTCCTTCGATTTTCGCAAGTAAGGGTAAGAGTTCGGGTTCTGAAGGGCCACATCCTCCGAGATCTGCCCATGTATGAAAAGATGTCGCTGGAAGGAAGACCTTGTCCTCATTCCTCACGTTTTTCTATGCAGGCAGGAAGAGGGTGGGTATCCGGGTAATATGTCAGCAACACGATCGCTTCCCACCATCAGGACAGTGAGGGATCAGTCGGATGCGCGCAGTGATCATCGGCGCCGGCAAGCTGGGGTACAGCGTGGCCCGGATGCTGAGCAAGGAGCACGACGTCTACGTCATCGAGCAGCAGCCTGAGCGCGCCAGCGTCGTCGAGGAGAGCCTGGATGTCCGGACCATACTTGGCGAGTGGTGCAGCCCGTCGGTGCAGGCGCAGGTTGACCTCGCCAGCGCCGACCTGGTGGTGGCCGCCACCGAGGTCGATGAGATCAATATCGTCGCCTGCCTGGCCGCCAGGGCCGGCGGGCAGGCCCGGACCATCGCACGGGTGCGCAATCCGCAGTACGCCTCCCCCGGCTGGTTCGGGGGCGCGGCCCTTGCGGGAATCGACCTGATTCTCAGCCCCGAGCGGGTCTCGGCGGAGGAGATTGCCCGGCTCGTGACCTGCCCCGAGGCGCTGGGGGTCCAGTACTTCGCCGACGGCAAGCTGCAGATGCTGGAGCTGCGGGTGCCGCCCCACGCCCCGGTGGTCAACCAGACCCTGAGCCGCATCGACTTCGGGCAGGTGCTGATCGCGGCGATCCAGCGGAATGAGCAGGTGCTGATCCCGCGGGGCAACGATCAGATCCTGGCGGGCGACCGGGTCTTCCTGCTGGCCCGCACCGGCGAGGCGGCGCCGGCTGAGGCGCTCCTGGGCCAGGAGGTCCATCCGATCAAGACGGTGACGATTCTGGGCGGCGGGCGCATCGGTGAGCACCTGGCCCGGCAATTGGCGGACTACGGCCTCTCCATCACCGTGATCGAGCAGGACCGTCAGCGCTGCAAGCACCTGGCGGGCGCCCTCAACACCGTGCAGGTGCTGAACGGCGACGGCGCCGATGCAGAACTGCTGCGGGAGGAAGGGGTCGCCAACGCTGACATGTTCGTGGCCACCACCTCCGACGACAAGCTGAACCTGCTGGCCAGCCTGGTGGCCAAGGATCTCGGGGCCCGTCGGACCGTGGCGACGATTCGCCGGCTGGAGTTTTTGCACCTGGTGGAGCGGGTGGGCGTCGATGTGGTGCTCAACCCCCAGGTGATCAGCGCCGCGGCGATCCAGCGCTTCCTGCTGGGGCCGTCGGAGCTGTTGGGCATTCACTTCATGGAGGGCGAGTCCCTGCAAGCCCTCGAGTTCCGCATCTCGCCCCAGTGTCCGCTGGCGGGGCGGAAGCTCCACCAGATCACCTTCCCGCGCGGCTCGCTGGTGGGCGGGCTCTTCCGGACCGACGGCTCGGTGGTCCTGCCCAGCGGCCGCGATGCGCTGATGCCCGGTGACCGGGTGGTGGTGCTGGCGCTGCCCCACACCCGGACAGCGGTCGACAAGCTCTTCACCCCGGCCCGCACCTGGCTCTCCACCGGATCCGGCAGTGGGTCGGGCCACGGGTCCGGTTACGATTCGGGGGCGAAAGGTCGGTGACGAGCAGCGTGCACCATCGCGCCGTTCTCTACAGCCTGGGCACACTGCTCATGATCCTCGCCGGGGCGATGCTCCTGCCGCTCCCCTGGGCCTTCGCACCGGGGGAGGAGTCATGGCGGGCGCTGCTCCTCTCGGCCCTGCCCACAGCGGCCATCGGCGCCGGGCTCCACCTCTGGGGCCGGGAGCGGGCCGAACTCCGCCGGCGGGACACCTACCTGCTGGTCACCCTGGCCTGGCTCGCCGCCGCTGCCTTCGGGGCGCTGCCCTACCTCTTTTCCGGGGCGATCCCCACCTTCACCGACGCCTTCTTCGAATCAATGTCCGGGTTCTCCACCACCGGGGCCAGCGTGCTGACCGACATTGAGGTGGTGCCCCCGGCCATTCTCTTCTGGCGCTCGCTCACCCACTGGCTGGGCGGCATGGGGATCATGGTACTGCTGGTGGCGCTGCTCTCCGCCCTCGGGGTCGGCGGCCTGCAGGTAATGCGGGCCGAGGCGCCGGGCCCGTCGGTGGAGCGGCTGACCACCCGGGTGAGAGATACCGCCAAGGCGCTCTGGATCGCCTACGTCGTGCTGACCGGTCTCTATGTGCTGATCACCTGGGGGCTGGGCATGAGCCTCTTTGACGCCCTCAACCACGCCTTCGCCACCATGGCCACCGGCGGCTTCAGCACCAAGAACGCCTCCCTGGGCGCCTACTCGCCGGCGATTCAGTGGGTCACCACCCTGTTCATGTTCCTGGCGGGGGTCAACTTCGCCCTGTTCGTGGGCGCCGTGCAGTCCCGCAACACCTGGATCTTCTGGAAGGATGCCGAGTTCCGCCTCTACACCTTCGCCACCCTTGGCTCGTCGATCATCCTGGCGCTGCTGCTCAGCGGCGCCGGCATGGGCCTGTTCGATGCCCTCCGGCACGGGACGTTCCAGTCGCTGACGATCCTGACCACCACCGGCTTCGCCACGCAGGACTTCAGCCAGTGGCCCCTGGCCGCCCAGGGAATTCTGGGGCTGCTCTCGGTGGCCGGGGCCAGCACCGGCTCCACCGGCGGGGCGATCAAGATGATGCGCCACCTGGTGCTGCTCAAGCAGGCCGCCAGCGAGTTCGCCCGCCAGATTCAGCCCCGGGTCGTCCGCCAGGTGCGGCTGAACAACCGGACCGTCCCGGACGAGATGGTGATGCACATTCAGCAGTTCTTCTTCCTCTACCTTGGGGCGCTGGGCGTCGGCTTCCTGCTGTTGGCCGCCACCGGCCTCGACCTGGTCAGCAGCCTGACCGCCTCGGCCGCCCTGCTGGGCAACGTGGGCCCCGGTCTGGGCGCGGTGGGTCCGGCCAGCAACTACAGCAACCTGACCGACTTCGCCAAGTGGGTCGGCAGCCTGCTGATGCTGCTGGGCCGCCTGGAGCTGTACACCGTGCTTGTCCTCCTCTCGCCGGCCTTCTGGCGGCGGTAACCCGGCCTTTCCAACGAGAACGCCCTGGTCACCACGACCAGGGCGTTTTGCTATGGCTGCGGCCGCAGGAGCCTTACACCGCCCCCCGCCTCCCCCGCCCCGCTCACATGGCGGATGGCATACAGCGGATACCGGTACGGCTCCCCTCGCTCGACACCGTCCCCGTACCAGGAGGCCTCGCCCTCGCCCGCCCGCTCGGGCACGGTCAGGAGGAGCGTGCGGGGGTCGCCCTCCGCCGCCAGTGCCACCGTGGCCGAGAGACCGCCAAACCGGTCGGGCCCGGTCCGGGCCAGGGGCCACCGGGCGACAACCACGTCGAGCCAGAGCCCGGCATCGCTGAAGAAGCGGTCCGCCTGGGCCGCTGTCAGCTCCACCCGCCCCTCCCGCTCAGCCAGAACCTCTCCCGCCGGCCCGACCACCCGGCAGGCCCAACTCCAGCCCCGGAGCGGCAGGGGAAGCTGAATCGTGAGCGCCCAGTCGCCCTCTTCCCGGCGCAGGCAGAGGTAGGTCTCATGGCTGGAGACCAGGGCTGTGAAGGGCAGGGCACGCCCCGAGAGATAGCGGACATCGAGCAGCCGGTACCACGAGGGAATCCCCAGCCGCTCATGCAGCGCTTCATCTGCCCCGTGATTGGGAAAGAGGGTGATTCGCCACAGAATCAGGAGCAGCTGGCCCAACAGCTCCACGGTGAGGGCGAGGAGCGCCAGGTTCGTGAAGGTGAGCCAGGTGGCGGGAAGGGCCATCGTCGCCAGCCAGGAGAGCACGGCGATGCCGACCAGCAGGGTAAACGCCGCCGTAGCCGCCACGGCGAAGGGTGGGAGCCCCACAAAGAGCTGCCGGTACTCCCGAAACCGGCTGATCGTCCGCAGCGTCCGCTCATGCTTGTCGACCCAGCGGGGGTCGACCCCGCCCCCGGCCCAGCCCCGCCCCAGGTTGAGCATGGCCCGGTAGTCGGGGTGCATCGGCTCCCGCACCACCGCCAGCTCCCGGAGCAGCTCATCGGCCCGGGCGAAGCGGCGCTGGTAGAACATTGAGAGAAAGAGGCTGACCAGACCGGCGGTGGAGAAGGCGATGGTGGCCGCGGGCGAGAGCCGCCCCGCATCGACCAGGGGGGCGCCGTCTGCCGCGATGGCACGCCACCCGCCGAAGGCGGCCCCCAGCACCAGGGTGGTGGTAAAGAACCAGCCGTATGCAGCTCCGCTTCGGACCGACCGGATCCATGTGGCCACGTTGCTCATCCTCCGAACCTCTGTTTCCGTTCCTCATGAATTACTACATTCGCCCGCCGTTTTCCTCCTCTGCCAAAAAAAAGGGCGGGCCATGGGTTCTCCCACGGCCCGAACTCGCTTTACTTGGGCGACACGTTGTATAGGTAGTAGGTGCCGTTCTCGTCGATGGTGATCAGCTGGGTGGACTGGCCCGTGAAGTTGCTGAGCCCAATCGCCACACGGCCGACGCCCTCCGCCTTGACCTGCCCCCGCGAGGTGGCGCTCTTGGCGTCCTTGCTCAGGGTAAAGAACTCCACCTGGGCCGGCGAACCGCTGCGGGCGAGCACAAAGGTGGGACCGAGGGCGGTGGGGGCAGAGCCCATCCACTCGGCGGTCTCGGGCTTGCTGACCGGGTACTGGCCGATCACCACCGGGCCACCCAGGCCGTCCCACTTATAGAGGAGCAGGCTCAGCTTCTCGCCCTCCCAGGCGTAGCCGGTCAGCAGCTCCCGGTCGCCCGCCTTCTGGCGGGTGGCAAAGACCTGCGGGAAGGGCTGGGCCGCATCCTTCTTGCTGTAGATCGGCCGGGTGTCGCCGCCCTTCTCGTAGCGGTGGACGTTGAAGAAGCGCTCGCCCAGGAAGATCGTCTCGGTCTTGCCATCGCCGTCGTAATCGCCCATCAGAACCCGCTGGGTCCCGGTGTTGTTGAGCACCTGGGGCTGCCCGGTGGGCGCCACCACGAGAATCTTCTGCTCAAAGGTGGCGACCATGACCGGCGTCCCGGCGTTCAGCATATCGCCGAGGGAGACGTCGAGCAGTTTGCCGGCGTTCAGCTCCTCCGCGGTGTTCAGAATCGAGACGTCGCCGCTCGCATTGAAGCGGTAGAGCGTCGCACGGGAGCCGCTGCCCTCGGCGAGGTAGGAGCCGTAGGGGGCGTAGAAGCTGCCCCGCTGCTTGCTGGGCATGGCGCCCTTCTTGACCAGCGTCACCTTGACCCCGCTCCCGGCGCTCTGGGACGGGGCCGGGTCGGGCTTGGGGGCGGGGGCCGCAGGCTTGGTGCCGGGCGTCGTTCCGCCGCTGGCAGCCGGGTCGGTGACCGGTTCCGGCATGAGGGCGACCAGGGCGACCAGGCCGACCACGAGGGCCGCCACCACGCCGAGGATGATCAGGATCCACTTGCCCGCTCCGCCGCTCTTGCGGGGAGCCACCGGCGGGGCCTGCCAGGGTGGCGTGGGGTGGCCGTAGGGCCCCGCGGGAGGCTGGTAGGAGCCCGCTGTCGGCGGCTGGTAGGGCGGCGCGGGAGGCTGGTAGGAGGCCGCGGGCGGGGGCGGGGGCGGCGGCGGCGGCGCCTGCTGCTGGGAGGGTTGCGAGAGCGGGCTTCCGCATTGGGGACAGAAGTTGCCGCCGGTGTTAGAGATGGTGCCGCATTGCGAACAGCGAACCGACAAGGGATCGGCCTCCTTCTAGCGCTAGTCTATTCATACTAGATGCAAAAGCTTCTGCCTGGAATTTCGATCCCCTCGGCCAATCTCCTCCGGGGTTTACAAAAAGTTGGATGATAAAAGGCTAGTCGCTGAGGCCGCTCCTGCACCGGCGACTGGGTTCCCGCGACGAAGCTATTCTCAGGGGCCGCCCGCTTCGCGGTAACGCTGTGCCTTCCTCTCCAGGAAGGCGATGAGGGGCTCGTGGCCGGTCAGGTCCCGCAGGGGCAGGAGCCCCCCGATTTTCGCCCGCATGCCCGCCAGGGACAGGTCTTCGCTGTGAATCACCACCACGGGAATCCCCCGCAGGGCACAGATGCCAACCTTCACCATGTCGCGAGTTTGCTGGTCGGTCGCTTGCTCGGTGGTGCCGAAGTGCGAGGCGCCGTTGTACTCGAACGCGGCAACATTTATGTACAGCCGGTCCAGTTCCAGGCGCTCCCGGGTCTTCGGGTTAATGAGGAAGCCGGGCCGGGCGTTGTCTTCGAATTCATTGGAGTCGACCAGGAGGGAGAGGTATTCCTTCATGAGCGCCTCGCCCTTGTTGGGGTCGTGCTGCAGCCTGCGTCTGGCAAGCTCTACCTCCAACCGCTGGCGGGCAAGGATCGGGTTACCGAGAGTAAAGCGAATGGGGGCACGCCGGTTGCGCTGCTCTGTCTGCAGCCATTCAGCCTGGACCAGGGCTGCCACGGCTCGCTTCAGCGTGTTGGGTCCGGCGCCGGTGAGGCGGCTGAGCGCAGGGTAGGTAAACTCACCGTCCTGGCTCTGGAGGATGCCGTAGAGCACCTTCGCCGCGGGGGCCAACCTGGGGTCCGTCAGGAGAGGACCGGGGAGGGTTACGGCGGGCCCGGGAACCACAGGTCTTGCGGCGACCAGGGCGAGGGCTGTACGGACTGTGTCTGGCGTGAGGCCGGACTGGGTAGCGAGTCTGGAGGCAGTGGGCGGTGAAGCCCCGGGGTACATACGGCAAAGCATCCACACCAGCTTGGCAGAGGGCGTAAGCTCCCGGTCGAGCAGCAGGGCGGCCGGCACCTTGATCTCGATATCAACCCCTCCGTAGTTACCAAATACTAGGAGAGTCTTCGACGGAGATGTTAGGGTTCCCTGCTTCCGTCCAGAATTCGTGGGTCCGCGCCCAGTTGGGGGGCGAAAAATGGACGCTAATCCATGGCAAGAGGCTGAACCAGGCCCAAAGCCTGAAGACAGGGCAGATTCTCGGGCTCTCCGTCCAAAGATCGTTGGTCCACGCCCGGTTGGAGGGCGAAAAACGGACGCAGTCCTCAAGGCCTACTCCACTTATCGCCCCCTGATCGACATGTTCCTCCACGAGCTGGATGGCATCGGCGCCGACAACGATCAGGTGATGATAATCGGCGCCACCAACCTCCCGTGGGATTTACCATCGAGCAGGCCACCGCGGCGGTCAAGTCGCTGCACCCCTCCACCCTGGAGTGGCTGCGCACGGTGCAGAACTACATCCGCTACGCCAACCAGACCGGCCAGTTCGACGAGGTGGAATCCTACCTGAAGCGGGTCAAGCGGCATCTCTAAGCAAAGCGCCCACGGGACAGCCCCGTGGGCGTTTGCTTTTTCCAGCTAACCAATCCGCAGCGAGGACATCCAGCCGATGGCCTGCGAGAGCGCCTCGGGCTCGCCCGAGCCCCCCGGCTTCCAGACCAGCAGCAGCGGCTGGTCCCCCGCCGCCAGCAGGGCCGGCACGCCGGGCGCCGCCTCGCCGAGCGGCAGCAGCTCCGCCAGGTTCAGCTGCCGGCAGAGCGCCGCTCCCGTCTCCGTGCCGACCACCGCCAGCCGCCGGCCGCCCGTGGCGGCGAGCACGCCCTCGCCCACCCGGGCCAGCATGGTGGCGACCCGCCGCTCGACCTCCTCGGGCGGGATCGCCCGCTTGGCCGCCATCCGCCGGGTCACCTCCGCCGCCCCCGGCCAGTTCTCCGACCGGACCACCACGTGCCGCCCCTGCTTCAGGGCCGCCGCTGCGCCCGAGCGAATCCCCATGAGGAAGGTCTCGTCCTCGTTCAGCACCGCCTCACGGCTCAGGGTGAGCACCAGCGCCCCCTCGTCGGAGAGGCGCTCCACCTGCGCCCGCGCCGCCTCCTGCGCCGAGCCCACCAGCGCCAGAATCCCCGCAGGCCGCTCCTGCGCAGGCTCCTCCTCGGCCGGTTCGTCCTCCGCGGCATCCTTCTGCTTCCGGGTCCAGGTCAGCTCGATCTCGATCTCCTCTTCATCGCCCGCCCGGGCGTACTCGAACTCGATCGTCACATCGGGCGGCATGGTGATCCGCTTTCCGGCGATCTGGATCGCAAACGGCTTTCCTGCTTCCAGTGCATCTGCCAGGCGCCGCAGCTTGGCGACTACATCCCTTGTGGCGTACGCCTTCTCCACATCCAACTCCGTTGCTTCCTCCCCCGGCCTGACCTAGATTCGGCTCTCCAGCCACTGCAGGGCGCCGGGCGTAGCCCGCCAGCCCGCCAGGAAGTCGATCACGTAGGCCTGCGCCTCCCGCTCATCGCCCAGGCCGATGTACTCCGGTACCCCAGCCGGCATCCGGCGGCGCCCCAGCAGGTACTCCGCCACGTGCGGGTTCCGCTCGCTGGCCCGGCGCAGCCGCTCATCCGCCTCCTTCGACGGCCCCTTCTGCCGGAAGGCGAGCAGCGCCCAGGTAAAGGTCATGAAGGCAAAGGGATCGTCCGGGTAGGCCTTCAGCAGCGCCTCCAGCCGCCGGTTGTCGCCCAGAAGAAGCAGGTGCGCCGCCAGCAGCCAGCGGATGCCCTGGTTGTCGTTGGGGTTGAGCCGCAGCAGCGCCTCACAGTGGCCGATGGCCGCCTCGTGCTTCCCCCCGGCCCAGAGCGCATCGGCCAGGCCCCGCCGCGCCCGCATGTAGGGCCGGCTCTCCACCAGCCCCCAGAAGTGGCCGGTGTTCTCCTGGAAGAACCGCTTGCCCAGCGCCCGCTCCCCGGCCTCCACCCCCGCCTGGAACTGCCGGATCGCCTCGCTGAAGTCCCCCTGCTGTAGCGCCGCCTCGCCGAGGATCACGTAGGCGTCGGCCGCATCGGGCCAGAGGGAGATCGCCTGCCGGGCCAGGGTCAGCCGGCGCTTGCCCCCCGTCTCCCAGGCCTGGTCGATCAGCTCCGCCGCCTCTTCCCGGGGCGAACCCGGCGGCTGCGGCCGGGTGAGGGCGAGGGGACGCCCCCCTTGCTCCGCCACCGCCAGCACCTCGATCCGCCAGTCCGCCCGAATCAGCGGATCCAGCAGGTCGGCATAGCGAGGGTCGCTCGGGCTGACAGCCAGGGCGGCGTTGATCTCGCGGGCCCGACTGCCCACCGAGGCCGCCGTGCTCCCCACCATCTCGGCGATCTGCGCCTGGGTCTCATCGGAGCCGTAGACCTGATGCGAAAGCAGGTAGATGACCGCCCCCACCCAGGGCTCCACCCGGTTGATGCGCGGCTGCAGGGCGTCCACCGCATCCCACCAGAGCCGCAGGGCGCCGGCGATCTCGTCCGGGCCGCCCTCGGCCGCCTGCAGCACCTGGGCGCACCGCTCCGCCACCGCTTCCCAGGCCGGGTGCGCCTGCGCGCCCCCCCGCACCTGCGGCCCGGCAGCCACCTTGATCTGCCGGTACCGCTTGCCCAGCGGCCCGGCCATGGTGGCACAGTCCACCAGCCGGGGCCAGTGCTCCCGGTAGAGCTGATCCCAGGTCGCATCGGGCCGCTGGCGGCGAAGCAGGGTCAGCTCCTGGGCCAGCAGGTGGACCAGCGCCGGGCCCGTCCCGGGCATCACAGGGGTCAGGAAGCAGCCGAACCGCAGGCCCGTAGGCCCCGGCAGCAGCCAGGCGCCCAGCAGGTCGCCGGGGTTGAGCTCCGCCTTCGCGACCACGGCAAAGGGGCCGGCGTCGTCACCCAGCCGGCGCAGGTGGATGCCCGAACCATCCACCCCGGTCACCTCGAAGAAGCCGGGAATGACGCCACCCGCCCAGCGCTGCGCCAGCTCCCGCTCCGGCCCCGTCAGCTTCCGCTTCTCCTGGAGCATCCGCTCGCAGAGCGTGGTCCCGGTCGCCGGGGAGCGGTAGCCGAAGAGGACCCAGTCCAGCGGCTCCAGGTACTCCTGGTCGGTGGGCTCCTCGGGGGGCGGGCTGGCAAAGTAGCGGAGCACCGCATCGGCCATCCCTTCCTCCGCGGGCAGGGAGCCCGCGAACCGGATCAGCCGGTCCAGCAGGTCGACATGCTCCCGCTCCTCCCTGGCCGCCGCAAGGGAGATTACCTCCGCCTTGGGCCCGCAACACTGCTTGTACTTCTTGCCGCTGCCGCAGGGGCAGGGATCGTTTCGTTTGACGGTCATGGCTACACTCCTTTGGGGTGCGGGTAGTTTGCGCGTGTACAGGTGAGTTCCTGCAGGAAGGGCCAGACTCCTGCCGGGGAACAGAAGAGAAGCCCCCCACTTGGGAGGCTACTCCGGTGTCGACGGGTACCAGCCAAAGGGAAGGCCGCGCAAGGTCAGAAGGATTCGCCGCCCGCCATGAATCAGCTCGGCGCTCACCCGGTCCCGACCGTGGGCCTGCAGGTCCGCCCAGGTCTGGCGGCGCAGCGGATAGACCAGGGTGGCGGTGATCTCATCGGCATCAAAGAGCCCGGCATAGGCCAGCACCTGGTGGATGTCGGCACGATGAGCAGCCCGTACCTCATCGGTGAAGCGGCGCCAGCCCAGGTCGTCAAGCTCGGCCAGGTGCGCCTTGTACTTCGCATCCACCACGTGAACAGAGCGGCCGCGCCGCACGACAATGTCGGGCTCGAGGTGGCCCAGGGAGCGGTGGGCCGGATCAGACCAGGAAATGGGGATGGTGGTCTCTCTCAGCCGCCCCACCTTCACCTCGCCGCCGGTCAGCCGCGCCTCCCTGCGGATGACCCCCTCCACGTAGGCCTCCCAGAGCCGCTCCAGGGAGAGGGTCCAGGCGAGCCCGTCCAGCTCACGTCCGCCGCCCATCCCCCGCTCCTCCTCGACCCAGGCCATCGCCTCGAGCCCCAGCCGCAGCGGTTCGTCCAGCATGCCCGTGCGCCCCCAGCGCTCCAGTTCGGTGCGGCGGGGGCGGAGTCCGGTCTGTTCGACCAGCAGCTCCAGCAGGCGAGCCGCCAGGTCGGCCAGGCGCACAGCGATGGGGTCCGTCCGCCCGACCCGCACCAGATCCCGGTGCAGCCGCTCAAGCACCCAGCGCAGGTACCGCTGGAGCAGCGGGTCGTGCTCCAGGTCGGGGAAGCGGCAGGGCAGCCGCTCCCAGTGGCCCCGGGCCAGCGACTCCGTAACATACCGATCCCACAGGATGCGGCCGCGCGGGCTGCCCAGCACCGCCTCCCGCTCCCGGTAGCCCCGCCGGCTCCGGCTCAGCATCGCTTCAAGGCGCGCCAGCACCGGCCCTGCCAGGACCCAGGGCGGCACCTCCCGCCCACTGCCGGGCACCATGGGCAGCGCCAGGAACTCCGGCAGGGCGGGCCACCCCGTCTCCGCCAGCACCCGCCCCACGCCCGACCAGCCGAAGCGGGGCTTGACCAGCAGCCCGCCCACCACCCGCCCGGTCTGGGCGGAGCGGAGCGGGACCGCCCCGGCCCGCCCGCCAGGGGTAAGGCGAATCGCCAGCCCCTTGGCCCCGGTCTGGGGCTCGGCCTGTACATCCAGCGCCCGCAGCGCCGCCTCGTTAAAGCGCAAGAACGAGTCGCCGAAGGCGCCCCACTCAGCGTCCCCCTTCTTGACAAAGGCGTTGGGCGTAACGGTTCCCGGCGGCCCGTGATCAACCAACGTATAGAGCGGCAGCTGCTGCGGGGCGACCCGCTTAGTCCGTCCAGCGGCCATGTTCGATCACACCCTCAATCTGGTCCCGCACCGCCTGCAGCTCGGCGGCGAAGGAGCCCACCATGCCTTCCCGCAGGTACTCATCCAGCAGCGGGAGCAGTTCGTAGCGGAAGCGCTGCAGCAGCCTCTTCTCATCGGCCGCCAGGAAGTAGCTGTGGCCGGGGAGCAGGTCCAGCGCCTCATCCGGGGCGTGCTCGGCGAAGACGTCCTGCAGGGCGCCGAAGACCCGGGCCGCCAGCGGCACGCTCTGGGCCTCAATCACCCCCAGGTCCGGGGGCAGGGTGACGAAGGCGAACCGCCGGCGGACCGCCAGGTCCAGGTGAGCGATCGACCGGTCCGCCGTGTTCATGGTGCCGAGAATGTAGAGGTTCGGCGGGTAGGCAAACGCCTTCGCCCCGTTCACGGGGTGGGGCAGCTGCACCGTCCGGGGCCGCTCCCCGCCGATCTCCCCCGGCTCGAAGAGGTAGATCGCCTCGCCCAGCACCTTGCCCAGGTCGGCCCGGTTGATCTCATCGATGGTCAGCAGATAGGGCGCCGCCTTGGCCGCCTCGGCCGCCTCCGGCAGCCATCCGCTGCGCACCCGGAACCGGAGCGTTCCCCCCTCGGTCTCGGGGGAGAGCCCGACGATGAAGTCCTCGTATGTAACGGCGGGGTGAAACTGGACCGTCGCCCCCCGGTCCTGGAAGAACCGCCGGCGAATCTGGTCGGCCATGCGCGTCTTGCCCGTGCCGGGCGGCCCCTGGAGAATCACGAACCGCCGCTTCAGCAAGAGGTCGTAGATCTCCTCCTCGGTCGAGCGGGCGAAGAGGTCAGCCCGCATGGCATCGACCACCTGATTGGCCTCCCGCTCGAACCCCTTCAGCACCTTCCAGCCCCGCTCGTAGGCATAGAGGTCCAGGAACGCCTGCACCACCAACCGGGCGCGTTCCGGCTCCTCCGGCACCCTGGCGATGGCGTAGAGCTCCCCGCCATAGCGCTTCAGCGCCGCCTCAAAGCCCGGCAGCTGGCCCATGACGAAGTCCGGCACCGGGACCCCCAGGGCGGTAGGGTCCGGCTTGACCCAAACCCAGATCTCCTGCTCCTTCAGGTAGCGGCGCAGCGCCCGCACCCGGCGCCGGTGCCCGGGCCGGCTGAGCAGCCCCTCATCGGGGGAGAGCCCGGCGGTCCCCACCACGAAGGTGATAATCGAGCCCTGTTCGGTGGGAAACCAGACCACGCTGGCCCCGCCGTACTGGCCGGAACCCGGGTTCTCGGGGTGGATAAAGCCGGCGTAGGGGATATCCAGCCCGGCCAGCGGGTCGCGAATCCCTACCTGGTTCCGGTGGCGTGCGTGGTAGCGGCCGCCGAAGAGCTCCTCCAGCAGAGGCCGGACCCCGCCCTCCGGGGCGGGAAGGCCCTGGGCGATGGCGGTAGCGAGTTCAGTCAGGGCGTCGGACATGGGAAGCCCCCTCTCGGTAGGTCTACCCTTTAGATACTGCGGAAACGCTCGATCTCCTTTGGGTTCACGAAAAGCGGCCACCTCATCACTTTCGCAAGGAGATTCCGACATCCAAACCGAATCCAAAGGCCAGAGATGGATCCACCGGGAGGGAGCCAACGATGTCCACCCACAAGGGCGTCGCAAAGCGCAGCCCCATTAACCTCTCCGCCTACTACCGCCAAAGCCTGGAGGCCGAGCAGATGCTGCGCCTGCAGGTCTCGTTGGAGCAGAAGGGCTACGCCCTGCTGCGCCACCACGAGGACCAGCTGATCACCCGCGGCGCCCAAACCGCCCTCCTCACTGACCCCAGCGACCTGCAGCAGGCCCGCCAGCTGATCGCCCGCGCCGCCAGGGCCGAGCAGCAGAGCCTCTTCTACGCCTTCCCCCTGGTCGCCCAACAGCGCAGCCTGATCCCCGTCTGCTACACCCAGGTCACCGCCGAGCCCGGCCCCACCCCCGGCACCCTGCTGCTGCGGCGTGACGGCGACCTCCTGGTCAACCGCCGATTCCTCCTGGAGGATGGCGACCTGACCGACGCCGAGGTCGCCCAGTTCGTCCGCCGCCTCGACCAGCCCGGCGCCGCCCTGCAGGAGCTGCTGGGCGAAGGGGTGATCACCCCGCAGGGGATGCTCTTCCGCGCCGATTCCGACACCATGACCCGCAGCCTGATCCGGGAGCTGGAGTGGCTGGAGCGCCAGACCCAGTTCTCCGGACCGCTGCTCGCCTACCTCGCCGACACGCCCCCCGCCCCCACCCAGGCAGCGACCCCCGGCGTGACGGTCGTCCGCTCCAACCCCGCCCAGGACCGGGTCCTCCGCCTCCGCCCGTCGGTGCTCCAGGTGGTGGCCGGCCCGCCCGGCACCGGCAAGACCCAGACGATCATCAACCTGATCGCCAGCGCGG
>JBMONB010000127.1:0-6500 GCA_049325315.1 Bacillota bacterium | reverse complement strand
GAGCCGTCACGGTAGACGGTAATCCCCTTCAGACCCAACTCCCAGGCCAGGGCGTAGGAGCGCTCCACATCTTCGATGGTCGCCTCATTCGGGAAGTTAATCGTCTTGGAGACCGCCGCGTCCACCGGCTGCAGATCGACCGACAGCCCGTCCTTCCCCTGGAAGGCGCCCTGCATGCGCACGTGCCACTCGGGGGCGATGTCGTGAGAGGTGGCGAAGATCGCCTGCCACTTCTCGGGCACCCCGTCGACGCCCCGGCAGGTGCCGTGGTCGGCCACCTGCTTCATCAGTTCGTCGGAGTACCAGCCCTCGGCCCGGGCCACCGCCTCGAACTGCCCGTCGATATCCAGCATGATCGACCCCGCCTGGTTGCGGGTGAAGACCAGGGCGAACTTCGGCTCAATGCCGCCGGAGCAGGGCATCCCCGGCTTGGCCGCAAAGAGCGAGATCGTGCCGGTGGGCGCCACCGTGGTCAGCGTGGAGTTGCGCACCCTCAGCCCCGCCTGCGCCCACTGGCTGCCCTCCCACTCCGGGTAGACGCCACGGGCCTCGGCCAGCTCCATCGACTCCTCGACGGCCTTCTGCTTGATAAAGGTCATCACCTGGTTGCCCAACTCCACCGCCTCGTGCGAGTCGTAGGCCAGGCCCATCTGCACCAGCATCTCCGCCCAACCCATGATCCCCAGGCCGATCCGCCGGTCACGGCGGGCCTTCTCGGCGATCTGCGGCAGCGGATACTTGTTGGCGTCGATCACGTTGTCCAGGAACCGGGTGGTCAGCCGGGCGATCTGGCCCAGCCGCTCCCAGTCCACGTCCGCCGCCTCCGTGTAGGCGTTCTTGACAAAGTTGGCCAGGTTGATCGAGCCCAGGTTGCAGGAGCCGTAGGGCGGCAGCGGCTGCTCGCCGCAGGGGTTGGTCGCCTCAATGATCTCCGCGTGGTTGTTCGGGTTGCGCCGGTTCATGCGGTCGATAAAGACCACGCCGGGCTCGCCCGTCTTCCAGGCGTTATCCACCAGCTTGTCCCAGACCATCTTGGCGGAGAGCTGACCGACCGGCTTTCCGTCGCGCGGGTTGATCAGGTCGTAGTCGGTCTCGTTTGCCAGGGCCTCCATAAACGGGTCGGTGATGCCGACCGAAATGTTGAAGTTGGTGATCTGGGTGATATCCGACTTGGACTCAATGAACTCCATAATGTCCGGATGATCGACCCGCAGGATCCCCATGTTGGCGCCCCGGCGGGTGCCGCCCTGCTTGATCGCCTCCGTCGAGGAGTTGTAGACCCGGAGGAAGGAGACCGGCCCCGAAGCCACCCCCTGGCTGGAGCGGACCTTATCCCCTGCAGGCCGCAGCCGGGAGAAGGCGAAGCCGGTACCGCCGCCCGTCTGGTGAATCAGGGCAGCCTGCTTCATGGTCTCATAGATCTCCGAGAGGGAGTCGCCCACCGGCAGCACAAAGCAGGCCGAGAGCTGGCCCAGCGTCGTGCCGGCGCCCGTAAAGGTCGGGCTGTTGGGCATGAAGTCCTGGCGGTCCATCAGGCCGTAGAACGCCTCCTCGACCTCCTGAACCTCCTCAGGGCTGGCTCCGTACTGCGCCTCCACCGAAGCGATCACGCTCGACACACGGCGAAGCATCTCATCCGGGGTCTCGCGGGTGCCGTCCTCCTTCAGCCGCAGATACCGCTTCTCCAGTACGGTCTTGGAAATATGTGTCAGTTCCAATGCCGGCCCTCCCTGTAAGTTCTCTCTATAACGCCGGTTGCCTGGCCTGCCTTCCCGGGGTGCAGGTCGGTGACCAGCTTGTTAAGACTTGAGTAATTGTTCCAGCTGCTCCCGGAACTCGCCGAGGTCCTTGAACTCACGGTAGACGGAGGCGAACCTCACATAGGCGACCCCGTCAATGTGCCGGAGCCTGTCCATCACCCGTTCCCCGATGATGACAGAGGGCACCTCCTTATCCAGCGAGGAGCGCAGGTCACGCTCCACCTCATCGACCAGCTTCTCGATAACCTCCAGCGGAACCGGCCGCTTCTCGCAGGCCCTCAGCACACCGTTCAGCAGCTTGCTCCGGTCAAAGGACTCCCGCCGGCCATCTTTTTTGATCACGATCAGCGGAGGGACCTCGAGCCGCTCCATGGTGTTAAAACGCCTGCCGCAGACCAGGCACTCACGCCGCCGGCGGATCGCATCCTCTTCCGTATGACGGGACTCAATGACCTTCGATTCCGCAGCGCAGTAAGGACACTTCATAACATGACCCCCGGTTAACTACCCAGAGGAGGGTGTGGATAATCTGTGGGTAAAACACCAGATATGGGGTGGGCATGTCCTACTTTACCACCACATATGGGGGTAGACAACCTCTTTCGTCTGCCGAAATCCGCCATTGGGCGCGCGAATCTCGTCGTAGGTTGTCTTTTCGTCTGTTTTTGAGGACCTACAAATAGAGTCTAGGGCGGATACCCTAGACCCTCACCATTGGCGTATGAATTGCAGACCCGATGTGCATATTCCGCTTACCGCGACGTCTCCCGCTCCTCCAGCCCCAGGTGGTGCAGGCACGCAGTCAGCGCCGCTCCGGCTTTTTCCCGTACCACCCACCGGGCCCGTCTGTCGAGGTATGTCGGTTCCAGGTTGACGATCGCCAGGTCGGCCCCCTCACTGACAGCGATCGCCGGCAGCTGGTTGACCGGCCCCACCTCCAGCGAAGACCCTACCACCAGAAAGAGGTCGGCTTGGTAGGCGGCATCGAGCGCCGCCTCGATCGCATCCACCGGCAGGGACTCTTCAAAGAGGACCACACCCGGCTTCAGAATGCCCCTGCACTCCGGACAGCGCGGCACATCGGCCGGGCTCTCCACCTCCACGTCGATCAGTGCGCTGTCGAACCGGCGCTCGCACCCAAGGCAGACACATTCCCGCAGCGAGCCATGCACCTCAATCACCGCCGGTGAGCCGGCGGCCTGGTGCAGCCCGTCCACATTCTGCGTGATCAGCGCCCTGACCAGCCCCGCACGCTGCATCGCTGCCAGCGCCTTGTGCACCGGGTTTGGGTGTGCCCCCCAGAGGCGGGCCAGCCGGTGCCGATAGAACTGGTAGAACTCCACGGGATTGCGCCGCAGGGCGCTCATGGAGGCCAGCGCCATCGGATCGACATTCTTCCAGAGCCCTTCTTTCGAGCGGAAGTCAGGCAGCCCCGACTCGGTGCTCGCCCCCGCCCCTGTCAGCACCACCGCATGCTTCGACCGCTTCATCGCCTCGGCCAGCTCTCTGACTGCATCCATTGGCATGCACCTCACCAGATCATTCTGCGCGCGAAAAGCGGCCACCTCTCAGGGTGACCGCCTTTTCGTTTTATGCCCGCGCTCCAGTTGCGGGATAGGCATCAATGTTCGCCCCCACGTGATCGCTCATCGGCCACGCTCCCATCAGGAGGAAGTCGACCTTGATTCCCAGCAGGGCGCTGAACAGACGCACGTTGTATGGAGAGATCGGGTACTCGCCGTGCCGCATCTCCTCAATGTCCCGCTCGCTGTGCTCCATGTAGCGGAGCCAGAGCCGCCAGGTCTCCCGTGCCCACACGTCATGCAGGAGGTCTGTCACGAACCGGTAGCGGCCGCAAATCGACCCCTCGGCGAGCGCCTTCTTCTCGGCGAAGGGGGCGCGGTTCCACTGCTCTCGAAACGCGCGCCGGACCCTGCGCAGGCTGACTTCGTCTAGCCCGCTCCGCTCCATTAGCTTCGCGTCTACGGCGGTGCGCGTCGCGCGGAGTGCCCTCCCGCCAGGAATCCGGTTGGAAACCACCTGGACAATCCCCCTTTCGGTTCGCTGTCAGGTCTTTGCCTCATATCCTAATACGTAAGCTGCCGCCCATTGGTTCGAAACTTCTGGTCAAAAATTGTCGTGAAATGCGCCTATGGTGCAGAATCCTGTCAGCCATGGATGCTCCCTACCCAAGTTGGGGTGGGGAGGATGGATCTGACGGCCCAGTGCCGTCGCCCGGCTGGCCGGCGAAGTAGGCCTGAAGGAAGCGGATGAACTCATCGACCGCATCCATCACGAACGGGTCGATCCGGCCGGATTCGCTGTCGAAGTGCATCTCGTCGGTGGACTGGCCCGGCTTGTCCGCCTTGAAGTACAGGTTCACCCTGTAGACCCCATCAACCGGTGGACTCTGGCTCAGGACCTCCCCGGCCAGCCACGGGTTGCCGCCCTGCACCAACCTGCTCGCCTTGTCGATGGGCAGGTCACCCTGGCGGACCAGTTCGATGCCGTGGGTGTTAAGGAAGAGCGGCGTGTCCTCGAGGTACTGGTTGAAGATCAGGTGCTCGGCGAACTTGCCGTCGAGCTTCATCTCCAGCGGCACCACTACCAGGGAGGTAACAGCCGTCTCCTTGGCTGCATTCGCATCCTTGGCTTTGGCCGCCTTCTCGTCCTTGGCGTCCGTGGCCTTGCCTTCTGCAGCCTTCCCCTTCTTGTCGTCGGGCGACACGGTGACCAGTTCCTTCTCGCCGGCCTCGATCGACCGGATCTGAACCCCGCTCAGCTGCTCCGCCTGGCTCAGGTGCCAGATCAGAAGCGCAGCCGAGTTCTTCCCCGGGACCCAGGAGTCGATGGTGTGCTCCCGTGCTGCCACCCGGCTCTTGCGCTCGTCCAGGTCGCCCTCCCGGGAGAGCTTGCGCTGCTCCTGGTCCAGCTGCCCCTCCACCTGGTTCAGGTGGTCCCGAGCCTCCGCCCGACGGGTCGTGAGGGGTTCATGGACCAGGATATAGAGGGCCAGGGCCCCGCCCACCAGGGCGAGTCCGCCGAGGAGCATCTTCTCCCTCGACTTAAGCGCCATTCGACACCCTCCCCCCCTGCGGCACCAGGGTGATCACGATCTCGAACTCCAGCTGCCGGAACGTCCCGGCCGGCCGAATCGCCTCGGGCTTGGGCACAGGCTGGCCCTGCTCCGCCGTCATCTGCACCGGAATGCCCGCCTCGTTCACGTAGCGGAGCGAGACCTCCGCCACCTCGGGCGAGGTGATCAGCCCGGCGAAGAGCTGCGCCACATCCACCAGCCCCCGGCTCGATGCCTTCAGGGTCATGCTCTCCCCTTCGATGTTCAGGGCCTGCCAGGTAACGTGCTGCGGCGTCAGGTCCCGCAGGGTGAGGAGGACACCCGACCAGTGCCGGCCCTCCAGCCCCTTCAGCTCGCCTTCTGCCCGGGCCACCCGCTCCTCCCGCTGGCGGATCGTCGCCGCCTCCGCCAGCTTCGCCGTCACCCGGTGGAGCTGCCGCTCCTGTGACTCCGCCTGCCGGGCCAGGGCAGCCGCCTCGGCTGCGACTCCGGTATAGTAGACCCCGCCGGCCACCGTGGCCAGCGCCAGCGCCGCCGCAATCGCCCACTCCAGCCTGCCCGCCTTGCGGGGTGGGGCGTACTCCTTCAGCAGGAGGTTGATCTTGATCGAAGACATCGCGCTATCCCTCCCTCAAGGCTGACCCGAGGGCCGTCAGCAGCAGTGGACCCACGTTGTTGACCTGCGGCAGGAGCGCCGGGTTGATGTCGATGCCCGAAAGGGCCATCTCGTCCAACGTCACCGGCTCACCATCGGCCCGATGGCCCAGATTAGGCGCCAGCCGGTCCGAGAGCACCCGGGGCAGCCCCGGCAGCATCGCCCCGCCGCCCGAGAGGAAGACCTTCTCCAGGTGCGTGCCCCGCTGCTGGATCAGGAAGAACTCCACCGACCGCCCGATCGACTCGATGAGGGAGTCAAGCCACGGCTCCACAGCCGGGGCCAGCTCGAGGTCCTCCTCGACGCCCTTCAGCCGCAGCGCCCGCTCAGCGTCGTACATGGAGATGCCCAACGTGTCGGCGATGGCGGTGCGCAGGTGCGAAATCCCCGTCGGAATGGTGCGGGAGAGCATCGGCACCCCATGTCGGATGATGGCAATGCGGGTGCCCACCTCACCGAAGTCCAGCATCACCAGCGGGTGCGGCGACTCGTGCGGCACGGCGCCCATCCACTCCAGCGCCCGGAGCAGCGTGAGGCAGTCCAGCTCCACCGCATCCGACCGCAGCCCCGCCCCGGACAGGGAGTCCAGGTGGCCCTGCACCAGCCGCTTCTGCGTCCCCGCCAGGAAGACCGCCACCTGGTGCTCCGGTACCCCGGGGGCGTCCGGCACGACGCAGAAGTCGTAGACCAGCTGCTCCTCCGGAATCGGCAGGTGCTGCGGAGCCTCAAACTTCATCGCCGCCTTCATCTCCTCCGGCCCCACCCGGGGGAGGTTCAGGTACCGCATCATAATCGCCGGCCCACCGACACTGCACCCCACCATGTTCTGCCGCAGCCCCATCGCCTGGGTCACCTTCTTCAGCAGGTCGCCCAGGTGGTCGGGGCTGACCACCGACCCCTCCAGCATCATGCCGGACGGGAGCGGACAGACGGCGTAGTTCTCCAGCCGGGGCCCGTTGCGGGTCCAGCGAATCTGGACCACCTTCAGGTGCCCGGCGCCCAGGTCGAC
>JBMONB010000126.1:0-6511 GCA_049325315.1 Bacillota bacterium | reverse complement strand
ACCAACCGCACATCTCGTCAACTGTCTCTGGTTGTCCGCGCCTGCGAACTCTGCGGCGAACTGAAGGCGATCCAACCTGCGAACAAGGAACACCGTAAGGCCCACCAGACCAGACAGATCGCCTTTGTCTGCGAGGATTGCGCCGCACAGGTTCGGTTCGAGGTGGAGGTAGCCGCCGATACGGTGGATACCCCAAGGGTTTTGGCGTAATGTAGCGCCCCTGAACCCCTCACCCTCCCGGGCGGGGGGTTCGTCCATTGGGCGCGGAAAAGGGCGGTGACCTCCTCCGGGAGGCCCCCGCCCGTTGCCTTACTCCTCGGCAATTTCGGCGTTGGAATAGACGTTCTGAATGTCATCGTGCGCTTCCAGTAGATCGAGCATCTTGATCAGTTTCTCGGCGTTCTCGCCGCCCACCTCGACGGTGTTGGTGGGCACCATGGCGGTCTCGCCTTTTTCCACCGGGATCTTCGCCGCCTCCAGCGCCCGGAGGACGCCATCGAGCGCCTCGGGAGCGGTGGTGATCTCGAAGGAATCCTCGGTGGTCACCAGATCGTCGGCGCCGGCTTCCAGGGCCACCAGCATGAGGTCATCTTCGGTCATGGCGGTCTGGCTCCGGTCGATCTCGATGATCCCCTGCTTCTTAAACATCCAGCCCACGCAGCCGGTCTCGCCCAGCGAACCCCCGTGCTTCGTGAAGATATGGCGGACGTCGGCGGCGGTCCGGTTCCGGTTGTCGGTCACGATGTTCATCATGACCGCCACGCCACCGGGGCCGTAGCCCTCGTAGACAATCTCCTCGTAGCGTGCCCCGCCCTCCAGGCCGGCGCCCCGGGCGATCGCCCGCTGGATGTTGTCATTCGGCATGTTCTCATTGCGGGCGGCCAGAATCGCCGTCTTCAGGCGGATGTTCGCCTCGGGATCCGGCCCGCCCTCCTTTGCCGCCTTCATGAGATCTTTGGCGAGGCGGGAGAAGACGGCTCCCCGCTCCTGGTCCAACTTGCCCTTCGAACGCTTGATATTTTCCCACTTACGGCCCAAGGGAGAATCCCCCTCCGAACAGGTTTGCGGCTGCATTGTAGCACGCCAGGGCGACCGCCCACAAGTTTTTCGTTAACGCCAAGACACCTCCGGGTGGTACCCAAGCGGGAGTTTGCGTCTGGCCTTCCAATGATTTCGTTTAGAAATATGTTGGATTCTGGATGACGAATCCAGCCGAAGGTACTATAATAGAAGGGGAAAGAACGATATCAAGGGGGATTGAGAATGGCGCGAAGCGACATGATCGAGGTAGAAGGTGTGATTGTGGAGCCCCGCTCCAACGGCTTCTTCACGGTGAAGCTTGACCTGGAGAACGAGCCGGAGGTCATCGCTCACCTGGGCGGAAAGCTGCGGCGGCACTATATTCGGGTCGTCTCGGGGGACCGGGTCACAGTGGAGCTGAGCCCGTATGACCTGACGCGCGGCCGCATTGTCTACCGGTACCGCAACTAGAACCAGCGCAGAACCGACGGAGCGAACCCGGCTCATGGGCATGCTTTCGACCCGCCGGTTTTGCATTGGTGCGCCGGGGTGATTTGGGGTTTTATTTAACCACAGATTACACAGATTACACAGATTAACACACATTAACACAGATTAAGATTTTAATTATTTATAATCTGTGTAATCATGAAAATCAGTGTAATCTGTGGTAAGAGATGTCTTCCTCCCGCCAAAACAAAGGCGCCTCACCTGAGGGCGCCTCTTTTTTATGTCTTTGCCCGGGGTCCAAGGGAGGGTTCATGTGTATCGGGGGGGAATCCCCCCGTGAATCGGTTCTAGAAGTTCACGCTGTCGATCTGGTTGATCAGGGTGGCCCGGACCACGCCGGCGGCGTTGACGGTAAAGACGATGTTGGACTGTACAGCTACGACCTTCTGGTTTTCAATGACGACGCCGTCGACGATCAGGCTGACGTTAAAACCGGTGCCAACAAGGCTTCGGAGCAGGTTGGCAATGGTGGTGGTGCTAACCATTTCGTAGTCTCCTCCCCGGGGGTCTTAGGGCGGCCACGGGCATAGGTCGCCCATTGGATAGCCTATGGCTCGGGGGGCAGAACGGTGTCAGCCGGGCCTGTTGCCGCATAAGAAGCAGCGAGAGGGGGGAAGTCGGGTGAAGCGGCCAAGCTGCTTTTCTGCCAGGGATGCCATGCTTCCGCAGACCGTTGTGAGAGGGGTGGGAGTCGACCCCTGCCCACCGGCGCCGGTGGCGCCGACTCGCCCGTGCCCGAGCAGGCGGGGGATCAGGCAGCTGGTGGAGCTGCTGAAAACCCTGGTGGGCAAGGAGCTGTTGATTCAGGTGGACAGCCTGGTACATAAGGGGAAGCTGATCAGCGTGGACCCGGTGCTGGTGGTCTCCGGGGATGGCAAGGTCTGCTTTATTCAGCTGGAAGCGATCAAGGCGGTCGATTTCTGAGGGGAGAACCGCTTTGCTCCAGCCACTGCTTTTACAGTATAATCTCCTGGAAGACGTGCCCTTGGAGGTATACCCATGTCCGGAAGGCTTCGGTTCGACTTCGGCAAGGCTGCTCGCTTCCTCGCCGCGGAGGAGATCAGCAATCAGGCGGCCGCTGTGCGCTCGGCCCATGACCTGCTCCACAGCCGCACCGGTCCCGGTCACGAGTTCACCGGCTGGCTCGACCTGCCTGTGGCCTACGACAAGGAGGAGTTCCGGCGGATCAAGGAGGCGGCCGCCCGCATTCAGGCTGACTCCGATGTGCTGGTGGTCATCGGGATCGGCGGCTCCTACCTGGGGGCCCGGGCCACCGTGGAGGCGCTGCGCCACTCTTTCTACAATCAGCTTCCCAAGGAGAAGCGCGGGACTCCGGAGATCTACTTTGCGGGCAAGGAGCTGAGCCCGGTCTACCTGAGCCACCTCTTTGACCTGCTGGATACCAAGGAGGTCTCGGTCAACGTGATCTCCAAATCGGGCACCACCACCGAGCCCGCCATCGCCTTCCGCATTTTCCGGGAGTACATGGAGAAACGCTATGGGAAGGACGGCGCCCGCAGGCGCATCTACGCCACCACCGACAAGGCGCGGGGGGCGCTGAAGCAGGTGGCCGACGCCGAGGGGTATGAACGGTTCGTCATTCCCGATGAGGTGGGCGGGCGTTACTCGGTGCTGACCGCCGTGGGCCTGCTGCCCATCGCCGTGAGTGGTGCGGACATCGACCAGCTAATGGCCGGCGCCGCCGACGCCATGGAGGCCTGCGCCAACCCCGACCTGAGCGCCAACCCCTGCTACCAGTATGCCGCTGCCCGCAACGCCCTGTATCGGAAGGGGAAGGTGATCGAACTGCTGGTCACCTACGAGCCCGCTCTCCGCTCCTCTGCCGAGTGGTGGAAGCAGCTCTTTGGCGAGTCGGAAGGGAAGGACCAGAAGGGTATCTTCCCTGCCTCGGTGGAGTTCACCACCGACCTGCACTCCATGGGCCAGTATGTCCAGGACGGCCTGCGCCACCTGTTCGAAACCGTGCTCCGGGTGGAGCGCCCGAAGGTGGACCTCACCGTCGGCCGCGATGCAGATGATGTGGACGGCCTCAACTTCCTGGCCGGCCAGTCGCTGGATACCGTGAACACCAGGGCGTTTCAGGGCACACTCCTGGCGCACACCGACGGCGGGGTGCCGAACCTGGTGGTTACGCTCCCCGAGCTGAACGAGTATCACTATGGCCAGATGATCTACTTCTTCGAGAAGGCCTGCGCCATCTCCGGGTATCTGCTGGGGGTGAACCCGTTCGACCAGCCCGGGGTAGAGGCGTACAAGAAGAACATGTTCGCCCTGCTGGGCAAGCCCGGCTATGAGCGACAGCGGGCGGAGCTGGAAGAGCGGCTGAAGGATTGAAAGGGCGGCGTGGGAACTCCCACGCCGCCGTTTTCATCTTTTCGGGTCCTAGATAACGTGCCACACCCGGCGGCGCGGCGCCGGCTCGGGGGCGGGGCAGACCCGCAGGCCCTTCAGCCTGTACGTAAGGGGGAGGGGCTGTTCCGACCGGAGAAGGAACCGGCCCATCAGGAGCGAGATGGCGATAAAGGCGAGGGCCAGCAGCGGGCGCTCCTGGAGGTGCGGCGCCACCAGCATGGAAGCGAGGCTGTGCATGATCACCGCGAGCCAGAGGTTGTGGCTCAGCAGGTAGAGGGGGACGAGGAGCACGAGGGAGGCGAAGAGCGGCAGCCCAATGCGATAGGCCAGCACCTCGCCCGTAAGGCCGAGCCCGAGGGCGGTGGGGAGATGGTAGAGTCCAAAGAGCGCCGAGCAGATCAGCCAGGCACGCCAGGGAAGTCTGCCACGGTCAAGCAGGCGAGCCAGACCGATGAAGAGAAATCCACGGAAGAGCAGCTCCTCCGCCCACCCCCGTGCCATGAGGTAGCCCATCAACTCCCACTGGTCGGGCACGAACATGACCGGACCGGTGATCAGCCCACCCCATTGAAGCAGAGCCCCCAGCAGCAGGCAGAGGCCCAGGGTGAGCACCGCCACCACCAGTGCGCGGCAGAGGTTGGTCGGTGATCCGCCCAACGCCTGCAGGGTCAGCCCGTCGGACCAGAGGGCGGCATAGGTGATCAGCCCGGCCGCCAGGAGGCCGGTCGCTGCGTAAAGCCCTTCATAGCCGAACATCAGTTGGACAGTGCCAACGATCACGAAGGAGAAACCAAAGGCGATGAGGAGCAGTTGTAGGGTGCGACTCTGGTGCGACGCCATCCAAGACGCCTCCTTTGGAGCGGGGGCGGTCGTTCCACAGATGGGACGGATCAATGACCGATCTGGTTCACAAAAGATGCGCGTCATTTTCGGGCGGCAAACATCTCCCGGGGTGGGTGAGGTGCGTCCTAAGTCCAAGGGGGAGAGGGGAAGGGGGCTTTTTGTGGGGCAGGCCTATCGGAACCGGGAGGAGTTTCTGCGGCTGGCTCGCGTTCACCGGTACAACGCAATCGCCGTGGGCATATTGCTTCTGACGGGGCTGCTCCTGTTCGCCACCCCGCTGCGGGGTGTGCTGGCGCCGGTGCGGGTGCCCATGAAGAACCTGCACATCTGGGGCGGCCTGGCCCTTGGCGCCTACGCCGTGGCGACGGCCGGGTGGTGGCTCGCCTTTCTGGTCCGCCCTCGCCTGCATGTGGGGCGGCGGCTGAACACGGTCCTGGCGGCGGTCTGGCTGGGGGGCTGGACCATTACCGGGATCCTCATGTGGCTAAGGGGAAGCGTTCCCTATACCTGGGCGAACACCGCCACCACCCTGCACGATTGGCTCACCTGGACGGCGCTGCCCTGGCTGCTCCTGCATGTGGCCTTCCGCCTGGCCAAGGTACAGCGGCCGGGCGAGCGGATCGAGGTGACCGCCTGGCTGGCGCACCCGGCCACCCGGCGGACGGTGCTCCAGGCCGGCCTTGCAGCGCTGGGCCTGGCCTGGCTGTGGCGCCGCCTCAGCACCTCCCCTGCCGAGCGGTTGGTGGCCGAGGAAGAGGAGGACCTCGGCCCGCCCGTCGATCCCAAGACCCTGGCCGGCGGGGGAATGGTGGGCCGCTTCCGGCTCTACTTCATCAACCAGAGGATCCCCCGTTTCGACCCGGAGACCTGGCGCCTGGTGGTGGGGCCCAGGACCTACACCTGGGAGCAGTTCCTGGCGCTGCCGCAGCGCGAACTGGTCTGCAACTTCCACTGCGTCACCGGCTGGTCGGTCATGAACATCACCTGGGTCGGGATCCGCCTGGCGGACCTGCTGGCCGATGCCCGAGTAGGGGAGTCGCCCGCCATTCTCTTCCACTCCGGCGACGGTGAGTACACCGACTCGCTCACCTGGAGCCAGGCAATGGACCCCGACGTGCTCCTGGCCTTCCAGATGGAGGGCCGGCGCCTGCCCCGGCTCAACGGCGGCCCGATCCGCCTGTTGGTCCCGCAGATGTATGGCTACAAGTCGGTCAAGTGGGTGGAGCGAATCACCCCCCACCACGACCCCGACTACCACGGCTACTGGCAGCTGAGGGGCTACAAGGTGAACGCCTACCTGGAAAAGGGCGAGCCCCCCAAAGGCGGCAACGCCCAGGAGTGGGGCAACAAGAACCCCGCGTGGTACGAGGATGCCGTACCGTAAGCGAACGATTCGGGGGGGTACGCCCCCGTTAAGCCCTGTTTAAGCCTCCGTATGGGTCAGGTACGGCTCAAGATGGCCCGGGCACGGGCCGAGTATGGCTCAAGATGGCCCGGGTACGGGCCGAGTATGGCTCAAGATGGCCCGGGTACGGGCCGAGTATGGCTCATGGATGGCCCGGGCACGGGCCGAGTATGGCTCAAGATGGCCCGGGTACGGGCCGAGTATGGCTCAAGATGGCCCGGGTACGGGCCGAGTATGGCTCAAGATGGCCCGGGTACGGGCTTGGTATGGCTCACGAAAAGCCCCGGTCAGACAGAACCCCTTATGACGACCTGGCGTCATAAGGGGTGACGAGACTGCTGTAAGGCGTAGGGGGGTGTG
>JBMONB010000125.1:0-6520 GCA_049325315.1 Bacillota bacterium | reverse complement strand
CATTATCGGAACCGCGGCGGGTACGGCCCTTTTAGGGGCGCACCGCGGATAATGGCCTTACAGTCAGGCCCATGGCCTACTGCCCCTAAACTCCGGCGCTCATGTCGCTCGACTGATACCCCGAAGCCGCCCACAACACATGGTTTGGTGTGGAGGTTTTGTGGGGTCTAGAAGTGGGGTCTCAGACTCAACCAGGCGGCATCGTGCAGAACCGGGCAGAACCATTCAGAACCGTTCAAAACCAGGCGGAACTAGTCAGGACCAGGTATAGAAGGGGTGAGCCCATTTTGATCGACCAGTGGGGGCGTAAGATCAACTACATGCGGGTTTCAGTTACCGATCGCTGCAACTTTCGCTGCGTTTATTGCATGCCGCTGCAGGGGGTGCAGCTGCGGCCGCGCGATGAGTATTTGTCGTACGATGAACTGCTGCGGGTGATCGAGGCGGGGCTTTCCCTGGGGATTGACCGGATTCGGATTACCGGGGGCGAGCCGCTGGTGCGGCAGGGGTTGGTGGAGTTCATGTCCAAGCTGAAGCCGATGGGGATTAAGGATCTCTCCATCTCCACCAACGGGCTGCTCTTTGCGCCCATGGCTCGGGAGTTGAAGTTGGCTGGGCTTGATCGGGTCAACTTCTCCCTCGATACGTTAAAGCCTGATCGGTTCCAGAAGATGGCCCGGCTTTATGGGGATCCGGGGCCGATTCTGGAGGCGTTTGATGCGGCTCTCGAGTACGGCATCGAGCCGGTGAAGGTGAACATGGTTGTGATTCGTGGGTGGAACGATGACGAGATTGCGGATATGGCGCGGCTCTCAATTGATAAGCCGATTCATGTCCGGTACATCGAGGTCATGCCCTTCTCGGAGGCCTACGAGTTCACCCTGGAGAACCTGGTGCCGGCCGCGGAGATGCGGGAGCGGCTCATGGAGGAGTTCGAGGATCTGGAGCCGGTGCGCGAGGGCGTGAAGGGGAACGGGCCGGCCAAGTACTGGCGCATTCCCGGGGCGCAGGGGACCGTGGGCTTTATCTCGGCCGTTACCGAGTGCTTCTGCGGGGACTGCAACCGGATTCGCCTCTCGGCCGATGGCAAGATTAATCCCTGCCTGGGGCATGTGCACGAGGTGGACCTCAAGCCGTTTATCCGCAACCCGCAGGCGACCCTGGAGCAGCTTGGGTCGGTCATGGCGGACGCCATTTTGAAGAAGCCGCGGGAGCATAACTTTGACGATATGGACTCCGACTTCACCCTCCGGGTGATGCACGGGATCGGCGGATAGCTAGGAGGCTGGCAACGTGTCTGAGTTGACGCATCTGGACGAGCACGGTCGCGCCCGCATGGTCGATGTCGGCGCCAAGCAGGAGACGGAGCGGGTGGCGATTGCCCGCTGCGAGGTGCGCATGCTGCCCCAGACCCTGGGGTTGATCCAGTCGGGCGGTGTGCCGAAGGGCGACGTGATCGGCGTGGCCCGAGTGGCGGGCATTATGGCCGCCAAGAAGACGGGGGAGCTGATTCCGCTCTGCCACCCGCTGCCGATTACCAGCGCTTCGGTGGAGTTCGCTTTCGATGAGGCGAACAGCCGGGTGCTGGTGGAGGCGATGGTGGCCACAGTGGGCAAGACCGGCGTGGAGATGGAGGCGCTCACCGCCTGCTCGGTGGCTGCCCTCACCATCTACGACATGGCGAAGGCGGTCGACAAGGGCATGGTGATCGGCGAGGTCCGCCTGGTGAAGAAGACCGGTGGCAAGAGCGGCACCTACTTGCGACCTGGCGAAGAGGCTTGACCAAGGCTCAACACGAAAAGAGCCCCTTGCCGGGGGCTCTTTCTTGCTTGCATGTGGATCCTGGGGACTCACCGGAGGCTGCTCACAGTCATGTGCTTGCCGAAGACCGCCCAGAGCAGTACGACGTCCACCAGCAGCGGGGCTGCGGCCCAGCCGGTGAACCAGATGGACTGCAGGGCGATGGACAGGATGGCCCCGGCCACGATGAGCCACGGGAACCAGGCAGCCGGCACGGCCCACCGCAGGAGGGCAGCCGCCGCCAGGAGGAAGAGGAGCGCGGATCCAACCGACAGAATGGGCGTGAACGTATTCAGCGCATCGCCTGGCGGCAGGAGCGTCCGCGTCTCTTCGGCGAACGGCCAGATCAGCCGGCCGCCCACCCACCAGGGTGGGGGCTCTTGTCCCGCCTTGAGCGGAACCAGCCCACTCAGGTTGAAGTGCGCACCCAGGAGCAGCAGGAATAGCATACCTTTCCACATATGAAGTACCTCCTTCTTATTACCGATCCACTTCCCCTGAGGCTTGCCTGACAAGCACCAGGTTGAGGCCGAGGTCACGAATCCGGGTCAGCACGGCGTGAAGGGCCGCTTGGTCTGGCAGGGAGCCGGCGAGCCGGGTCTGACCTGTGGGGAGCCTGGTCAGTGCCAGACTGTCGAACCAGGGAGCCCTGCGGTCATCGATGTGGCCATCCACGAGAATTTCATAGGTTGGCATGGCCCATGCACCTCACTTTCACAGGCTTTACTCTACACCTGGGCGCGCCAATGCGTCCCCTGCCGAAAGGAAGGGGAGGGGGCAGGTCTTGCGACAGCATCCCCGCCCTTCCGGATGGAGGGCGGGGATGTTGGCTATAGCAGATGCAGTTCTCGAGCCCGCGCCACCGCCTGAGTCCGGTTGCTCACCTCCAGCTTGCCCAACAGGTTCTGTACGTGCCACTTGGCCGTCCCGGGCGTCATGAACAGCTTGCGGGCGATCTCGGCGTTGGAGAGGCCCTCGGCTACCAGCTTCAGCACATCGATCTCCCGCTCGGTCAGGAGATCTGAGCCCTGTGGGGCCGGCGGCGTCAGCGAGTCGATGAAGGCGGGAGCGACGGGACGAACCCAGCGCACGAGTTGGAGTACCTGCGGGTCTTCGTCAAGAAAGGCGCGGCGGTACTCGCCCGGCGCTGCCAGGCGAACAGCCTGCTCCAGGGCGGCGGTGGCGCCGGGCTTGTCGGCCAGGGCGTGGCAGCAGAGCGCCTGTAAGATGTGAATGGTGATCAGGCGGCTGACCCGCCCGGCCGCTTCGGCAGCGGCACGCATTTCACCCAGGAGGGTGCGGGCTTCGGCGGACCGGCCCTGGGCCAGCAGCGTCCGCACACAGGTGAGGGCCTCCAGCTCCCGTGCCGGATTGGCGGTGTCGGGGCGGGCTGTCTCCATCCACCTGATGGCTGCGGCGCGATCCCCCTGCCGGAGCCCCAGGTCGGCCTCGAGGGCGGCCAGCAGGCTGGCCAGGCGGGGGAGGCGTGCCCGCTGGGCCCGTTCCTGTGCGGTGCGGGCAATGGCGAGCGATTCCGCCGGCTGGCCGGTAGCCTGTTCCAGCAGCGCCTCGGTCCAGGCAGCATCGAGCAGATACGTGTCCATGGAAAGCCGGCGAGCGGAATCCAGCCCGTCAAGCAGGCAGGTCCGGGCCTCGTCGAGGCGCCCGGACTGATACAGGAGTTCACCCAGGGCGACGCGGGTGACGCCGGCCAACGGCAGGGGTCTGCCCCGGTGGTCGACGCAGCGCTGCAAGACCTCCCGGCAGAGGGTTTCGGCCTCACCTCGCTGCCCGTGCTGGCTCAGGCATCGGGCGAGTTCGGTCGTCACCCCGGTGACGTTAAGCAGGTTGCCGCCCGTCCATGCCATCGCATAAGCCAGACGGAGTGTCGCCAAGGCCTCGGCTACAGCGCCCCTGGCTGCCTGCGCCCGCCCCAGCTGCAGCAGGGCCGTGGCCCGGAAGATGGGCTGGTCCTCGGGGATCAACTGCACGGCCTGGCGGGAAAGGGATTCTGCCTCGGTCTCCTGCTCGCTCAACAGCCACGCCTGGAGGATGAGCAGTTTGCCGCGGGCCAGATCGGAGGCGCCTGGCGGCAGTTGAAGCCCCAGGGCAAAGCCGGCCGCCTCGGGGATGCGGCCGGACATGAACAAAGACCAGGCCTTCAGGACCAGCAGGTCAGCATTCGTCTGGAGAACGGAAGCGGGGAGCGCATCCACCCAGCGCATGATGGTGCCCATCTCGCCCCGGCGATACGCCCAGACGGCGCCCAAATCAACCAGCCGGGCCATCTCGTTGGGGTCGGCCGCGGCGAGCCCATGCTCCACGGCCTCGGGAATCCGCCCGTTCTCCTCCAACCAGCGGGCCGCCCGTCCATGCAGCGGTGCCTTCTCGCTTTCTTGCAGTTCGGCCCGCAAGATGTCGGCAAACAGGTGATGGTACCGGTGCCACTCCCGGCGGTCATCGAGGGGCACCAGGAACAGGTTGGCCTGCTCCAGGCGGGCCAGCATCTGCCGGCTGTCTGTCCGGCCGGTGACGGCATCGCACAAAGGCGCCGTGAACCGGTCGAGAATCGAGGTGCGGCAGAGGAACTCTCGCACATCCGGCGGCTGCTGGGCCAGCACTTCCTGCATCAGGTAGTCGATCACATACCGGTGGCTGCCGCTGAACTCCCTGGTGAATGCCGCCGCCCGCTCCGGTGGCAGGCCCTGTAGGGAGAGGCCGGCCAACTGCAGGCCGGAGATCCAGCCCTCTGTCCGGGCGCCCAGCGCCTGCACGGCGCTGGCGGGGAGATCGAGGCGCATGGTCTCCCGAAGGAACGCCGCCGCTTCGCCGGGGGTGAAGCGCAGGTCATCTGCCCGCAGCTCCGTCATTTGCCCCCGGGCCCGCCACCGGGACAAGGTCAGGGGCGGGTCCTCGCGCGTGGAGAGCACCAGGTGAAAGGCCGGCGGCATGTGATCGACCAGCGCCTGGAGGGTGGTGAATACCTGTTGCGCGCCCAGGGCGTGGCAGTCATCCAGCACGAGGATGAACGGGGCGAGCGTCGGGCCCAGGTCGCTGGCCAGCGTGGTGACAAGCAGTTCCGCCGAAGGCAGCGGGTGCGCTGCCGCAAGATCGTCGGCGATTTTTCCGACCTCGCCACCTACCGGCTCCAGAGCCGCGAGCAGGTAGGTGCCAAACCTGGCCGGGTCACTGTCGCCGGCGTCCAGCGAGAGCCAGGCGAAGGGAATGGACGACTCCGACAGCCAGTCTGTGATCAGCGTCGTCTTGCCGTATCCGGCCGGCGCTGAGACCAGCGTCAGACGGTGCCCACTGGCGATCCCGGCGTGCAGCCGGTCGAGAAGCCGGGGGCGGCGAACCCGATCGGGTCTGGGCGGGGGAGCGTACAGTTTGGTTCGCAGCAGCGACATCACGCCAGCCTCCCTGCCGTCGGGGGATGGCGTCCTACTTCGACCCGGTGAGATGATATCCCCTGCACATTGACGGAATTATGACAGAGGGCGCAGGGGTAAAGGGGGAGTCTGACGAAGACTCACCTCCAGGCGACACGAAGGCAGGTGCGGGCCTTCCACCTGCTGCCGCCCGGACTGAGGGTGGCGGACGAACGGAGTGATCGAACATGAAGATTCGACTTGGGGCCAGCCTTCTCGCTCTCCTCACAGCAGCGACCCTGCTGCTGCTGCTTGCCGAGGTGCAGGCCGCCCACACCTCGGCCCTGGCCAACTCGCAGCAGTCGATCTCGCGTGCCAAGCTTGGCTCTGCCTCTGTCGGCAGCACGCTCAGGGTCTATGTGACCGGCGACCTGGCGCTGGTGAAAGCGCTCAGGGAGCAACTGGCCCCGGCGATCCGGGGGAAAGAGCTCCTGTTTGACGAGATCCTCTTTCTCGATACACTGCCGGAGGAGACGGGCGCCGATCCCTTCCTCGCCATCCATCTAGGAGATGGCGGGTTCTGGACCCCCTTCTACGCCACCCGTAAGGTAGATGCCACCCTACGCCTTTTCGTGGGCAGGCCTGTAAGGGGCGAGAACCTGTTTCCCCCCGACCCTGCTGCCCACACCGTCGTCTTCGGCGACGAGACCTGCGTAGGGGAGTGCTCTGAGGGAGATCGCAGGGTCAAGCTGGAGACCCGGGCCCTCGGGCTGATCAGCCTTCCCGCCGTGCGCGCCCATGCGGCGGGCAAGCTGGCAGAGGAGGCAGCCATTCTGGTGGCCGATGGGCTGCCCGATTCCCTGAACCCGGCCAAGTGGGCCGGCAGGGCCCACGAGCTGGCGCAGGAGACGCAGGGGGTGACCTTCTCATCATTCCAGCGCCTGAAGGGCTGTCGGGGCGGCGTTGTCCTGGCTGGCTCACTTGGCCCCGGTGGCGACTGGCGCCTGATGTACTACGATGCGAGTCTTGATCGCATTACCGAGGTGCTGACCCGGAACGAACTGCAGGCCCGGTTCCCCGGTGTTCGGCTGACAGATGCCCCGGCTATCGGGGCCGGTGAGGAGACCTGGTCGCTCTACCTGGGCGACGACGTAGTTCTCACCAGCCCGGTCGGTACTTGCAGCCTGTCTGGCTGGCGTGCTGCCGGCTCGTAGTGCATGTAGAAGGGGCCGTCCCAAAAGTCATCGCAGATGACTAGGGACGGCCCCTTTCTTGTTTCGTTTTAACACAAAAGAAACCACTCTTTGCTACAATGGAAGTACCACCAACCATTTACAACAAAGGAGCGGTTT
>JBMONB010000124.1:0-6530 GCA_049325315.1 Bacillota bacterium | reverse complement strand
GGGCTGCGTGGGGGCGCTCTCGGGCTGCGTGGGGGCGCTCTTGGGCTGCGTGGGCGCGCCCTTGGGCTGTTCACTATGATCTCCGGCGGGTGGTGGCTGAACGGGTGTCGGTCGCTGGGGGGCCTCCTTAATTGGGGCCGGCTGTGCTGGCACCGCTGGGGCAGGAGCAGGCGGCAGTCGATCCGGCAGCTCAGGGGTGGGAGTGGCCGGTTTCGGGTTCGTCGGAACGGGCAGCACCCCAATGATCTCCAGGCCACGCACTAGACCGGCCCCCTCCAGGTCGGCCGAGCTGAGGGTAAGCCCCATCGCCTGCGCCCGGTGCGCGATCAGCAGGCGGTTGACGGGGATCCCCAGCCGGGCTGCCTCTTCGACATCACGGGTGCCGGGCTCCAGCGGAATCAACCGTGCCTGAAGGCGAAGGTCCGATAGGGCCTGTCGCAGGGCTCCCTCCACATCGATCTGAGGGCTCTCCCCTGGGGAATGCCAGGCGCTGAACACCAGGACATCCTCCGGTTCTGACCTAAGGTAGCCCTGCTCACTGGCGCTGGACAGGAGCATGGTCAGCGTCGCAGGCAGTGGAGCAGGCAAGGTTGGGTAGGATAACCGCTCGCCGTCTTCATTGGCCGGGGTCACCTGCAGCACCTGACCATCGGCGCCGACCCCGAGCAGGAGGCTGGGGTTGAGATCGAGCGCCACAGTCAGCGCCACCACTGGCGGAGCGGGCACGCCCTGGCTCAGTCCGATCCATGCTGTCAGAATGATCACGGCTGCAGCAGCGACAGCGATCCCAATTCGCGCCAGAGCAGGCCTCTTCTCAGGCTCCTCCAGCACGAGGCGCTGCCCTTTGCGCGGGCGGTCAGCCGGAACTGGCAGGCGGAGGAAATCCCCCTCGTCGGTCAGTACCTTCATGACGGAGGAGCCAACCTCCAGAACCAGCACGTTGCGCTTACTCACGGGAGGATGCCACCTCCTTCAAATCCGGTAAACGGATGTGGGTGCGGATACGGGTCAACTCCGGAAGCTGCATGACGACGGTGACCGCCACAATGTACCTGCGCCCCGAATCAAGGACCTTGCGGCTGACCCCGGTGATCCGCTCCAGTTCCTTGAGCGGTAACTGCCTGGTGCGGCGGAGGTAATCCAGGAGCTCTGGCTGCGACAGGATCACCCGCACCACGTTCAGGAGGTTGGCTTTGGTGTCCCGGTGTTTGGGGGAAGAGGCGATCAGATCGTCCAGGGTAATGCCATATCGCCCGAGCTCAGTCACCATGATCGCGATCTCCTCGGCGGTCTGGCGCTCTTCCTGCTCCGCATCATACCGCTCCCAGGCCTCCCGAACCGCTGCAGGCCAGAGTTGCTCGTCGCTGGCTTCCCCACCCAGGTTCATAGGAGCGGTGCGGAGCCCTCTCGACTCGTGCCGGAAGTGGTCGACGAGCCGGTGACGCATGACGACTGTTGCGTAGGTGAGAAAACTTGCGCCCCCTCGACCCTCATACCGGTCGATGGCTTCGTTCAGCGCCAACAGCGCGACGCTGAATTCATCTTGGTGCAGATCCACCGGGCGACCGCACAGCCGCGAGGTCACCTGTTGGATGAAAGGATAATGAAAGCGTAACAGCTCTTCACGAGCGATCTGATCGCCGGCACGCGAGGAGGCAATCAGCTCAGCCAGGTGCTGCGGGTGCATAGGCTGCTCTCCCCTTCTAGTGGACTAGGCGCTGGATCAGACTGTGTTTAGGGGGGTAAGACTTCGCCATTCGTCTCCCTATACCCTTTTATACCCAGTGAGAGCAGAATGTTGGAAACCTACCCCCCTAAACCTGGCGACCCCCTGCGCCTACAATGTCAGAACCAATAGAGGAGGTATATACATGAAGCGGATTCTTGGTCTTGTGTGCGTAATGCTGGTCCTGTCCCTGCCCGTCACGGCGCTCGCTGCCGGTCCGGCCTCGGTCCCCGGTGCGCCGACCACGGCCCCAACCCAGCCCGAAACCACCAGCCCGACCCAGCCCGAAACCACCAGCCCGACCCAGCCCGAAACCACCAGCCCGGCCCAGCCTGAAACCACCAGCCCGGCTGGGGAACTGCCGGCAGCGGGAAAGCCCGAGGAGACGGGTAGCCCTGTCGAAACCGGTCGACCGGCTGACCCGGCCGCCAAGGCGAAAGAGGTTCTGACCAATCTCCTGGGGAAGCTCGCTGAGCAGCTCCCGGAGGAGGCACAGGCCACCGAGGCCCTGGAGACCGCGCTGCAGGCGATGACCGACGGACTGGTCGAGAGTGGCGCAGTTGCGGACGAGGCCGAGGCGGAAGCCATGGTGGAGGGGGCCATTGAGGAGAAGCAGAGCAGCGGACGGGCTGGGAAGCGCGAGCTTGACCTGCTTGCCCATATTCAGCAAAAGAAGGGTGAGGTTGAGGCGGCTGTCGAGACCCTGCTCGACCGTGTAGCCGTAGCCCCTGAAGACCTGGAGGGCTACAAGGCTGTGACCGCCCTCAGGGAGAAGGCCGGGCTTGACAAGGGAATCGAGGCCTTTGTAGGCGGCAAGGAAGTCACCTTCGATGTGCGCCCTGTGATTCAGGACGGCCGGACTCTGGTGCCTGTTCGGGCACTCACCGAGGCTTTGGGCGCTGACGTCTCGTGGGATGAGGCCAGCCAGACGGTGATTATCAAGGCCAATGGTAAGGAGATTCGCCTGGTGATCAATAGCCGCACCGTCTCCGTCGACGGTCGGGAAGTGGTGCTCGATGTCCCCGCCACCATCCTCGACAACCGTACGGTAATCCCCCTCCGCTTTGTCGTGGAGGCCCTGGGCCTGCAGGTCGAGTGGCTGAGCGATACGCAGACCATCGTTGTCCTTCCCGAGACCGAGTAATTGGTAATAACGACGAGACCCGGAAGCCCTGCTTCCGGGTCTCTGTTGTGTCTGTGAGAAAACGGCGGGAATCAGATCCGGCTCGCTACCTGGTCGGCCATCGCAGCGGTTCCCAGCGTAGCGGTGCCCGCTACCTTAATATCGCCGGTGCGGTAGCCCGCCTCCAGGGTCTCGGCCACGGCCCGCTCCACAGCGGCGGCCGCCTCGGCCTGGCCGAGGGAGTGGCGCAGCATCATGGCGCCGCAGACGATGGTGGCCAGCGGATTGGCCAGCCCCTTGCCGGCGATGTCCGGCGCCGAGCCGTGAATCGGCTCGTAGAACCCCTTGGGCAGCCCCAGCCGGTTCTGGGCGGTGCCCAGGGAGGCCGAGGGGAGCAGGCCGATGGAGCCGGTCAGCATCGCCGCCTCGTCGGAGAGGAAGTCGCCGAAGAGGTTGGAGGCGAGCATGACGTCGAAGTCGCCGGGCCGGCGCAGAATCTGCATGGCGGCGTTGTCGGCCAGCAGGTGCTCCACCGTCACGTCGGGGTAGTCCTGCGCCACCTCATCGACCACAGTGCGCCAGAGGCGCCCTGCCTCCATGACGTTCGCCTTATCCACCGAGGTAACCCGCTTCTGCCGCCCTCGGGCGATCTCAAAGCCCATGCGGGCCAGGCGCTCGATCTCCTTGTCGGTGTAGACCTCGGTGTTGATCCCCTTTCGGGTCCCATCGGGCAGGGTCTCAATGCCCCGGGGCTCCCCGAAGTAGATGCCGCCCACCAGCTCCCGTAGGATCAGGAAGTCGACGCCGCCCGCAATGATCTCGTTCTTGAGGGGCGAGGCATCTTTCAGGGCGGGGTAGAGCAGAATGGGGCGCAGGTTGGCAAAGAGATCGTAGCGCTTGCGGATCGCGAGCAGGGCCGCCTCGGGCCGGTGCTCCCAGGAGAGCTTGTCGTAAGCCGGTCCGCCCACCGCTCCGAACAGGATCGCATCGGCCTCGTCGCAGGCCGCGCGGGTCGCATCTGGAAACGGGGTTCCGGTGGCGTCGTAGGCCGCCCCACCCACCAGATGGTTCTCAAACTGAAGCACAAACCCATACTTCGCCGCTGCGGTCTGGAGCACGCTCACCGCTCCGGCGACCACCTCGGGCCCGATTCCGTCGCCCGGCAGGCAGGCGATTCGATAGACTGGCTGCGTCACCCGTGGCACACCTCCCGCGGATATTGGGAGGATTTTAACACGCTAAACGATTCAGGACAACTTCTTTTTGGCGGTCCGGGCGAGAAACTTCTCCTCTTGGATCACAAACCGCTCGTGCACCCCTTCGCCGATCTTCTCCCGCTCGTCGAAGGCCTCCACGGTGAAGAGGAGCCGCCGGCCATCCACCTCGTCGAGCCGGGCGGTGGCCCGCACCGTCATGCCCAGCGGGGTAGCCGCCAGGTGCTTCACGTTGACCAGGATGCCCACCGTGGTCTCGCCCTCCCCCAGATGGGGTTGAACCAGCCGCAGGGCGGCCATCTCCATGAGCCCGATCATCATGGGCGTGGCGAAGACATCGACCCCGCCGCTGCCCACCGCTGCCGCGGTGTTCTCGGGGGTGACCGTGGTGGTTACTTCGCCGGTCAGACCAGGAACCAGCGCCATTCATACCGCCTCCCGTCTCAGTCTCGCTCCAAAGTTCGTCCCAAAGATATGGGTTCCTGCCCGGCTCGCGGGCATAATGATCCCAAAGGGCTGACTTGGTGGGGGGAGTCTGAGCGAATGGCACACCAGTTTGATCCCAAGAACATGGATAAGCTGCTGAACGAGGAGCGCCGGGAGTGGAATGACCCGGACAAGATCCTCCAGTACCTGAACCTGGGCCAGTGTACCGTTATGGTCGACATCGGCTGCGGCCCCGGCTGGTTCACCCTGGAGGCGGCCAAGAAGATGCTGCCTGGCGGCCTGGTCTACGGCCTCGATGTCAGCCAGGAGATGCTCGACCGGCTGAAGGAGCGGGCCAGGGAGCAGGACCTGCCCAACGTGCACCCGGTGTTGGCCGAGGAGCACGACGAGTGGCCGATTCCTACCGAATCGGTGGATGTGGCCCTGATCGCCAACGTCTACCACGAGAACGACCCGGCCTCCATGTTTATCAGCGAGGTGAAGCGGATTCTCAAGCCCGCCTCCACCTGCCTGGTGGTGGACTGGAAGAAGGAGGAGACCCCCGGCGGCCCGCCCCTGGAGGAGCGGATCGACCAACAGGATGTGACCGAGGAGTTCACCGCCGCCGGCTTCGTGCTCTTCGGGACCTGTGACGTAGGCCCCTATCACTACGGCCTGAAGTTCTACAAGATCAAGGATGCCCAGGAGCCACACGACACGATGAACAACGTGGTGCCTTAAGCGCCGGCCTCCGCCCTCATTGATGGGGGCGGAGTTTGTTTTCTCCGACAAATCTGATCCAAACCTTTTCGGAAGTGATATGATAAGTGAGAACTTACCAGATGCGGGGGTGGCGTATGCCTCGGCAGGTCGCGCTGTTTGGCGCCGGGCTCTTGCTTTCGTTTGGCATTCCGTTGGCCGTCTACTTTGGTGTGAGGGCCTCTCCCCATCTCGACAACGCCGTGCAGGCGCCGACGGGCCATTTTCAGGTGGTGACCGCCGCAGCGCTCCTGGCGGCGGTGGTGGCAATTGCGGTGGGCGTAGCCGGTCACCGGCTGCGCAACATTCAGGTGACGCTGCTGGCCATGGCCTTTACCTCGCTGGCGGTGATCTTCACCTTTCACGGGCTGGCCACCCCCGGCTTCCTGCTCCCGCTCACCCAGCTGCCGGGGCAGGCGGCCCAGGCCTCGATTCTGGCCACCGCCTTCTGGCTCTGGCTATCCTCCCACCCCGGTGACCACCCGCTGGTGGCCTGGCTGAGCCGCCGGCAGCGCTGGCTGGTGCCGGTGTGGGCCCTGTTCCTCACCGCGGGCGGCCTCCTCTTTATGTGGCGGCCGGAGATGGTGGTGCTGGCCCCGATTCACCTGAGCCCACTGAAGTGGGTCGCGATGGTGGTCACCCTCGCCCTCAACTTGCTGGCTATTCGCCACTACTGGCACGCCTTCCGCTACTCCCGCCTGCCGCTCCAGGCGGCCATTCTGCACAGCGCCGGCTGGCTGGCCGGCGCCCAGGTGATCATTACCACGGGGGAACTCTGGCGGCTGAGTTGGTGGCTCTACCACTTCCTGCTCCTCGGAGCGATGGTGCTGATGATTCAGGGGCTGGTCCGCCAGTACGCCACCGGTACCTCGCTGGCCGCCGCCGTGCGGGGCCTCTTCACCGCCGACCCCGCCGAGCGAATCGAAGCGGGCATCGCCCCATCGTTTCGGGCGCTGGTGATCGCCACGGAGCGGCACGACCCCTATACAGCGGGCCACAGTTACCGGGTGGCGCTCTACGCCCTCCACCTGGGCCAGGCGATGGGGTTGCCCCCCGAGAAGCTGCGGGCGCTGGCCCAGGGGGCGATCGTCCACGATATCGGTAAGATGGAGATACCCGACCAGATTCTGAACAAGCCAGGCCGCCTCACCCCCGAAGAGCGGGCGGTGATCGAGCGCCACCCGGCCAGCGGCCACGCCATGGGGAAGCTGCTGGGGCTCATGCAAGATGAGCTCGATGTGATCCGCCACCACCACGAGCGCTACGACGGCACCGGCTACCC
>JBMONB010000123.1:0-6591 GCA_049325315.1 Bacillota bacterium | reverse complement strand
GAAAACCCTTTCTGCCATTGCAACGTCACCTACACTTTCCGTGTGTCAATCCTCTAATACCCCGCAAAAGAGGAGAACCCTCTTGAGGGACCCTTTACAGGTGTCCATCAAGAGGGTTCCAGTTCAAGTCAAGGGAGGGAGGTCTACGCTTGGCCTCTCCTTGACAACCGGCGCCGAGGGGCAGTTTTCTACCTACAAGCCGAGCGGCTGGGTCAGCGGCCCCGATCCTGGTCACGGGACTTCTGGCGCCGGTGGCGGTAGATCCACTCGTGCTCTCGCTCATGTTCCAAACGGAACCCTTTCAGCGCCGTGGCGGCCCGGTCGATAGTCTTGGTCAGGAAGGCCGCCTTCTCTTCCAGACTAGGCAGGCGACTCCTACTCCTCTCCCACTTCGCTCGCTGCTGCTGTAGGTGGCTGTCAGAGATGGTACCCAGTACACTCACCTTCTCCCCTGCGACCTGGAGGCGCCCCCGAGCACCCGCATACTCCTCACGTGCCTTGGAGCTGAAGATGCGTTTCGCCGCACTGATGGGGTTCTCCAGCCTCTTCACCTCGGCAGCCGCCTTGTCACGTTCAGCCAGAGCCTGCTCTGCCTGCTTCAGGCGCTCCCCCTCCTTCTGGATGGCGGAAGTCTCGGCCTGGGTCTCGCGTAACCTGACCTTACTCTCGTCGTAGAGGTCATCGACAGCGTCACGGCTCAGCGCTCGTCCGCCACAATTGTAGTACTCCAACTGAGCCAGGGCCTTGGAGTGCTCGAAGGACCAGCCCCGGTCCTGGCGGGCCACGTGCCGCTTCGACACCTCCTGCTGAATCTGTAGATCCTTCCGCTCCTCCCGAGCCTTCGCCAGATCCAGCACCACGGCGTTGTGCTCGGCTACAAGCCGGTTTTGGTCTCCCTTCTCAGTCGAGATACCCCTTCGCTCCAGCGCGACCGCGTGAGGCCCTAGGTGAACCTGTGGGAGCCTTTCTGAGCCCTGCTCTGCCAGACTCCGGTGGTCGATCCGTTCCTCCCGCCCGGCCCTCTCCAGCGCCCGATTTGCGTGGGTTGCCCAACCTTCCCTCCATTTCTCCAGCATCTCTGGCTTGTTCCACTCCCGGTTCTTCTTGCTGGCGAGCCCCTCTGATCCCATCTCCCGCATCGTCAGCATGATGTGGGCATGCGGGTTGCCCGGGTTGTGGTGGATGGCCACGTCCGCCACCATGCCCCGGGTGACGAACTGCTCCTGCACGTAGCTGGCGATCAACTCCCGCTGTTGCTCCTTGCCCAGCTCCTTCGGGAAGGCGACGACGATCTCCCTGGCGACCTGGGCGTCGGCGCGACGCTCCGCCTTCTCAGCAGCGTTCCAAAGCTGCGCCCGGTCCTGCACCCAGGATGGGGAGCCAGCAGGCGCGTAGATGGCGGACTCCCTCTCCCCCCGGCGGCGAGTGTAGTCGAAGACCTGGCCGGTCCGCTCATCGACGATGCGCTCGCCCGCACGGTAGGCAGCGGCGCCAGTGGCGGTACGCCCTGCGCTTCTGCCGATGATCTGCGCATTCATGTAGAAGATCGCCACGGTGCCCACCTCCGGGATTGGGGATGCCCCCTTTGTGCGAGGGCGGTACGGAACCGGCCACATCGGGAGATGTGGATGGGCTGCCTGAGCCTTGGGGTGCAGGGGGCTAAGCCCCATGCCGCAACACATCGGCGCAGCCGATGTATAGTTGCGCCCTTCGCTCTCGCTCGGGATGAGGGTACCACGGAGGCCACCTGCGGAGAATGGGGACGCCTGCGTATTCGCCACCGGGGGAGGGGAAAGGGACAACCCAAAAGGCCTAACGGTTGCTGAGCCGCAAGCGAATAGAGACACCCACTGAAGTGACGGGCTACCGGCGGAGCGAATCGAGTAAGGCAGACCCATAGCGGAGGAGGGGCAGAGGTGGCGGGGAAGTCGCTGGAACAGCGGATCGCCGATACGGAGGAGCGGATACGGCAACTCCAGGCCCGCAGACAGCTTCTTGCTCAGCGGGTGAAGCAGCAGGAGCGGAAGTCTAGGACCAGGCGGTTGATCCAGATTGGAGGGGTTATGGCCCGACTCGGCGTGGACACGCTGGCGAAGGCTCAAGCGCTCCAGCAGGAGGTTGAGCAGCGGCGTGAGGTCCAGAGGTGGCTGCTGAAGGTCGTCGACAGGGGCTTGGCCGAGAGTGAGCCTACCGATTAGGCAAATCCCGTGGAACGAGGGGCACTTGGCGCGAACCTCCGCACCAGAAACAACGTACAAGAGTATAAAGCCTCCGGTAGGGTGGTGACCCCCAGGCAAGGAGTGACGTTTCCTGTGTGGGAGAGCAAGGTCATCGGTTTCCTGGCCGTTGTGTACGGACTGCTGATTCTCCTCTCTCCCAAGTTCCGGGAGTGGAGCACTCGGCGGTTCCCCGCCAAGCAACCCGTATGGGTCAACTGGCTTGTGTCGGTTTGCTTTATCGGATGGGGCATCTTCGTCTTTACCGGATAACCCTTGCCAGAAGAAAGGCCCGCCTCCAGTCGGGGCGGGCCTTCGAGCGCCGTTGTATGACGAGGTATGACCATGTCATACACCCGGTTGAAGGCTCACCTCACCGCGCTCTCAATGTCCACCCTTCCGAAGGTCCACTGCCATCGGGGGCTCCTGCCCACCCCCGGCCACAGCCGGTATGAACTGGACCAGGGAGGTCAAGAATAAAAAACGGCCCGGTGCGTGAACACCGGGCCGGGCGGCACCGTTGACCTGCAACCTGCGGGGTAGGTTGTCTCCTACCCCTTACAAGCTAAGGGAGAGGAGTTTCAGCAGGAGCACCAGCAGAACAAGCCAGAAGACCCGTTCGTCTAGTTTGCTCATGCGTTCACCCCCTTCCGCTCAACGAGGCGCCGCCACTTACATATACGGAAGAACTCATCGCCCAGTTCGATGGGTTCTTCCTGTTTCTGTTTCCCTTTGACGAAAAGCGGCCCGCCCCCAGTCGGGGCGGGCCCTCGCACCAGGTCAGCCGCCAACCTTTCGGAGGTCCAACTCAACCTCCAGCGGGTTCCCGTTCTCCTGCCCAACCCCCCGGCCGCTCCTCGCCCGGTAGACCACGCACCGGGCCACGAAGTGCCGGAGCAGCTGCTTCCGCTCCTCCGGGCTCAGGTTCTCCCAGGCATCCAGCTTGCCCGCCAACTCCTCCAGGTCCGAGAGGCTCCAGTCGGTCGCCTTCAGCCGCTTGACCTCCTTGCCCAACCCCGCCAGGGCGCCACGCAGCCGCTCCGCCTCCCGGTCCAGCCGGTCGATCTCCCCGGCGAAGATGCGGGCGGGCAGATCGCCCTTGCGGTAGTCCCGCGTCACCCGCTCCTGCGCCTTCTCCACCTCGGCCAGCTCGCCCCGCAGCCGCTCCAGCTCGCCCGCAGCCTCGGCGGCCTGGCGGGCGGTATCTTCCCGCCAGGAGGCGATCAGCAACTCCCGGCTGGCTGGCTCTAACGCCATCCTCACCCGCGAGAGAACAGCTTCCTCGAAAACCGAAGCTGAAATGAGCCCACAGTCACAGCCGAGCTTGCTGTTGGCGCACCGGTAGTAGCGTTTGGCCCCACCCCTGTCGTCGCCCCTCACCGTGGCCCCGCAGCGGCACCGGGCGATCCCGGTGAGTAGGAAGTCGGCCCCCCGGGCCCGGGTTCCGACGGTGGAGCCACGGCTCTCCCGCACCCGCTGCGCCCGTTCCCACTCCTCGTGGGGGATGATCACCGGAACAGCCCCCTCTACACTGGCGTACCGGGGCTCATCGAAGAAGAGCCGGAACTTCCCCAACTGCTTCCGCTGGGCCTTGGTGGTCAAGGCCGACAGCCCGTAGCGAAGCAGACCGGTGTAGACGGGGTTGTTGATCATCTTGAGGATCGTCTCGCCTCGCCAGAAGGCCGCACGGCGGGGCTTCACGCCATCCTCGTTGAGGCCGTTGGCAATGGCGTGGATGCCACGTCCGCCGATGTACTCCCGGAAGATCCGCCGCAGTACCGCTGCCTCAGAGTCGAGGACCACCCACTGCCCCGGCTCCTCGCCCTTGGTGTAGCCGTAGGGGAGGGCGTGGCCGGGGTTCTTGCCCTGCTGGGCGCGCTTGATCTTGCCCGACATGGTCCGCTCCCGGATCGTCGAGCGCTCCCACTCGGCGTAAGAGGCCAGCATGTAGAAGAGGATCGACCCGGCCGGGTTGGTGGTATCCACCGGCTCCCGGGTGGAGCGGACGGAGCAGACGCCATCCCACTCCTGGAGGACCAGGTTGACCGTGTCCAGCACCGACCGCGACAATCGGTCTAGCTTGTAGACCACCACGCAGGAGACCAGCCCATCCGCCACGGCGGCCCGGAGCCGCGCCAAGCCGGGGCGCTCCATAGTGCCCCCCGACCAGCCATCGTCCACAAAGACGAGATCATCCCGGTAGACCCAGCCCTGCGACTGGATAAAGAGCCGGCAGGCGTCCTGCTGCACCTCCAAGGTGGTGCCATCCCCCTGCTCCTCGGTCGACCAGCGGATGTAGACCGCCACCCGCTGCTTGTCCACGCCCTCCGTATAGCCAATCCCCATCGCCATCGCCCCCCAACCCCATCATGTGCGATGACCCACCGATAGGCCCGTATCAATCACCGCAACCGTCACACCGGTCCCGTCGATGCCGGGCTGGCCGGGCGCTCCGGTCTGCACCTGCAGGGCGTTGATCATTTCCACCGACGAGGCCAGTTGGGGCTCCGGCAGCGCGTGCGGCCGGTCCACCTGCACGCTCTTCACCCCGGGCAGCGCCGCCACGCGGGCCACATCCGTCGCCCTTACCTCCATCGCGATGCCGTTGAACAGCTTGGTGTGGCTGCTCAGGACCCGGTGGTCGATGCGCTCCTTGGCCAGGCCCTGCTTGAGCTGGGCGTGCTCGGCCTTCAGGATCTCGCTCTGCTTGACGCCCTGGGGGCCGCTCTGCATGGCAACCAGGGGGGCGCTCGGCAGCTCCACCATGAGGATCACTTTCTGCTGCTGCAGGGAGAGCCCCTCAAGCTTGATCCGCTGCTTCGCCTCCGGCGCGGCGCCCGCCCCGGGCATTGCCACGCTGAAGAGGAGGCCGGTCAGGGTCAGCGCCGCGGCCCAGCGGCGCAGACGGTGAGATCGATTCCGCAACATGGATCCCTCCTTTGGAGTAATGGTCCTTCCATATTTCGGAAGCTTCCTCCTACCCCCTGCGCCGCAGCGACGTTTTGGCCCCACGCGCAAAAAGGGCTCGCTTCCGTCGGGGAGCGGGCCCTTTTTGTGGTCGAGGCCCGTGGCGGGGCGCTTTCCACAGGTCACTCCCCGTCGGCTGTCACAGCGATGCCCGGAAGCGGGCCGGGAAGGTGATAGCGCAGCGCCAGTTCCTCCAGTTCGGCCAGGAGCGATGGCGGGAGCCCGATCCCCAGCCGCTCATGCTCGGCGACCTTCAGCCGCTCCGCCTCGCCGGGCAGCAGGATCGACCGCTCGCAGGCGGCTGGCTCGACCTGGCGCAGGCGGGCGATCGTCTGGTCCATCCGCTGCCGGAACTCTTGCTCGGGCAGAAAGAGGTCGGGGCGCAGGGCCAGGAAAAAGTGACCAATCCCCTGTGGCCGGTCGAGTTCCCGGGGAATCTGGGGCCCGATCTGTCCCCCTGGCAGCACGCCGGAGAGGATCTCCACCATAAAGGCGAGGCCGGAGCCCTTGGGTCCCGCCAGGGGCAGCATCAGGCCATTTAGCGCCTCCAGTGGGTCGGTGGTGGGGTCGCCGTTCCGGCCGAGGGCCCATCCGGCGGGAATGGCTCTTCCGGCCTGCGCCGCCGTGAGGATCTTCCCGCGGGCCACCTGGCTGGTGGCCATGTCCAGCACGAACGGGGCGTTGAGCCCGGCGGGGGCTGCCAGCGAGAGCGGGTTGGTGCCGAAGAAGGGCTCGCGCCCGCCGTGGGGGACCATGGTGGGCATGGCGTTGGTGGTGGCCAGGCCGACCAGCCCCTGGTCGGCCATCAGGAGGGTATAGTACGCAAGGCACCCGCAGTGGTTGGAGTTCCGGACGGCGACAGCCGCCAGCCCGGATGCCTTCGCCTTGGCTGCGGCCAGCTCTGCCGCCCTGCGGGCAACCACCTGGCCCATGCCGTTCCTTCCGTCTATCAGTGCGCTCACCGCGGTTTCCGTAATCACCTCGGGGGCCGTGACCGGTTCCATCGAGCCGGCTTCCAGGCGCTTCGTGTAGAGAGGAAGCCGGCAGAGGCCGTGGCTGCTCAGGCCCCGCATCTCCGCGAAGAGCAGATGCTGCGCTACCTCTGCCGCATCCGCCTCCGGGAGCCCGACCTCCCTCAGCACCGCCGCTGCCCACGACTCCAACTCTGCGGCGGGCACCCGAATCAGATCGCTGTGCAAGGCGAGGAAGCCCCCTCTTTTCTGCATATCGTGACACCATCCCTCCCCAGATTACGTATCTGGGGCAGAGGGGTTCCGTGGCCTACAGATTGCCACGGGTGCCCGAAGGCAAACCCGTGGGCACCTGCCATGGCTCGGGCGACCTTCCTTCCGGCCCCCCGCCGCCGGGAGACCGGAGCTTTTTCGGGTCAATGAGGAGGAGGATGACG
>JBMONB010000122.1:0-6743 GCA_049325315.1 Bacillota bacterium | reverse complement strand
TTCCAGGCTGATGTAGCTCAGTAGGTAGAGCACGTCCTTGGTAAGGACGAGGTCACCGGTTCGATCCCGGTCATCAGCTCCAATCGGCGGTTGCGTGCAACCGCCTCATATGCGAGGGTAGCTCAGTCGGCTAGAGCACACGGCTGATAACCGTGAGGTCCCGGGTTCGAATCCCGGCCCTCGCACCACAACGGAACGGCAGTTCCGTTTCATCGCGGAGTGGAGCAGTCCGGTAGCTCGTCGGGCTCATAACCCGAAGGTCGCAGGTTCAAATCCTGCCTCCGCAACCAACCGGCCCTATCGTCTAGAGGCCTAGGACGGCGCCCTCTCACGGCGCAAACTGGGGTTCGAATCCCCATAGGGTCACCATGATCGCTCGCTGGTGTAGCTCAGCCGGTAGAGCAGCTGATTCGTAATCAGCAGGTCGCCGGTTCGAGTCCGGCCACCAGCTCCAGTTGCGCCTGTACAGGCGCTATCGCTTTATATAACCCGGAGAGGTGTCCGAGAGGTTTAAGGTGCCGCTCTCGAAAAGCGGTGTGGTCAAAAGCCACCGTGGGTTCGAATCCCACCCTCTCCGCCAAGAAGGAAGCCCAGCGCAGATTGCGCTGGGCTTTCTCCTTTCGGGCATCGTGTCAGGGAGTCAACCGGGTGCGGTCCCGCGGGAAGGCGGTCGCTTCACGCACGTTAGTGAGCCCTAGCAACCGGGCGGTCAGCCGTTCGGCTCCGATCGCGAATCCACCGTGCGGGGGCATGCCGAAGCGGAACACCTCCAGGTACGAGGCGAAGCTCTCCGGGTTCAGACCCCGGCTCCGGATGGACTCGATCAGCATGGACGCCTCGTGGATTCGCTGCCCGCCTGTGGTTACCTCGAGCCCGTTCATCAGCAGGTCGAACGATGCGGTCAGGGTCTGGTCTTCCGGCGCCGGCATGGCGTACATGGGGCGAATCTCCCGGGGATATCTGGTGAGGAAGACCAGAGCAGGCTTGCCGGTCTCGCTCACGTACTGGCAGAGCAACCGCTCGCCCTCCGGGTCCAGGTCCCCCTTGGGTGAGAGCTTGCCGTACCTGCGCTCGATAATCGCCTGCGCTTCGGCCATGGGAATCCGCGGGATCTCCGTGATTGTAGGCACCGTAGCACCCCACCGGGCCAGCTCAGCCTCACATTTCACTCCGACGGCGCCAAACATATGGCGCAGCAACCCGGTTTCCAGATCCATCAGATCCTCTTCGGACTCAATGAAGCCCATCTCGATGTCCAGCGAGGTATACTCGTTCAAGTGACGGGAGGTGTTGTGCTCCTCCGCCCGGTAGACCGGAGCGATCTCAAAGACCCGTTCGTAGCCGGCGCCGACCATCATCTGTTTATAGAACTGCGGCGACTGCGCCAGGTAGGCCTGCCGGTCGAAGTACTGGATCGGAAAGAGGTTCGAGCCGCCCTCTGTGCCGGTCGCCACGATCTTGGGCGTAAAGATCTGGGTGAACCCCTGGTTGGACAGATACTCCCGGAAGGCTCCCACCAGGACAGACTGAATGGTAAAGACAGCATGGATCAGCGGATGCCGCAGGCTGATCACACGGTGATCCAGCAGCGTCTCCAGGCCAGGCTTCAGCTCCTTCTTGTTGATTTCAAAGGGCAGCGGTGACTCCGCCTCACTGAGAATCTCCACCGAGGCTGCCCGTACCTCAACGCCACCCACCGCCTTGGGGGCTGAGACAACCGTGCCGGTTATTGTGACCACCGACTCCGTAGGGATTCCTTGCGCCAGGGCCCCCTCCAGGACGCACTGGACCATGCCGGAGCGGTCACGCAGCATGAGGAAGGCCAGGCTTCCGCCCAAAAGCCGCAGATTGTGAATCCATCCCTGGAGTTTTACGGTCTGACCAACCCGGCTGACCAGTTCACTGGTGAGCACACGAGACATGTTGGGTTCCTCCTTATCAGCATCATGATAATGATCTGGTCATCGAGATCAGGGCCGTTGGCATCCGCATTCATGTCCATGTGATCACCCCCTCGGAACCTTGTATGAGAAAACAGAAACGCCCCATCCCACATAGGGACGAGGCGTATGCTCGCGGTACCACCCTGGTTGCCGCCCACGGCGGGCGACCACTCTCCCAGTAACGGCGGGTTGCCGGCCGTGCCTACTGGGGTGTCAAACCCGTTCAGACGGCGCTCGTGGGGGTCATTCGCCTGGGTGCACCGCCATCCTTTCACCGGGTGGATGGCTCTCTGGGGGTCGCAGTCTCAGGCTACTGTTCCACTCATCGCGTTTGCTTATGGATTTGTGACGAATCTTACATCTCCGCCGGGTGTGATGTCAAGAGGGATATTTTGCCCCACCGGGGGCGTTATGCTATAATTTGACGGTGCTTGACCACAGTTTGAAAGGAGCCCGAGCCCCTTGGAACTTTACCTGACTGAAGAGCAGACGGAGAATCAGCGCCTTACCGTCCGGGTGACGAAGACGCTTCACCATGAGCAGACGAACTTTCAAGAGTTAGTCATCGTCGAGACGCCGCAGTGGGGCCGTCTGCTGGCGCTTGACGGCTTCTTTCAGACTAACGATGTGGACGAGTTCGTCTACCACGAGATGGGCGCTCACGTGCCGCTCTTTACCCACGCTGATCCCAAGCGGGTGCTGGTAATCGGCGGCGGCGATGGCGGCATGGTTCGGGAGGTTGTGAAGCACCCGGGCGTGGAGCATGTCGATCTGGTGGAGATCGACGGTCGGGTTATTGAGACCTGCAAGGAGTACTTCCCCCAGATCTCTGTCGCCCTCACCGGCAACCCCAAGGTCCACGTTCATGTGGAAGACGGGATCAAGTGGGTGCAGGACCGCGAGGCGGAGTACGACGTGATCATCATCGACTCCTCGGAGCCGGTCGGCCCGGGCGAGGGGCTCTTTACCCCCGAGTTCTACGCCAACGTCTACAAGTGCCTGACCGGAGACGGCGTGATGGTCGCTCAGACCGAGTCGCCCTGGACCAACGCCCATGTGATCCAGCGGGCCTTCGGGGGGATCAGCAAGTCCTTCCCGATCACCCGACTCTATACCTGCGCCGTGCCGACCTACCCGACGGGCCTCTGGTCCTTCACCATGGGCTCCAAGAAGTATGACCCGCTGCTGGCCGAGGCCGAGGCTCGCTTCCAGGGCATGGAGACCAAGTACTACACACCGGCAGTGCATCACGCCGCCTTCCAGTTGCCCCGCTTTGTCCAGGCGATCACCGAGGAGGCAGGGAAGTAGCCATGGGCGGTCTCAACTTTGCGGGATTCCCCCATATTGAGCGGCTCTCCGATTTTATGGCCGCCTCCGACGATTATGCCGCTTCCAGGGCGGTGCTCTGGGGCATCGGGCAGGACTTCACCACCTCTTACCGGCCCGGCACCCGGTTCGGCCCCGGCCGGATTCGAGAGGCCAGTTACGGTGTGGAGGAGTTCAGCTATCACTCCCTCAAGAGCCTGGCCGACAAGACCTTCTTCGACCTGGGCGACATTGCGGTGATCTTCGGTGATGCGAAGGCTACCCTCGACCGGGCCTACGAGGTGGCCAAGAAGCTGAACGACGACAACAAACTGCCGATCATGATGGGCGGCGAGCACCTGGTCACGCTGCCCTGCGTCCGGGCTGCCCACGACAAGTACGGCAACGACCTGGTGCTGCTCCAATTCGATGCGCACGCCGACCTGCGGGAAGATTACCTGGGCAACCCATACTCGCATGCCGCCGTTATGAAGCGGTGCCTGGAGTTTATGCCGGCCAAGAATCTCTACCAGTTTGGCATTCGCAGCGGCACCCGTGAGGAGTACCAGATTGGCTCCACCCAGTGCAACTTGTTCCCCCACGAGGTCTTGCGGCCGCTCAAGGAGGTTCTTCCCTCCCTGGGCAAGCGGCCGGTCTATATCACCATCGACATCGACGTGATGGACCCGGCCTATGCGCCTGGCACCGGCACACCGGAGCCCGGGGGCATCACCAGCCGGGAGATGATCGACGCGATTCTCGCCATGGAAGGGCTGAACGTGGTTGGCTTCGATGTGGTCGAGGTCGCCCCGGGGCTCGACCAGACCGACCGTACCCCGGTGCTGGCCGCCAAGTTAATCCGGGAGGCCATTCTGGCGTTCGGCTAAGAAACAAGGAGGCGGAAGCTGTGCGCGTCATCGAGCAGGTCCGTAGCGAGATCCGCCAGGCGTTTACCGACGCCGTCAATCGGGCCGTGGCGGCGGGTGAATTGACCGGCCCTGCCCCGTCTGTGCTCCTCGAGGTGCCCAAAGATAAGGCCCACGGCGATTTCGCCACCAATCTGGCCATGGTGATGACCCGCCAGGAGAAGAAGCCTCCCCGGGTGATCGCCGAGACGGTCCTGAAGCACCTGGACAAGCAGGGCACCTGGATCGAGTCCACCGAGATTGCCGGGCCCGGGTTTATTAACCTGCGGCTGCGGCCGGGCTGGGTGCACCAGGTGCTGGCAGCCATTCAGGCAGAGGGGGAAGCCTTCGGCCAGAGCGACCACGGCGGCGGCAGGCGCATCCTCCTGGAATATGTAAGCGCCAACCCCACCGGCCCGATGGTCCTGGTGCAGGCCCGGTCCGGGGCCTACGGTTCTACCCTCGGTCGCGTGCTGAATACCGCCGGCTACCACTGTAACACCGAGTTCTACGTGAATGACGCCGGCAACCAGGTCCGCATGCTGGCCCGGACGGTTGATCTGCGCACCCAGGAACTGAAGGGGGCGACGATCGAGATTCCCGAGGGCGGCTACCCCGGCGAGTACGTGATCGATGCAGCCAGGGAGCTGCTCGCCCAATACCCGGACTTCCTGGCGAAGCCGGAGGAGGAGCGCCTGGCCTTCCTGGAGCGCTGGGCTCCCGAGTACTTCCGGTCCGGCCAGGAGGAGGTTCTCCGGAGTTACGGAGTCGTCTTCGACCGCTGGTTCAGCGAGCGCTCCCTGCGCGATGCCGGCAAGCCGGCCGAACTGGTGAAGCGCCTGCTGGAGGCCGGCGAGGCCTATGAGCAGGATGGCGCCGTCTGGATGAAGACCACCAAGTACGGCGACGACAAGGATCGGGTTCTGGTCAAGTCCGACGGTGAGTATACCTATTTCGCAGCCGATGCCTGCTACCATATGGACAAGTATGATCGGGGCTATGAGGTGCTGATCGACGTTCTGGGTCAGGACCACCACGGCTACCTGGGCCGCATGAAGGCCATGGTGGAGTGCCTCGGCCATTCCAAGGACTCGCTGGAGATTCTCTTCACCCAGATTGTCCGGCTCTTCAAAGATGGCCAGGAGTTCCGCATGTCCAAGCGCAAGGGGAACTTCGTGCTGATGGAGGACCTTCTGGACCAGGTCTCCGTCGATGCTGCCCGCTACTTCTTCCTGACCCGTGGCCTCGATGCCCACATGGACTTCGATCTGGACCTGGCCAACCTGAAGTCCAGCGACAACCCGGTCTTCTACGTACAGTACGCCCATGCCCGCATCTGCTCGATTCTGCGACAGGCAGAGGAGCAGGGCCACAAGGTCCTGCCGGCCGGCGAGGTCGATCTCGCCCTTCTGCATGATGAGACCGAGATCGACCTGCTGAAGAAGCTGGCGGACTTCCCTGAAGAGATTATTGGCGCTGCCGACGCCCGGGAGGCGCACCGCCTCACCCGGTACCTGAATGATCTGGCCACCGTCTTCCACAGCTTCTACACCCGCTGCCGGGTCGTGACGGATGATCAGGCCCGCACCAGATCACGCCTGGTACTGGTGGATGCGACCAGGGTTGTGCTTCGCAACGCCCTAAGCATCCTGGGAGTCAGCGCACCGGAACGGATGTGATAGCTTGTCATCAGAAGCGTTAAAAGAGTGGGCGCTGGCTATTCTCAGCGGCGGCATTGCCGGGTTCCTCTTCGGCAAGTTGAAGCTACCGGTCCCCGCCCCACCCACCATTGCCGGCATTCTTGGCATTGTTGGCATTGCCGTTGGCTACTGGCTAGCGAAGCGGTAGTGGCAGCCCAAACACTTGTGTGCTAAAATAGCGAAAGAGCCCGCTCCTTGCGAGCAGGCTCTTTTCGTTCGTCTTGGGCGCTACTCAACGGGCTGACCGTTGATTTCGATCGTATACGAAATCTTGGCCCCGTGCCGGAACAGGCCGGCGACGGAGCAGTAGGTGGTCTCCGAAAGCTCCACGGCCCGCTTGAGCTTGTCGGCGGGCACCGCGTTACCGAATACCCGGTAGACCATGCGGAACTGCTCGAAGTACTTGGGGTGCTCGGCTCGCTCATCGGCCTCAATGGCGATCTCCAACCGGTCGAACTCCACTCGCATCTTGCGCAGAATGGAGACCACGTCCATGCCGGTACAGCCGCCCAGACCGGCCAGGAGCAGTTCCACAGGCCGGGACCCCTTGTTCTCGCCACCTACCTCTTCACGAGCGTCCATGATCACATCGTGGCCGGAACCCGTACGGGCGCTGAACGCCATTCCACCTGTCCAGGTAACCAGTGCTTCCTTCAAACGATATCACCTCGATAGTATCGTACCCCACGGGGTACTTGTCTGCAAATGGCTCTAAAGCATTAGTCTGTTCCTTATCTGCTGCGAGCCAGGATCTGCTCTGCACTTTCCCGAAGCTTTTTTACGGCGACGCGAACTCTCTGGTATCCGGGCGCGCTCATAAGGGTGAGGCGCTGGGTAGAGGGAGGCGAAGCCGCTGAGGAGGGAGACACACGTGACCTTGGAGGACCGCT
>JBMONB010000121.1:0-6788 GCA_049325315.1 Bacillota bacterium | reverse complement strand
AAACTCAACTCTATAGTTGCTACGCTCCTGTTAGCAGCGCCAGCAGGGGCTTATTGGGCTTGTGCTCGTAAAGAGGTGGCGGTACAGGTTCTCTGAATTGGAAGTCGATAACGGAGTACTACTAGGAGGACCTGTTTTTTTGCGGATTTGGTCTTTGGGAGGATTCGGTCTTTGGGAGGATTCCATGGAATGAGGCAGCCGATCGTTGCGGTTGTTGGGGTGTGCGCGGCAGGAAAGACCACGCTGGCAGAGGGCCTGAAGCGGGAGGGGGTACAAGCATACAGCGTCCCGCAGGAGCACTCCGCCGTCCGTCGCCTCTGGGAGAAGCAGCACCCCGATACTAATATACTGGTGCTGCTCGATGCCCAGTGGGAGACGACGGTCAGGCGCCGCCCGACGATCTCGTATGGGCCCGACCGGCTGGAGGAGCAGCGCAAGCGGCTGGCGATTGCACGTGAAGCCTGCGACTTTTACCTGCCCACCGATGACCTGACCATTGAGCAGGTGCGCCAGCGGGTACTCCAGTTCATTGAGGCCTGGAAGGAGCGAGTCTGATGCATTCTGCTGAGGAGAAGAACCGGTCCGTACAGGTTCCCGCTGCCCCATCGGAGACGGTGAGTGCGGGCGGTGTGGAACTGTCCGGAGAGCGGGCAGTTGCCGGGGAAAGCGGGGAGCCCTCTGAGAGACCCAAGAGCGCCCTGCGTGAAACGCTGGAGACGGTGCTGGTCGCCCTGGTGATCGCTCTCCTGATTCGCTCGTTCCTGGTCCAACTATACGTGGTGGATGGCGAGTCGATGTTCCCGACGCTCCACCACGGCGACCGGCTGCTGGTGAACAAGATTGGCTACCGGCTGGGCGAGCCAAAGCCGGGTGATGTGGTAGTGGTCGAGGATCCGGCCAACCCCAGGCGCCAGTTAATCAAGCGGGTGATCGCCGTCGGGGGCGAGACGGTGGAGGTGCGCAATCATGCGGTCTTCATTGACGGCAAGCCGCTGGAGGAGGACTTCGTTCACCCCTTTTCGGTCCATTTCCGGGACGTGAAGCCGGTCGAGGTGCCGGAGGGCTATGTCTATGTCATGGGCGACAACCGGGGAGGCTCGCTGGACTCCCGCACCCTGGGACCGGTTCAGGTCAGCAAGGTGGAGGGAAAGGCCTTCTTCCTGTTCTGGCCGGTCAGCCGTATGAAGAGCCACGGCCCGCTGGAGGCTCCTCGCGCCTACATGCAATAACCGGAGGGGTAAAATGGGACAGGTTACGTTCCAGATGGTGAAAGAGGACCGGGAGGTCTATACCTATATCGTGAAGGCCAACGAGATGCTCTCAGCCATCGGTTACACCGAGCACGGCCCACGCCATGTGGGGCTTGTGGCGCACCGGGCGATGCGGCTGATGGAGGAGTTGAACCTTCCGGAGCGGCACCGGGAGATGGCTGGCATTGCCGGACTGATGCACGACATGGGCAACATCGTCAACCGGCATGCGCACGGTCAGACCAGCGCCCTGCTCGCCCACGCCATACTCAGCCGGCTTGGCATGGATCCCTCCGAGATCGCGATCGTCATGTCGGCGATCGGCAATCACGAGGAGGAGGTCGGCAACCCGGTCAACGACGTCTCCGCCGCCCTGATTCTGGCCGACAAGTCCGATGTGCACCGGAGCCGGGTTTACAACAAGGACATTGCCACCTTTGATATCCATGACCGGGTCAATTACGCTGTCACCCACAGCGAACTGATCACGCTGCCGGAGGAGGGGATCATCCGGCTAAAACTCCAGGTAGATACTGCTATTATCGCCATCATGGAATACTTCGAGATCTTCCTCTCTCGGATGGTGATGTGCCGCCGTGCCGCAGACCACCTCGGCTTTCGCTTTGAACTGGTGATCAACGAAACCCGGCTGCTCTAGTCAGTCGGGTCTTCCACTGGCTCCCAACACCACCAACTTGGTTTCATTGACAACAAGATGGTTTCCTCCGTACAATTGCTTCGTGCTTTGAGCAGGAAGAGTTCAAGGCGTATCGTATGTTTTAGAGGGATGTGGGAGGTCTTGCCTCCTTTTTCTTACGGTATCTAAATTTTCAGGATGAGAGGGAGGACGGGCCATGAGGGCCGCATCGATCGTACTGGCGATTGTGCTCGCGATCGCCGGAATCGGCTACTACTACACGGCGCCGAACCCGGAGACGGGGAAGGCGCGCATCGTGGATCACATGAAGCTTGGCCTTGACCTGAAGGGCGGCGTCCACATGGTGCTGGAGGGCGTCGATTCGGAGGTCGGCGAGGTGACCCCTGTCGCTATTGAAAAGGCGAAGGCGGTAATCGAGAACCGCATCAACCGGCTGGGCGTCTCTGAGCCCGTCGTTCAGATCGACGGCAAGAACCGGATCATCGTCCAGATCGCCGACGTGCAGGACACCGATCAGGCGCGCGAGATCATCGGCAAGACGGCGGTCCTGAAGTTCGTCGACCCGGAGAACAATATCGTCATCGACGGCCGCGACGTGGAGTCGGCAGGTGTCGCCACCGACCAGGGAAGCGCCGGCTATGTCGTCACCCTGAAGCTGAAGGGCGAGGGCAAGGACAAGTTCTACGAGGCGACCAAGAAGTGGGCCGGGACCCAGCAGCCCATCGCCATTCTGCTGGATGACGATGTCATCTCCGCCCCGGTGGTCGATGAGCCGATCCCCAGCGGCGAGGCGATCATCCGCGGTGGCTTCACCGCCGAGTCGGCCGCTCAGCTGGCCGACCTGATCAACGGCGGCGCCCTGCCGGTCAAGCTGGAGGTCCAGGAGGTCCGGGTGGTCACGGCGACCCTCGGCGCCGACTCCATCGCCAAGTCGGCCCAGGCCGGCCTGGTGGGCATGCTGGCCGTGCTGCTCTTCATGCTGCTGATGTACCGAATCCCCGGCGTGCTGGCCAACATCGCCCTGGGCGTTTACGCCGTGCTGACCATGGGCTTCCTGCTGGCCATCGGCAACGTCTTCACCCTGCCGGGCATCGCCGGGATCCTGCTGGGCATCGGCATGGCGGTAGACGGCAACGTGATTATCTTTGAGCGTATCAAGGAAGAGCTGCGCAACGGCAAGGGGCTGCGCTCGGGCATCGACGCCGGCTTCCACCGTGCCTACGTGACCGTTCTGGACTCCCAGATCACCACCGCCATCGCTTCGGTGATCCTGTGGTACCTGGGGACCGGCCCGGTCAAGGGCTTCGCAATCACGCTCTTCGTGGGCGTCGTACTCTCCATGTTCACGGCGATCACCTTTACCCGCTGGCTGGTTAATCTTGCCGTGGCCACCGGCTGGTTCACCAAGAAGACGCTTTTCGGCGTGAAGGAGGTGGCCCAGTAATGAACTTCCTGACGCGCATTCGCTACATGAAGTATGCGAAGAACTGGCTGGTCTTCTCGGTGGTGCTCACCCTGGCCAGCCTCCTGGCCCTCGGTACCGTCGGCCTGAACAAGGGCATCGACTTCACCGGCGGCGTTCTGATGGATGTCCAGTTCGAGAAGCAGCTGACCCTCGATGAGGTGCGTGATTCCGTTTCCAAGGCGATCGGCACGGGCAACATTCAGGTGCAGAACGCTGAGGTCAAGGGCGCCGAGAGCCCGGAGGCCTCCGAGTTCTTCATCCGCATGCCGGAGCTGAACGAGGAGCAGCGGGACGCCCTCTCCGCCGCTCTGACCGAGCTGGGCACCCACAAGGTGATCGGTGAGGACGGGGTTTCGGCCTCGGTCTCCAGCGAGCTGGCCCAGCGGGCGATTCTGGCGATCGCCATCGCCGCCCTGCTGCAGGTGATCTATATCACCATCCGGTTCCAGTTCAAGTTCGGTATCACCGCCGTGCTGGCGCTGCTGCACGACGTGGTGATCACCCTGGGCCTGATGGCGATCTTCCGGGTCCAGATCAACTCGGCCTTCGTGGCCGCCATTCTGACGGTGCTGGGTTACTCGATGAACGATACAGTCGTGGTGATCGACCGGATCCGAGAGAACCTGAACAACCGGCGCAGAGGTGAGAACCTGGAGGAGATGACCACCCGCTCCATGCAGGAGGTTGTCACCCGCTCACTCTTCACCGGTGTCTCGGTGCAGATGATGCTGATCTCCATGCTGATCTGGGGTGGCGACTCGGTCTGGGACTTCGCCATGACCCTGCTGATCGGTATCACCGCCGGCACCTACTCGTCGATCTTCATCGCCGCCGCCCTCTGGCTCTTCTGGGCGCAGTGGGATGAGAAGCGGAAGAAGAGCATGGCCAAGACGGCCAGGGCGTAACGCTGTAGCTGGGAAGACCCGCACGAATGCCGTGCGGGTCTTTTTTTGCGCAACCTGTCGGGCTGGAGGTTCGTCCATCTGGGTGAGGTGATCGGGATGCGCAGGGCGATGGCTGTTCTGCTTGTCTGTGTGCTGCTCCTCGCTGGCTGCTCCGGGGCCGCAGGGCCGGAGCCCGAGGCGGCTCCTACGGAGGGGGTGGCTCCGCCGGTGTCGCCCACGTACACGGTGGAGGAGCTTGTCGAGGCGCTGCGGCGGGCGGGGCTGACGGCGGAGTTCGGCGAGGCCGGCGAGGCGAAGGAGGTCTTTGGGGCGCCCTACCAGCGGGTTCTGGTGGAGGGGGAGGCGATCACGGTCTATCGCTACCCCGACGCCCGGACCGCCTGGCAGACGGTGGATGTTCATGGCTTTCAGGTCTACAGCGCCCTGGTGGCGATCATGGTGACCCCGGCCCCCGGCCTTCACTACCGGAGCCTGCGGCCCGGCAACCTGGTGATCATGATGGGGCTGACGGACCCGGCCCTGGCCGACCGGATCGCGGCGGCGGTGCACGCCTGGGCCGGGCCGGCGCCGGGCGAGGTGGCGCTGCGCAGGCCGGAGGGGCCGGAGGCGCCCGGGAACCTCGGCGTGGATGACGTCCTGACGGCGCTGCGGGCGGCAGGGCTCGAGGCCAGGCTGAGCGGCGAGCAGCGCCCGGGCGGTCCCGGGGGCGTTGCAGGGGCGGTGATTGAGGGCCGACAGGCGGGCCGGTACGTCGTCTACGTTTTCCCCAGCCGGGAGGCGCAGGAGCGGGCAGAGGTGCCGCTGCGGCCCACCGGGCAGTTCGCCACAGGCTACGTGCGGCACGGCAACCTGATCGTGGCCCTGGAGCCCGAGCCCGGCGGGCTGAGCGACCTGGAACTGGAGCGGGGGCTGCTGAAGCTGGGCCGCTTCCCCGGCGCCGGCCGGGTGGAGCAGGCGGGGGAGTTGACCTTTCTGCGCCCGTTGGGCTTCGCCCCGACCCAGTCGATGGGCGGCTGGGGGGTCTGGACCTGGGCCTACGACGACAGCTTTGTCTTGAGCCGGCCCTATGAGCAGGCGCAGGAGCGGCTGGGGGGGCCGGGACGCTTCCCCACGCTGGAGGATGTGGCACTCGACCGCATCGCCGGGTTCCGGGGCACGGCCCTGGCCTGGGAGCCGGCCACCCTCGCGGGCCAGCCCGCCCTGCGGACCCGCTTCCGCCGGGCCAGCGGCGATGAGCGGGTGCTCTATACCCTGCGCCGGGCTGCCAGCTTCTACACCCTGGTGGGACCCGCCGAGGTGGTGGATGGGATCGCCTACACCGCCCGGTCCGCCGGGCAGTTCCCCTACCGGCCGGAGTTTAGCCGCCAGACCTTTGCGCAGGCCGGGATCGAGGTCCCCGAAGCGCTGGAGTTCGCCCTGGAGGGGCACCGGCTGATCCTGAGTGTCAGCTCGGGCATGGAGTTCCGGGACTGGCGGGTGGGCAGCCTGGAGGTCTACGGGGCGGCGGAGGCGCCCCCCAAGGTGCAGGCCCGGCTCCTGACCGCCCTGACGCCCCTGCGGCTGGGCCGGGGCCGGCCGGTCTGGCGCTACGGCTGTGAGGCCACAGGGCCGGCCACCGGCGGGGTGATCGAGATCGGCGGGGCCTTCAACCTCTGCGCCCGGTCAGAGGAGGCCCGCTTCACGCTCTACGCCTTCCGGGACGACCAGGTCCGGGCCGCCACCCGCACAGAGCTGCGGCTGCGCAGCGAGAGCGGGGCCGGCGGGCGGGTCCAGGTGGCGGTGAACCAGGGCGAGCGGGTGGTGGTCTCTCGCGAGGGGGCGCTGCCGCTGACGCTGGCGCTGCCGCAGCAGGAGGGCGTCTACCTGCCCTGGAGTATCACCATCACTGGCGAAGGTTCGGTGGTAGGCGAGGCGGTCGTGATCAACGCCGATGGGGGTCGGGTGGGCGCCGAGGCCGGGCCATCGATGGGAGCGGTCCCCTACCGGCTGGAACATGTGGCGCAGCGGCTCGCTAGGGCCGGGCTGACGGTGGAGGCGCTCGGCCCCGATGCGCCCCCGGTGCTGCCCGGCATGGGCGGCCACCGGTTCCTGGTGGGCGGGCAGGAGGTGCAGGTCTACATCTTCCCGGACCCCGGGGCGCTCCAGCAGTTGACGATCGACGCCGAGGGCCGCCAGGCAAAGATCAGCGGCGCCACCTACCCGCTCCCCTGGCCGGAGATGCCCCGGCTGATCCGTATCCGCAACCTGCTGTTCGCCTTGCCGAGCAGCGACGCGCAGCTGGCTGCCCAGGTGGAGAAGGCCTTCGAATAAGAACGGAGCCAGCCCGGAAGTAGGGCTGGCTCATTAGCTAATGGAATGGAGACAGATTTTGAACCGCAGATTACGCAGATTACGCAGCAGTCCTGTAATGCTGACGATGCGGATTGAAAAGAGAAAAGACCTCCTGGTATAAATGGTGTTGCGACGCACCATCAATACTTGCCAGGAGGTCGGGAACCCATGAATCACAA
>JBMONB010000120.1:0-6851 GCA_049325315.1 Bacillota bacterium | reverse complement strand
CTGGCCATGAGGACCCCGCAGCACAGTGACCACCGCCTAATTATGTTCTTGTAAGTATAGTCTAACAAAAAAGGAAGCAGATCGCGAGTGCGATCCGCTTCCTACATGAGTTTGTCAACAGCCTGAACGCCCCCTCGATTGGAGGGGGCGTTTTCTGTGAGTTTGGGGGTCAGATTGCGCTGACCCAGCGCTCCCCCGGGTTCAGGCTGCGGCTGCGGCCCATGCAGGCCAACACATCTTCCCGGCCATACCGCTCCTTGAAGAGCGTCCAGTAGAGGAACTCCTCCTTGGACCGGAAGGGCTCGCCACTCAGGCTGCGCTCACCGTTCATCTCCTCCTCGGCAATGGCGCCTGCGGAGTACGACTGGAGCAGCGGTCCGATGCCGGTGCCAATCGCGAACTTCTCCTTCTTCCGCCAGACGATGGCCGACGACAGGTAGCGCTCCGCTACCTTCCGCAGGATCCACTTCCCCTCTCCATCGCGCCGCTTCAGGCTGGGGGCCATCTGGAATGCAAGATCAAGCAATGCCCGGTCGAGGAAGGGCACCCGCCCCTCCAGCCCATGGGCCATGGTCATCCGGTCGACGCGCTGCAGGTTCGAGTTATGCAGCCCGCTGGTAATGTGGTGCAGCTCGGAGGAAAGCGCCACCCAGTCGGGGTCAAACTCGGTCAGGTAGTGGTAGCCTGCGAAGAGCTCATCGGCCCCCTCGCCGGAGAGAACCACCTTCACCCACCGGGAGGCCATCTCCGAGACGAAGTAAGTGGGAATGGCGCTCCGCACCAGCGCCGGGTCGCAGGACTCCAGCGAATCGATCACCTGCGGCAGGGCGGTAATGATCTCCCGCTCGGTCAGCACCCGCTCGTGGTGAATCGTGCCGAGGTCCGCAGCTACCCGCCGGGCGTTGATCAGGTCCTGAGAGTCCTCCAGGCCCACCGAGAAGGTGTGCATATCCCCCGGGACATGCTGCCGCATGATCGCGGCGATCAGGCTGGAGTCCAGGCCTCCGCTGAGGAAGCAGCCGACGGGAACGTCGGACATCAGCCGCTTCACCACCGCCCTGGTCAGGGTCTCATCCAGCGCATCGATCGCCTGACCGACGCCTGAAATGACCGACCGGGGCCGCGGGACGGCATCGTACTGAACCAGGGAGCGCCCGACCTGCCAGTAGTGGCCGTTGGGGAACTCGTTGACCACCGGCACCTCGTTGACCAGCGCCTTGATCTCGGAGGCAAAGAGGAGGTTTCCCTCTGCATCTTTGCCCCAGTAGAGCGGCTTGATTCCCAAGGGGTCACGGGCGAGAAAGAGCCCGCCCGATGGGCTCCACAGGGCGATGGCGAACATGCCGTCCAGCTTTTTAACGCAGTCTGGCCCATACTCCTCAAACAGGTGGAGCACCACCTCGGAGTCCGAGCGGGTCTTGAAGGTGTGCCGCCCCTCCAACTCCTTGCGGAGCGCCTCATGGTTGTAGATCTGGCCGTTCACGGCCAGCCAGAGGGTACCATCCTCATTGGAGAGGGGCTGCGCGCCCCCCTCCAGGTCAATGATCGCCAACCGGTCATGTCCGAGGGTCATTCCATGATGCGATGTCCAGATTCTCCGGCCATCGGGGCCGCGGCTTTTCTGCTGGTCGAGCATGCGCTCGACCGCAGCGCGGTCTACCGTCCCGTATATGCCGGCGATGCCACACATCAGGCAACCCCTCCCTTCGTCAGTAGTTCCGCCTCGCGCCCCATCAGCTTGGCAATGCGCTCGGCCTCGGAGAGCAGCTTGCCGCTCTCACGGTCAAAGGCGCGGCAGGCGCCGTCGTCAAACCTTACGGCCACCTGTCCTCGTCCCTCCTTGTTGCCCATGAGGTGCGGGGCGTCCAGCAGGCCGGTGTGGACCGCCCTGGCCAGGGTCGGGGCATGGGTCAGCGGGTCGGCCACGTCTGCCGGGGCGAGCGATGCGATCGCCTCCAGCAGGAGTTTCGCCTCCCGCACCAGCTCCGCCTTGCGGGCCTGAACGGCCACGTCCTGGGTCATGTCGGGCAGGCCCTGAAGCGCCAGCTGAATGGCGCCGCGGACCACATTGCAGCCCTCAATGATATCCGCCGCCGTGGCGGCGTGGTGGTACTCGGAATGGCCCACAATGTGGACGATATCGGGCTTCACAGCCATCTGCAGGAAGGTGGATGCCGCCAGGTGCCCCTTCGCTCGATCGAAACCGGCCGGCATGGAGGTGAGGCCTGCCCGGCACTCACGCCAGACCCGGAAATCGGGCTCGGTCAACTCCTCCACCAGCTCCAGCTTTGCCAGCATCTTGGCCAGGTCCATGGCGGGTGAGGTCAGGGGCGGGTTGTTCCACATCAACTGCTGAATGTAATCCTTCACGCCGGCCTGCTTGGCGTTATAGGCTGCAATGTACGCTGCTGCGACCGCGATGGTATCCGGGGCGTCGCGGAGCGACCAGTGGTGGCTCTCGTTGGACTCCACCGGGATTCCCCGCTCGGCATGCCAGCGGAAGACTTGCTGGACCTCGGGAATCGACTCCACCAGCGGGCGCTGGGAGCGGCCGTCGAGCTGGCTGTACCAGAAGAGCGGCACCGCCGCCCAGGCGTTGTTGATGGTCTCGTGCAGCATCTCGGCCCACTTGAGCTGGTCCCGGGTGCCGCTGTAGCAGCGCATAATCGGGTGGTTTCCGGTCCGGGAGGCGGCGAAGAGCGCCCGCAGGTCGTCGGGGGTCCGCACTGGCACGCCGCCGGCGCCGTGCTCCCGCGGGTCCATCTCCTCGGGGCGGAAGAAGTGCTCCTGGGCATTCTGGTCGGTGCCCAGGCTCATCACATCGAGCGCGCCGGCCTCGGCAATCTGGCGGATTCCCTCCACCGTGGTCGCCACCGTCGGCTGGCCGAAATGGTGACGCAGCAGCGGGAAGGGCCGCTTCCAGAGAATGCGGTCCACCAGGTTCTGCGGCGGAATGCCGCCCTCGGCCACGCTCTGCACGCCCCGGAGGAAATCCACCAGCTCCTGCCACTCGGCGGAGCCGCCAAAGACCGCCTCAAAGAAGTTCAGCGCACGACCATGCTCAGCCACCGGGTCGGTGGCGCCAAGGACCCAGCGGCGACCCGCCTCCCCCTGAGCCCGAGCATCCCCAGCGAGGTGCGTCAGCACCTCTCGCCCGGACTCGGGAGTCAGGCGGTACCCCACCGCTACAATCTCCGGGTTCCACGCCTTTACCTCAGCCAACAGTACGTCCACGGGCACGGCGGGTCCCAGAGACTTCACCTCATACCCCAGTTGTTCTGCCAGGTGAAGAAAACGCACGACGCCGCCGACGTGGACATCGTCGCCGATGGCGGCACCGAGAACACGACGCTTAGACAAGATCGATCACATCTCCCTCCATCGCAAAGCGGCTGATCTGCTCGGGGGTCCAGCCGACCATCCCCAGCTTTTCGAGGGTCCGGCCCATCTGCCAGAAGTTCACCCCGAAAATCGCCCCTGCGAGGTCAATCAGTGTGTTGGTAACCGGGGTGAGTACCCCGCAAGCCCTGCCCAGTTCAGCGATGGGCACCAGGCCCGTGGGTACATCCTCCCATATGTAACGATGCTCCAGCGTGGGGGGTGCCCCCACCCCTTCATAAGCCGGGGTGGCCTGAATCGCCTCATACAGCGTGGACCGTTCGACCCCGTAGACCTCCGACAGCCATTCCCGGGCGGTGAGGGCGCCGACCCCGAGGGCCCGGGCCACCGCTATCCGCTCTTCGTCCAGCCGCTCCAGCAGGTGGGCCACCGAGCGGGTGATCCCGTCGGAGTAGTGGCGGAACGCCCCACCCGTGGACTCAATGCGGCCCGCGTTCAACAGCGCAACCGCCGGATGGAAGATCGCCCCGATGTTGTCCATGGAGGTCTTCCAGACCCATTTGGCGGGCATAAACTGCGGGAACGCCGGCTTCATCAGGTCCAGTACCTCGCAGGTCCGGTGGGCCGGCAGGGCCGCGGCCAGCACCTGTCGCTTGATGCCGAAGATGTGGGCGGTGTTGGGTCCCACCCGGCGGCTGGCGTACAGGAAGGTCTGCGCCTCGGCAACCACCACGTCGGCAAAGCAGCCCTCGCGCCGCAGCGTCTGCGTGAACTCGATTGCCCCGGCTGTCCGCCCTGGCATTAGCAAGACCTTCTGCCCATCTTGGAGGTAGGGGGCGCAAAGGCGCGCCATTTCACCGTGAGCCGAAGCCGGGACCACGACGAGGATCAGATCGGCCCCCGCCAGGGCGGCCTGAAGATCGCCCTGTGCCTCCACGGGGCCAAAGCCCACCTCCATGCCCTCCAGGAAGACGCCGCCTGTCGCTTGCACAACGTCCAGGCTGTGCGGATCACGAGCCCAAAGTCGAACGGGAAACCCCATCAACCCCAGATGGCCCGCCAGAGCCATCCCTCCATGACCTGCCCCCAGTACGCAGTAAGTAGGCACAGTGCCCTCCTCCTCTCAGTGCGGCGGCGTATGGAACATCCCATGCTTGGGAAGCCAAAGCGGCGCCGCCTGTCCCCCCTGGGACAGACGACGCCCGCCTGTCGGAATAGCAAAGCCCAGGGGTGAGGGCCCCTGGGCGCACAAAAACACGCCAAACAGGCCCCACCACCTTGACCACGCTTACGAGGTTAGCTGACGGACTCGGAGCGCCAAAGCATGCCCCGTCCCATTTTCCATTCCGGCCCCCATGGCCGGACCCTGAATGGGATTCGCCCCAGATTGTTGGTTCCCCCGCTCCCTGCTCATTTGCAGGGACTCAGCGAACAGGCGGGTCCAGTATATTCCGTTTCTCAAGCAACTTTATTCTACCATCAAAGTTGCTGGAAGGTCAAGGTGGGTTTGTCCATAATTTCACAAGGCAGCGACAGAAAGCCCTACACCGGCGTGGCGTCCTTCCGACCCTACATGATGGTCAGAATCTGCTCCAACGGCTTCCTGGTGATGTTCGGCACACGGCACCCCTCTGCCGGGTAGCCAACCGGAAGCAGCAGGAACGGCGTCTCGTTAGCCGGTCGCCCCAGCGCCTTTCGCAGGAAGTTCATCGGGCTCGGCGTGTGAGTGAGACAGGACAACCCCGCATGGTGGAGCGCTGCGATCACGAACCCTGTGGCAATGGCAGCCGACTCCATGGTGAACGCCAGCTTCGGGCGCTGATCCACCTTAAAACAGGCGATCAGGTGAGGGGCGACTTCCAGGAAGGGCTTCTCCCAATCGGTCCCCAGCGGAGCGAGCGCCTCCCGCCACTCGGGCGTGATACGGGTCTCGTAGAAGAGTTTCTCCTCCTGCTCCGCCAGCTCCCGAATCTGCCGCCGCAGCGCCGGGTCTGAGATCAGCTCAAACCGCCAGGTCTTCACCCCGGCGGGGGTCGGGGCCGCCTCCGCTGCGGCAATCACCTCCTGCACCAGCTCGGCCGGCACAGGTTCGTCGCTGAACTCCCGAATCACTCGCCGGGTGCGCATCCGCTGGTAGAAGGCCGAGGCGGCTTCACGGGAGCCGCCTCCACCTACGGTCACCAACACAACCGGCGTCTCATTGCGGGGCCGCTTCAGGATCGAGCCCAGTGCGGCCACCGGGGCGTGCAGCCTGGCCGACACCCCGGCGTGGCGCAGGGCAGCCAGGAGGAACGAGATGGAGAGCCCTGTGGACTCGTGCACGTAATAGTGCTTGATCCGCTTTCCGCTGGGCAGGAAGCCGTAGTTCACCCGGAATACAGCAATCAGGCAGGGCGCCTCTTCCAGGAGGTTTGAGTCAGGCGCCGCCGCCTCGCGGATCGCTCGCTTGACGCCCGGGTCGGTAATGACCACGTACTGCCAGGGCTGAAAGTTGGCGCCCGAGGGAGCCGCCCCAGCCGTGCGGACCGCCTCCCGGACCACCTCCAGATTGACAGGCTCACCAGTGGGCCGTACCTCGTCGTGCAGGGTCTGGTTAAACCCATGTAACCTGGCTGCCTGTTCGTCTGAAGAGAGGCGCTGAAACGATAACGGAATGAAGGCGTGCTGCTCCGACACGGCTTGTATCCTCCCCGCATGTCAGGCTCCCTGTGAGATTCGACAAGGTTGCAGACAGTCCTACAAAATGAGTCGGACCGGGGTCACATGACCCCGGTCCTGCATTCTTTCGGCCTTACAGAGCCTGTGCCAGTGCGATGGGGATCGACTCCAGGTCAGCCCCCTCACCGGGCATTGAGGTGACGAGCAGGCTGGCGCCACAGGTGAGCGCCTGTGACTGAAGCACGGCATCATCTGTCGCCAGCCACAGGTCCGCCTCGGGCAGGCAGAGCCGGGTAATCGCCAACATGCGCAGCAGGTTCGCAGTGCCCTCTGCCGGCCGCAGGACAACCCCCGAGACATCGGTGTTGCGCAGGATCTCCAGGTCATCGGCCAGGCCTTCTGCTGTCTGCCCATCGAGGCCGATGCGCAGGCCGCCTGTCACCTGGTAGCCCAGCCCCTTCAGCCAGAGGTAGCGAGTGAGCCGCTCCGCCGGGGAGTGTCCCGGGTAGAGGCTGGAGTATAGCCCGGGGTTCCCGCATTCATGGGGCAGCACATATTCCGTCGCCCCGGCCTGCCGCCAGGCGGCGTAGGCCTCATAGGATCGCTCGCCCAGGCAGAGTGCCACCTGCAGGTCGGTCTGCTCCCGGACCTGCCGAATCAACCAGGCCACCGCGTCAACATCGGGCATGGACCCGTCCCGCCGGACTACCACCGAGGTACATCCCAAGCGCTGAGCGCTGATCGCCTCCTCCAGGGTCTGATCCACGCGCTCGTCTCTGGCAACGGTGATCAAGCCGCGCAGCGCCGGCTCCTCCCCCTTGAAGCGATGACAGATGCGGCGTGCGGTATCGAGA
>JBMONB010000119.1:0-6886 GCA_049325315.1 Bacillota bacterium | reverse complement strand
CATGAGGACCCCGCAGCACAGTGACCACCGCCTAATTATGTTCTTGTAAGTATAGTCTAACAAAAAAGGAAGCAGATCGCGAGTGCGATCCGCTTCCTACATGAGTTTGTCAACAGCCTGAGCCCGGCAATCCTTGCCGGGCTTCGCTTTTCTGTTGGTCGGGGTGACAGGATTTGAACCTGCGACCTCACGGTCCCGAACCGTGCGCTCTACCAAGCTGAGCCACACCCCGAGAGGAATCTCTCCAAAATGGTCGGGCTGGCGGGATTTGAACCCACGACCTCTTCCACCCCAAGGAAGCGCGCTACCAAGCTGCGCCACAGCCCGAACAGTAAGACCCAGGGCGCAGTTCCAGCTGCGCCACAGCCCGATGATACGACTGGGCCGGGTTTTCTGCCCGGCCCAGCTTCTGGCGGAGAGGGAGGGATTCGAACCCTCGGTACGGTTATCCCGTACACAGCATTTCCAGTGCTGCACCTTCGACCACTCGGACACCTCTCCAGATACATGGCGCGCCGGGCAGGATTCGAACCTACGACCACCTGATTCGTAGTCAGGTACTCTATCCACTGAGCTACCGGCGCATCCATTCCGGCCACAGGTCTAATGTGACCGGAAACTTGGTGGAGCTAAGGGGAGTCGAACCCCTGACCTCTTGAGTGCGATTCAAGCGCTCTCCCAACTGAGCTATAGCCCCAGGATGCAGATATGAAATTGTAGATGGCGGAGGCGACGGGATTCGAACCCGCGGTCTCGGCCGTGACAGGGCCGCATGTTAGGCCTCTACACCACGCCTCCGTCTTGGTGGAGCTAAGGGGAGTCGAACCCCTGACCTCTTGAATGCCATTCAAGCGCTCTCCCAACTGAGCTATAGCCCCGTCTGACAGCCCTGTCGCCAATCGGCGACGAAGGCTATTATATCAAGCTTTCCGGCCTTATGCAACCCGGGATTCCCAGGAAACTTATCGAACTTTGGTGGACCGCGAAGGACTCGAACCTTCAACCTGCCGATTAAGAGTCGGATGCTCTACCATTGAGCTAGCGGTCCGAATCAGACTGGAGCGGGCGACGGGACTCAAACCCGCGGCCTGTACCTTGGGAGGGTACCGCTCTATCAACTGAGCTACGCCCGCATAATGACGGCGAGAAGACCGCCGTCGTATTGGCTCCGGCAGTAGGATTCGAACCTACAACCCTCCGGTTAACAGCCGGATGCTCTACCGTTGAGCTATGCCGGAATCTGTGAGGATGCACTGGCTGGCGAGGACTTATATTACTACAGTCCGGAGCAACCAGCAAGTAGGCCGTGCAAAGTGTCATTTGCAAAACAGCTCCGCAGATTTTCCTGCGCCACTGCCGCGACAGCGAGACCTTATGCTAGCACCCCCGAGAGTGAAATACAACACCTCAGTTTGTGGCAAGAGGAAGAACAAGCCGGGCAGAACCGGTACGGGAGTAGCGAAAGCGCTCCCGTACCGGTGCCGGGAATACCCAGGCCGTGGGGGGTGAAGGGGAGCAAGCAGCAAACTCCGATAACACTGCGGCTTTCGCGTTGTCGGAGTTTGCTGCGCCGTAAGATGCGCTCATCCTCCCCCCTTCTTAGTACAAATGACAGGCGACCCACCGCCGGGGCGTGACCTGCTTCAGCGGCGGGGCATCTTCCCGGCAGACCTCACCGAGCACCGCAGGGCACCGGGTGTGGAACGGGCAGCCAGACGGCGGGTTGAGCGGGCTGGGCGGGGCGCCCGACAGAATGATTCGCTCTCGCGCCCGCCCCAGGCCGGGCGCTGCCGATAGGAGCGCCTGGCTGTACGGGTGCAGCGGCTCCTGGAAGAAGGGCTGATTATCGCCCAGCTCCACCAGCCGTCCCAGGTACATGACCGCCACCCGGTCGCTCATGTGCTGCACCACGCTCAGGTCGTGGGAGATAAAGAGGTAGGTCAGCCGGAACTCATCCTGCAGATCCTGCAAGAGATTGATTATCTGGGCTTGAACGGAGACGTCGAGCGCCGAGACCGGCTCATCGGCCACGACCAGACGGGGGTGCATGGCCAGCGCCCGGGCGATGCCGATGCGCTGCCGCTGCCCACCGCTGAACTGGTGGGGATACCGGTCGAGGTGCCGTCCGGCCAGCCCCACCCGCTCCATCAGGTGGATCGTCTCCTCCCGCCGCTGGGCCCGGGCCAGCCCCCGGATCGCCAGGGGCGCCTCCAGGATCTGCCGCACCGTTTTGCGGGGGTTGAGCGAGGCATACGGGTTCTGAAAGATGATCTGCGCCTCCTGCCGGAACTGGAGTAGGGAGGCGTCATTTAGTTTCAGCACGTTTCGGCCATCGAAGTGGACCTCGCCGGCCGTTGCCTCGTGCAGGCGCAGCACCGTGCGGCCCAGGGTCGATTTCCCGCAGCCGCTCTCGCCCACCAGCCCCAGCGTCTCCCCCTCCCGCACGGCAAAGGAGACGCCATCGAGCGCCCGAACCATCTGGGGGCCGTGCGGCGCCAGCAGCCGGGTGAGCAGGGAGCGGCGGACCGGGAAGTACTTCTTCAGATCCTTCACCTCGAGCAGTGCGCTCATCCGACCATCTCCTCTTCATCGACGCGGATGCACCGGACCTGCCGGTCTTTCCCCACCTGCCGGAGCCCGATGGCCCCCGCCAGGCACTCGTCGCTCGCCTCCGGGCACCGGTCGGCGAAGGCGCAGCCGACGGGCAGCCGGGATAGATCGGGCAGGGCGCCCGGAATCGGCTCCAGCTTTCCCTGCCTCCCCTTCCACATGGGCAGGCAGCCGATCAGCCCGCGTGTATACGGATGCTGCGGGTCCTCTACAACCCGGCGGGCCGGGCCCGCCTCCACCAGCCGCCCGGCGTACATGACGGCGATACGGTCGCAGAACTCCGCCGCCAGGCCAATGTCGTGGCTGACCAGCAAGATCGAGGTACCCCGCTCCTGGTTAATGCGCTTCAGCAGATCGAGAATCTGCGCCTGAATGGTCACGTCGAGGGCGGTGGTCGGCTCATCGGCCAGCAGCAGGCGGGGGTTGCAGGCCAGGGCCGCCGCGATCAGCGCCCGCTGCTGCATGCCGCCGCTGAACTGGTGCGGGTACTCCTTGTAGCGCTGGGCCGGGTTGGGAATCCCCACCGCCTCCAACAGTTCCAGCACCCGCCCCTTCTCCTCCGCCGTTGTGCTGCAGTAGCGGTGGACCCGAAGCGCCTCCCGAATCTGCTCGCCTACCGGGTAGGCGGGGTTGAGGCTGGTCATCGGATCCTGAAAGATCATCCCCATGTGCAGCCCCCGAAGCTCCCGGTAGGCTGGTTCGGAGAGGGTCGTCAACTCCTGCCCCTTCAGGTTGATCTGGCTTCCTGGCAGAATGCGCCCGGGCCGGCTGATCAGCCCCATGGTCGCCAGCAGGACCGTCGACTTGCCCGAGCCTGACTCGCCGATAATCCCCACGATCTCACCAGGGGCCACGCTCAGGCTGAACCCGTCCACCGCCCGCAGCCGCCCCCGGGGCGACGGGAATTCTACGCCCAGGTTTTTGATCGTCAACAGCTTTTCCAGTAGAACTCCCCCCCTTACCGCTTGAGGCGCGGGTCTAGTAGCTCCCGGAGCCCCTCGCCAAACAGGTTAATCGCAAGCACGAGCCCGACGATCGCGAGCCCCGGAACGGTCGCCACCCACCAGGCGTTCAGCATGTGCTCGCGCCCCCCAGCCACCATGGAACCCCAGGCGGGGATCGATGGGGGAATGCCGAGCCCCAGGTAGGAGAGCGACGCCTCCATGATAATCATGTAGCCCATGCGCAGCGTGGCCAGCACCAGCAGCGAGTGGACGATGTTGGGCAGCACCTCGCTGACGATAATGGCGGGCGAGCCGCGCCCCACCGCACGCGCCGCCTCCACATACTCCTTGGTCGACTCGGTCATCATCTCCCCGCGCGCCAGGCGAAAGAACTCGACCCAAGCCTTAAAGCAGAGGGCGATGATCAGGTTGCCGAAGCCGGGGCCGATCAGCGCCATCGCAAAGATGGTGAAGAGCAGGTAGGGAAAGCCCATCAGCAGGTCAGCCACGCGGGAGAGCACCTTGTCGATCAGCCCGCGAAAGTAGCCGGCGATGCAGCCCAGTGTCGTGCCGATCACCAGCGAGAGCGAGACCGAGAGCAGCCCCACCAGAATCGAGACCCGGGCGCCGTACAGGATCCGCGAGAGCAGGTCCTGGCCCAGCTGGTCGGTCCCCAGGAAGTGGCCCGGGCTCGCCCCCGGAAAGAGGACCGGCGGCTTCAGCCGGGCAGCCAGGTCCATCTCCCGGGGCCCGAAGGGGGCGATCGCCGGGGCGAAGGTCGCCGCAGCAGCGTAGAGCAGGATCACCAGCAGCCCGATCAGCGCGGTGGGGTGGCCCGCCAAGCGCCGCAGGAACTGACGGAGGCTGGACTCTGGCCGCTCTACGGCTTGTGCCGGAACAGATTGCGCTGCCATCCGCCCCCTCCTTTACAGTTCCAGTTTCGGGTTGAGCTGCGTGTAGATGATATCGACCAGCAGGTTGGCCGCCAGGAAGGTCAGGCTGTAGAGCATGACCGCCCCCTGTACCAGGGCGTAGTCGCGCCCGAAGATCGCGCCGACCACCAGCCGGCCGAGCCCCGGCCAGCCAAAGACCGTCTCGACGATCATGTTTCCGCCCAGCAGGACGCCAAGCTGCAGACCGGTCACGGTCACAGTGGGGACCAGCGCGTTGCGCAGGGCATGGCGGATCACCACCAGCCACTCCGCCACGCCCCGGGCCCGGGCGGCGGTCACGTAGTCCATTCGCAGCGCCTCCAGCATGGAAGAGCGGGTGACCCGGGCCACGATCGCCGTCAGTTCAGCCCCCAGGGTGAGGGCGGGCAGAATCAGGTGCCAGAGGGCATCGCCGAGAAGCTTCCAGTCCAGGGTGATCAGGGCATCGACCACGTGCAGCCCGGTGATGTCCGGGGCGACCACGCCGGAGGAGAGGCGCCCCTGGACCGGGGTCCAGCCCAGGTGGACCGAGAAGATCATCATCGCCATGATCCCCAGCCAGAAGGCGGGCATGGAGATGCCCAGGAACGACGTCCCCATGGCCGCCCGGTCAAGCCAGGAGTTCTGCTTCACCGCCGAGAGCACACCGACCGGCAGGCCGATCAGGAGGGCGATGGACAGGGCGGCCAGGGCCAGCTCAATGGTGGCCGGCAGCGCCTCGCCGATCACCTGCGAGACCGGGCGCTGCTCCCGGAAGGAGATGCCCAGGTCGCCCCGGCTCACCCCGCGCAGAAAGGAGCCCAACTGCTCCAGCATCGGCCGGTCGAGCCCCAGCTGTTGCCGCATGGCATCGATCTCGGCCTGGGAGACGTTGCCGCCCTGGCCCATCATGATGTCCACCGGGTCGCCGGGCATTAACCGGACGAAGATGAAGACGATGAGGAGCATGAGGAGCATGAGCGGAAGCGCTGTCAGCACCCGCTCCAGAATGCGAATCGCTTTCAATCCCCGGCCTCCTTCTTCGTGAAAGCGGGAAGGGGGCCGCCCTAGAGCACACCGATCCCCGCCGGCGCTCGTGCAGCGCCGGGGAGATCGGGGCCTGGCCCCCTTCCCACTCCTTCCCTGCCTCCGGTTCTGTCGACGCTAGTTCGTCTTGTAGCCGGCCTCCTTGAGGAGCTGCTTCGCCTTGTTGGGGTCATAGGGGAAGGGCTTGAGGCTCTCGTTGTAGCCGAATCCGGTGGGCAGCATGGCGGTGGGAACCCGATGCGCCCGGCCGCCGTAGATCTCCTTGACGATCGTATCCCAGTCGATGGCGTGGTTCAGGGCCTGTCGGACCTTGGCATCTGTGAGCACCTTGTTGTTCAGCTCGATCATGTAGAGCCGGGTGCCCTTGGTGGTCTTGATGGACAGCTTGGGATCGTTCTGAAGCGAGGCAATCTGGTCGACCGGCACGTCCTGAATGATATGGACCTCGCCGGCCTTCAGCGCCGCGACGCGGGTGGCCGGCTCGGGGATCATCCGGAAGGTTGCGCTCTTCAGCTTCGCCGCCCCGACCGGAGCCACGTCCTTGGCGCCGCCGTAGTAGTCGTCGAACCGCTCCAGCACGATCTCGCTGTCCACCTTGCCCCGGACGAACTTGAAGGGGCCGGTGCCCATGGGGTTCTCCGAGAGCTTCTGGCTGGTACCCATCTTCTCCACGTGGGCCTTGGAGACGATCTGGGTGTGGACGATCAGCTGGAGCCAGACCGGGAACGGCTGCTCCAGGGTGAACTTCACCTCGAAGTCGCCCACCTTCTCCACCGACTTGACCGGCCCGAGCAGGCCGACACGGGGCGACTGCTTGCCGTCGATGCCGTCCTTCGCGAGGATCCGGTTGAAGGTGAAGACCACGTCATCGGCGGTCATCTCGGAGCCGTCGTGGAACTTGACGCCCTTCTTCAGCCGGAAGACGTATGTAGTGGCATTGGGCTGGCTGATCGACTCCGCCAGTTCGGGGACCACCTTGCCGTCGGGGGTGCGGGTGACCAGGCCGTCGTACATGTTCCGGATCACCGTCTCGGTCTCCCGGTCGCGGTGGTTGGCCGGGTCCAGCGATTGCAGCCGGTCGGTACGCAGGCCGACCACCAAAGAGTCAGCGCCGGTGCGGCTGACATCGTGCAGATTAATGCGGCTGTCCATCGCGGGGACGAAGCCCTGCACATCGGCGGTGGTCGCCTCGGTCACATCCATGTAATAGCCGAAGATCCAGGGGGCGTCCTGCATGAGAATCTGCTGGGCGCTCTCATAGGCCTGCTTCCGGACCGCCTCGCTGGTCCCGGTGGCGCCCTCCTCCAGCAGCTTGTCAAGCGCCGGGTTGGAGTAGAAGGAGTAGTTGCCCCGATCGCCCGTCTTCAGCTTGGG
>JBMONB010000118.1:0-6974 GCA_049325315.1 Bacillota bacterium | reverse complement strand
CCAAAATATTTTGAGAGATCGAACATTCATTCTCTACACAAAACGAGTGACCCGTGCTACATTGGCAATGCACCTCAGGAAACGAGGTCGACAACGGAATCGTAGGCAGCGATCTGGATCAGTTCGGGGCGGTATCGAAGGGTATCGAGACGGGCTGCCCTGCGGATCGAAATGTGACGGTTCTGGAGCTGAACGAGAGATCTGGTCATACAGATCAACGTTCAGGCCGCATGGGAAGGCTTTAAGGTTAACACGCTGGCCGGATCTTTTCCGGAACAGGAAGTTAGCTAAGAAGGTCCCGTGGAGGTTCGACAATCGAACCTGGGGTGCACTCATTGCCGGCAGAGCCCGGAGGCAGGGTTGTTACAGCCCTACCTCCCGGGCCTTTAGTTTTTTCGCCAGAATCTCGAAGTCGGCCCGGTCGACCAGTTCGATCCGGACCTCGGGGTACTGGCGCCGCATCGCCTCCACCTGCCGGAGCTTCCGGTTCATCAGGTGGGGCTTTTTTGTGGTCACTTCGATATAGAGGTCGAAGTCGGGTAGGAAGAAGTCCGGGCTGAAGCCGACCTGGGGCTTTCCGTCCTGGTTCTCCTGCAATACAAAGGTGTCGGGCTCGTAGACCCAGCGAATGCGGTAGTACTCCAGCAACTTGGCGAAGTCCTCCTCGCTCGGGTGCGCGAAGCGGATGCGCGGCGGCTCTTCGGCCATCACCTCGTCCTTCAGGACGCCGATGAACCGGAGGTGGCGGTACCGCTCCTGGAAATCGAGGCCGTAGCCCACCACAAACTTGTCCCGCACATCGAAACCGGCGTAGCGGACCGGTAGGTCCTGCAGCAGCCGCAGGCCGGAGCGATCGATCAGGGTGGCGACGCGCAGGCTCCGGGGCGAGCGGGCCCGCAACTGGGTCAGCAGGTAGCCCAGCGTCAACCCTGTATCAATAATATCTTCGATCACCAGCACATCCCGGTCCTCGATGTCGTCCTCCAGGTCCTTTAAGATCTGCACCCGTCCCCGGGTGCCGTAGGCGGCAATGGCCATGAAGTCAAGGGTGACGGGGATACGCAGGTGGCGGACCAGGTCGGTCACGAAGAAGACGGCGCCCCGCAGCACGCTGATCACCGCCAGGGACCAGCGGGGATTCTCCTGCCACTTGGGCAGGTAGTCCTCGTTGATCTGCTCGGCCAGCTCACGGACCCGCTGGGCGATGGACTCCTCGTCGTACAGCACCTCGGCGATATCGCTTCTGGGATCCCATCCCTCGGTGGTCATGAGCGAACGCGCCCCCTGTCTGGTAAATGCACATACTTGAGTATTCGCGAGCAAATCTGGATTTCCTACATCAAATCCACCCAAACCCGAATCGCCAGTCCGGTGGTCAGCACGCCCAGAACATAGCGCAGGTGGCTGGCGGAGAGGCGCTCGGAGAACCAGGCTCCGACCCACGCCCCGGGCAGCGCCCCGATCACCAGGAAGGCGGAGAGCGTCCAGGGAACCTGGTCGGCGAAGACCTTCCCCACCAGGCCGGCCAGGGCGGAGACCAGCACCACCACCGGGGCCGAAGCCACCGTAATGCGGGTGGGAATGCCCAACACATAGATCATCAGGGGAACCAGCATGAAGGCTCCGCCGGCGCCCACGAGGCCAGCGAAGAAGCCAACGCAGAGGGAGATGAGCACCCCCGGGATCAGGGGAAAGGTGACCGATGTGCCCGGGGCCAACTCATCACCGCCCCGGGGCCTTGGCAGGAAGAGCATCAGGCCGGCGACGAGGGCCAGGGTGCCGAAGAGACCGCTCAGCCAGATCGCCGGCACGGTTCCCGAGAGCAGCCCTCCTGCCAGCGACCCGATCGCTGTGGCGGGGGCGAGCACTCGGGCGATCCCCGGACAGGCTAGGCTCCGGTGCCGGTGGGCAAAGCCGCTGGAGGCGGCACTAACGAAGACCAGCACAATGGACATCCCCGTGGCCATCCGGATATCCAACTGCCCGGTACCGAAGAGCGGCGGGACGTAGAGCAGCATGGGGACGATGAAGGCGGCGCCCCCGACCCCCAGCAAGCCCGAGAGAAAGGAGCCGGCCAGTCCAATTCCGGTCAAGGTCCATAGAAGCGGCCAGGAAAGCACTCTATATCGACTCCAGTTCTGGTGGGTTCCACATGCCGGCTCACAGCCACCCCGACGGCACTGAGCGCCTGCTCACCGTGTCCCCTGCTATTCGTGCATAATAGAGCTATTATACCCCTGCTCATCTAGCATGGGAATCATCCTCTCCTCGCCTCGCCCTGTCGACCGGCAGCCGGTTCATTCGCAGTTCGTGAGCGCCGTCGGGCCGGACGTACTCATAGTAGATCCGGATCTCCGCCGCCAGCGGCAGGACATCAACATAGCGGACCGAGCCCGTTGCGTGCGGAGAGACCACCCAGGGGGCGTCGGTGGTTACCCGGATCCAGTTGCGCAGGTCATAGGAGAGGGCCAGACCGCACCGCTCCTCGTAGTTCTCCTCGACACCGGCGCTGCCATCGTAGAAGCTGAGCCAGGCGGCGCCGTTGTGCAGGATGCAGGTAAGGCGGGTCATGTAGCGGTCCCAGCCCTCGCCTACCGGCATGATCTCCCCCTGCCACTCCCAGTTCAGGCCGTCGCGGCTGATCGCCAGGCCGGTGGGGCTGGTGGTGACGCCAGTGTTATAGATATCTGCCGTGGCGTGCATACCGGGCATTGCCTGCTTCGGCACCGAGGCGAAGGAGGCCAGCATGTGGAAGAGCGGTCCCACCTTGAAGACGTGGGGGTCCTTTATGCCCTCGGTCCCAGTGTTGGCGCCGTCGAAGAGCCGGCGGAGCCGGGCCACGTTGAACTGATCCGGGCTCGATGCCTCCAGCATGTCGATTCGCCAGCGGTTGTCGGCCGGGTCGACATAGGAGAGGTACAGCAGGTAGCGACCGCCGTCCTTCACAATAGAGAACCGCTCCATCGAGGGGGTCGTCAGCTGGTCCTTGTGCAGCGCCCAGATATCCGCAAAGCTGATTCCGTCCGTCGACTCGGCGATGGCGCAGTGCCAGCCCCGCTCCGCGCCCAGCCCGCGGGGGCGACGGCGGCGGTAGGTCATGAGATAGGAGTTCCGGTCGGCATCGTAAATAATGCTGGGGCAGCCGACCCAGTAGCCCTGGGTGGGCACCTCCGGCTGGAGGATCGTGACGCCCTCCTCGGGATTCCAGAACGGGGCTGTTCCATGCTGCTTGCCGGCGGCTTCTACCAGGCGCCTGGTGGTGACGGTCATCGCTCGGACCTCCTCACAGATGGAGCGGGGTGCCATGTCACGGTCAACTCTGCTTCTTCGATTGCCAAGACGAGGACATATATACACGCCCCCGACCGAGATTCCTGCTGCTATTCAAACTTATCGGATCGGCAGGGAAGCCACCGGTTCGCCTCCCTGGAACCGGGTCGATTGACGGGTATGATTGGGGCTTGATAGTATCTAGATGACTAGACATATCCGGAGCAGCATCTGTAGGGGTGGTTGGCGTGGCCGCCCCTTCCGGCGCGCGATAGGTACCCTGTGAACGCCCGTGCTGAGGAGGGAGCCCAAGATGTCCCTGGTCACAGGCAGAGAGTTGCTCGAGACCGCCAGGGCCGGCGGGTATGCCGTCGGCGCTTTCAACTGCCACACCCTCGATATGATCACCGCTGTCGTCGAAGTTGCCGCCGCCGAGCGGGCCCCGGTGATCCTGCAGTTCACCGAGGGCTCCCTGAAGGCGAACGGCTGGGAGACGGTGGCGGCGGTAGCCCGGGACGCCGCCCTGCGGGCGCCGGTGCCGGTCGCCATTCACCTGGACCACGGTCCCTCCTTCGCAGCCGTCATGCGGGCGATCAGCTGCGGCTTCACCTCGGTGATGATCGACGGCTCGGAGCGCCCCTACGCCGAGAACGTCGCCATCACCCGGCAGGTGGTGGAGGCGGCGCACGCCGCCGGCGTCTCGGTGGAGGCGGAGATCGGCCACGTGGGCGGCGTAGAAGATGACCAGGGCAGCCTGCACGGCTGGCTGACCGAGCCGGCCGATGCCGAGCGGTTCTGGCGCGACGGATCGATGGACTACCTGGCCACCGCCTTCGGCACCGCCCACGGGTTCTACAGAGATGAGCCGAAGCTCGACCTGGAGCGGCTGGCGGAGATCGGGCGGCGCGTCCCCCTCCCCCTGGTGATGCACGGCGGCTCCGGCGTCCCCGACGAGCAGGTCCGGGCAGCGATCGCCCATGGGATCGCCAAGGTGAACGTGGCCACCGAATTGAAGGACGCCTGGGCCCGCGCTCTTCGGGCGGCGCTCACCCTGAACCCCGACGAGATCGACCCGCGCAAGATCATGGGGCCGCCCCGGGTAGCGGTGCAAGTGGTGGTCCGGGAGAAGATCCGGCTCTTTGGCTCAAGCGGGCAGGCCTAGCTACGGAGAGGAGCGCTTCGCATGGTGAATCTGAACGATGGAAGGGCGATCCTGGCGCTCGATTCCCTGAAGATGCTGGAGCTGACCATGGCCTATCCCCACCAGTTCCGGGAAGGGCTCGCCCTCGCCCGTGGCTTTGCGCTCCCCGGGGTGCCGGACCGGGTCGACGAGGTGGTGATTCTGGGTACCGGCGGCGGCTCGGCGGCCAGCGCTAACCTGCTCCGCTCCTACCTCTTCGACCGGGCCGCCGTGCCGATCATCTCGGTGCAGGGGTACAACGCCCCGGGCTACGTGGACCAGCATTCGATCGTGATCGCTGTGAGCCACTCAGGCAAGACCGAGGAGATCCTGAGCAGCGTGCGGCAGGCAATGGCCAAGGGCGCCACGGTGATGGGCCTGGGCGCCGGCGGCAGGCTGCGCGACGAGATCAGAGCGGCGGGGGCGCCCTATTTGGAGGTGCCGGGAGGCTTCATGCCGCGGATCGCCATCGGCTACATCATGGTGCCGATTCTGGCCCTGCTTCACCGCTGGGGCCTGGCGCCGGACTTCCAGGCCGAGTTCGACGCGGCGGTTCCCCTCATGGAGCGGCTGGCGGCAGTCTACGGACCAGAGTCGCCGATCGCGGAGAACCGGGCCAAGCAGCTGGCGGAGTCGCTCTCGGACCGGATCCCGGTGATCTACGGCTTCGCCGACCAGTACGACGCTGTGGCCTGGCGGATCAAGAACCAGCTGGGCGAGAACTCAAAGTACATGGCCTTCTGGAACACGATTCCCCACCTGCACCACGACGAGGCGGTGGGCTGGGACATGCAGCCAGAGCTCTGCGAACGGCTGGGTTTCCTCCTGCTGCGGGACGAGGCGACCGAGTCGGAGCAGATGGCCAAGCGCTGGGCCGCCACCACCGAGATCCTCCAGGAGCGGATGGGCCAGGTGGAGTCGGTCTGGGCCGAAGGCGAGGGCCGGCTGGCCCGGATGCTCTCCCTGGTGATGCTGGGCGATTTCTTTACCATCTACATGGCCATTCGCAAGTCCGTGGATCCGACGCCGGTGGCGATCATCGACCTCTTCAAGCGGAAGGTGGGGCAGTAGCCATGGGCGGAACGCCATGCGCTGTCGGCATCGACCTGGGCGGTACCAAGCTCTCCGGCGCCCTGGTAGACCGGCAGGGCCGGATTCTGCGGAGCGCCCGGGCGCCCACCCCGGCCAAGGGAGGGCCTCAGGCGGTCTTTACCGCCATTCGCCGGCTGATCTCCTCCCTGATCGATCAGGCGGGGGACCACGAAGTGCTGGGCATCGGGCTGGGGATCTGCGGCCCGGTGGACGCCGCCGCCGGCCTCTCCATACAGAGCCCGAACCTCGGCTGGGCCCAGACCCCCGTGCTGGAGCACTTCCGCTCCTTCGGTCTCCCGCTGGCGATGGAGAACGATGTCCGCTGCCACGCCATTGGGGAACTTCACTTCGGGGCCGGACGCGGTGTGCGCAACTTCATTCTGATCGCCCTTGGCACCGGGATTGGCTCGGGCATCGTGCTGGATGGCCGCCTTTACGGCGGCCCCAAGGGGGTGGCCGGCGAGATCGGCCATATCGTGCTGGAGCCCGGGGGCCCGCTCTGCGGCTGCGGCAAGCAGGGCTGCTTCGAGGCGATCGCCAGCGGCGTTGCGATTGGGCGCCGCGCCAATGAGGCGGGGCTGGGCGCCACCGCCCGGGAGCTCTTCGAGTTGGCGGCTGCCGGGAACGGGCAGGCGCTCCGCCTGGTGGATCAGGTCGCCTACGACCTGGGCCGGGGGATCAGTACCTACATTAACCTGATGAACCCCCAACGGGTGATCCTGGGCGGAGGGGTGGCGAGGGCCGGCGCCCTGCTCTTCGACCCCCTGCGCCGCTACACCGAGCAGGAGACCATGCCGTGCATCCGGTCCACCTATGAGATTCTGCCGGCAGAGTTGGGCGACGAGGCGGGCGTGGTCGGCGCCGCCGCCCTGGTCCCCGGGCTGGCCGGGACAGCGTGAGGAGGAGCGCCATGCAGCGATACGCCCTCACCGTGACGCTGAACGCCGCCGTCGATGTCACCTACCTGCTGGACTCCTTCACCATCGGGGAGATCCACGCCGTCGCCGGCATGTCCCGGGCAGCGGGTGGCAAGGCCAATAACGCCGCCCGGGTGCTCCGGACCATGGGGGTGGCGGTAACCGCTACCGGCTTCGCCGGGGGGCACGCCGGGGCGTTCGTTCAAACCGATCTGCGCCGGCTCCAGATTACCGCCGACTACGAGGAGATTGAGGGCGAGACCCGGACCTGCTTGACCATGGTCGACCGGACCGGCGGGAGCCTGACCGAGGTGCGGGAGCGGGGCCCAGTGGTCCCGCCCGAGGGGGCGGCCAGGTTCCTTGCCCGCTTCCGGCGCCTCCTGTCGGGGGCGGGGGCGGTCGTGATCTCCGGCTCCCTGCCGCAGGGGCTCCCCGACGACTACTACGCTCAGCTAGTCCGGGAGGCGAGGAGACACGGCGTCTACACCCTGCTGGACAGCAGCGGCAACGCCCTG
>JBMONB010000117.1:0-7073 GCA_049325315.1 Bacillota bacterium | reverse complement strand
GTTGCGCCGGAGGTGGACGGATGGATCAGATCTTTATTGGCGTGATCAAGACGAATGGGGTCAGCGGCATGCTCTCTGTCGGCTCCACCGCTGTCATCGGTCAGCAGGTTCATGCCAAGCGCTCCAACGGGGGCAGCACCGTGACGGGCGATTACCCCTTTGCACCACTTGGCGCCGGCCTGATTTACGACCAGGATCTCTTCGACCACCCCGCCTGGATCACCATTCGGTAAACAGGAAGGGGGCGTAACCCCATGTTCTTCGGCTTTGCCCAGCCCGTGCCGATCCCTGCGCCGCTCCCCGTGCCGGTGCTTAACATATGGTCATTCAAGAACACCGGCATCACGGACAGCGCCGTGGTCAGCGCGGGCGGTATCTGGTGGGCAAACCCGATTCAGACCTTCAAGACCAACAACGTGCTGGTCGCGCAGGGGGATGTACCGACCATCTGGATGGGGACGGGTCTGAACACCGATAACGATCTGGCCGATTTCCAGCCCGGATACGCGGGCCGGTTCTGGTAGCAGGGAGTTGATGCGCTGTGTGGCCGTTTCCCTGGTGGTTCCTGCTTCCCCTGGCCGGCTGGATGAACATCGGCAGCGTCCAGGTCGAGAACATGAGCGGTGGGACGGTCAACGTCGGTCCCCTGGTCAGCCTTGGGTCCGGTCCCGTGGCGCCCAGCAAGGAGAACAAATTGATCTCGCTGCTGGGGGACTCGCCGGTCGTCCGGGTGGGCACGGGTATTTTGGTGAGCGGCAAGGGAGCGGGTCAGAAGCCGACCCAGCGCCTTGCGGCCACCGACCCCCACCGGGTGGAGCCCTTTCGGACCCGGCCCCAAAGCCAGGCCACCTTCCGCACGGGCCAGGAGCACGTTCGCATGGGAGGGAACCAGCGGTGGAGCGCGAGCGCGAAGCGCTGATCGCCTTGATGCAGGAGCTGCGACAGGCGCTGGGCGCCCTGACCTCGCTGCTGCGGAGGCTGGAGCAGCAGGCACAGCGACCTCCCGTTCAGCTGGATGTTGCACACCTGGAGGTGGAGCGGCTGGAGTTTCATCTGGACAGCATTGACATCGATGATCTGCAGGGGGAGCTCCACCTGGGGATCTGCCAGCAGGTGAAGCTCGAAGGCCCTGTGCCCCTGGAAGGGGGGGCCCCTTCCCCCGCAGAACCGCAACCGGCGCTCAGCGAGGTGGCGATCTGGCCGCCACCGGTCGAGGAGGTGGAAGCGGAGCCGTGAGCAAACAGAACGGAGGCCCGCAGGCAGCCAGCCAGGGCGGCCCGCCGGTAGACTTGATCCGGGAGGGGGATCATCTGCTGGTGGTCGCCTCCCTGCCGGGCGTGAAGCCCTCGGAGTTTCGGGTGACGCTGGTGGGCGACCGGCAGCTCTACCTGGAGGGCAGCGCCCAGTACCGCCATCCCGTTCCCCAGGAGAGCCTCGCCCTTGCCGAGCGAACATACGGCCCCTTCTCCCGCACGGTCAACCTGCCGTTTCCGGTCTCCCCACAGAACGTTTTGGTGCATCTGGAGCACGGGGTCCTGACAGCCCGGCTGCCCCTACGGGTGCAGCGTGTGGGCCTCGCATGGGAAAGGAAGGGGGATGGCTGAGATGAGCAATCCGCTCGATGTGGGTCAGCAGCTATCCAGTCAACTGGGCGCTCTCTCCCAGGCGCTGGGCCCGGAGTTCTGGCAGAAGGTTGGGGAGGTCGCCGGGGTGGGGGCGATGCCGGGTGGACTCCCGGGGGCCAAACCACCCCAGCCACAGCCGGCCGATGCGAGGGGCGCACAACCGGCGCCGCCCGTGGAGCTCTATATCACCACCGACGAGGCGGTGGTCAGTCTGATCCTCCCGGGGCTGTCCGCGCCCGAGCAGGTGGGGTTCGGCCTCTCCGGGCCCACGGAACTGCTGATCGAGGCCTACCTGCCGCTGCACACCCCACACGGGGTGACGCTGCAGCGGGAGCGGTTCGCCGGCTTCTGCCACCGGTTGATTACCCTGCCCGTTTCCGTGCTTGCAGAGGGGGCTCGCGTCAGCTATACCGAGGGGATTCTGGAGCTGCGGCTCCGGCGGGCAGAGCCCGGTGCAGGCTCCTCGGGCGTCGCCCTGCTCCAGGTCCAGTCCCGCACGTAAAAAGGGCAGCGGCCTGAACCGCTGCCCTTTTTTGCGTCTTATTCCGATACCCCCCGCTTGCGCTGGATCCGCTGGAGCCGGTGCTGCACCGCCTGGAGGTCCCGCAGGGTCCCCGGCCCGTAGGCGCCGGAGAGGGAGCGCCGCTGCTCGGCGATCAGGAGCGCCCGGCGGGCCATCTCCTCGGCCAGGTCGTAGCTCCGGGTGACGTGCTCGTGGTACTTGGCCAGCTCTACATACGGGAAGAGGGAGAGGCCGGAGCCCGCCTCGATCATCTTCTGCCAGACCGCCACCGCCTGGTCGTGCTCCCGCACCCGCTTGTAGGCGGTGGAGAGCTGGCGAAGCAGCGTCGACTCGCCCACGACGGCGACGCCGCGCTCCCGGGCGGTCTCGTAGCAGGTGAGCGACTCGACCAGCATCCCCCGTGACTCGTAGAGCCGTCCCAGGGCGTAGAGGTCGTCACCGCAGAGCAGTTCGCCGTCGGGGGTGGCGCCCAGGGGGTCGGTCACCATCTGGCCGAGCCAGCCAGCCAGCGAGACCAGGGAGACGATGTCCAGCCGGTTGTGCAGGATCACATCGGCCAGGGGCTCCACGTTGCCGGTGCGCAGGTAGTCGAAGTAGAGGGGTGGGATCAGGTGGCCGGGCACGTCGCCCTGCCGGTGAACGCCTAAGATCTGTGCCTCCAGGTTCTGCAGGTTGCAGGCGCCCAACCGCTCCTTCCAGAGCCGGCGGGCAGGGTGGAGCAGGTCGAGGTGGGGCGCGCCGCCCTGGGGCACCCGCCGCCGGGCCATGCGGTACCGGGTCTCCAGGAGCGGCCAGTCGAAGGACTTGCCGTTAAAGGAGACCAGCAGCCCGAAGCGGCTCAAATCGGCGGCGATCGCCTCCAGCATCGGCTCCTCCTCGTGGTAGTCGCGCAGGAAGTACTGGCGTACCACGAAATCGTGGCCCTCGAAGAAGCCCAGGCCGATCAGGAAGGCGTAGGTGCCGGTGCCGCCGGCCAGACCGGTGGTCTCGGTGTCGAAGAAGACCGCCCGGCGCATGTCGACGCTGGCGGGAACCCTCCCCAGCTGCTCCCAGGCGCTGCCGGGCAGGCCAAAGAGGTGCTCCAGGGGGAGCGGGCCCCGGCGGTACTCGACCGGGTAGCGGGTCTCGATATAAAAGGCCTCGCCAGAGGGGTTGGCCGCGAGGTAGCCGTCTAACATTCCGCCGAGCATAACAGGGCGCGGCCCTGTGCCATCGGGGACCGCAGGGGTCTCAGATGGCTCCAGGGCCGCGGGGCGCGCCGCCGCCCGTTCCTCTTCGACGCGGGCAGCGCCGGCAGCCTTGAGGAGTCGGAGGCGGTCACGCAGGTTCATGGGGATTCCTCCTATGACGAGAGGCCCGCCAGGCGTTGGGCTTCGCCCGGTTCGGGGAACCGGCCGAGCGCCTTCTTGGAGAAGACGAGGTCACCGTTCACCGTGATTTCGAAGACGCCGCCGGAGGAGGGAATCAGCCCCACCTCAGCGCCGAGGTTCTTGAGTTCAGCCGCCAGACCGACGGCTCTGGACTCGTAGCCTCAAGCGGTACAGTACTCGATGTTGACCTTCTTGTTCGCCATGGTACCAGCCTCCTTGTCAGTGAGTCGGGATCTATGCCATCAGGGTGGCTTAGTGCAGCCCGAGCCGGCCGGCCAAGGCCCGCTCCAGGAGCTTTAGCACCCCCTGTTTGGCTCCTCGGATATTGCCCGTCTCCGCCGCCGGCCCCACGCAGGCCGGGCAGCCGTGCTCGCAGCCGCAGGAGCGGGCCCGCTCGTAGGCGGCGCCGATCAGGTCGGTGTGCAGGTCGTAGCACTTCTCGCCCAGGCCGATGCCGGCGGGGTAGGCGTCGTAGAGGTAGACGGTGGGCATCTCCTCGAACGGAGAGCGAACCTCCACCACCTGGCGCAGGTCAGACGGGTCGCACATGAGGTAGAGCGGAGCCAGCCCCTTCAGGAGGCTGCCCAGCCCCACCAGCGCCGACTGGAGCTCATCTTGCGAGTAGCCCTCACAGATCTCCGGCGGGAGTGAGACCCAGTAGGCGGCGGTGTGCATCTGATACTCGGGCAGGTGAATCTCGCCCCAGCCCAGGTTCTCGTGGGTGTGCAGCCGGATCTTCTTGAAGATCGTCGCCTTGGCTGCGGTCATCACCTCGCCGAAGTGGACCTGAAGGCCCAACTCCTGCTTCTGCTTGAGCACATCGAGCGGTTTGATGGTCACCGCGAGGTTGGCGTCGGTGTAGTATTCCACATCGACCTTGTGAACATAAGCCTTCTTTTCATCCCAGTCGAGCTTGTCCACATGGTACTGCACGCCTTGGTGCAGGTAGATGGCGTTGGTGTGGACCATGGTCATGGCGCCCAGCTGGTCGATCTCGCCCAGCACCCGGGTGTTGCCCGGCTCCGACTGGTCGATGATCACCACGTTCTCGGCGTCGACCGAGCGCAGGGAGATATTCTCTGCCGGGAAGTTCTCCGCCGACCAGTGGTACTTGCCACCGGCCTTGCGCAGGATCTTCTCTTCTTCCAAGTAGTCGAGGATCTCCACCGTGGTCTCCACACCGAACTGCTCGCCGTCGACGAAGGGCAGCTCGAAGGCGGCGCACTTGAGGTGGCTGACCAGGATCAGCAGGTTGTTGGGGTTGATCAGCCCCAGCTCCGGCGGGCGGTCGAAGAAGTATTCCGGGTGCTCCATGACATATTGATCTAAAGGGGAGGACGAGCCCACCAGGATCGTGAGCGCCGTGGAGCCGCGCCGCCCGGCCCGCCCGGCTTGCTGCCAGGCCGAGGCGATGGAGCCGGGGTAGCCGGACATGACGCAGGCCTCCAACTGGCCGATGTCGATGCCCAACTCCAGCGCATTGGTTGAGACGACGCCCATAATCTCCCCGTTACGGAGGCCGGCCTCAATCGCCCGGCGCTCCAGGGGCCGGTAGCCGCCCCGGTAGCCCATGATCTTTTTCGCCTTCGACCCGCCCACCCGCTCCCGCAGGTAGGTGGTGAGCACCTCCACGTTCTGGCGGCTGCGGGCGAAGACGATGGTCTGAATGTTGTTCTTCAGCAGCTCGCCCGCTACCCGGGTAGCCGACTTGACCGCCGCCTCCCGCAGCCCGTCGCGGGTGACCACCGGCGGGTTGAAGAAGAGGAAGTGCTTCTCCCCCCGGGGCGCCCCGTTGTTGGCGATCAGTTGGACAGGCAGCCCGGTCAGGTTCTCCGCCAGCTCCTGCGGATTTGCAATCGTGGCCGAGGAGCAGAGGAAGACGGGGTTGCTGCCGTAGAATTGACAGATGCGGCGCAGACGGCGGAGCAGGTTGGCCAGGTGGGAGCCGAAGACGCCCCGGTACTGGTGCAGCTCGTCGATCACCACGTACCTCAGATTCTCAAAGAGCTTGACCCACTTGGTGTGGTGGGGCAGCACCCCGGTGTGGAGCATGTCGGGGTTGGTGATGACAATATGTCCCGCCTGGCGGCAGACTTGCCGCACCTGCGGCGGGGTGTCGCCGTCGTAAACATAGGACTTGATCTCGGTTCCCAGCCGGTCGGCCAGGGTCTTGACCTCGGCCACCTGGTCCTGGGCCAGCGCCTTGGTCGGGAAGAGGTAGAGCGCCCGGCTCGACGGCTCCTGCAGGATCGTGTGAAGCACCGGGAGGTTGTAGCACATCGACTTGCCGGAGGCGGTGGGGGTGACCACCACGGTGTTCCGCCCCGCCAGCGCCGCCGTGATCGCATCGGTCTGGTGGGTGTAGAGCTGGTGGATCCCGCGCTCCCGCAGCGCCTCCACGAGGCGCGGGTCAAGGCCCGCCGGCCAGTCGCCGTAGCGGGCGGGAACGGGGGGGAGCGTCTGCCAGTGGGCGATGTTCGGGCCGAGGGCGGGATCACGCTTCAGCTTGTCCAGGAATTGCTCGAGGTTCATGCGGATTGACCGACCTCCACGATCTTGGCAGGGGGTATCTTCTATGGCTCAGGCAGTGGATTTGCTTGCGATCGGACCGCATCCGGACGATGTGGAGCTGGGCATGGGCGGAACGCTGGCGCTCCAGGCCGCCCTGGGGCACAGCATAGGCATCATCGACCTGACGCGGGGCGAGATGGGCTCCAACGGCACCCCCGCGCAGCGGGTCGCCGAGGGCGAGGAGGCGGCCCGGGTGCTGGGCTGCCAGTGGCGGCGGAACCTGCACCTGCCCGACCGGGGGCTCGACCCCCGGGACCCGGAGCAGCTGCGAACCGTGGTGGAGGCGATTCGGGCCTGCCGCCCGCGGGTGCTGGCGGTCAACTGGGGGCTGGACCGGCACCCGGACCACCAGCTGGGCTGCCGCCTGGTGGAGGAGGCGGTCTTCACGGCGGGGCTTCGCCGGTACCAGACAGATCATCCCGCCCACCGGCCCGCTCGGGTTCTGTACTATTTCATCAACGACGAGGCCGAACCCTCCTTCTTAGTTGACATAACGAAGCATCGAACCAAAAAAATCGAAAGCCTGTTCGCCCACGTCTCCCAGTTCGCCCGGGACGCCGGGGAGGTGGAGACCCGGCTGAACGCCAAAGCGGGGCTGCCCTATCTGGTCGAGGCCCGGGACAGGCTCTTCGGGGCAAAGATCGGGGTGGAGTACGCCGAGGGGTTCGTAACCAAGCAAGCGCTTGTTATCGATGACCTGCTCCGGCTTGTGTAGGGGGTGTCTGCATGCGAATTGGAATCGTCTGCTACCCCAGCGTGGGGGGCAGCGGCATCGTGGCGACCGAGTTGGCGACGCAGCTGGCCCGCCGGGGTCATGAGATCCACATCATCTCGTCGGACCTTCCCTTCCGGCTGAGCCGCTTTGAGGAGCGGATTCGCTTTCACCAGGTGGAGACGCCGCACTACCCGCTCTTCAAGGAGCCGCCCTACCTGCTCACCCTGGCCAACAAGCTGGTGGAGGTCCACCGGCTCTGCGGGCTCGAC
>JBMONB010000116.1:0-7204 GCA_049325315.1 Bacillota bacterium | reverse complement strand
CATCTCATGCTCGTTCTGGCCAGAAGCAGCAACGACACCCGATTCCTGGAGCATGCCGCCGATGTGATCGCAGCCGAGGAGGCGATGCTGGCCAATCCCCGGTACCAGCGGCTGGAGTTAGAGCTTTTCGGGGGGGCGGCAGGATATCCGCGGGCAGCGACTGCGCTGATCCTCGCACTCAGCCTGGGCGGAGATCAGGAACGGGCGCGCGCCTACCTGCAGGAGATCGCCCCCCGTGCCCTGCCAAGCGCCGGCCCGGACATCCTGTACTGCACCATGAAGCTGGCCCTGGTGGACGGACGCCTGGACGAAGCGGCTGAGCAGTGCAGCCACGCTGCCGGTGTGGCGCTTCGCCACAGGGCCTACCGGGAGGCGCTGCAGCTGCGGGTGGGCGAGATGATGATCCGTCAGGTCGGGTCGGCCGACCGACCGGACGATCTCGACCGTGTGGCGGAACAACTGGTGGCGCTGGAGGAGGAAGCCTGGCGACAGGCGGGATATGCCCTTGTCAAGCGCGGCTTCTCCATGACGGGTGTCTACCGGTTCTTCCGGGGCGATTGGCAGGCTGCCTATCACCACGTGGTGGAGGCGACCCGCCAGGATCCGCGCGCCTATGACGGTGAGCTGGCCTGGTACGCCGGACGAATTCTGCTCAGGGTTGGCGCCCCGGAGGAGGCGCTCCCATTTGCCGAGGCCGTACCCCCCTTCCGGCCGACCGATCCGGTCTCGATTGGCGGCGGCCTGCTGGTCCTGCCCCATGTCCTGCGTGCCGAGATCCATGTGGCGCAGGGCAACCTGGGCGAGGCCAGAGTCTGGCTCGAAGCGGCGGAGAGCTGGCCCGCACTCCGTACAGCCCCGTACTATCGGGGTTCTGTCCGGAATGCGTGGGCTGAGTACTTCCGCGCGGTGGGCGATTCGGATCGCGCCTGGCAGTCGGCAGCGGAGGCGTTGGATGCCTCACGGCAGGCGGGCTCGGCCTTTGTGGCCATCGAGGCGCACCGGCTGTTGGGAGAGCTGGCAGCAGCGCGCGGGGAGATTGAGACTTCGGTGGAGCATTTCCATTCTTCGCTTGCGCTGGCAGAGCGCTGCCGCTTCCCCATGGACGTGGCGCTTACTCGCCTGGCGCGCGGCCGGGCGCTCCCGGGCAGACCGGAGGCTGAAGCGGACCTGCAGGAAGTCTGTGCCTTCTTTTCAGCAATAGGCTGCACCCCCGGGCTTGCCATGGCCCGCCGGGTGCTGAAGCGGGCTGCGCCAAGGGTGAATCCCCGGCCTGAGACCGCTTCCTCGCCGCTGCCCGACGGTCTGACCGCCCGGGAAGGAGAGGTTGTAACCCTGGTCTGCCAGGGGATGACCGACAGGGAGATCGGCGCCCGTCTCTTCATCTCTGCCAAGACGGTCGACCGCCACCTGAGGAATATCTTCAATAAAACAGGTGTCAACAATCGGGCTGCCCTCGCGGCGTACGCCGTCCGTCACGGACTGCTCCCTTAGCACGAGAATGACAATACGTAGGTCCAACCGCCCCCTGGCCATAGGTGCTTGCGACGCGGCAAGGAGTCTGCTCCACCCGCATAGGGTCAAGTAGACACCGTCCGTCGTTCTGTGGGCGCCGCCATGAGGGGGTGGATCATGCGGACTGCGATCTATATTCGGGTCAGTTCCGAGGAGCAAGCCGAAGAAGGTTACTCGATACCGGCTCAGGCCAAGGCGCTCCGCAAGTACGCCCAGCAGCAGGGCTGGGAGGTTGTGGCGGAGTTTGTTGAAGAGGGCGTAAGCGGTCGGACTGATGATCGACCCCAGTTCCAGGCCATGGTCAAGGCAGCCAGGCAACGCCCCCGCCCCTTTGACCTGGTCCTGGTCCACAAGATGGACCGCTTTGCCCGTAACCGCCAGCACAGCGTTGTGTACAAGGCGCTGTTCCGCCGGGAACTGGGCATTGATGTTCGCTCCATGACCGAACAATTCGAGGACTCCCCCGCCGGGCGGTTCCATGAGGCGATCATGGAAGCGCTGGCCGAGTTTTACTCCGAAAACCTCGCCACGGAGGTGCTCAAGGGTCAGCGCGAACGGGCGTCGACGGGTCGGGGCATGTGTGTGCCCCCCATCGGGTACACCCGTTGCTGCGATCGAGCTGATGCTGCCCGGTATGGCCGCTACATTCCCGATCCGGAGACTGCGCCGATCGTGCAGTGGATCTTCACAAGCTACGCCGGCGGTGAGATGGGGATGGCCAGCATCGCCAGGCGGCTGTCCCAGGAAGGCGCCATCCGATTCGGGCCGGCAGCCTCCCGGTACACCTGGACTGCCTCATTCGTCCATAAGATCCTCACCAACCGAGCCTACATCGGTGAGCTTGTGTGGGGGCAGCGGGACACCCGCAACCAGCGCAGGCTCCGGCCCGAAGAAGAATGGGTGGTGGTGCCGGATGCACATGAGCCACTGGTGGATCAGGAGACCTGGGAGTTGTGCACGGCAGTCAGAACTGGGCGTGGCAAGGCAAACCTACCCAGGGAGAACCGTGATTATCTGCTGCGGGGCCTGCTCCGCTGTCTAGACTGTGGGCGGAACATGATTCACTTCAACTACCAGTGGGCCGACCGCAAGACTGGGCAGCGGATCTACCGGCCTTCGGCGATCTGTACCGGGTACACCCGGTACCACCGCTGCTACTGCAACCGCGTGGCGTTGGCGGACATCGAGTCAGCTGTCTTCGAGCAGCTGCGAGCGATCACCAGCGGTCATTTTACTCAGAATAACCTTGTGATCTTACCTGAGGAGAAGACGAAACCGGAACCAGATCCGGTGTCCGAGTTGCGCAAGCGCCTAGCGATCGAAGAGAGGAAGCATCAGCGGGCCTGGCAGGCCTACAAGGCAGACGTGATCTCGCTCCTCGACTACAAGCGGGAAAAGGAGCAATACGAAACAATTCGGGCGACCCTGGAGGCTGAGATCGCCCAAGTTACAACTGCCCAGGATAGATCAATGGTCGACATAGACAGCGTAAGAGGAGCCATCGCCACCATGATTCGAACCGCCAACGACGAAGAACTCTCGTTCCCATGGCGGAAGCGCGCACTCGAAGCGATAATCCATTCGGTTCACGTAAGCCGGGAGCAGCGCCTGATCGAGATCTGGTTCCAACTCTAGTCTCGCCCATTCTGTGGCGAGGCTCTTTTCTTGTTGCAGCGGCTGCCAGCAGAGACTTTTCTAACCCCTTTGGGGGATATGCGATCACCTCTCCCCCCGTCAGAATAGTGGTACCAGACCTCGGAGGTGATCGGATGACAGCCCGTCTCCTCGCGCTCCTTACCCTCTTGCTAATGCTAAGCGGCTGCTCTGCGGCCCTGCCATCTCCCACAGCGGTAGACCTGTCGCAGACGAAGCTGCTGCCAACAGCGCCAGCCGAACAGTCCGGCCAGCCGCTGAACGTCGCTATCGCCGCCGTGATCTCGCCAAAGGAGACGCTCGTCAGCTACCGCGAACTGCTCGATTACCTGGGTGCGCGCCTCGGCCGGCCGATCCGGCTAGTACAAAGGTCCACCTACGCTGAGGTGAACGAACTGGTGCGCACGGGCGAGGTTGACCTGGCCTTTATCTGCACCTGGGCCTATGTCGACGGCAAGGCGAACTTCGGCATGAAGCTGCTGGCCGCGCCGCAGGTGGAGGAGCAGGCCATCTACTACTCCTATCTCCTCGTCCCGGCCAACTCTCCGGCGAACTCCATGGCCGACCTGAGGGACGGCGTCTTCGCCTTCACCGATCCGCTGTCGACCACAGGCCGGCTGGTACCCGTCTATTGGGTCTGGCAGGAGGGCGAGAAGCCCGCCGACTTCTTCCGCAAGCAGTTCTTCACCTACAGCCACGACCGAGCGGTTCTGGCGGTGGCAGACGGGCTGGTGGACGGGGCGGCGGTGGATCATCTGGTCTACGACGCCATGGTCCTGCGGGACCCCAGTCTGAAGGAGAAGGTACGGGTGATTCAGAAGTCCGAGCCGATCGGCACGCCGCCGGTGGTGGTGGGCCCCGGACTCGACGAGGCGACCCGCCGGCAGCTGGAGAAACTCTTCCTGGAGCTCCACGAGACACCCGAGGGGGCCGCCATTCTAAAGGCTCTGCGCATCGACCGGTTCGTGATTCCGCCCGACTCGGCCTACGACCCCATTCGCAGGATGCTGGAAAAGGTAGGGAGGCCGTGACCATGCACTGGAAGGATCGCCTGCTCTGGTGGGTGTTCAGTGTGGGCGGTATACGGCTGAAGGTGATGGGCATCGTGCTCACGCTGGCGTTGGTCCTGGGTGCAGCCGAGATCACGCAGGCACGGGTCAGTCTGATCCGGCTCGCCCATGACCAGCTCAGCCGGCAGGCCGTCTCGCTCGCCCGCGATGTGGCCGCTCGTGCCACCGACCAGGTGCTGACTCACGACCTGTATGGCCTCCGAGAGTTGCTCACAGACACCGTCTCGCACAACCCGGACCTGAAGTACGCCGTGATTTACGATGAACAGCGCGGGGTCCTGGACTCCACCTTTGGCCGGCAGTTCCCTGTGGCCCTGCTCGCCTTCGAGACGCCGGCTGACGATCCGCAACCGGCCTTTCTCACCGCCGGGGACGAGCACATTTACGATGTGGTCATCCCCATGTTCGGGGGCCGGGCCGGCTTTGTCAGGGTGGGCCTGACCGACCAGAACGTGAACCAGGCGGTCTGGTTGACCACCCAGCGCATGCTCCTGGAGACCCTGGCCATTGCCGTCGGCGCGCTGGTGGCCGCCTTCCTCCTCACCCTTCTGCTCACCCGGCCTCTCGAGGAGTTGATTGCCGCCTCCCGCGCCGTGACCGCCGGTGACCTGTCCCGCCGCGCCCAGCAGTTCGCCGACGACGAGATCGGCCATCTGACCAGCCGGTTCAACCGAATGATTGACCACCTGCAGCGTTCGCAGGAGGAGCTGCTCCGCCAGAACCGGGGCCTAACAGTGCTGAACGCCGTGGCGGAAGCGGTGACCCGGCCCCTGGACCGGGAGCAGGTCATGGCCGACATGATGCGCGATGTGCAGGCGACCCTGGGCCTGAAGCGGGTCTGCATCTACCGCTTTCCCGAGGAAGGGAGCGAGCAGCCCGTCTTCTGCACGCAGCAGGGTCAACCCCACGAGTGCTCCGCCACCCCGGGGATCAGGCGGCTGGTGAGTGAGAGCGGAGAACCGCTGCTGGACGCCTCTGGCGGGGTGGTACCGCTGGTGGCCGATGGTCGGGTGATCGGCCTCTTCTGCTTCACCACCGAAGGGTCCACCCCTGTCGAAATGGTCGACAAGGACCTGTTCGCTGCCCTCGGCCGGCAGATGGGCATGGCCCTGGAAAACATCCGCCTCTGGGATGAGCTGAAGGTCAAGGAGGCGGTCCAGGCCGAGCTCCTCGCGAAGCTGATCTCCGCCCAGGAGGAGGAGCGCAAGCTGATCGCCATGGAACTGCACGACGAGACAGGTCAGCTGATGACCTCGCTCATGGTCAATCTGAAGCTGTTGGAGACGGCCTCGTCGCCGGAGCAGGTGAAGGAGCGGCTGGGCGACATGCGCAACATCGCCTCCACGGTGCTGGAGGAGGTTCACAGCCTGGCGCTGCAACTGCGGCCGCCGGTGCTCGACCAGCTGGGCCTGGTCCACGCCCTGGACCGGTACACCCGGGACTTCAGCCGCAAGCATGGGATCAAGGTCGAACTGCAGGCCCAGGGCTTCGAGGCACGCAAGCTGCCCGTGCCGGTCGGGACCACCCTCTACCGGATTACCCAGGAAGCCCTGACGAACGTGGCCCGCCACTCCCGGGCGAGATCGGTGTCGGTCACGCTCAAGTGGCACCGGGACCGGGTCACGGCGATTATCAACGACGACGGGATCGGGTTCGATGTAAAGGAGGTCACCGGCCCGACCTCCCGCCGGCTTGGCATGTTCTCCATGCAGGAGCGGGCAAAGCTGGCCGGAGGGCAGCTTGAGATCCGCTCCGAACCCGGTCAGGGCACCACTGTCCTTGCCCGAATCCCTGCGCTCGAAGAGAGCGCCTGACGGAGGGGATGCAGATGGCACCGACCAAGACCCGCCTGCTCCTGGCCGATGATCACGCCCTGCTGCGCTCCGGCCTGCGCATGCTCCTGGAGAGCCAGGGCGACTTTGAGGTGGTGGGCGAAACCTCCGACGGCGAAACCGCCGTGAGCGCGGCCCAGGCGCTGAACCCCGATCTGATCCTGATGGATATCTCCATGCCCGGCATGGACGGCATGGAGGCAACCCGCCGGCTGAAGACGGTCTGCCCTTCGGTCAAGGTACTGGTGCTAACCATGCACGACGACCCCGGCTACCTCCGGGAGGTCCTGGGCGCCGGCGCATCGGGCTACATTCTGAAGAAGGCGGTGGACGCCGAACTGGTCTCGGCCATTCGCTCGGTGATGCGGGGAGAGGTATTCGTCTACCCCACCATGACCCGGGCGCTGGTCGATCACTACCTGAACACCGCCCCGCCCGTCGAAGCCGAGCGCTCCCCCATCGAGAGCCTGAGCCCGCGGGAGCAGGAGGTGCTGAAACTGGTGGCCTCGGGCTACACCAGCCGCGAGATTGGCGACCAACTGGCCCTGTCGGCCAAGACAGTGGAGGGCTACCGGGCCCGCCTCGCCGAGAAGTTAGGAGCCCACAGCCGGGCCGACCTGATTCGCATGGCCCTGCAGGCCGGTCTGCTGGATACGGACTGACGGCCCCTTGTGATCAATAGCACAAAGTATCACCCCACTCGTCCCAAAGGGCGGTGGGGTGATCTGTTTCCCGGTGAGATCCGTAGACCTTTCCCCTGCAAGGAAGCGGAGTTCTCCCGCTACAGGCGACTCCTCTCCTCATGATACCTTCAAGGTGACCAAAACTCGGAAGGAGTGAACGCAGTGACGAAGGCGACACGCCATGGATTCTCCCGTCGGAGCTTCCTCAAGGGTGTGGCCGTCACGGGTGCCGCCTCAGCGGTTCTCGGCACGAAGCCCATTTTGGGGGCCCTTCAGCGGGGAGCTTCCGCCGCCCCTGCCACCCAGGAGAAGTGGGTCCACACCTCCTGTATCAACTGCCCCGCCGTCTGCCCCATGCGGGTCAAGGTGCAGGATGGCCGCGCCGTCCACATTGAGGGCAACCCGCTCTCCAAGGTGACCAACGGTGCGATCTGCGCCAAGGGCCTCCTCAACC
>JBMONB010000115.1:0-7287 GCA_049325315.1 Bacillota bacterium | reverse complement strand
AGACCGCCTCGAACCCTGTCCGGCATTGGTCCGCCAGGTCCCGGTTCACCAGGTCCCGGACCGACCGGAGGCCCTTGAACTCCCCACAGTTGGCGTAGATCCGGTTGGTGATCACGTTGCCGACCATCAGCATGCCGAGCTCGCCCTCGCCCTCGGCCTCTGCTCGCATCAGGCGCGCCATCAGCTCCAGGTCTTCACGGGATGTCTTGATGCGGCCCAAGGCTACACCCTCCTGCCATCTCGGGTTACGTATTAGGTTATGCCAACCCGGGGCGCCGGGGTGAATTGGGCCGCATCTTTAGCCCAGGGTCGTATCCAGCGTCATCATGACGATAAAGCCGACCAGCAGCATGTAGGTCGCCGTTCGCTCGTTGCCCCGCTCGTGGGTCTCGGGGATGATCTCATCGCTGATCACGAAGAGCATGGCGCCGGCCGCAAAGGCGAGGGCGTAAGGGAGCAGCGGCGCCGCCATGGTCACCCCCAGCACCCCCACCAGCCCGCCGACCGGCTCCACCATCCCGGTCAGCAGGGTGATCAGGAAGACGCTCCCCAGGCTGTACCGCTCGCCCAGCAGCGCCAGCGCCACCGCCAGCCCCTCGGGGATATTCTGGATCCCGATGCCGATGGCCAGGCTGATGCCGTTGGCCACGTCGCCGCTGCCAATGCCCACCCCCACCGCCAGACCCTCCGGGAAGTTGTGGATGGCGATGGCGATGATAAAGAGCCAGATGCGCTGGAGCGCTGAGGTGGAGCCGCCGCCCTCCGGCCCCTTGATAAAGTGCCGGTGGGGTGAGTAGCGGTCCACCAGGTCGAGGAAGAGGCCGCCCAACAGGAGCCCCACCGCTGCCACGGCGGCCCCCCGAAGGCCGCCCCCGGCGTAGCCCATGGCGGGGATCAGCAGGCTGAAGACCGTGGCCGCCAGCATGACGCCCGCGGCAAAGCCGAGCATGCCATCGTAGAGCCGGGGCGCGATATTCCGGGTAAAGAGCGTCGGCAGCGCCCCGATCGAGTGGGCGGCGCCGGCCAGCAGGCTGGCCACGAGGCCGAGAAGGATCGGGTCCAGTTCCATCAGGGAAGCGAGCATGGCAAGATCAGCCTCCTGCCAGCATTCTACCACCTCGGACAAGGGCGGTATATGGGTACGATCCAAGCCCGTGGGCGCTTCCTCATGAACCGGAAGGGATTGGTTAGACTATACGAGCAGATCTGGCCTTTAGCAGGGAGTGAAGCGACCATTCCAATCCCCTCCTCCATTGCAGCGGCGAGGGCAGCGGTGGCAGAGGCGCTGCACTGGCCAAACAACCTGGGCGTTCAGCTCCGAACCCTCCGTCCCGGGAGCGGTGGAACGGTGGAGCTCCTGGCGGTATTCATACAGGGCCTGGCTGACGAAGAGTTGATCCGGCTGCGGATTCTCGAGCCGCTGGAGCGGTTCTCCCTCCGCGGCCTGGAGCGGAAGAGCCTTACCCCGGCGGAGCTGCAGGCAGCCCTCACCGCCCCGCGAATCCACGCCCTGACCCGCCTGGTGATCGGCGGGCGCTTCTTCGAGCGGATCGAAGCGCTCGGTCTCCTGCTCCTCGCCATGACACTCCTCTCCGGCTGCTGGGACCGCATGGAGGTCGAGGACATGGTCTACCTGATCGCCATCGGGATCGATAAGGCCGAGGATGCGCTTCTCATGCTGACCGCCCTGGTGGCGGTCACGTCCGAACTGACGGCCGGCGGTGCCCAACCCCCGGTAAGACCCGAGCGGTCCCGGCTCGCCGCTCAGGTGCTGACGGCCCGGGCCGAGACGATTACGCAGGCGCTCTATGTGCTCAACGGGGGACTGACCCGGCGGCTGGACCTCCGGCAGGTGCGGGCGGCCATCGTCGGGGAAGAGCTCTCCCGGGAGGGTCTGGAGCCCCTGGTCATGGAGCTGACCCGCAGCCCCTGGGCGCGCGGCAACATCTTCTTCGCCCAGGCTCGGGGCCGGGCCTTCGACGTGCTTACAGGCATAAACCCGGTCTCGGAGGTCAACCCCCCCAAGATGGTGGAAGGGCTGATCATCCAGGCGAAGAGCCTTCACCTGGCGCCACCGACGCGGCTGCACCACTTTGTGGCCCGCCACGTGGCGGAGGGCGGCGACCCCTACCTGCCCGCCATGGCGGTCAATCCGGCGGTGTCCGCTTCGCCGCAGGAGCCGCGAGTCACCGAGGAATCGGCGCTGCCCGGGGAGCTGCCGCGCAGCGGCGGAAACCCGGTGGAGTATGCGGGCACGGCCACCTTCCGGGACGGGAAGCCCCATGTGAAGGTCCGCCTCCTCTTTGAAGGGGAGGTGCTGGCCGCTCCCGGCGGGACAGACTACGTGAGTCCACAGCAGCGAACGCGACTGGAGGAGGCGGCGGGCCAGTATGCTCGGGAAACGATCCGCGGGCTTCTGGAGAGACTGCGGGAGTGGGAAGCAGATCCCGTCGGGTTTGGTCACCTCTACCGGGGACGCTTCGTCAACTGGCAGGCATGGGAGGCCTTCGCCTGGCGGCGCCAACTGGGTGAGCTTACGGTGGAGGTTGAACCGGAGATGCGGATCCGGCGGCATGGCCTCGTGGTCGGTCCCGACCGGGTGCAAGGAGGCAGGTGAACCGATGCAGGACTGGGACCGGCTGGTGATGGTCCTCCTGGGAGGCGGCGTGGCCCTGCACAGCTGCTATGTGGCATGGCGGCTCTGGGGCGCACAGAACCGGGGCGGCGCCTTCGGCTCCCTCTTCCTGGCGCTGGTGGCTGTGGCGCTGCCGGTCATGCTGGCTTTGTCGGGCGGCTGACCCCAGGAGGCCGCGTGCAAAAGCCGGACGAGGCAAGCGCCCCATCCGGCTCATCGGTCCCTATGACTGCGGCTGCCCCCGGGTCAGCCCCTGGGAAATCCGGTCGATGATGATCGCCATGATCACGATCGAGAGGCCGCCCACGAAGCCGCGACCCGCCTCCAACCGGGCGATGCCGTTCAGCACCTCGGTGCCGAGGCCGCCGGCGCCGATCATCGAGGCGATTACCACCATGGCCAGCGCCATCATCACCGTCTGGTTGATCCCAGCCATGATCGTGGGCAGCGCCAGGGGCAGCTGGACCTTCAGCAGCAGTTGGCCCGGGGTGGAGCCGAAGGACTGGGCCGCCTCCAGCACGTCGGCCGGGACCTGCCGGATGCCCAGGTTGGTCAGCCGGATCGCCGGGGGCACGGCGTAGATGAAGGTGGCCAGCACGGCAGGCACCTTCCCCATGCCCATCAGCATCAGCGCCGGCACCAGGTAGACGAAGCTGGGCATGGTCTGCATCAGGTCCAGGACCGGGCGCATCGCCCGCTCGAACCAGTTGCTGCGGGCCATGGCGATGCCGGTGGGGATCGCCGCAATCACGGCCAGGAGCGTGCCGGCGATCACCAGGGCGAGGGTCTTCATGGCGTGCTCCCAGAGGCCCAGGGTGCCGATGAAGAAGAGGCCGACGGTGGCCCCCAGGGCGAGCTTCCAGCCCACCACCCGCCAGGCAATCAGGGCGACCGCCAGGATCACCACGAACCAGGGAACCCAGAGCAGGAACCGCTCCAGCTGTACCAGGGGGCCGAGCAGGAGTTTGCTGATTCCGTCGAAGAAGGCGCCACCCTCCACCGTGAGCCAGTCGACTCCCTTGTCGATCCAACTGGCCAGGGGGAGCTTGATCTGCGGAAACTGACCCACACCACTCACCTGCCCTCTCTACTTGATCGCCTGCTCGACCTTGGCCGCCACATCGGCCGGGACCCAGGCCTTCCAGACATCCGGGTAGTTCCGGAAGAAGTGGATGGCGGTCTCCTCGGCGCTAGCCTTCTCATTCTCCATGTAGGCGGCGATCTTGTTCAGGTCATCGGTCTTCAGGGTGTACTTGGCCAGGAACGAGACCACCTCGGGGGCCCGCTCCTGCAGGCTCGGGTGAACCGCCTTGGTCACCGGGGCATCCTCGTAGGCGCAGCCGGCCTTGGCGCTCACATCGCTCAGGGCGGTCTTCTCCTCAAGCACCGCCTGGATCTCGTCGTTGCACTCCTTGCTGTAGGCGGGCTCCTCCAGCTTGATCATGTCGTAGGTGCCCACCAGCCAGGTCGGCTCCCAGTAGTAGGTCAGGAAGGGCTTGCCCTTCTTGTAGGCGCCGGCGATGGCGGCGTCCAGGGCGGCGGAGGCGCCGGGCTCCAGCACGTTGTACATACCGTCGAGGCCGTAAGCCTTCAGCTTAATTGAGTTGATCTTGGCGCACTGCCAGCCGGTGATGCAGTTGATCAGCTGCCCCTTGCTGGGCTCCTCCGGGTCGGCGAAGAGGGTCGGGTACTTCTTCAGGTCCGCCACCGACTTCAGGTCGGGCGCCGTGGCCTTGATCCCCCGCTTCTCGTCGCCCTTGACCACATAGGCCGGCACATACCAGCCCTGGGAGGCCCGGTCCATCACGATCCCCAGGGGCAGGATCTTCTTCTCAGCGACCATCTGGTTGTACCAGTCCAGGAAGTTGGCGGTCCACATCTCGGTGGTGACGTGGACGTCGCCCTTGACCAGCGCCTGCTGCATGATCGGGGTGGTCATCTCCACCGTCTCGACGGGGTAGCCATAGCCCTTCTCGATGACAAAGCCGGCGATGGCGTTGTTGATCCAAAGCGACTGGTACTGGGTGTCGGAGAACTTGATCACCTGCTTCTCCTTCGCCTGGGGCGCACCGCTGCTGCCGGGGTCGGCGGGGGCGGCGCCGGGGCTGCTGCCGCCGCAGGCGGAGAGGACCAACAGGGCCAGGAGCATCATCGCTGTCATCATCGTAGATCGGAGCCAACGCTGTGTATGCATAAGAATCATTCCCCCACGTTTTTTTGTTGTCTGTGCGCTGCGTGTACCCTACCGCCGCCTAAACGGCGGGCTGCTGCGGCGGCTCCTCGGTCCGCGGACGTCCGGCGAGACCCGCCAGCACCGCCACCCGAGGGACCACCCCCACAAGCCTGTGCTCCTCGTCCACCACAGCAATGGGCAGGCGATGCTGGGCCGCCACGGGGATCAGTGCCTCCAAAAGGGTATCAGGGGCCGTCGTAGGGATCTTGCTGGTCACAAGCTCACGAAGGTCCGTGATGCCCTTCTGGGCGGCGGGAATCGCATCATCGACGGTCACCAGACCCACCAGACGCCGCTCCCTGTCGACCACAAAGACGCTGGAGAGCCCCTGCTCCTCCATCGCCTTGAGGGCGCTGCGAGGGCCAACCCGATCCAGGACGAACCGGGGCCGGTGCATCACCGTTTGGGCGGTCAGGACCCGGCTCCGGTTGACATCGCGGGTGAACTCGGCCACGTAGTCGTCCGCCGGGGCGGTGAGAATCTCCTCTGCGGTGCCGACCTGCACCACCTGGCCATCCTTCAGAATGGCGATCCGATCCCCGAGCCGGAGCGCTTCGTCCAGGTCGTGGGTGATGAAGACGATCGTCTTGTTCAGCCGGGACTGCAGGGCCAACAGCTCCTCCTGCATCTCCCGCCGGATCAGCGGATCGAGGGCGCTGAAGGGCTCGTCCATCAGCAGGATGTCCGGGTCGGTGCAGAGCGCCCGGGCGATGCCCACCCGCTGCTGCATGCCGCCGCTCAACTGCCCGGGCCGGCTCCGCTCCCACCCCTTCAGACCCACGCTCTCCACCCAGCGCATCGCCCTCGTCTCCCGCTCGGCCCGGGGAACCCCCTGGACCTCCAGGCCATAGGCCACGTTGTCAAGAACGGTCCGGTGAGGCAGCAGCCCGAAGCGCTGGAAGACCATGGCCATGGTCCGCTGTCGCAGTGACCGGAGCCCCTGCGGATCCAGCGCCAGCACATCCTCCCCCCGCAGCAGAATCTCGCCCGTGGTCGGCTCAATCAGCCGGTTCAGGCAGCGAATCAACGTGGACTTCCCGCTCCCCGACAGCCCCATAATGACGAAGATCTCCCCCTCGTTGATGGAGAGGGAGACTCCCTGCAGGCCAACCCCATGGCCCGTCTCCGCCATCAATTGCTCCTTGGGCATCCCCTGCTGCAGCCGCTGCAGCGCTTGCTGGGGGTGCGGCCCAAAGATCTTGGTCAGCCCTCTGACCTCGATTAGCGCCATACGCCAACCCTCCTCTTTCGGTACTCGATCCTTCCAGCAACTTTAGTGTATATGATGAAGTTGCTGGTTGTCAATCGTTGCGGAGTGTGGAAGGGGGTTCCAGGGGCGCAAAAGAGCCGGATGAGGCGCAAACGCCCCATCCGGCTCTTTACGTGATTCAGGATTACATGCCAGCGATGGCGACCCGCATCAAGTCGGCCACGGGTCCGGGCAGGAGGCCGAGGAGCAGGGTGCCGACCACGGCGATCGCCAGGACCACCTTGGCCGAGGTGACCGCCGGGCTGTAGACGGACTGAGCGCCCGCCATGGCCGCCTTCTCGCCCTTCCCTTCCACCTTCTTGAAGGCGATACCGATCACTCGGAGGTAGACGTAGGCGGAGATGCCGGTGGAGAGCATCAGACCGGTCAGCACGATCCAGGCCCCGCCGTTCACGGCGGCCATCGCCAGGAAGAACTTGCCGATGAAGCCGCCCGCCGGCGGCAGGCCGGTCAGGGAGAACAGGAAGAGCGCCAGCGCCACGGCCAGGCCGGGGCGGCGGTAGAAGAGGCCAGACAGGTTCTCGAGCTTGGCGCCCTCGACCCCCTCCTCCTCCAGCACCCGCACGATGGCGAAGATGCCCATGGCGGTGAAGCCGTAAGCGGCCAGGTAGTAAGCGGCAGCGGACAGACCGTCCTCGCCCAGGCCGGGGATCGCCATGATCAGGTAGCCGGCGTTGGCGATGCCCGAGTAGGCCATGAGCCGCTTCAGGTCGCTCTGCCAGATGCCGACGGCAGCGCCGACGATCATGGAGACAGCGGCCAGGACCGAGAGCGGGAGCAGGAACCCGATCTGCTGGGCCTCCGGGACCGCCGCCACCAGCAGCCGGGCCATGGCGGCGAAGGCCGCGGCCTTGGTGCCGATGGACATGTAGGCGGTCACCGGGGTCGGCGCGCCCTGGTAGACGTCGGGCGCCCAGATGTGGAACGGGACCAGCGCCATCTTGAAGGCGAAGCCGACGATCGAGAGGCCGATGCCGACCTTGAAGTAGAGGCCGGGGGCCCAGCCGACCTTGGTGGCCAGATCCTTGGTGTAGCCGGTGATCTCGGTCAGGTTCATGGTGCCGGTCGCCCCGTAGATCAGGGCGAAGCCGAAGAGCAGGAAGGCGGCGGCCACGGAGCCGAGCACGAAGTACTTCAGCGCCGCCTCAC
>JBMONB010000114.1:0-73851 GCA_049325315.1 Bacillota bacterium | reverse complement strand
TTTTTTTCTCTCGCAAAGAGACTCACTCTTCGGCCAAATGGACCAACTCATCGAGTCAGTAATGAGGATGAAAACAAGAGAAATCGGGAGAAAAACGGAGCTTGATCCGTCAGGATTGAGATAGATTTAAACGGATTACGCAGATTATAATATAAAATATGTTCCTCATATAGCCACACAGTCATTCCCAGTAATCTGCGTAATCATAGAAAATCTGCGTAATCTGCGGTCGAAAATGTATTGAAATCCCCCACTTCACACTTCATCGCCCCTTCAGGGGCGGCGAAGGAGGGTTCCTGACCAGCCCCGCAGAATCTCGGCAACATCGCACGCTTTGCTCGGACCGGGGGGATGTCTCGTTGGCGGACCCATTGATCCTGGTGGTCGAAGATGACACACACCTGACAGAACTGCTGCGGCTGACCCTGGAGCATGCCCATTTCCGGGTGGCGGTGGCCCACGATGGTCTCCGCGGCCTCGCCCTGTTCCGGGCGGCCCAGCCGGCGATGGTCGTGCTGGACCTCGCTCTGCCGGGTATGGATGGCATGGATGTCTGCCGTGAGCTTCGCCGGGAGTCCAAGGTGCCGATTCTGATGCTCACCGGCCGCGGCGAGGAGCTGGACCGGGTCCGGGGACTTGAAGCCGGGGCAGACGACTATATGGTCAAGCCCTTCAGCCCACTGGAGCTGGTGGCGCGGGTCCGGGCGATTCTCCGGCGGGCCGGCGGCATGATGGCCACCCGGCTCGAGTTTCCCTCCCTCACCATCGACATCGACCGCCGGGAGGTACGGGTTCAAGGCGAGACCGTCTCCCTGGCGCCCAAGGAGTTTGACCTGCTGGTGGCCCTGGCACAGCATCCGGGCCGGGCCTTCAGCCGCGACGACCTGCTCCGCAATGTCTGGGGGTACACCAACCCGCTGGAGGGGCGCACGGTCGACGAGCATATCCGCCGGCTGCGGACCAAGATCGAAACCCGGTCGCATCCTTACAGGTATATCCGGACCGTCTGGTCGATTGGCTATAAGTTCGAGGTGATCGTGTGAAGCGCATACTCAGGTGCGGCCTCTTCTGGCGCTTCCTGCTCAGCAATCTGCTGCTCTCGGCGCTGGCCGTGGGAATCCTCACAGCAGCGTTCAACCTGGCGGTCACCAGGCAGCTGGAGTCCAAGCGTCGTCAGGACACCGCCTACCTGGCCGACCTGGCCAAGGCGATGAACCTGCCTCCGCTGCCGGAAGGGCCGCTTCAGGCCTACATGATTCGCACCGACGTGGGCCGGGCCGTCCTGCTGAGCACGGCCGCCCTGGAGTCCGTCCGCAACGACAAGGCGCTCCTGGAGATCCGCACCGTGGGCAGCGGCCAGACCGCCCCTCCCCCCCAGTCGCTGGCCCAGGCCCTGACCGACGCCCTGCGGACCCTCACCCCCGACGAGATTGCCCGTGTCACCACCATGGCTCAGTCGGTCACCTTCTGCCCGGAAGATGTGGCAGGGATTCACTGTGCGGTGGTCGCCTCGCTGGAGGCGCGCCCGCCGGTCGACCACCTGGTGGTAACGCTCCTGCCGCCCGGCCGGCTCGATGAACTGCGCCGGAGCGCCTGGCACTGGGTCCTGCCCATTGCCGCCCTGCTGCTGGTCGGCTCCGCCATCATCGCCTGGGTCCAGTCTCTGACCCTGGTTCAGCCCCTGCGGGAGTTCAACCGGGTCGCGGCCCTGGTGGCGGAGGGCGACCTGAGCCAGCGGGTCCCTGGCAGGGGGCCCGGCGAACTGGGCCAGGCGATCAGCCGGTTCAACCGGCTGGTCGATCACCTGAGCGCCGACAGGGCGCTCCAGACCGAGAAGGAGCAGGGCCGCCGGGACCTGGTGGCCTCCATTTCCCACGAGTTCCGGGCGCCGCTCGCCTCGCTGCGTGGCTACCTGGAGCTGCTGCAAGACGGCGTGATCCGGCCCCAGGACCAGCCGAAGTACCTGTCGGTCATGCTCGCTGACACCCTGCGGCTCAGCCGCCTCATGGAGGACCTGCTCGACCTTGCCCGCATACAGGCCGAGCAGATCACCCTCAGACCGTTGGAGACCGACCCGATCGATGCCTGCCAGCGGGTGGCCGAGCAGCTGCTCTGGCAGGCCAACCAGAACCAGGTGAAATTGGCGCTCGACCTGCCCGATACGGCACCGGCGGTCTACGCCGATCCCGACCGGCTGGACCAGGTGCTGGTCAACCTGCTGGAGAACGCCCTGCGCTATGCCGGGCAGGGCGGCTGGGTCCGGCTGGCGGTCACCGCCGGCCCGCAGGTGCGCTTCGAGGTGCACGACTCGGGGCCGGGGATCCCGCCGGAAGAGCACGACCGGATCTGGGAGCGGTTCTACAAGGCAGACAAGGCCCGCACCCCCGGGGAGAGCGGCAGCGGGCTGGGACTGGCGATCGTTCGGGAACTGGTGGAAGCGATGGGCGGCCAGGTTGGGCTGCAAAGCCAGGTGGGACGCGGCTCCACCTTCTGGTTCACCCTCCCCCTGGCGCAGCCTCCGGCCTGAGGGCTGACCGGCACACTCCTCCACGGGAAAAACAGGCTTGTTTCCTCTTTTAGATGGGGTTATACTTACCTCGTAATGGTCTACATCCTAAATATCCAGCGAACGGGACGGAGTAACAGAGATGTCCCACCCGCGTGGACGTGTATTGTCCGCGCCGGTGGGACTTTTTGATGCCCTGAAACCGATCGGTGCCACCTCTACCCCAATTCTTCACCAGACCATAATCTTCCTGTAATAGGAATCGGTCGGCTGGAGTAGAAATGTAGGCCTCAAAGTACCCATACCGTAAATGTTGGGACAGAGTTAATGAGTCGTCCTGCAGGGTATCCGTCTCCTTCAATCTTTGCTGCCAAGGAGGTTCTACGTTGGCGAAATCGGCGCGGGGCGTCTGGGAGCGCGCGATTCCCTACCTTCTGATTGCGCCTTCCCTGGTTGTCTTCCTCACCTTCTTTATCTATCCGATCCTGTACTCCATCTACCTAAGCTTCATGAAGTGGAACCTGATCAGTCCCACCAAGACCTTCATCGGCCTCGATAACTACCGGGAGCTCTTCCTTTCCGAAGAATTCCACATGGCCCTGAAGAACACGCTGGTCTACACCGTCGGCGTCGTCTCGGTTTCGCTGACCATCGCCCTGCTGCTGGCGCTCCTGCTGAACACGGAGAAGAAGTGGGCGGCCTGGGTCCAGGCGGCCATGTTCTCCCCGCACATCATCTCCCTGGTCTCGGTCTCCATTCTCTGGCTCTGGCTCATGGACCCCGACTTCGGCCTGCTCAACTGGTTCCTGGGCCTCTTCGGCGTCCCGCCGCTCAAGTGGATCGCCTCCGACAAGACCGCACTCTTCTCGCTCATCATCGTCGCTATCTGGAAGGTCGTCGGCTATGACATGGTGGTCTTCCTGGCCGGCCTGCAGTCGATTCCGCCCGAGATGTACGAGGCCGCCAAGATCGACGGCGCCGGTGCCGTCCGTCGCCTCCGGCACGTCACCCTGCCCCTGCTCTCCCCGACGATCTTCTTCTTAACGGTCACCTCGGTGATCTCGTCGTTCCAGGTCTTTGACATCGTCAAGATCATGACCGGTGGCGGACCAGCAGACTCAACGAACGTGATGGTCTTCTACGTTTACGAGTACGGCTTCCGCTTCTTCAAGATCGGCCATGCCTCTGCCGCCTCCGTTGTGCTCTTCCTCATGGTGCTGGGCATGACGATTCTCCAGTTCCGGTGGGTTGAGCGCAAGGTCCACTACAGCTAGGGGAGGGGTCCATTCTGAACCAGCTAAAGAAGTTCTTCGCGGAGTGGCCCCGAGCCATTATTGGGATCATCGTCGCCGCTTTCTTCGTCTTCCCGTTCCTCTGGATGTTCCTCACGTCGATCAAGCCCGCCGCGGAAGTGATGCGCTTCCCGCCCAGCTTCCTGCCCTGGCCCATCGACTTCGAGGGATACCTCGGCGCCTGGGAGCGGGTGCCCATGGTCCGCTTCGCGATCAACAACCTGATTCAGGCGGTCGGCATTCTGGTGCTTCAGCTCCCATTCTGCGCCTTCGCCGCCTATGCTTTCTCCCAGTTCGAGTTCCGCTTCAAGCAGCCCCTCTTCATCATCACCCTCATGGCGATGATGATCCCGGCGCAGGTCACCTTCCTGCCCAACTTCCTCCTGATGCGCCAGCTGAACTGGCTGGACACCTTCGCCGCACTGATTCTGCCCTACGCCTCCAGCGGTTTCGGCATCTTCCTCATGCGGCAGGCCTTCTTGCAGGTGCCCAAAGACCTGCTGAACGCCGCCAAGCTGGACGGCGCCAACCATATGCAGATCATCTGGCACATCATGGCCCCCATCGCCCGGCCCACCATCACCACCTTCGCCCTCTTCAGCTTCGTCTACCACTGGAACGACTACTTCTGGCCGCTGGTCATGACCAACTCCAACGCGGTCCGGACCCTGCCTATCGGCATCGCCATGCTGCGTGACGGCGAGTCCCGCATGCAGTGGAACATGCTGATGGCTGGCAACATGGCAATCGTGCTCCCCGTACTCGTGGTGTTCCTGGTGGCCCAGCGCAACCTGGTGCGTGCTTTCGTGCACGGTGGCGATAAGGGCTAAGCCAACTTATAGATCAGAGGAGGAACCAGCACATGACGATCCGTCGTCGCGCCGCGGCCCTGTTGTCTGCGGTCCTGGTTACCGCCGTCGCCCTCACCGGCTGCGGTGGCAAACAAGAGGCTCCGAAGACCGAGACCCCCGCTTCTACTCCTGCCGCTTCCGGCCCCGTGACCATCGAGTTCTGGCACGCCTTCGGCGGCAAGGCCGGTGAGGCGACCGAGGCCCTGGTCAAGAAGTACAACGAGAGCCAGAAGGATGTCATCGTCAAGTCGACCTACCAGGGCGACTACTACTCCAACCACCAGAAGATGAGCGCCGCTATCGCCGCCAAGAACGCCCCGGCGGTCTCGGTGGTCGAGGTCGCCTCCATCTCCTTCTTCGCCGACAACGGCGCCCTGGCCGATATCGGCGCCCTGGCGGGCAACGATGCCCAGCTGAAGGACTTCCTCCCCGGCCTGATGAAGGAGTCTCAGTGGGGCGGCAAGACCATCTCCGTGCCCTACGGCCGCTCCACCCCGATTCTCTACCTGAACAAGAAGCTGCTGACCGAGGCTGGCCTCGACCCCAACGGCCCGAAGACCTGGGAGGAGCTGCGCGACTACGCCAAGAAGCTGGTCAAGCGCGACGCCTCCGGCAAGGTCGAGCGCTGGGGCTTCCTGACCCCGGTCGACATCTGGTTCTATGAGGCGCTGGTCTACCAGGCCGGCGGCACCTTCTTCACCCCCGACAACAAGAAGGCCGCCTTCAATGACAAGGCCGGCCAGGACGCCCTGAACTTCTGGGTCAGCCTGATCCACGAGGACAAGGTGATGGAAATGCCCCAGGGCGAGAAGTACAACGCCTGGGACGTCTCCACCAACGCCTTCACCAACGGCCAGGCCGCGATGATCTTCTCCACCACCGGCCGCCTCACCACCCACATCACCGGCGCCAAGGACTTCGAGGTCGGCACCGCCTTCCTCCCCGCCGGCTCCAAGGGCTTCGGCACCCCGACCGGCGGCGCCAACCTGGTGATCCTCTCCTCTGTCTCCAAGGAGCAGCAGGCTGCCGCCTGGAAGTTCGTCAAGTGGATGACCGCCCCCGAGCAGTCCGCTGAGCTGGCCAAGGCCACCGGCTACATGCCCACCAGCAACGGCGCTGTCAAGCTGATGGACGAGACCTTCAAGAAGTACCCGCAGTTCGAGACCGCTGTGAAGCAGCTGCAGTACGCCCAGTCCCGCCCGCAGCACCCGGGCTACGCCCAGGCCCAGGAGACCGTCATGAAGGCGCTGCAGAAGGCGGTCCTGAAGCAGGCCACTGTCCAGCAGGCGCTGGATGAGGCGGCCGCCGAGGTCACCAAGCAGCTCAAGTAAGCCGTAAAGCACGAGCGGGCCGGGGGACTCCCCCGGCCCAACCACTAAGAGGAGATGTGTCTGCATGCTCCGAATTGGCCACCGCGGCGCCGCCGGCACGGCGCCGGAGAACACCATCACCTCCATGAAGAAGGCCCTGACCACCGGTGTCGACGCCGTCGAGTTCGACGTGCACCGCACCCGTGACGGCCAGCTTGTGGTGATCCACGACCCGACTTTGAACCGCACCTCCACCGGCAGCGGCGCCGTGGGCCAGCTGACCATGGACGAGATTCGCCGCCACGATGCGGGCTCCTGGAAGAGCCCGGAGTACGCCGGCGAGCGGATTCCCTCCCTGGCGGAGCTGGTGGCAGCCGTACCTGCCCCAACTGTGCTCTTTCTGGAGCTGAAGGCCGGCTCCTTTATGTACCCCGGCATCGAGCAAGACCTGGCGCGGTTCATCACCGAGCACGGGATCACCGACCGGGTGCAGATCTCCTCCTTTGACCACCATGCACTGCGGCTGCTCCGCGCGCTGCTGCCCACCGTGGAGACCGGCATGCTCTACTACGCCAAGCCAATCGACCCCATTGGCATGGCCCGGGCCTGCGGCGCCACCGCCCTCCACCCCATGTGGATGTACGTCTCCCCCGAAGATGTGGCCGAGGCGCACGCCGCCGGGCTGAAGATGAACGTTTGGACCCCCAACACCGTGGACGACATCGCCCACTGCAAGACCCTTGGGGTCGACGGCATTATCACCGACTACCCGGAGCGGCTGTAGCGATGCGGCGGTATAAGGGCTACCTGTTTGACCTCGACGGAACCATCTACCTGGGCGACAGCGTGATCCCGGGCGCACCAGAGGCGTTGGCCGCCCTGCGGTCGGGCGGCTCCAAGGTCGCCTTCCTCTCCAACAAGCCGCTGGAGCTGGCCTCCAGCTATGCCGCCAAGCTGACCAAGCTCGGAATCCCCACCCGGGAAGACGAGGTCCTGAACTCATCGATCGTCATGGCCCGCTACCTGGCCAACAACGCCTCCGACGCCCGGGTCTACCTGATCGGCGAGGAGCCGCTGGCCGCCGAGCTGCGCCGCTACCAGGTGGAGATGGTGACCGACCCGCTGGCTGCGACCCATGTGGTGGTCTCGTGGGACCGGCAGTTCACCTACCGCAAGCTCGATGACGCCCTGCAGGCAATCAAGCGGGGCGCCCGCTTTATCGCTACCCACCCCGACCGGACCTGCCCGGTAGATGGCGGCGAGGTGGCCGATGTCGCGGGCATGATCGGCGCCATTGAGGGCGTGACCGGCAAGCAGGTGGAGTTGGTCACCGGCAAGCCTTCACCCGTCACCGTCCGGGAGGCGCTGACGCTGTTGGGCCTGGAGGCGGCAGACTGCATCATGGTGGGCGACCGGCTGGAGACCGATATCCGCATGGGGATTGAGGCCGGCATGGCCACCGCCCTGGTGCTGACCGGCGTGACCACCCGAGAACAGGTGGCCGCCTCGCAGTGGCAGCCCACATACGTGCTGGAGAGCGTAGTTGGGCTTGTGTAGGCCACCCAAAAGGCCCATCCTCCCCGAGAACGGGTGGATGGGCCTTTGCGCGCTACCTGGTCTCGTCTCGGAACGATGCATTCAGCCTCCACAGGTCGGGGGAGCTGGTGCCCACCGCCCGGCACCCGGCCTGGAGCAACTGCCGCACCTGCCGCTCGTGGCGAATCAATCCGCCGGCGATGACCGGCTGGTGCAGGCTCTCCCGGAGGTCGGGCATGATCTCGGGCACCGCGGGCCCAGGGAGGGCATCCAGGGCGTCGGGGTGGCAGCGAAGCGACATCTGAACCGCCCGCCGCACCGACCGGGAGTCCTGAATGAAGACCCGGAGAATCGCCGTCATCCCCAGCTTCTTGGCCGCCTCGATCAGCGAGGGCTTGGTCGAGACAATGCCGTTCACCCCAATCTCCTTCAGCCATCTCACCCCGGTCTCATCGGCCGCGATACCGGCGGCCAGGTCGATGTGGAAGCAGATATGGGCCTCCGGGTGAGCGCTCTTCAGCCTCTGAACGTTCTCGGGCAGGGTGAAGAGCGAGCCGTACTGCAGAAAGACCACCGCAACCGGAATCCGGGTGGCCTCCAGCAGCCCCTTGTCATCCCAGACGGAGGGAATCACCGGGAGTGTGCGGATACGTTGCCAGATTTGAGCCAAGTCGTCCGCCCTCCTTGTCGACAATAGAACCATTATCGCCCGACAACGGGAAGGGCGCAAGTCGGTCGGAGAGAAGCAGCGCCCTTCGAACCGCCCAGGTCAGGTAGAGGGAGGCCGGCAGGGTGACCAGCGCCATCGGCAGGAGCAGCAGCAGCCGGTAGAGACCCTCAGACTCGTAGGGAAGCCCGAAGGAGAGCACAGCCAGCACGAGGCTGTAGCCGAATGAGAGGCGGGTCAGGCGCCGGCCGGAGGCGATTCTGGCTGCGGGCAGCTTCCCGGTGGAGGCCCGCGCCGTCAGCACCGCAAAGTAGAGGCCCATCGCCGCAAACTCGCCGGCCGCCAGCAGGCGGCCCAGCAGCAGGGGCGTCTCCCACCAGGCCCAGAGGTCCACAGCCCCGGCCCAGCCCAGGGCAGACGCCGGCCAGAGCAGGTCGACGGGGGTAAACCAGAAGAGCAGGTCCATGACGATATGCAGCCCAACGCCCAGCGCCGCCCCGTACCCCCAGCCCCGGATCGACCGGTCGTGCAGCACCCACGACAGCAGGGTGCTCACCACCAGAATCGCCCCCACGGTTCCCATGCTGTGGGTGAAGCTCCGGTGGAGCAGGAGCGCAAGGTCCATGTCATAGGGCAGGGCTGCTGCCACAGCGATCACGTCGAGGTCCGGGGCAATGGAGCCCAAGAGGAATCCCCAGGCAAGACTCTGGCTGAACCACTCGCTCCCAAACCGCCGCTGGATCTGCTCGCCTACCGTGAGGCCGATCAAGGCGTGAATTCCCACCTGCGCCATCTCAGCCCACCCCCCAGAATAAGCGGCAACCTCTTGAATATGTCTAAGTTGTCTTTTTCTATACAGCAAAGGAATTTTCCTGCCTTGGCAAGGGAAGGGGCCGCCTGAGCAGCGGCCGCCCCTCTGCCAAACCGGGGGGCTCTTGCGTCTACTTCCAAGAGGCCGACCCCCCCGCATACTCCTTCGATCAGGTTGGTAACCGTCAGGCAGATCCTTGACAGGGAACATACGTTCTGTCACACTAGAGGTAACCTTTTCGCTGCCCGAACGTCCCCCTGAAGGAGCGCACACATGATCATGTCGGTACGCAGTCGTGAAGATATCCTCGGGGAAGTGCGAACCCGTCTCCAGGATCCCACTGCCCAAACCACTGCCCAGGTGAGATCAATCTCATCTCACGTGTTCAACATGATCGAGGACCGACGCATCGAAGTTGTGCTGGACCTATGCGAACAGTTGCTGGACGATCACAGGTGGGCTTGCGGTGTGGTCGCCTACGATTGGGCTTTTCGCATGCGCAGACAGTACAGTGAACGCACCTTCGCCACTTTCGAGGCCTGGCTGAAACAATACGTACGTGGCTGGGGGGACGGTGACGACTTCTGTACCCACGCCTTCGGCGCGCTCCTGGGACAACATGGTCACCTGTTCGACCGCATCCTTGCGTGGACCGAGCACCCCGATTTCTGGGTCAGGCGAGCCGCTGCCGTCATCCTCATCTACCCCCTGAGGAAAGGGCAGTTGCAGGGGGTGGATCCGTTTATCGTGGCGGATCGGTTAATGAGTGATGGACACCATCTGGTACAGAAGGGATACGGGTGGATGCTGAAGGAGCTCTCCACATCTCGCCCAGATGACGTGTACCTGTATCTCCTGCGGAACAAGACGCAAATGCCGAGAGTTGCTTTCAGGTATGGACTGGAGAAGCTGGCCGCCGATCGAAAAGCAGAGTTGATGCAACTGTAGTATGAAAGGCGGAACACAACAATGAAGATTATCGCTGTCGATGAGGCCACGTTCGAGCAGGTCCATGCCCTAGGCTGCCTGAGCTGTACATACTGGCACGGTCCTGTAGAGGGAGACCGCTGCGAGGCAAGGCGGGAGATGTTCCGGGACGGTCGCTGCCGCGGCAAACTGGCGCTGACCGATGATGGCTCGGCCATGGGCTTCATTCAGTACGGCCCGCTAGCTACCTTCCCGACCTTCGCCGAACTGCGGCACGGCTTCGACGTGGACATCCCGTCCCACGCCTGGGTCATTCCCTGTATCATTACCCACAAGGAGCATCGGCGGCAGGGGGTGTCCCGTGCCCTGCTGACAGCCGTCCTTGCTGAAGCCGCCACAGAAGGCCGTACCTTGGAAGTCATCGGGATGGAAGAAGCCGACTTCGACCACATCTCCGGCGGGCCGGCCGGACTCTATCGCACAGCCGGGTTTGAGCAGCTCGGGCAGTTCCGAGACGGCCACGGGATGAACGTCCTGCTTCGACTGCCCTAAGCCGTGTGCCCTCACCAGGTAGCCGCGGGGACAGGTCCGTTTGGGCCAGGGGAGGCGGGCGACGGTCGCTGCCCCCCGAAACCCACATGACTGCGGGACGTTGCTCAGTTCTAAGGTTGACCCTCGCATACCGACTCGCCCTTAAGGAGTTTCATCAGCCGTGGTTCCAGGCAGCGGCCAAGGAGGCAACGCGATGATTAGCGGGCTTGCACATAAGCGGCTAGACCTTGGTACCTATTCGATTCACTACTACACTGCTGGAAAGCCTGAGGGGGACACAATACTATTCCTCCACCAGGCCTTTGGCGACCACCGGTGCTTTGAGCAGCAGATGGATGCGTTTGCGTCAGACTATCGAGTGATCAGCGTCGATTTACTTGGGCACGGGCGGTCGCAACCGAACAAGATCAGTGACGGCATCGACGCGACAGCCAGCCATCTTCTCGGAATCATGGCGGTGGAGGGGGTCCGCACTGTCCATCTGGTGGGCGTGTCCATAGGTTCGCTCCTGGCCCAGCACCTGGCCATGCTGTACCCCGATCGTGTCAAGTCGATAACCGCAGTTGGCGGCTACGCGATTCATTTACCGCATGACGAAGTGCAGAAGGCGATGAGGGGCCAGCAGCTGAAGTGGCTGTTGATGGTTCTGTTCTCCATGAAGGCCTTCCGGCGGAGTGTATCGCTCGACGGGGCCGTCCGGCCAGAGGCGCAACGCCGCTTGACCGAGGCGGCCCAACTGTTTAGGCGGCGGTCGTTTCCCATCATGGCTGCACTTCAGAAGGTCACCCAGGTCCGCCCCTCCTACAGGTGGAACAAACCGCTGTTGCTGGTCAGCGGAGGGCGAGACCGGGAATTGGCCAGGCGGATGGCCCGCGAGTGGCACGCCCATGAACCGCAGAGCCGCTATGTAGAGATTCCCGATGCAGGTCACAGTGCAAACATGGATGAACCCGAGGAATTCAACGCCATACTTTCCGAATTTCTCGGCGCAATCGGGCAAAGCGAGATTGTCCGTGTCGGCGAACAGGGAGCAGTCGCCGGACCTTTACGGCGCCCACTGTCTTCGGATGGGCCGGGTAGAGTGCGATCTGCTTTTTCTCCTGGTTGTAGCCGTACTCCAGAACGTATTCGTCTACGCTCAGGCCCAGCTTGCGCACCAGCGCATCGAGTAACATGGTCCCACTCGAATTCGAGGTGGTGAGGCCCGAGATGTTCACCCGTGCCCCCGGCGGATCCCGGTCCGGCTCCACCTGCGCCTTCTTCACCTGACCGCCATCGCTCGCTGCCCTACGCTCATACGCCTTCCCATGGAATCCGACCATCTTCCATATCATGGGGGACGCGAAAAAGGGGTGCCCCTCGCCACGGCGAGACAGGCACCCCAAGTGCTTATGCAGTTCGGCCCTACACCCGCTCCACCACCATGGCGATGCCCATGCCGCCACCGATGCAGAGAGTCGCCAGGCCATACCGGCTCTCCCGCTTCTGCATCTCGAACAGCAGGGTAACCAGCACCCGGGCGCCCGAAGCGCCGACCGGGTGACCGAGGGCGATGGCGCCGCCGTTGACGTTCACCTTGGCGAGGTCCCACTGGAGCTCCCGGGTGACGCCGAGCGACTGGGCCGCAAAGGCCTCGTTGGCCTCGATCAGATCGATCTGCTCCAGGCTCAGGCCCGCCTTGGCCAACGCCTTGCGCGTGGCCGGGACCGGGCCCATGCCCATAATGCGCGGCTCCACGCCCGCCGATCCGTAGCCGCGGATCACGGCCATCGGCTTCAGGCCCAGCTCAGCCGCCTTCTCGGCCGACATGAGCAGCACGGCGGCGGCGCCGTCGTTGATGCCCGAGGCGTTGCCGGCGGTGACGGTGCCGTCCTTCTTAAAGGCCGGGCGGAGCTTGGCCAGGGCATCTGCGGTGACGCCGGCCCGGGGGAACTCGTCGGTGTCGAAGGTGATATCGCCCTTCTTGGAGGGCATGATCACCGGAACGATCTCGTCCTTGAACCGGCCGGACTTGATCGCCGCCTCCGCCTTGTTCTGCGAGGCAGTGGCGAACCGGTCCTGCTCCTCCCGGCTGATCCCGTACTGGGCGGCGATGTTCTCGGCCGTGATCCCCATGTGGATGTTCTCCCAGGAGCAGGAGAGGGCGTCGAGGATCATCGAGTCGACGATCTCGCCGTGGCCCATCCGGTAGCCGGTGCGGGCCTTGGGCAGCAGGTAGGGGGCCATCGACATCGACTCCTGGCCGCCGGCCACCACCACGTCGGCGTCGCCGAGCATGATCGCCTGGGCGGCCATGGAGACGGTCTTCAGGCCGGAGCCACAGAGCTTGTTGACGCTGGTGGACGGGGTGGAGACGGGAACCCCCGCCTTCAGGGCAGCCTTGCGGGCCGGGTTCTGCCCCTCGCCGGCGGTCAGAATCTGGCCCATGATCACCTCGTCGACCAGCTCCGGCGCCACGTTGGCCCGGCGCAGGACCTCCTTGATCACGGTCGCGCCCAGTTCGTGGGCCGGGGTGGAACTGAGGGCGCCGCCGAACGAGCCGATGGCGGTACGGGCGGCCGAGACAATCACCACTTCACGCACCTGTGCGATCCCTCCTGATCTGCTTCGGGTTGTGCCACCCTACATGTACCAGCCGCCGTTGCAGTCGATGACAGCGCCGGTCATGTAGTGGGCTCGGGGCGAGGCGCAGACGCCGACCCAGTAGGCGATGTCCTCGGGCTGGGCCCACTGGCCCACCGGGATCTTGGCGGTGATGGCGTCGAGCTGATCCTGCGGGTACTTGAGCATCATCTCGGTCAGAATGTAGCCCGGGGCCAGGGCGTTCACGGTAACACCCTTCTTCGCGACCTCGATCGCCACCTCCTTGGTGAAGCCGATCAGGCCGGCCTTGGAGGCAGCGTAGTACGGGGTGCCGAAGACGCCGGTGCGGCCCACGTAGGAGGCGATGTTGATGATCCGGCCCCAGCCGCGGGCGACCATCTGCGGCACGAAGGCCTTGGTGGTGACGAAGGGGCCGGTCAGGTTGACGTCGAGAACGGCGTCCCAGTCCTCCTTCTTCGCCTTGCGCATGTGGCCGTCGCGGTTGATGCCGGCGTTGTTGACGAGAATGTCGACAGCGCCGACCTCCTCGGCCATCTTGTTCACCTGCTCCTCGTTGTTGACGAAGGCGGCGTAGAACTTGGCGTTAACGCCCAGGGCTGCAATCTCCTCCACCGTCTTGAGGGCGTCGGCCTCCATCTGCGGAATGTCGTTGATGATGATATCGGCGCCCCGCTGCGCCAGTTCAAAAGCGATCGCCTTGCCGAGGCCGCGGGCGGAACCGGTAACCAGCGCAACCTTACCCTGGAGATCCTTCATTGGGTACTACCTCCTGCTACGAATGTTAGGGGAGGAGCGCCTCGCGCAGAAACGCTGAGGCCACCTCCGTAAAGCGAGCGGTCTGCTCCAGGAACATGGCGTGCCCCGCCTGCGAGAGCATCGCAACCCGGCTGCCGGCGATGTGCCGCTGCAGCTCATGGCTGTAGGAGAGCGGGGTGAGCACATCCTCATCGCCCACCATGATCAGGGTCGGACAGGTGATATTGGGCAGCATCTCCAACACATCGTGGTGCTTGGCGCCCTCAATCAGGTGGTTTGCCGCGTGAACGGGAATAGCCGAACCCTTCTCCCGCCAGGGCTTGAGCGCCTCATACGCCCGGTTGAGGAAGGAGGCGCCCCAGATCCAGGCCAGGGAGACGTCGAACCGGACCGCCGGACCGCCAGCCGCCATGGCCGAGAGCCACGACTGGAGCTTCACCTGCATCGCCGTGTCGGCCCGCCCGTAGGCATTGGCCAGCACCAGCGCTGAGACCCGGTGCGGGTAGAGCGCCGCGAAGCGCATGGCCACCAGCGCTCCGTTGGAGACACCCAGGAGCGCGGCCGACTCCACCCCCAGCGAATCCAGCAGCCCCACCAGGTCGGCCACATGATCCTCGGGCCGGTACGGCCCTGCCTCGGGCTTGGAAGAGCCGCCCTGCCCCCGGCAGTCGTAGGTCAGGACCCGAAACTGTCCCACGTAGGCCTCCAGATGCCCATTCCAGCTGGAAAGGTCGGTCAACAGCCCGTTGACAAGCACCAGCACAGGCCCGTCTTCCCGTCCCTGCCACTGGTACTGAAGCTCGATCCCATTGACAAGCGCCGAAGGCATCGAAGCAATCCCTCCCCGAAAGCCGCTTAAGAAGATGGTATCCACGATCAGTTGCGACACAGTTACACGAGAGTTACCCTGGGGCCATCAACGCCGAAGATGAGCCGAAAGCACTACGCGTCGGGGCGTGAAAAGGGCGCCCCGAACACGAGGCGCCCAACCAGGCGCGCTAGCCCCAGCGGAAGACGGAAGCCGTGAAGGCATAGCCCGTTCCCGCTCCCAGCAGCAGCACGTTGTCCCCCGGCTTCACCTTGCCCTGCTCCAGGCCCAGCTTGAGGCAGAGGTAGGGGTCGGTGTGGCCCAGGTGGCCGTAGTCGCTCAGGTAGACCGACCGCTCGGGGCTCACGCCCAGCTCGCGGAGGATCGCCTGGTGCGCCGATGGCTTGATATGCACCATGCCGAAGAAGTTGATATCGGCCCGGGTCAGCCCGCTTTCCGCCAGGGCGATGTCGCACGCCCGGAGGAAGGCCGGCAGCGACCGCTCGGCCAGGTCCTTCTTCATTCGCTCCGGGTCGGTCACCTGGAGCTGCCAGAGCTTCTGATCCACCGCCTCGTGGGTGACGGGCACCTTCGTGCCGCCCAGCAGGGGGATCACATCGTCGGCGAAGACCGGCTCGGTCACGATCCCGCTGCCCAGCAGCCGGTTCTGCTCCTGCCCCCGCTTCAGGATCGCCGCATGGCCCGACGGGCCCATGTCGAACATGAAGCTGGAGTTCGGGTCCTGGTAGTTGACCATATAGGCGTTGGTGTTGCCGCCGGCGATCAGGACCGTCTTCAGCTCGGGGTTGACCTGCATGAGATCCTTGGCCACCTTCAGCGCCAGGGAGGTGGCGGCGCAGCGGTAGGGCAGGTCGAAGGCCCAGCAGCGGTCGGCGCCCAACTCCTTCTGGATCTTGATCGCCCCGGTCCAGCAGATATATTCCTTGTACTCCTCGCCGGGGTAGATGATCAGGTCGATCTCCTCGGGACGGATCCCCGTGCGTGTCAACAGCCGCCGGGCCGCCACGGTCGCCATCGACACGCAGTGATCATCGGGGCCGCCCACCGGCTTTTGGTTAATGCCAAACTTCTCGCGGATCACCTGCTCGGGAATCTTCGATTCCGCGGCGATATCGGCCGCGGTGATAAACCGGTCCGGCAGGTAGATCTCAAAGTCAAGCAGTCCGACCGGGACAAGCTCCAGCGCCATCTCCGCATCCCCCTCTACCGGTTCGTGCCTTCCGCTCCAGCCTACCCGGTTAGAGTAACAGCCGAGTTACACCACCGGGCTGAAGGGGTGCATCACCTGCCGGGTGGTCAGGTCCACCACCGCCCAGCCCGGCATGGGGATCGCCCGCCACTCGGGAACCGTCGGCGCCGGGCAGCCATTGAGCCCCGCCAGGAAGAGGGCATAGACCAGGCCGTGGGAGACCACGGCCACCGGCCCCTCTTGCCGGGCGATCTGCGCGATCGCCTCCGTGATCCGCCGCCGGGCAGCCCCTGCCGGCTCCCAGCCCCCGTTGCAGGAGCGCTCGGGCTCGGCGAAGCAGGCGGCGACCGCGGCGTGGTAGTCGGGGTGGAGTCCCGGGGTCCGCTCCAGCTCCCGCAGGTCATCGACCGGGGTGACCGGGAGTTGGTACCGGCGGGCGGCGGGGGCGACGGTCTCCATCGCCTTCGCCTCCGGGCTGCTGTAGACCGCCCGGACCTCGCCCCAGAACGGGAGCCCTGCGATCGCCTCCGCCTGCTGGCGGCCCCGCTCGGTCAGGGGCCACTGGGCAGCGGGCAGCCCCTCAATCGGATGAACCTCGGCGTGCCGGATCAGGTAGATGGGCGACATGTTGCTATAACCCCTTGATCGATTCTTTTAGCAGCGTCACCGTCTCCTGCGAGGGGCGGACGCCCAGCGTCTCGTGAAGGACCTGCTTGCACTGCTGGTAGACCTGCACCGCACGGGCCTTCTCCCCCGCTCGGGCATGGCAGAGAATCATGAGCCGGTAGGCGTTCTCCCAGCAGTTGTCCTTCGCCAGGATCTGCTCGCAGAGCGCCAGGCACTCCGCGTAGCGCCCGCCGGTCAGGTGAATCTGCGCCATCGCCTCCGCCGCCTCCAGGTAGAGCCGGCGCAGCCGCTCCCGCTCCGCGGCCGCCCACTCCTCGTAGACCGCATCCTCCAGGAAGTCGCCGGTATACAAAGCAAGCGCTTGCTCAAGGCGCTCCGCCGCATGCGCCTCCATTCCCCGGCGGGCGTAGGCCAGCCCCCGGTTCGCCAGCACGGCAAAGCGGTCGCCATCGACCTGAAGGGAGTCGACGTCGATCAGGCCGTAGCGGTCACCGGAGCGAATGACGAAGTGGGCCGTCTCCTCCGGGCGGCGGGGCTCCAGAATCGTGTTCAGGGTGGAGAGCGTCACCTTCAGGTTCTTGGCCCCCAGCTCCCGGGTCTTGTCGGGCCAGAGGGTGTCGATCAGGTAATCCCGCGAGAGGTACTGCCCCCGGCGGGAGAGCATGATCTGAAAGAGGCGCTTCGCCTTGTCGCGGGTCCACTCCTGAGGGGTGACCGCTTCGCTGCCCCGGCTGACGCCGAACTCGCCCAGGGTTCTCACGTTCAGGGTATAGCCGGGGTGGTAGGGGCCGCTCGGGCCACCCAGGTCGACCCCCGCCTCCTCCCGGCAGGCGATGAGGAAGCGCTTCAGCTCGCCCAGGTCCCGGGGGCTCCACAGGTGCCGGCGCTGGAGCACGAAGGTGCTGGGACGTAGCCGGAGCGCCGCTGCCAGCTCCTCGGCCGCGGTGCGAAAGAGCGCGGTGTCCCCCATCCGCCAGATGGTCAGCGCCTCCCAGAGCAGCCCCACCGCCAGGTGGTGCTCGTCGCCCGCCTGCCGGAGCATCATGCGGGCCGAGCGGAGCGTCTCCAGGGCGTCGGCGCAGGCGCCCTGTACATAGAGCCCCACGCCCCGGGCCATGCGGACCATAGCGGCCAGCCAGAGGTCGTTCGCCTCCATGCAGATGGCGGTGCCCGAGTCGGCGTAGAGGCGGCAGTTCTCCTCATCGCCCAGGTAGGCGTAGGCCAGTGTCAGCCCCCAGTGGGGCTCTCCCTTGGCCCGCTGCACCCGGATATTGTCGGAGAGCCGGGCGGCCTCCCGGTAGTAGCCGATCGCCCGCTCCAGGTCGCCATCGGTCAGGTGGGCGTGGCCCAGCCGCGAGTTCGCCACCGACTCAGTGAAGCGGGAGCCAACCCGCTGGGAGGTGAGCAGCACCTCCCGGGCCAGCTCCATCGACTCCTGGTTGCGCCGGCCCATCAGGTTATAGAGCAGGGAGAGCACCAGGCGCAGCTCCCGGTGCGCCTTGGGCTGTTCATCATGTAAATAGTCGGGGTTGGCCAGCCGCTCCTCGATAAAGGCGACCGCCTCGGTGAGCCGGCCCAGACGCAGCAGCAGCCGGGCCTCCACCAGCGCCCCGGGCTCCGCCCCCTGCTGCTTCTGCCGCTCCACGATCTGGCGGGCCTGCTCCAGGCGGCCCTGGTTCACCTTGTTCTCAGCGATCAGGGTGAGCAGCGGCTGGGTCTGCGCCCGGCGCAGCCCCTCCTTGATCTGCAGCGCCCGCATGAGAAGCGGCTCCGCCTTGGCCGGGTTGACGGTGTCCAGGAAGACCAGCGCCTTGCGCATCAGCACCTCGGAGACCCCGTGCTGGTCGTCCTGCTGCCGGTAGAGCCGCTCTGCCTCCTCATAGACCGCCAACGCCTCGTGAAAGCCGCTCAGCGTCCGCTTGATATCGCCCCGCAGCAGGTAGACGGCGGGGGTCGCCGCGTAGACCTCCTGGGGCAGGGAGTGGAGCCAGTGCAGCACCGTCTGGAAGCGGGCGTGCTGGAGCATCTCGGGGGCGAGCTGGAGAATCAGCCGGGCCGCCTCCTGGTGCGCCCCGCCCTCCAGCATGTACTCCACCGCCTCCTCCCGGAGCCCCTGCGCCAGGTAGTAGTCGGCCGCCTGGCGGCGCAGCCCGGCCACGTCGACCCCCTCCAGCTCCGCCGTGTACAGCAGAAAGTCCCGGAAGAGCCGGTGAAACCCGTAGTTCCCGCGCCCGTAGTCCTGGAGGAGGGCCCCCCGCTGCAGCGCTTCGGTCAGGAAGTGGCGGGCCTGGTCGCCAAAGAGGGCGGTGCAGACCGCCTCGTTCAAACTGTGCAGGGTGGCCGCCCGCAGCACAAACTCCCGCAGCTCCGCCGGCAGCCGTTCCAGCACATCGGCGGCGAGGAAGGAGAAGAGGTCGCCGGCGCTGGCCCGCATGTCGGCCAGCACCATCTCCAGCGGCTCCGACTCGGTGACCGCCCCGGCGATCATCTCCACCGCAATCGGCCAGCCCTCGGTCACCTCGCGTATCGCCGCCGCCTCCTGGCGGGAGAGCTTCCGGTTCTTGCGGGCGCGCATGAACTGGCTGATCTCCCGCTCGTCGAAGGCCAGATCCTCCTCGTCGACCAGGAGCAGCCGCCCCTTCAGCTTCCACTCGCTGACCGGCAGGAAGGTGAAGGGGTAGCGGGAGGTCAACACCACCCGCAGGGTGGGCGGGCTGTGCCGGAGCAGGTATTCCAGCGCCCGGTTGATCTCCGTCGCCTCCTGCACCAGGTGGCAGTCCTCGATCACCAGGTAGAGGTCCTCCTCGCCCATCCCATGCAGCTCGTTGATCAGGGCGTTCAGAATGAACTTCCAGGAGCGGTTCAGGTCCTCGCTCTCCCGAAGGATGCGCCCTGCCTCGGCCAGCGCCCGGGGCCGCCGGCTCCGAACCGCATGAATCAGGTTCTCCAGGAAGACCGCCAGCTCGGCATCTTCCTCGGTCAGCGTCAGCCAGAAGTGCTCCAGGCGAGCGCGAGAAAAGTAGGCGCTGAGCATGGTCGACTTGCCGTAGCCCGCCCCTGCCCGCACCAGGATCACCCCGTACCGCTCCGCCTGCTGCATCTTGTGAAGGAAGCTCTCCACCCAGATGACATCCTTCGCCGTCGCCGGCGGGACAAACTTGGTAAAGAGCAGCGGTCCCTCTTTCACGCATCCCACTTCCCGACCCGGAATTTCGCCATGCAATACTAGTTCGACTGCAAAACGGTTGTGCCTTCTTAGGGTAGATGGGAAAAGCAGAAGTGGAGGGGTGGATGGAATTTTACCACAGATTACGCAGCTTTTTCATGATTACACAGATCACCAAGATGAATCTGTCAGAAACCAAACAATATATGATGTTTTAATCTGCGTAATCACTGTATTTAATCTGCGTAATCTGCGGTTCAAAATTGACCAGACCATAAAACGGAAGACCCGGCGCACTTAGCACCGGGCCTGGCGGACTCGCCTCTATGGCAGCCACCCGTACCGCTCCGCCTCCTCCTTCAGCTGGTCGCGGAAGCTCGGGTGCGCAATGCGAATCAGGGCTGCGGCTCGCTCGTGGATTGAGCGGCCCCGCAGGTGGGCCACGCCGTACTCGGTCACCACGTAGTCCACCTCGTTGCGGCTCAGGCTGACCGCCGAGCCGGGGGCGAGGGTCGGGGAGATGGTGGAGATGGTGCCGTTCCTGGCCGTGGAGCGCAGGCAGATGATCCCTTTGCCCCCGGGGCTCATGTAGGCGCCCACGTGGGTATCCCGCTGGCCGCCGGTGCCCGAGTACTGGACCGGGCCGAGCGACTCGGAGCAGACCTGGCCTGTCAGGTCGATCGAGATGGCGGTGTTGATGGAGGTCATCTTGTGGTTCTGCGCCAGCACGCAGGGGTCGTTGGTGTAGTTGCCGTCGCGGATCTCAATGGCCGGGTTGTTGTCCAGCCAGTCGTAGAGACGGCGGCTGCCGGCGGCAAAGCAGCCTACGGTCTTGCCCCGGTTGATCGTCTTGCGGCTGTTGGTGATCACGCCCGCCTCGTACAGGTCGCACATGGCGTCGACGATCATCTCGGTGTGGACGCCCAGCTCCCGCTTGTGCCGCAGGAAGGTCGCCACGGCGTTGGGAATGCCCCCGATGCCGAGCTGAATGGTGGCGCCGTCTTCCACCAGGTCGGCCACGTAGCCGGCGATTGCCTCTTCCTCCGGGCCGGGGGTGATGTTCGGCATCTCGAAGACGGGCACGTGGTTCTCCACCACCCAGTCGACCTGCGAGATGTGCAGGGCGGTGTCGCCAAAGGTGCGGGGGGTGTTCTCGTTCACCTCCACCACCACCAGGTCGGCGCTCCGCAGCACCCAGTTTTCGAAGACGGTGGAAAGGGAGAGCGAGAAGTAGCCGTGCTTGTCCATAGGGGAGACGGTGGTGAAGAGCACGTTCAGCGGGGCGGTCTCGTAGCGGTCCCGCCCAGCCCGGTGCAGGTTGTTGGGGATCATGGTCGCCCCCTGGTGGCTGGCGTGGGCCTTGCGGGCGGTGTCGCCGTAAAACCAGGCCTGGTGCAGGAAGCGCCCCTTGTAGGCCGGGCTTCGGACCCACTCGTAGTTGCCGACCAGCAGGGCGGCAAAGACGCTCACATCTTCCACCCGATCGGCAATGGTGTGCAGCCGGCCCAGCAGGCCCGGCGGCTCTGCCGCCACCATGCCCACGCCGATGCGGTCACCCGACTTCACGTGGCTGACCGCATCGTCGAGGCTGATCAGCTTTTCGCGGTACATCTTCTGCCACTTCTCGGTGAGCATGCTCCCGCCCCCCTTACAGCTTTAAGGGTAAGGCAGGAGGTAACAGCGAGGTAACAGCTACAGGGCGCCGGGCTACGGCCTCGTCGGCAAGGGTGCCGGGGCGGGGACGGCGTCGGTCTTTCCGCCCGAATCCTCCTCGCACTCGCAGAACTCTACCGTCAGCCGCAGGAAGTCGACGGCGGTGTCATCTTGCACGTAGAAATCAAGGAATCGGTTGGCCTCCAGGTCGGCCAGCAGGTTGGTGCCGCCGGGCAGGTTGCTGAGATCGAGGCTGAAGAACTGGCCCGAGCCGTAGTTCGGCAGCTTCCAGGGATTCGGGAGCAGTCCGGGGGAGGAGTTCCCCGAGCCGAAATAGCTGGACCAGGTCGGGCTGCCGCTCACGCCGGTGAACTTCAGCCCCATGGTATCGTTCGCCACCTGGCTCCACGAGCCGATAGGCCGGGCCCGGAAGTCGAGGCGGGCGGAGCGGATGCAGTTGCCGACAGGCAGGGTGAAGGTGTGGGCGAAGAATAGGTTCATCACGGTCCCGTCGAAGACCGCCGAGGTCGTACCCGAAAGCGAGGCGGTCAGGGCCTGGCTGGGAGAGGCCGCCTCCAGGCCGTCGGCGGTGGCAAAGGAGTCGCTGCGGCCGGCCGGGAAGGCGAAGGTGAGGCAGCACGGGTCCTTGCCAGGGCGGTTCCCGAAGATCAGGGGCTGATCGTTTGGACCCGGGCCCACTGTAACCGTGTAGGTCCCCGGCGCCGCCGGGTAGGTCTGGGTCCAGTTGGGCTGCATCACCTCGGCAAAGGTATAGGTGCCGGGCTTGACCTCCGTAAAGCAGAAGGTGCCACCCTTGCCGGAGACCACGCTGGCGACCACGTTGCCCGCCGCATCGAGCATCTGAATGGTCCAGCCCGCAAGCCCGGGCTCGCCTCCATCTTGCACGCCGTTGCCATTTTTGTCCTGGAACTTGACGCCGCAGATTTGGCCCGGCTCCTCAGCCGGCCGGTTGCCGAAGGCGTAGCCCTTGTCGTCGGGCTTCTCCGCCGTGAGCGTGACCGTGTAGGGCCCGGGCGACGGCTGGGTCTGGGCCCAGCCGGGCTGGTTGACCTCCTCCACGGTGTAGGTGCCCATGGGCACCCCTGTGAAGCAGTACTGGCCGTCGGCGTCTGTCACAACGGTCGCGACCACGTTGCCCGCATCGTCGAGCAGCAGGATCGTCCACCCTGGCAGCAGCGCCTCGCCGGGGTCCTGCACCCCGTTGCCGTTCTTGTCCTCGTACTTGAAGCCGCAGATGGAACCGGCCTTCGGCGGCTCCACCGGTGTGCCGACGCAGCTCAGGTTATTGTCCGGGTTGGCATCCTGCGACCCTTCGACCATGACCGAGGCGCAGTTCGCCACCTTCTCGACGTCATCAGCCACGCTGACCGTGATCACAATCATCGGCAGCGAGGTATTGGGGGCAACCGGCCCCGGGTGGGTGCAGGTGACGGTCTGCCCGCTGTTGGAGCAGGTCCAGCCGCTGCCGGTGGCGGAGACGAAGGTCAGGCCTGAGCCGAGGGTGTCGGTTACGACGATCGGGCCGGGGGCTGTTCCCGAGCCGAGGTTGGAGACCGTCAGCAGGTAGGCGCCGTTCTGACCGGCCTGCAGCGGACTCTCCGGCTTCTTGACGATCTCCAGGTCCACCTTCTTCTTGGCAGGCTTGATCTGGAAGTTCTGCCCGTAGGCCCAGACGGTCCGTTCCACATTTTCGATGTAAACCAGGTACGTCCCGGGCGGAACGCTTTGGGGGACCGTCCAGGTGAAGCTGCCGTTGTTGGGCACCGAACCGGCGATGCCCGTATAAACCGTCCAGGCGTTCACGTCCACCAGGCTCAGGTTGACGAGGGTGGAGCCGCTCCCGCCGGTCCAGGTGATATTCACCGTAGAGCCGGGATACCAGTAGCTCGAAGCGGTCGGCGAGGTGATCGTGAACATGTGAGACGATCCACTCACGGGACGAATGATGCCGAACAAGAGGAGCGAAGCCGCAATCAGAACCAGAAACCGGCGCCCGATTCCCCTACGCAACAAGGCCGCCACCTCCGTTTGTTCACCCAGCGCCTCGATTCAGCGCTGCGGTTATAGGCAAACCGTATCATGAATAGCCCGAAGTGTCTATTAAAATCGCACCTCGATAGTACCAACGTCGTGGTGTTTCGACATCCCGAGTGGTGTGGAGAGCCAATGGAAAGGACCCGCGAACCAGGTCGCGGGTCCAAATCAGTATGAGAAGTGTTACCCTTACGCCGCCTTCTTCGAGGGCAGGAAGATCCGCTCCAGGCTCTGCTTCAGCCGGGTCCGGTAGGTGCCCACGATGCCGAAGGGCAGGAACATCACCGTGCCGATATAGATCAGCCCCAGGATCAGCTGCCACCGCTGGAAGAGCGGGCTGATATCGGTCAGGCCCGGCAGCAGGTAGGCCAGGAGCCGCACCACCACCGCACCCAGCATCGGCCCGATCAGGGTGCCTGCCCCGCCGAGGATCGTCATGAGCATCACCTCGATGGTGGGCATCGCCGTGGAGAGCGAGGAGATCGCAAACCGGGTGTCGATGATCGCCATGGCCACACCGGCCAGGCCGCCGATCACGCCGGCGATGGTCATGGCCCCCACCTTGTAGGCAGTGACGTTATAGCCCAGCGCCGTGGCCCGGTTCTCGTTCTCCCGGATCGCCTCCAGCACCCGGCCCACCGGGGAGCGGGTGATCCGCCGCACCAGCAGGAAGACCCCCACCAGCAGGAACAGCCCGATGAAGTAGTCGTTGGTCCGGTTGGCCAGCCAAAGCGGCACCCGCACCGAGAGGCCATCCTCGCCGCCGGTGTAGTGGCTCAGCTTCAGCGCCAGCACGTGGAAGACCTCGGCGAAGGCCAGGGTGATCATGGCAAAGCCGTGCCCCTTCAGGCGGAGCGAGAGCGAGCCGACGATGGCGGCAATCGCAGCGCTCAGCACCAGCCCCAGCAGGACCGCCACCGGGAAGGCCAGGCCTAGCTTCATGACGCCCGTGGCGATGGAGTAGGCGCCCAACGCCAGGAAGAGCGAGTGGCCGAAGGAGATGATGCCGGTGTAGCCGATCAGCAAGTCATAGCTGAGGGCGAAGATCGCCCAGATAAAGATGTCGGTCCCCCGCTGCAGGTAGTAGGTGGGCGGCCAGGCCCCGGCCGCCTCGGGCAGAATGCCGTTGACCGCCAGGAACTTGGGCAGCGGCAGCAGCAAGAGCGCCAGAAAGACCAGGAGGAGCCAGCGATCTGCCTTTACGCGCTTCAGCATCAGCTCGACCTCCTCCCGCTCAGGTTAAAGAGCCCCTCGGGCTTCAGCAAGAGGACCAGCGCCATAACGGCCACCGGCGCCACCGCCGCCAGCTTGGGGAAGAACCAGGGCAGAATCTGCTCGGTGAGGCCGAGGAAGATGGCGCCAGTGGCGGTGCCCACCACCGAGCCGAAGCCGCCGATGACCACCACGATGAACGACTTGAGCAGAAACTCGCCGCCCATGCCGGGATAGACCCCGTTAAATGGCGCCGTGGCGATGCCACCCATGGCGGCCAGGCCGACGCCGACGGCAAAGACCATGGTGAAGACCTGGCGTACGTTGATGCCCAGGGTCTGGACCATGTCGGAGTCCTGCACCCCCGCCCGGATGATAATGCCGATCCGGGTCTTGTTGACCAGCCACCAGACCAGGGTCATCATGACCGCCCCGAAGAGAATCAGGAAGATCCGGTAGGAGGCGAAGGGCTGCCCCATGATGTCGATCGACTCGGCGAAGGCGGGCACGAGCACCAGCCCCTGCGGGTTGGGCGACCAGATCAGCTTCACCGTCTCATCGATCACCATGATCAGACCGATGGTGAGCAGCACCAGGAAGATGGGACGCTTGTAGAGCGGGCGAATCAGGAAGCGCTCTGTCACCCAGCCCATGACAAAGCCCGCCAGGCCGCCGGCCAGCATGGCCACGAAGAAGCCCCAGGTGGGGGCCGAGGCGGTGCCGGGGTCGCCGAAGAGCCGGAAGACGGTCAGGCCCACGTAGGCGCCCACCATGAACATGGAGCCGTGAGCAAAGTTGAGCACGTGCATCAGGCCGAAGATGACAGAGAGGCCCACCGCCACCAGGAAGTAGAGCGCCCCGATCGCCAGGCCGTTCAGCACGATCGTGGTAAACAGGGGGAAGGTGATTTCCGGCATCTGCATCGCTAGACCGCCCTCCCCTTTCCGCTGACGCCCAGAAAGGTCGCCTGCAGCTTCTCATCTTTCACCAGATCGGCCATTGACCCCTGAGCCGCCACCAGGCCGTCATCGAGAATGTAGTAGTGGTCGCCGGTCTTGGAGGCGAGCCAGAAGTTCTGCTCGACCAACACGATGGTGGTGTGCTTTTTCATCTCATTGAAGGCCTGCGCCATGTGCTCAATCACGATCGGCGCCAGCCCCTTGGAGGGCTCGTCCACCAAGAGCATCCGGTTTTCGGGCACCATCGCCCGGGCCATGGAGAGCATCTGCTGCTGGCCACCTGAGAGCCGGCCCCCCTTCTGGGTCCAGAACCGGCCCAGGTCGGGGAAGAGGTCGAGAATCAGCTCCTTGCGGGCGGCCAACTCCCCCTTCTTGCGCTCAGCCAGCATCAGGTTCTCCTCCACGGTCAGATCGACAAAGACGCCCCGGTCTTCCGGCACGTAGCCGATCCCCTTGCGAGCCACCTCGTAGGCCGGCTTTCCCCCGATCTCCTCGCCGGCAAAGCTGATTGCACCGCTCTTCGGGGCCAGCAGCCCCATGATCGTCTTCAGCGTGGTGGTCTTGCCGGCGCCGTTGCGGCCCAGCAGGCAGGTGACCTCATCCTCCACGATCTCAATGTTCAGCCCCTGGAGAATGTGGAACTGGCCAATATAGGTATGGACCCCGTCAAGCTTCAGCAGCGTCATACGGCGATCCCTCCCAGGTAGGCGGCCCGCACCTGCGGGTCGTTGGAGATCTCGTCGGGCGTGCCCTCGGCGATTACCGCCCCGTTCTTCAGCACCGTGACGGAGTCGGAGAGCGAGAGGATCAGATCCATCTTGTGCTCCACCAGCAAGATCGTCTTGCCGGTCGCCTTGATCTTCTCGATCACCTCGATCACCGCCGGCACGTCGTCGTGGGACATGCCCGCCGTGGGCTCGTCGAGCAGGAGCAGCTCCGACTCGGTGGCCAGCAGCATGCCGATCTCCAGCTTCCGCTTGTCGCCGTGGGGCAGCGTGGTGGCGACCAGCTGCTCCTTGCCGCCCAGGTTGACCTGCTTTAAGATCTCGCGGGCCCGCTCCTCAAAGTGGGTGAAGGAGGAGGCCAGGCTGAAGATGCGCAGCCCGACGTTGGCCTTGGCCTGCACCGCCAGGCGGACATTCTCGAGCACCGTCAGGTTGGGGAAGATGTTGGTGATCTGAAAGGACCGGCCCATGCCGAGCTGCGCCACCTGGTGCGGCGGCATCCCGGTGATGTCGCGCCCCAAAAAGCGCACCCGTCCATGGGTCGGCTTGTAGATGCCGCAGATGAGGTTGAAGAGGGTGGTCTTGCCGGCGCCGTTGGGGCCGATGACCGACTGAAAGGTCCCCCGCTTCACCTTCAGATTCACGTGATCTACTGCTACGAGGCCTCCGAACTGGACCGTCAGGTCCTGGGTCTCCAGCACGTACTCCATGTGAGTGGAGGGGCGGGTCTGTTCCCGCCCCTCCGCACCTCCTTGGTGTGAGGTTTACTTCTTGTTGGTGATCGGCGGAGCGGTCTCGCTGGGCTTCAGCTCCTGGATCAGCTTCGGGGTCGGGAAGTCGAAGCCCGGGTTCATGGCCAGCTCGACGATATACATCGTCTGGAGCGCCTGATGGTCCTCCTTGCGGAACTCCATCTCACCCTTCGGGCTCTGGAACTTCATGCCCTCCATGGCGGCCACCAGCTTGTCGGCATCGGTGTCGCCGTTGGTCTTCTTCAGGCCCTCGACGATGGCGATCGCAGCCGCCATGCCGCCGCCGGTGAAGAGGTCGGGCAGCTCGCCGTTGTGCTTCTCCTTGTGCCGCTTGACCAGGTAGTCGTTGACCTCGTTCTTGGGCAGGGTGTGGAAGTACTTCACCATGCCGCTCATGCCGGCGGCCTTGGCGCCCATGACCTTCATGGCGGCGAAGTCGGCGATACCGCCGGTGACCTTCACCTTCTCGTAGACCTTCTGCTCGCCGGCCTGCTGGAAGAGCTTGGCGCCGTTGGCGCCGGCCCAGTGAACCACCAGGACCTCGGGCTTCTTGGCCAGGATCTGCTGGAAGTACGGGGTGAAGTCGGTGGTGTCCTGCGGGGCGAAGAAGTTCTCAACGGTGGCGCCGTTGGCCTTCATGATGCCTTCCCAGGCGCCGGCGGAGTCCTTGCCCCACTGGTAGTCGGGGGCGAGCTGAATGATCTTCTTGCCCAGCTTGGTGGCGCCCACGGCGCCCGCCAGGGCGTCCTGACCGACGCTGGAGCCGGTGCGGAAGAGGTACTTGGAGAAGTTGGGGCCGGTGATCTGGTCAGCCGCAGCGGGCTCGACCATGAAGATCTTCTTATACTGGTCGATCACAGGGATGATCTGCAGGGCGATACCCGAGGAGACGGTGCCCATGATGAAATCGGCCTTCCACTCGGTGATCGCCTGCTCGGCCATCGCCTTGCCGATCTCGGGCTTGGACTGGTCGTCGTAGACCTTCAGCTCGATCTTGCGGCCGGCCACTTCCATCTTGCCGCCGGTGGCATACTCGAGACCGATCTCGAAGCCACGGAGGTTGTGGGTGCCCCACGCCTCAAACAGGCCACTGCGGGAGGTGACCACGGCGATCTTAACGGGCGGCTTCGGGGCCTCGGGCTTCTTCTCTTCCTGCTTGGGCTGCTCGGGCGCTGCCGGCTTCTGCTCGGTCTTGGCGCCACCGCAGGCGGTGAGCAGCATCGACAGGGCCAGGAAGCCGGCCAGGAACGCGGACAGTTTACGAGTCTTCATGTGATATCTAGTCCCCCTCTCCCCAATTTGAACACCTGGAATATGGCCTCCCCGCTGGGAACACGGGGCGAATCCCCATCGTGTGAATCTCCTGCTTGAGGAATATTAGATATTAGTAGTATTCGTCCTGCTGTTTGAACGAAACAAGATAGTAATTCGCCGTAACGATTTTGGGTTCCAGATGATTCGATTTAGTCAGAGGGCGGTTACAGGAGGGTAACAGAGGTCCGAAAGAGGGGCCGGCCGTGCCCACCAGGTGGAGGGCATAACAGCGAGGGTATCCTGTGGTTCAACCAACGGCTGGGTCGGGGGCGGACCGGGGAGGGATGGCACAGACGGGGAATCGCCCGCCTCCGTCAAAAATTCGTTGGTCCACGCCTGACTGGAGCACGAAAAACAGACGGAGGAGAAGATTGAGCGGAGCCGTGCTCGTGAGATGGCCGTACTGAGGCGAGTCCCCGAGGGGGCTCGCCTGGCGTACGCGGAAAACCGCCCCACGAGGGGGCGGTCTCTTTTCGCTTGGCCGCAGTACCGGGGCCGCTCGCGCTAGCTCTCGGGCCAGACCGCATTGAGAAGCCGGTTCAGCATGGTGACCGCCTCGGCCCGGGTGGTGGAGTTGGTTGGCTGGAAGCTGCCGTCCGGGTAGCCGGTGATCAACCCGTACCGGGCTGCTGTCAGCACCCCGCTCTTCGCCCAGTCCGGGATCTCCGCCGCATCGGTGAAGACCCTGTCGCCCGGAGCGATATCGAGCCCGGCATACTTGAGCGCCCGGGTGAGCATCAGCGCCATCTGCGCTCGGGTCACCGGCTCGTCCGGCGCAAAGGAGCCGTCGGGCATGCCCAGAATGATCCCCGCCTTGACGGCGGCGGAGACCTCGGGCAGTGCCCACGCGGCCATCTGGTCCCTGTCGCTGAAGGGAGGCGCTGTTGACTCTGGCGCCAACCTCAGCACACGGGCCACCATAATGGCAAACTCCAGGCGAGTCACCTTCTCCTCGGGCAAGAAGCGCTCCCCCTCATAGATGGTGACGACATTGTGGTCGTACAGGCGCCTGATGGCGTCCTGCGCCCAGTGGTCATCCAGATCGGTGTAGGGGAAGGGCTCATAGACCACGGACTGCTCCCGGGAGGCCAGCAGTCCGCCTCCGGTCACGTAGACCCGGTTGGACCCGGTCTTCAAAGTTCCTGCCAGACGGAACCGCCCGTCGGTGCCCACGGTGGCGCTGCTCTGAGCCTCGCCATTCACATGGAGCGTCACGGTGGCGCCGGGGGTTCCCTGGCCGGTGGCGGTCATCTCCGCACTGGTCACAGCTTCGGGCAGGGGATCGATCTGCGGGGTCTCCAGCTTCGGAGCCATCACCGCAAAGAGGGTCAGGTGGTTGACCGTGACGGAGACGGTGTGGGCCTCGGTATCCACCACGCCCCCCAGCTCCACCCAGACCTTGGTCTCCGGGTCGTAATAGTAGATTCTGAGCGCGCCGGGGTCGGTGACGCGTGCCGGGTCGTAGGGGAAGATGAGCCTCACCGGCCTGTTCAACTGGCGGACAGGCTGATTCCCCTCCAGGGTGTAGGCGTTGACCTCGGCCCTTACCACAAGGGCAGCAGCCTCCAGCACCTGCTGGTCGACCCCTTCGTCCTCCGGTTCGGCTACCACCAGCACGATGCCGGAAGGGGTGGCGTTCGCCGGAATCTCCACCGTTACGAAGTCCGCCTCAACCCGGCCCCCCTGGTCTGGGTCGACGGGAACGGTGAAGATCTGGCGGGCCGTTCGCACCACCGTTACGCTTGCGGTGGCCTGGTTCCCCGCCGCATCGGTCGCGATGGCGGTGAAGGTGTTGGCGCCCATCTGCAGGGAGACGGTCAGACGAAGCGTCTCCTGCCCCTCAATGAGAACCCGGGCGCCCTCTTCGCTTACCGCGGTCAGGGTGGTGCTCTCGGCCCTGGTCTTGGAGGTCGAAGCGTTCAGGGTAAGCAGCGGGGGCGTGGAATCCCGCACCACCGTCACCGACCGGGTACTGTATCCGTCGCTGGCAGAGATCTGGTTCTCCCCCTCCACCAGCGCCACCGTGGCGCTCCACTGCCCTGAGCTGTCTGCGTGCACCGTGGTGCCGTTCACCACCACAGAGTTGTAGGAACCGGTGGTGCCGCTGGCGGTGATGCTGCTCTCCCGGGTCAGGGTGGTGGGAACCGTCAGCGTCAGGACGGGCGGGGGCGGGGGTACCGCATTGATCGTGATCGTTACGGTGGCGATGTTGGAGTCGGTCTGGGTATCGTTCGCTTTGTAGGTGAAGGTGTCGGTGCCCGTGGAGGTCCCCACATAGGAGAAAGCGCCGGCTGCGGTCATGGTCACGGTGCCCCTGGTGGGCGCACCGACCACGCTGAAGGTGAGGGGATCGCCATCCACATCGGTGGCGGTCACAGTGCCCTTCAGGGTCGCCCCGACGGTCACTGACCGGATCGAATCCTGCGCCACGGGGGCGTCGTTGACCGGGGTGACGGTGAAGGTGGCGGCGGCGGTGTCGCTCTTCGGGTCGGCGCCGCCATCGGTGGTGCCGTTATCCTCCAGGGTGTAAGTGAAGCTAGCGGTGCCGGTGAAATCTGGAGTGGGCGTGAAGATCACGTCTGTTCCGGCGATGGCTGCCGTTCCGCCCACCGCCTCGCCTACCGATATGATGGTCAGGCTCTGCCCCCCCTCGTCGGCCGGGCCGGTGCTGTCATTCGCCAGCAGAGCGGCGAAGGAGATGGTCCACGGCCCCGCATCTTCGACCACATCGGCCAGGGTGTCATCTGCGCCAACCGGGGGATCGTTCACCGCGGGGATGGTGATGGTGACGGTGGCTGTGTCGCTCTTGGGATCGGTGACGCCGTTGGTGGCGCCGTCATCCGCCAGGGTGTAGGTGAAGCTGGCGGTACCGTTGTGATCGGCAGTTGGCGTGAAGATCACATTCGAACCAGAGAGGGCGACCGTCCCACCCGAAGCGCCCGCCGCAGCGGAAATGGTCAGGCTCTGGTCGCTCTCGTTCGCAGGGCCGGCGCTGTCGTTGGACAGGAGGGTGCTGAAGGGGATGGTCCAGGGGCCGGAGTCCTCCAGCAGGGTTAGCGCATCGTTCGCTCCGGTCGGGGCGTCATTCACCTCGGTCACGGTGATCGAAGCTGCCGTGCCGCTGCTAAGGCCCGTGCCCGATGCATCCAGAGCGCCCTTCACGGTAAAGCCAAAGGCTGTTCCGTTCAGGTCGGCGCCCGGGGTGAACCTTAGCCCGGCGGTGCCCTCGGCTGCCGTAATGTAGGCTCCCTCCAGGATCTCTGTGTTCCCGTCGTTCTTGTAGAGCCTCCCGCCGGTAATCCCGCTGAGCTGGAAGTGGGTCACCTCGGCACCGTCAACGGCGTTCCGGGTGATCACCAGACCGCTGGCGGACTGGGTCTCCTCGGCGGTGGTGGTCGCGGTGACCTGGGGCTCGTCCGCGGCAGCGGTGATCACAAAGCTGGCGATGGCCGTGCCTGTCTTGGGATCGGCGACACCGCTTGTGGTGCCGTTATCGGCCAGGGTGTAGCGGAAGCTGGCGGGGCCGTAGAAGTTGGCCGCGGGGGTGAAGATTACGTCGCCGTTGAGGTCGACGCTGACGGAGCCGCCCACGGCGCTGTCCGCTGCCGTGACCGTGAGGGACTGGCCGGATTCGTCGGACGGGCCCTTCAGGTCATTCCCGGTCAGGCTGGCGCCCGGGATGGTCCAGGGGCCGGAGTCCTCAACCCGGCTGGTCAGCGTGTCGTCGACCCCGGTGGGGGCGTCGTTCTCCTCGGTCACGACGATCGCAACGGTGGTGCCATCGCTGATGCCCGTGCCGGAGTCGTCCAGCGCCGCCTTCACCGTGAAGCCGAAGCCGGTGGTTCCGTTCAGGTTATTGCTCGGGGTGAACTTCAGCCCGGCGTTGCCCTCCGTAGCAGGTATGTAGGCCCCGTCTGTGATAACGGTGGAGCCGTTGTTCTGGTAGAGCGTCCCTCCGGTGATCGCGCTGATCTGGAAGTGGGTCACCTCGGCGCCGTCAGCGGCGTTCCGGGTGATCACCAGCCCGCTGGTCGATTGGGTATCCTCAGCGGTGGTGGCAGCGGTCACCGTGGGCGCCTCCGCCGCCGGCGCCACCGTAAAGGAGGCGCTCGCCGTGGCTGTCAGCGGATCCGCGGCACCGTTGGTCGTGCCGTCGTCCCGCAGCGTGTAGTCGAAGCTGGCCGTCCCGCTGAAGTTGGCGGTCAGGGTGAAGACCACGCTCGTTCCGGAGATGGAGACGGTGCCGCCGGTGGGGTTGCTCACCGCGGTGATCGTCAGCGCCTGGCCGCTCTCGTCGGCAGGTCCGGGGCTGTCGTTGCCCAATAGATCGGCGAAGGGGATGCTCCGGGGCGCCGAATCCTCGCCCACGCTGGTCAGGGTGTCGTTCGTGCCCGTCGGGGCGTCATTCACCGGGGTGATGGTGAAGTTGGCGTTGGCGGTGCCGCTCTTGGGGTCGGACAGACCACCGGTGGTGCCGTTGTCGGTCACCGTATAGGTAAAGCTGGCCGTGCCGTTGAAGTCGGCGCTGGGGGTGAAGATCACATCGGTCCCGGAGATGGCTGCAGTGCCACCGGTGGGCGCACTGACCCCGGTGACGGTCAGGGTCTGGCCGCTCTCGTCGCTCGGTCCCTTGAGATCGTTGCCGATCAGGGTGGCGAAGGGAATCGTCCGGGGCCCGGAGTCCTCGGCGACGCTGGCCAGGGTGTCATTTACGCCCGTAGGTTCATCGTTGACCCCGGTCACGGTAATGGAGGCGGTGGTACCGTCGCTGATCCCGGCGCCGGAGCTGTTCGTGGCAGCCTTGACGGTAAAGCCGAAGCCTGTGGTTCCGTTCAGGTCGGCACTCGGCGTGAACTTCAGCCCTGCGCCGGCCTCGGCTGCGGTGATATAGTCTCCCGCCAGGATCTCCGTGGCGCCGTCGTTCTTGTAGAGCCGCCCGCCGGTGATCCCGCTGATCTCAAAGTGGGTCACCTCAGCGCCGTCGACGGCGTTACGGCTGATCACCAGGCCGGCGTCAGATTGGGTATCCTCCGCCGTGGTGGCGGGGGTTACCGAGGGGATATCGGCCACCGGCGTTACGGGAACATTGACCGTCACGGTGGCTGTATTCGGGGCGCTGCCGCTGTCCTGTAAGGTGTACGTGAAGGTCGCGGTCCCGTAGTAGTCGGCCTCGGGCGTGAAGAGCACATCGGTCCCGTCAATGGTGACGCTGGCGGTGCCCGTGCCCGGTGTCACGGCGGTGATGGTGAGCGTCTCGGTCTCGTCGCTGGTCGGCCCGGGCGTGTCGTTCGCCAGCAGGGTGCTCATGGCAATGCTGTTGCCCGCTGAGTCCTCCAGCACAGCGGAGGCGGTATCGGTGCCGCCCACCGGGGGATCATTGGCCGCCGTAACCGTAATGCTGGCGGTGGTACCGTTGCTCAGGCCGGCGCCGAACTCATCGGTGGCCGCCTTTACGGTGAAGCCGAAGGTGGCGGTGTTGTCACTGTTCAGGTTGAGGCTGGGGAGGAACTTCAGCCCGGCGTTGCCCTCATCAAAGGTGATGAACTCCCCCTCACCGATGGTGGTGCTCCCATTGTTCTTGTAGAGCGTCCCGCCGGTGATCCCGCTGATTTGGAAGTGGGTCACCTCGGCGCCGTCCGCTGCGTTCCGCGTGATGACCAGACCGCTGGAGGACTGGGTATCCTCCTCCGTGGTAGCGTTGGTAACCGACGGTGTGTCGGCCACAGGCGTTACCGTAAAGCTGGCCGTAGCGCTGGCGCTCTTCGGGTCAGCCACCGTGTTAGTGGTGCCGTTATCGGTCACGGTATAGGTAAAGTTGGCAGCGCCGGAGAAGTTGGCCGCGGGCGTGAAGATCACATCGGTGCCGGAGAGCGTAACGCTGCCGCCCGTCCCGGCGGCGACCGCGGTGACGGTGAGGCTCTGCCCGCCCTCGTTGGACGGCCCCGCGGTATCATTCGCTAAGAGGCTGGCAGTGGAAATGGTCCAGGGGCCGGAGTCCTCCACCTGGCTGGATAGGCTGTCTGCGGTGGCAATAGGGGCATCGTTCTCCTCGGTCACCGTAATAGTGGCGGTGGTAGCGGTGGACAGGCCGGCGCCGGCGCTGTCGTAAGCCGCCTGAACATCGAAGCTGAAGCTGTCCCCGCCGGGGCTGTTCTTGTCCTGGCTGGGGGTGAACTTCAGCCCCGCCTGCCCCTCTGCCAGGGTGATGAACGTCCCGTTGGTGATCTCTGTGCTGCCGTTGTTCTGGAAGAGGCGCCCGTTGGTGATGTTGGTGATTTTGAAGTGGGAGACGTTCGTGTCCCCCGAGACCGGGCTGATCACCAGCCCGGAGGTAGACTGCGTCTCCTCGCTGGTGGTTGCCGATGTGACCGATGGCGGGCTGGCGCTCACGGTCACCGTGAGTTCGAACTGGTCAGAGATGGAGACGTTATTGTTGCTCGAATCGGTTACGGTCGCGGTAATGGTGGTCACACCGCTCTTCAGCGGTGTGATCGTCAGCGTGGCGGTGCTGCCGCTGACGCTGCCGCTGATGCCGCTGTTGGCCACCACCTCCCCGTTGCTGGAGGTCCCCGTCACCGTGATCGGCTTTGACCCATCGGCCACGGTGAAGCTGACGGTGACGGTCGAGCCTGACAGGTTCTGTGGAGGGATGTCCACCAGGGACGGGTGCGTCTCGAAAGCACCGATGTCCACCGTCTGGGTGGTGTCGGCGTCAATGGCGGAGTCAAGGATTCGGGTCTGGCCCCGCTGGTCCAGGGCCGAGGCGTAGGTATTGGAGCCACCATCTTGCGCAGGGCTGCCGAAGGCCAGCGCATGGGTCTGGGTGGGGCCACCGTAGTTCCCCAGGGTTCTCAGGAGGGGGTCTACGCCCACCTTGTTGTTGTTGGTGCCATTCGTCAGGCCACCAGTCCCGTCGCTGTCCACGATGTTGTTGTACGAGTTGGCGGTGTCGAGCGCACCGTGGATCTCGGGGCTGGTCGTGGCGGTGTTCCCGTAAACAATAGTGTTTTGAAGTGTGACCGTGCCGTCTGTCCCCTTATAGAGCCCGCCGCCTGTTGCTGCACTGTTGGCGGTCAGGGTTGCGTTCGTCAGCGTCAGGCTCTTGCCGGCCGAGTAATCGTAGTGGATTGCGCCGCCCCTGCTGGTAGCGTTGTTGCCGCTGTTGCCGCTGAAGGTAGAGTCCTTAATGGAGACGGTTCCGGACACGACGCTGATTGCGCCGCCGTGACCATAGGCCGTGTTCCCGATGAAAGCGCTGCGCTGAATGGACACATCTGAATTCGCGATCAGAAGTCCACCACCGCTGGCATAGCCGCCGGCGCCATTGCTGGTGGTGTTGCCTGAGACGGTTGAATCCTTCAGGGTCAGGTTCACATAGGCGGCATGGATGCCGCCGCCATCGCCCGTGGTGGTGTAGTTGTTGCTGATCACCGACTTCTCAATCGTCACCGGAGCGAGCGGGGTGGTCGCGATGTTGTACAGGTCAACGCCCGCGCCGCCGGCCATATAGGTGGGCTCCACCGTGGAATTGCTGTCGACGACTACGTTATACAGGGTCAGCGAGCTATACGCACTGTCGGTCTCAAACGCCACCCCTCCGCCATATCCCTCGTCGACGACGGTGCTGCCGTCGACAATGCGGGCGGCGGTTCCGTACTGGATGGTTACCGCCTTAATGGAGACGCTGATCGCGCTGCTGGCCTTGACATGAAAGACGCGGTCAATCCCCCGTCCAGGTCCGGGGGTGGGGTTGCCGCTGTCCGCTGAGCCAGCCTCAATTACGGTAGCACCAGGGGACCCGTCCGCGTTCCCACCCGACCCGATGATTGTCACGCTGTCGGTAATGTCAAGATCGCCGGTGGCACCCAGATTCTCCCCTGCCCCTGCGATGGTCAGTGTATAGGTTCCGGTGGGGACGTGTATGATGTCCCCTCCCGTGTTGCTGTTCGCCTTAATAATGGCCGACCGGAGCGAGCAGTCGCCCACGCCGTCACAGGGGTCGGTGGCCGAATCGGTGAACTTGTTGACCACATAGGTAGCCGCCTCGGCAGCCGGAGCCGTCACCAGCAGCGATCCTACCAACAGCACGGCAATAAGAAGCCACCGCACCCGACCAAAGTGGAACGGAGACCCTGAAAACAAGGAAAAGCACCTCCAGGTGTACCGATTTTGCATCCTACCCGGAGGGAGAGCACCCCCTCCTTACGTTGGCCACCATATGTATGGAGTAGATGTTCCAAAGGCTGAGTAAGCGCAATATACCAATATACAATAACACAAATATATGATGATTCGGACCACTTAGTCGAGATATAAAATAAAATGATCTAACATAGCCTGGGGACACACAGGGATCAATGGCGTAGACCGAGGGGAGTCTCCCCCCTCGGCCTCAAACAATCACAACTCCGTTTAAATTTACACAACATTCGCATAGAATGTGAGGGGCATTCAACGGGGGGTGCTCACCCGACCATCTGTGCAAATGAGGCCGAGGGGAAGCTCCCCTCGGCCTACTCTTCAGCTATCCACCCAGGTAGATCTTCTTGACCTCCGGGTTCTGGCGCACATCTTCCGCCGGCCCCTCCATCACCAGGCGACCGGTCTCGAGAATGTAGGCGTAGTGCGCCGTGCGCAGCGCCAGGTTGGCGTTCTGCTCCACCAGCAGCACCGACATTCCCTCCCGGTTGACCTGCTTGACGATCTCGAAGATCTCCCGCACGATCAGCGGGGCCAGGCCGAGGGAGGGCTCGTCGAGCAGCAGGAGCTTGGGCCGGGCCATCAGCGCCCGCCCGATGGCCAGCATCTGCTGCTCACCGCCCGAGAGGGTGCCGCCCACCTGGCTGAAGCGCTCCTTCAGCCGGGGGAAGAGCGAGAGGACCCAGTCCATGTCTCGCTTGACGCCGGCGGCGTCCTTGCGGGTGTAGGAGCCCAACTTCAAATTCTCGGCCACGGTCAGGTGGGTGAAGACCTGGCGGCCCTCCGGCGACATGGAGACGCCCAGGGGGACGATCTCCTCGGTAGCCATTCGGGTCAGGTCACGGCCCGCCAGCTCCACCGTGCCCTCCGTGGGCTGGAGCAGCCCGGTGATCACCCGCAGGGTCGAGGTCTTGCCGGCGCCGTTGGCCCCCAGCAGGGCAACAATCTTGCCCTCGGGTACCTCCAGGGTGAGGTTGTGCAGGGCGCGGATTCGGCCATAGGAGGCGCTGACGTTCTTCAGCCTAAGCATGCGCTTCCTCCTCCTCGCCCAGGTAGGCCTTGATTACCGCCGGGTTCTGCTGCACCTCGGCGGGGGTGCCGTCGGCGATCTTGCGGCCGAACTCCATGACCGTGATTCGCTCACAGGTCGACATGACCAGGCTCATGTCGTGCTCCACCAGCAGCACGGTGGTCTTGTACTTGTCACGCATCACCCGAATCAGATCGGCCAGGTCGCCGGTCTCACCGTGGTTCATGCCGGCGGCGGGCTCGTCGAGTAGAATGAGCTTCGGCTGGCTGACCAGCGCCCGGGCGAACTCCACCCGCTTCTGAATGCCGTACGGCAGGAACTGCGGGAAGGAGTCCTTGTGGGCGGCGATGCCGAGGAACTCCAGGATCTCCATGGCCCGGTCGCGGGCCTCCTTCTCCTGCCGGCGCACGGCGGGCAGCAGCGGGGCGAAGGCGGAACCCAGCAGCCCGTACCGGAAGGTGCGGTTCTGGCCGACCATGAGGTTGTCCCAGACCGAGAGCCCCTTGAACAGCTCCACGTTCTGAAAGGTGCGGGCAATGCCGCGGTTGATCACGTCGTGGGGCTGGGCGGAGAGCAGGTTCTTGCCGTCGAAGGAGACGCTGCCCTCTGCCGGATCGTAATAGCGGGAGAGCACGTTGAAGACGGTAGACTTGCCGGCGCCGTTGGGGCCGATCAGACCGTGAATCGTCCCCTCCTCCACCGACAGGTCGAGGCCATTGACGGCGACGATGCCGCCGAAGCGGACCGTGACGCCCTTCAGCTCCAGAATCGCCATCTACTTCCCCTCCTTCACGGCGGCCCGGCTGCCAAGCCAGCCCTTGGCCCGGCGCCACAGGTCCACCAGGCCCAGCGGCAGGTAGAGGACCACCAGCACCAGGATCACGCCGGTCAGCACCTGGTTGAAGTTCTTGAAGACGTTCTGCAGGAAGTGGGAGTGCTCAAAGGCGCCCGACTTCTGCAGCGCCAGCGAGACCCGCTCCGTCAGCTTCGGCAGGAACGACAGGAAGAGCGCCCCGATGATCGAGCCCCGAATCGAGGCCAGACCGCCCAGCACGATCGCCGTAAACAGCTCCATGGAGATGCCCAGGTTGAAGTCATGCGGCGAGATGTAGTTGATCATGTGGCCGTACAGGGCGCCGCCAAAGCCGGCGTAGAAGGCCGAGACGGCGAAGGCGGTGGTCTTGTAGCGGGTCAGGCTGATGCCCATCGCCTGGGCAGCCACCTCGGAGTCCCGCAGGGCGATAAAGGCCCGGCCGGTGCGGCTCTTCACGATGTTGTAGGCGACCCAGGTCAGGAAGAGCAGGCCGAAGAGGATCAGGTAGTAGTAGATCCGATCCTCCCGGAAGGAGATCGGGTGGAAGTACGGCGCCTCCGGCTTGACGCCGGTCCAGCCGCCGGTGAGCGACTCCCAGAGGTTCAGCACCTGGGGGATCGCCACGCCGAAGCCCAGGGTGGCAATGGCCAGGTAGTGGCCCGCGAGGCGGAGCGCCGGGAAGCCGAGCCCGTAGCCGACCACCGCGGCGATCAGGGCGCCCAGCGGTATCGAAAACCAGACCGGCATGCCCACCACAGCGGACAGGCCGTGGGAGGCGAAGGCGCCCACCGCCATGAAGGCGGCATGGCCGATCGAGATCTGCCCTGCATAGCCGGTCAGCAGGTTGAGGCCGATCGCCATGATGGCGAAGATAAGCGCCCGGTTCAGCATAAACACCAGCCACGAAAGCTCGCTGGGCAAGGCCTGGGGCAGCACCAGCAAGGCCGCGAAGCCGATTCCGTAGAGCAGCTTCTTGGTCATGGGCTACACCTTCTTCTTCTGAATCGTCCCGAGCAAGCCCGCCGGGCGAATGAGGAGCACGAGCACGATGAGCCCGAAGGCAAACGGCGTCTTGAGCTGCGGCACATACTGGCCCACCACGTTCTCCAGCACGCCCAGGGCGAGACCGCCCACCACGGCGCCGGGGAGCGAGGTGAAGCCGCCGAGGACCGCAGCGGTGAAGGCCTTGATCTGCATATCGGCCATCATGTTGATTTCGAGGGTAGTGACCGGGGCGATCAGAATGCCGGCGGTGGCCGCCAGAATGCCGCCCAACCCCCAGGTAAGGGCCAGGACCCGGTTGGTGTGGACACCCACCAGCTTGGCGGCGATGCGGTTCTCCGCCACCGCCCGCATGGCAATGCCCATCATGGAGTACTTGAACATGGCGAAGAAGACCAGCATCACCGACAGGGCGACGACGAGATTCAAGATGTTCGGCAGGGTGAAGACGACCCCGCCCATCTGGATCGGCGCGCCGCTGACGCCTTCGGGGAACGGCTGCTGCTCGTAGCCCCAGATCCAGCCGGCGACACCGTTGATGATATTAAAGAGGCCGAGGGTCACGATGAGGACCGAGATCAGCGGCGCCTTGTTCAGGGGGCGCAGCACGATTCGCTCGATCGATGCGCCGAAGAGCGCTGCGAAGCCAAGGGCCAGGAAGAAGGCACCCCAGTAGGGGACACCTCCACTGGTCATCAGGGTGAAGGCGACGAAGGTGCCGAACATCGCCATCTCGCCCTGTGCGAAGTTGACCACGTCCGACGTCTTGAAGATCAGAACGAGGCCCAGTGCGGCCAGGGCGTACAGCGACCCAGTGGCCAAACCACTGATAATCTGCTGGGCCAGAATCACAGGTGTAACCTCCTTAGTGAGCCTCAGCCACAGGCACAGGGGGGAGGCCGAAGTCTCCCCCCTGTAACAGGCCTGGCCGCAGGGCCAGATTAGCGCTCCAGCTTGTAAGCTTCCTTGCTGATCGGCAGCATGATGACCTGGTCGCCCTGCTTCTCGACCTTGTTCAGGTAGAAGTTGAGCACGCCGGACCGATTGCCGGGGCCATAGGAGATGCCCTTGGCCATGATGCCGTTGAAGTTATTGAGGTTCTCGAGGGCGGCAACCAGCTTCTCACGGGTCAGATCCTTGCCGGCGTCCTGCAGGCCCTTGACCAGCAGCTCGGCGGCGATCCAGCCGGCGGTGGTGAAGGCGTTGGGCAGCTCGGGCTTGCCGTCCTTGTCCTTGTTGTAGGAGCCGTAGATCTCGTAGAACTTCTTGATGTCGGGGCTGTTCGGGTCAGCAACCGGCACCCAGCCGCCGGCGATCAGGCCAACAGCGGCGTCACCGGCCAGCTTAGGCAGGTTGATCGGGTCGGCGTTGACGTAGGAGGTGAGCATCTGAGCGGTCAGGCCCTGCTTCTTGGCCTCCTTGAGGATGCCGACGGTCTCGGCCAGGGTGGTGAAGACGATGACGGCCTCGGCGCCCTTGGCCTTGGCGTTCAGCACCGGGGTGGCGAAGTCAACGGCCTTCACGTCGTGCGGGGCCTCGTAGACGATCTCGGCGCCCAGCTTCGGGGCGATCTCCTTGATGCCCTTCAGGCCCTGCTTGCCCATGTCCGAGTTCTGCCAGAAGACGGCGATCTTCTTCTTGCCCAGCTCCTTGACCGCATACTGGGTCAGGACCTTGGCCTCGTCGAAGTTGTTCGGCTGCACAGCGAAGATGTTCTTCTTGGCCGGATGGGCGGTCTGCTCGACGCCGGTCATCGGGTAGACCAGCGGGACGTTCTTCTCGACGATGTAGTCCATGGAGGCCAGGTAGCCCGGGGTGCCCAGTACCGGGGCCAGGGCGAAGACCTTGTCGGACTCCACCAGCTGCTTGGTAGCAGCCAGCGCCTTGCCGCCGTCGAAGGCGTCGTCGGCCACGTTCACGATCTCGATCTTGCGGCCATGCACGCCGCCGTTGTCGTTGGTGTGCTTGATAAAGGCCTCGAAGCCCTTGCGAACCGAGATGCCGATGGGAGCGACCGGGCCGGACTGAGCGGCGAAGCCGCCCACCTTGATGGTGGTCTCGGTGACGCCGGTGGAGTCGCCCTTGGCGGCAGCGGGGGTCTCGGTCTTCTTCGGCTCTTCCTTGGCAGCGGGGGCGGGCTCCTTCATGCCGCCGCAGCCGGCCAGGACGGAGGCGGCCAGGGTCGCAGCGAGAAGCGTAGACAGGAAGCGCTTCACAGTGTGTACCTCCTCAACTAGTCGAATCAACAGGGAGCGTGTATAGCATAACTGATACTGCCAGAAAGCGAAATATCAGTTTCGCCACTACTTTATAGCCATACATTCGTTACTTTTCTACATCAACCTTTATCTTACAGATCAACGTGAGAGCGCGTAGCTCGTGCGGGGCAGCCACCCATACTTCTCGCCCTCTGCCGCCAACTGTTCACGAAAGTTCGGGTGCGCGATCTGAATCAGCTGGGCGGCCCGCTCATGGACCGAACGGCCACGGAGGTGGGCGACGCCGTACTCCGTCACCACGTAGTCCACGTCGTTGCGGGTCATGGTGACCACCGACCCGGGGGCCAGCATGGGGGCGATGGTGGAGATGGTCCCATTCTTGGCGGTGGAGCGCAGGCAGAGAATCCCCTTGCCGCCGGGGGACATCCAGGCGCCCACGTGGGTGTCGCGCTGGCCGCCTGTGCCCGAATACTGAACGGGCCCCAGCGACTCGGAGCAGACCTGGCCGGTCAGGTCGATCGAAATGGCGGTGTTGATCGAGGTCATCTTGTGGTTCTTCGCCAGCACGTAGGGGTCGTTGGTGTAATTGCCGTCGCGGATCTCAATCGACGGGTTGTTGTCGAGCCAGTCGTAGAGCTTCCGGGAGCCTGCGGCGAAACAGCCCACCGTCTTGTACCGGTCGATCGTCTTGCGGCTGTTGGTGATTACGCCCGCCTCGTACAGGTCGTACATGGCGTCGACGATCATCTCGGTGTGGATGCCCAGCTCCCGCTTCTCCTTCAGGAATCCGGCCACGGCGTTGGGGATGCCGCCGATGCCCAGCTGAATCGTGGCGCCGTCTTCTACCAAGTCGGCCACGTAGCCGGCAATGGCCGTCTCCTCGGGGCCGGGGGCGATATTGGTCAGCTCAAAGACCGGCCGGTGGTTCTCCACCACCCAGTCGACCTGAGAAATGTGCAGCAGGGTGTCGCCAAAGGTCCGCGGGGTGTTCTCATTCACCTCCACGATCACCAGGTCGGCCGACTCCAGCGTCCACCGCTCGAAGACGGCGGAGCATGACATGGAGAAGTAGCCGTGCTGATCCATGGGCGAGACGGTGGTGACCAGCACATTGAGCGGCGCCACCTCGTAGCGGTCGCGGCCGGCCCGGTGCAGGTTGTTGGGCACAAAGGTCGCGCCCTGGTGGCTGGCATGGGCGGCCCGGGCCGTGGCGCCGTAGAACCAGGCCTCGTGCTTGAAGATACCGGCGTAGGCGGGATCCTTCATCCACTCATAGTCACCCACCATCAGGGCGCCAAAGAGGGAGATGTCCTCCACCTGGCCGGCGATGGTCTGGAGCCGGCCCAGGAAGCCCTGGGGCTCCGCCGCCACCATGCCGAAGCCGACACGGTCGTGCGACTTGAGCTTGGCAACTGCCTCATCGAGTGAAATCAACTTTTCTTGATATGATTGACGCCACTTGTCCGTCAGCATCTTTGCGCCTCCATCTACCGCTTTGCCTTATTCCACCGGGCCCCACTTGATCGCCGTCGCGCCCCAGGCGTAGCCCACGCCGGCGCTGACACCGACCACCAGGTCGCCGTCCTTGATCATCCCCTGCTCCAGCGCGAGATGAATCGAGAGAATCTGGTCGATCTGGCCAATGTGGCCGTAGTCGGAGAGGTAGATCGACCGCTCCGTGGAAAGCCCCAGCTCCGCAAGCAGCATCTCGTGCGCCGAGCGCTTCATGTGGAGAATGGCGCAGTAATCGATCTGGCTGGTCTCGTAGCCGCCCTTGGCACAAGCGTTCTTGACCACCTGCACAAAGTTCTGGGTCGAGACCTCGTTCAGCCGGGTCTTCATGGTCTCGGGGTCGAGCACATCGAGCTGGTAGAGGCTGCCGTCGAAGTTCCGGACCCCGCACTTGGTGCCGCCGCCCAGCACGCCGACGGTCTCCGAGAGGCTGCCGTCTACCAGAACCGAGGAGCCGATCACCCGGTTGCGCCCGAAGTTCTTCTTCAGGAGCATGGCGCCGCCGCCGGCCCCCAGGTTGTACATGAAGGAGACCCGGGGGTTCTTGTAGTCAATGAAGTCACCGTTCCGATAGCCGCCGGCCAGGAGCACGGTGTTGATCTGGTCGTCGGAAAGCATCAGCGCCTCCGCCAGCTTCATGCCCAGCACCCAGGTGCCGCAGCGAAGCTGGGTATCGAAGGCCCAGGCCCGGGTCGCCCCCACCTCGTAGGCGGTCTTGATCCCCGCCGTCCATAGCTGGTACTCCTTATACTCTTCGCCAATATAGATCACCAGGTCGATCTCAGACGGATCGATCCCAGCGCGCGCAATCGCATCTTTGGCTGCCCTGATGCCCATGGCAGCAGTGCCGTCCTCCGGCCCGGCTACCGGCTTCTGGGTAAAGCCCATCTTCTTCTCAATCACGTCCTGCGGCACGCCGGACTCCCGGGCGATGAAGGCGGCAGTATGGCGCTCCTTGGGAATGTAAATCCCGGTGCTGACCACACCCACATATGGGCGGTTCTGCGACATTCGGAAACACCTCCGCACACGTTTCTTCCATGCTTGATGCTACCTCGGAGCAGTTGCGCGGGAGTTACAAGCGGGTTACCGCGGGACCCCGCGCCGCCCAAAAAGCCGAAGATGAGCCTTTCGACCAGCCCAACTGCGCACAGCATAGGTCATAGAAACTATCTCCCGCTCGGCCAGGCGCCCGAGTGAACCGGCCCGGCAAAGGAAAAGACCACGGTCCATCACTGAACCGTGGTCTTCGCTATTCGGCCCGCCGAGCCCTTGCGAGCGCCCGCAGAATCTCGTCGCGGTCGTACCGGCGCTGGGAGAGGGGTGAGAGCCCCAGACGGAAGACCTTGAAGCGCAGCCCCAGCACCTCGCACCAACGCCCATCGGGGGTCTCGTATTTGCGCAGGGTGCGGGGGTCGACCTGGAGCAGCCGGGCCGCCTCTTTGGTGGTGATCATCTGGACCACGGGGGCATACCTCCTGACAGGCTGTCATAGGGATATATTGGGGAACCGAGACAAAGGGAGACAAACAGGCGCCGTCAGAACTCACCGGGACTTGCTCATACGGGCTAACACCCGCTGAATCTCATCTTCGTCGTAGCGGCGCTGGGCACCGGGACCCAGGTCGACACGAAAGACCTTGATCCGGTGGCCATACACTTCGCAGTACCGCCCATCGGGCGTCTCCCTTCGCCGGAGCCCACCTGGGTCGATGCCCAGTAACCGTGCGGCCCGACTGATTGACACGAGTTTCATGGCGACCCCCCACTGCTTGTCCTCTGATACCAAATACTGGCCAATCGTTCTGCTTTAGCAGGCGCACCATAGGATGGTTCCAGCTACCGCACCCGCTGAAGGCGGTCCAGCGCCGCCCTGATCTCATCGGCGTCGAAGCGCCGCTCGGCGTTGGGCTTGGGGTCCATACGGTAGACCCGCAGACGCACACCGTAGATCTCCACCGTGTCGCCGCTCTTCGCCCGCCGGCGGAGCGTGTCGCCGTCGACCCCCAGCATGCGGGCCGCCTCGTTCAGTCTGATCAAACGCATCTCATCCACCTCGGTTGGTCTGGGCGAGTCGTCGCGCGATAACACCCAGGATTTGCTCCAGCCTCTGACTCCTTCAGAAAAGTTAGGTATTCTTGGTCTATTCATTCTTCTTGGGGCATAGACAAGTACCAGAGAGTCGGAGAGAAGCGGTTCATCCCGATTCTGGCCCAAACTCCGGTGTTCTAAACATAATCAGGTGACAGATTGACATGGGAGGTGACCCCGAGTGAGAAAGGAGAAGGCCTCAACGGTGGTCCAGGTGATTATCGGCGTGACGGCGGCGGTCAACATCTGCTCAGCGGCGCTCAACCTGAGCACGGCGGTGATCCGGTCCACCCCCTCTGCCCCGGCGACCGCCCCGGCGACCACCCAGGCGCTCTGCCCGGCAACCGCTGCCCCCCAGGTGATTCAGTACCTGAATCTGGCGCCACCCCGTGAGCATGAGAAAGAGCCCTCCCGCCCGGTCGGACAGTGAAGGCTCCCCCGATGGCCTGCCGTGCTTGCACCACGGCGGACCGTTTTTATCCTATGCCGTTTTGATCTGCTTATGCCAACCCCATCTGCCGGATCGCGTCGGCCTTTACCGCCTGTACCAGCCGCTCCGCCTCCGCCTCATCTCGCCCGGTCACCGAGACGTAGAGCTTTAACTTGGGCTCGGTGCCCGAGGGCCGGACCATGACAAAGCCGCCGTCCGCAAAGCGGTAATGCAGCACGTTCGCCTTCGCCAGGGGCAGGGGGTAGGGCTGGCCGGAGGCCAGGTCGAGCCCGGTACCGGCGCCATAGTCGTCTGCAAAGGCGACTGCCACCGGGCCGAAGTGGGCCGGCGGGGTGCGCCGCAGCGCCTCCATGAGCGCCGCGATCTTCGCCTGGCCATCCTTGCCCGGCAGGGTGACGTTGTGCAGCTCCTCCCGGAAGACCCCACAGCGGGCCCAGATCGCCTTCAGGGCGTCGTAGAGCGTCCGCCCCTGCGCCTTGTGGTAGGCGGTCGCTTCCGCCACCAGCAGGGCGGCCATGACCGCATCCTTGTCCCGCACGAAGGTGGCGCCCAGGTAGCCGTAGCTCTCCTCGTAGCCAAGCAAGAAGGTGTGCGAACCGGTCTCCTCAAACTCACGAATCTTATCGCCGATGAACTTGAAGCCGGTGTGGGTATCGCATAGGGCCACCCCGTGGGCCTGGCAGAGCGCAGCGATCATGTTCGAGGTGGCAATCGTCTTAATAATCGCCCCGTTGGCCGGCAAGCTCCCGGCCGCCGCCTGGCTGCTCAGAATGTAGTCGGCGAGAATGGCGCCGATCTGGTTGCCGCTAAGCAGCCGGTAGGCGCCGTCCCGGTCCAGGGCCAGCACGCCGAGCCGGTCGGCGTCGGGGTCGGTGGCCATGATCACGTCCGGCCGCTCACGCTCCGCCTGCTTCAGGGCCAGGGTGAAGACCTCGGCCTCCTCCGGGTTCGGGTACCGCACCGTGGAGAAGTTGGGGTCGGGCGCCTCCTGCTCCGCCACCACGGCGACGGGGTAGCCGGCCCGGGAGAGCGCCTCCCGTACCGGCAGGTTCCCGCTGCCGTGCAGGGGGCTGTAGAGGATCCGGCAGGCCGCCCGCTCGGCCGGCGCTGTACGGACCAGGCTGAGCAGCCGCTCAATATAGGCCTGATCCACCGCCTCCGGCACGTACCGCAGCAGGCCGCGGGCTCGGGCCTCCTCCTCCCCCATCGGGCGAATGTTGGTCAGATCGTCGACCGCCCCAATCGCCGCCTGAATCGCCGCCGCCCGCTCGGGCGGCACCTGGCCGCCATCCTCCCAGTAGACCTTGTAGCCATTGTACTCGGGGGGGTTGTGGCTGGCGGTGATCACAATGCCGGCGATCGCCCCCAGCTCCCGCACGGCGAAGGAGAGCATGGGGGTGGGGCGCAGGGAGTCCCAGAGGTAGGCGGCGATCCCGCTGGCGGAGAGGGTGAGCGCCGCCTCCCGGGCGAACTCCGGCGAGAAGCGGCGGGAGTCATGGGCGATGGCGACCCCCCGTCGCATCGCCTCCGGCCCGAAGGAGCGAATGTAGTCAGCCAGCCCCTGGGTGGCCAGCCGGACGGTGTAGCGGTTGATCCGGTTGGTTCCGGCCCCGATCAGGCCCCGCAGGCCTCCGGTGCCGAACTCCAGGTGCCGGTAGAAGCGGTCCTCGATCTCCCGCTCATCGCCGGCGATTGCCGCGAGCTCCTCCCGGGTGGCAGGGTCGAAGTAGGGGTGGTGGAGCCACTGCGTAAATAGAGCCTGAACCAAAGCTATCCCTCCATAAACGCCAGCAGCCGTTGGGTGAACCGCTCCGGGTCCTCCAGGTTGGCCGAATGGCCGACCTCAGGCCACATCTCCAACACCGAGCCGGGAATTTGGCGGTGGGTCCGCTCCATCATCTCCGGCGTGATCAGAATATCCTTCTGCCCAAAGAGAATCAGTACCGGCACGGCGATGGAGCCGACCTGCTCCACCAGGTTCATCCGGTCCAGAGCGTAGCCGCCCCGGATCCAGGAGCCGGCGGACTTGGCGACCGACTCCTCCATCACCCGGGCGTAAAACTCGTCCTTCGGGGCGGTGGGCGCCATCATGCCGAGCACCATCTTGACCGTCTCGGGCTGCCTGGCCATCGCCTCGATCTGGGCGTACTTCTCCGGCGGGGTCTGAAGCCCCGCGGGCTCCGCCGAGTTGAGCAGCACCAGCCGCTCCACCAGCGCCGGATGCTCTACGGTCAGCTGCTGCGCCACGCCGCCGCCCATGGAGTGGCCCACCACCGTGGCCCGCTCAATGCCCACAGCCCGTGCAAACCGGTAGATGTCGTCAGCCAGGTCGTGCATCGACCACTCGCCCTCGGGCTTGTCGCTGTCGCCGTACCCCCGTAGATCGGGGGCATAGGCCTTGATTCCGGCTGGGAGCAGCGCCATCACCCGGTCCCACCAGATCGAGGACGCCAGGTTGCCATGAATCAGAAGCAGCACCCGGTCACCGCTGCCGCTTTCCCGGTAGAACAGATTCAGGCCGCTGTCGAGTCGCACGGTCGGCATGTGGGACTCCTCCTTTTGCTCATTCACCGCTGGATCGGATTCGCTCATAGAGCTGCTGTGTCTCTGCCATCGGTTTGATCGACAACTCCGCCTCCAGGTTCTGGACGCACCGGTCGTAGGTGCGCAACGCCATGGAGCGGTTCCCCATTCGGTTGTAGCTCTGCATGAGGAGACGGAAGGCCTCCTCCCAGCAGTGATCCCGAATGAGAATGCGGTCGCAGAGCTGAATGCATGACTCGTAATCACCCTGGTGCAGCGCCCGCTGGGCCAGCGTCTCCGCAGCCCGCAGGTAGAGCAGTCGCAGCCGCTCCCGCTCCTCGGCTGCCCAGTCCTCGTAGGGCGCATCTTCCAGGAAATCACCCTGGTAAAGATCCAGCGCCCGGCGAAGCGGCCGCTCCGCCTCCTCTGGCTTGCCGCGCCCCACCAGTGCCAACCCCTGGGTCGCCAGCCCCTCGAACTCGTCGGCATCGAGCCAGAAGCCCGAGGCCAGGTTGAGCCCATAGGCCGTCCCCTGCCGCACGATGTAGAACGAGCCCGAGCGGGCCGCCCGGTTGGGTTCCAGGGCATTGAACAGGGCGTTGAGCGCCACCTTGAAGTCCCGGAAGGCTGCCGATGACTCGGCGCCCGGCCAGAGCAGGTCGATGATCTGCTCCTTCTGTAAAAGCCGTCTCCGTTGGGTGATGAACAGTTGAAATAGCTGTTTCGCCTTCTCCCGCTGCCAGTCCTTCACCGTCACCTCCTGGCGACCGCGCCAGACGGCGAAGTTGCCCAAGATGCGAATTCGCAGGGTGAAGCCGGGGTGGTGATCGGGGTTGGCGATTCCCATTTCCGCCAGCAGCCAGCCCGCATAATCGGCCTGGATCGACCGGGCCCTCGCCTCGGACAGCAGGGGGATCAGCGCCTGCTGATCCCGCAGGCCAAAGAGGGTCCGCCGGGTAAAGAGGAAGGCATAGCCCCCCTGCTGGGCACCGGTCAGCGCCCCGCTCATCGCCCGGCCAAAGCGCTCCCACTCCCCCTCCCGGTGGGCCAGCACCGCTTGCCAGAGGCGGGCGAGCGCCAGACCGTTGGCATCGCCGGCCTCCTGGAAGGCCTGCTCTGCCTCGCCCAGGTAGCGCCGCCCCTCGTCGTCGTGGCCAGTCGCCAGCCCGGCGCTGCCCAGGGCCAGCAGGCAGAAGGCATAGAACCACTGGTCGCGGGCGGCGGCAGCGATCTGGGCCCCCACCCGGCCGTGCTTCTCCGCCTGCGCCCAGTCACCGGCGGCGTGACCGTAGAGCAGGGTCAGGCCGGCCAGCGGCTCTGCCTTGCCCCGCACCACCCGCAGCTCGTCCATCATCTCAATCGCCTGCCGGTACCCTGCGGCCGCCTCATCGAAGGGGGTCAGCGGGTTGAGCTGCAGGGCATGCCCGCGGCGCATGTGGCCCACCGCCTCGACAAAGGGAGAGCCCTTCTCCTGGCCGGCGGCGATTCCATCTTCCGCCGTGGCGAGCGCCCGCTCGGCGTCGCCCATCAGCGAGGCGAGCAGCGAGTAGAGCAGCGGGACCTCCCGGTGGCTGCGCACCGCCTGGCTCCGCCCCTGCCGCTCCAGCCGGTCCAGGCAGGCCACCGCCGCCGCCAGCCGGCCGGTCCGCAGGTGGGCCCGGACCTCCAGGTCTTCCCGCAGCGGCACCTGCGCTGCCGCCATCTGGGCAAAGCGCGCCGCATCTTCGGGGCGGCCCCGGTTGGTCTCATTCTCGGCGATCAGCGCCAGCAGCGTCGCCCGCTCCTGCTCGGTGAGCGCCTCCGACAGGGAGAGCGCCTCCCGCAGGAGCCCGTCTGCCTCGCCGGGCTGAATCGTGTCCAGGTAGACCCGCCCCTGGGCCTGGAGCGCCAGGCAGAGCCCCCGACGGTCCCCCGCTTCGCGGTAGCGCTCCGCCGCCTCGCGGTAGGCATCGAGCGCCCCCTCGAAGCGGCTGGTCAGCCGCAGCCCGTCGCCCCAGCGGAGCCGCAGCTCCGGGTACGCCTCGAAGGTCGGCGGCGGCAGGCGGTCGAGCAGCGAGAGCAGCTGATCGGTCCGGCCGCCCTCCAGGAGCGCCGGGGCCGCCAGCGTCACGGTCCGGGCCGCCTCCTGGTAGTCCCCCGCCTCCAGCAGGTGGACGGCCGCCTCCTCCTGGTCGCCCGCCTCCTGGTAGTGGTGGGCCGCCCTGCGCTGGTGGGCCCGCCAGGTCTCCTCATCTTCCTGCGCCCTCTCCCGCAGGAACTGCTGAAAGAGCTGGTGGTAGCGGTAGCCCCCGCCGGGGAGCGGCTGTAGGAAGAGACCGTTCTCCTCCAACTCCGCCAGCACCCGCTCGCTCCCGCTTTCGCCCATCACGGCGTCGCAGGCGGCGGCGGTCAGCCGCTCCAGCACGGCGGTGGTGAGCAGAAAGCGGCGGACAAACCCCTTTTGCCGGGCCAGCACCTCCTGGGCCAGGTAGGCGAACAGCGCCTCCAGCGACCCGGTCCGCCCGCCCCAGACCTCCGCCAGGGCCGAGCCCTTGCGCATGCCCTGCCAGACCAGCTGCAGGGCGATGATCCAGCCCTCGGTGTGGCGGGCCAGCTCGCCACACTGCTGATCGGTCAGGTGCAGGCCATATTGGGCGCGAAAAAGCGTCCCCACCTCTTCCGGGGTGAAGACCAGGTCGCTTTCGCCCACCTCCAGCACCTCCGCCCGGGCCCGCCACTTGGGCAGGCCGGCCAGGGGCGGGCGGCGCCGGGAGGCGATGATCAGATGCGCGTGCGGGGGCAGGTGGTCCACCAGGTGCTCCACCACCGAGCGCACCGGCGGGACCTCATCGACCAGGTGAAAATCGTCGAGCACCACCAGCGTCTCGGGCTGGCGGGAGAAGACCATGTCGTTGATCAGCGCCTCCACCGCCAGGTGCCAGGGCCGGTTCGGCCCCTCCCCCTCCGCCAGCACCGAGAGCGCCTTCTCCCCGATATGCGGGTTGGCCATGCGCAGGGCATAGATCAGATGGAGCAAAAAGGGGAGCGGGTCGGCGTCGCCCTCGGCGATCCCGTACCAGACCACGGGGTGGGGCTGTTCGGCCAAAAACGAGGCCAGGGCTGTGGTCTTGCCATAGCCCGGCCCTGCATGCACGATGGTGAGCGGAACCTCCAGCGCCTCCATGAGCCGCCCCTGCAGCCGTGGCCGGACCAGGGTATGCCGGCGGGGCCTCGGGGGGAGGAGTTTAGCGGTCAGTACCTGGTCCGCGCCGAACACGATGGATCACTCCCATACAGCGTCAACGGGGAGAGGTTCCACGCCCGGCCCGGTTTTCCTCCCCGAAGTGCCCTACAGACAGCGGCAGCGGGGTTAGTCCCCCGCCACCTCGCTGGTCGGCTGGCTCTCTCGGAGCTCCCGCTTGAGAATCTTGCCGGCGGCGCTCTTGGGAAGCGCCGGGCGGAACTCCACCTGCTTGGGCACCTTGAAGCGGGCCAGCCGCTCCCGGCAGAAGGCGATCAACTCCTGCTCCGTGACGGTGTGCCCGTCGCGCAGGGCGACTACCGCCCGGCCCACCTCGCCCCAGAACGGGTCCTCCACCCCGATCACCGCCGCCTCGGCCACCGCCGGATGCTGGTAGAGCACCTCCTCCACCTCCACCGGGTAGACGTTCTCTCCCCCCGAGATGAACATGTCCTTCTTCCGGTCGACAATGTAGAAGAAGCCCTCCTCGTCCCGGTAGGCGAGGTCGCCGGTGCGGAACCAGCCATCGGGGTTGGCCTGGCGGGTGGCGTCTGGGTTGCGCCAGTAGCCCGAGCAGAGATGCGGCCCGGTGATCTGCAGTTCGCCCACCTCGTTCGGCCCGCAGGGCCGGCCGTCGTCCGCCATGATCCGCATACCGGCATGGAAGATCGGGAAGCCCACCGACCCCACCTTCCGCTTCATCTCGTGCTCGGGCAGCACAAAGCAGTTCGGACCCACCTCGGTCATGCCGTAACCGCTCTTGAACACCACTCCCTTGGCCCAGTATGCCTCATAGATGGGTCGCGGACACGGCGCCCCGCCCGAGATCATGAACCGGACCCCGCTGAAATCGGCCCCGGCGAACTGTGGGTGGCTCATCACCATCTGGAACATGGTCGGCACCATGAAGAGAATGGAGACTCGCTCCGACTGGATCGTCTCGAGCATGAGCCCCGGGTCGAAGTGACCCATCAGGATTGAGGTGCCGCCCAGTTGAACCAGCGGGGTGGTAAAGACGTGCAGCCCGCCGGTGTGGAAGAACGGGGTCAGAATCGGCACCCGGTCGTCGGGGGAGAGCCCCCAGCCGGCGATCGTATTCCAGGCGTTCCAGGTCACCTGCCGGTGGCTGATGATCGCCCCCTTGGAGCGGCCGGTCGTGCCGCCGGTGTAGAGAATCATCCACGGGTCCTCCAGGTCGATCGAGACCGGCGGCGGCGTGGTGTCCGGGAAGGCCTCCAGCAGCGAGTCAAAGTCGGCCATGGCGATGGTTCTGCCCACCGGCATCTCCGCGGCCACTCCGTCGAACTGCGGCCCGTAGCAGAGCAGTTTCGGGTGGGCGTCCTCGACCATCGGGCGCATCTCCGCGGCCGTGAGCCGCCAGTTGTATGGCGTATAGATCGCCCCCAGCTTGCCGCAGGCAAAGAGCAGGTCGAGCATCTCGACACAGTTCTGGCTGATCACCCCCACCCGATCGCCCTTCTCGATGCCATAAGAGCGCAATAGGTGGGCGGTCCGGTTGGCCCGTCGGTTCCACTGATCAAAGGTGAGCCGCAGCGGCGGTTCGCCCGGTCGCCCCAGGCCGGCGTGCTGCGCCCCCGACAGCACCACCAGCCCCTCCTTGTGGGGCGTGTACCGGGCTCTCCGTCCGAGCCAGTCACCCGTCCACATCTCCATGTAAAACCATCCCCTCATTGAAGCCCTGGTAGAGAAGATTGGTCGTAGAGACGAATATTCCTATTATGTGAAATCCGTATCTTGCGAAGTGAGGGGTCAACGCCCGGCCTTTTCCTCCGGCCGGCAAGAAAAACGCCGGCAGCCTGCAGGCCGCCAGCGTCCCTTTTTCACTTCACCGTCACCTGGACCGGACCGACCGTCTTCGGCCCCACCAGTTGCTCGGCGGGCTGCCCCGCCTGGGGGTTGGCCACCGGCACCACCGTCACGCCGTTCAGCGTCACCGAGATCTCGTAGGTGCCTGGTTCCACACGATTCCCCGCTTCGTCCCGGAAGGTCCAGACCACCACGTGGTTCTTCGTGATCCCCGCCGTCAGGTTGAGGATCTCAGGCTTGTTGGGATCCATGGACTCAAAGCCCCGGCGGAGCACCTCCTTGCCTTCCCGGGTCACCACCATCGTGTACCGGGAGGCCCCGCGGTACTGCATGGCTTGCATCTTCTCTGTCGGGTTGTGGACCGCAAGGTTGGCCGACCACTGGGTTTCTGTCTGCTGGACCTTCTCCAGCGTCACCCGGAGGTTGCCCCACTGGTCGGGCTGCTCTTTCTGGGGAGCTCTGTTGGCCCCGCAGGCCGACAAGAGCAGGGCAAGTGTAAGAATCAGAACCGGCAACAGGAAACGTCTCATGACCGCACCTCTTCTGCCATCGTTACATCTAGCTTGCCCCGGTAGCCCTCGCGGATTCCCGGGACGATTCTCAACTCCATCATCGATACGACGTTTGATCCTTAGCTCCTCCTCGATCCAGACGGATCTTGGCAGGTTTTCCCCTTGGAGAGAGCAGGAACTTCTCCATGTGAACCAGAAAATGTTAGAAAAGGATAAAGGGAGGGTTCTCCCATGAGCGATCGGCCGAATCCCGGTCCGCCCCTGGTGGCCGAAGATGAGTTCTGTGCCTGCCAGCCGCCCACGGCAAAGGAGTACCTGAAGGCGTCCGGCGCCTCCCTGCTTGTAATCCTGGCCGGGGCGAGCGCCTGGCTGGGGCTGGTGCTGCTCCTGCAGAGGATCCCCGGGCTGGCCGGCGTGCTGACCGGACCGGTGGCCGGCTGGGCGATTCACCGCGCCGCCGGGCGGCACAGGTCCCTTGCTCTCGGCATTTTGGCTGCCGCCAGCAGCGTGCTGGTATCGGTGGTCGGCTTTGCCCTGCTCTGGCTGCCCCTCTTCAGCCGGCTCAAGCTGCCCCGCCAACTGGGTTGGTACGATCTGGTCATGATCACGCTGGGCGCCCTGGCGGCCTATAGCCTGGCCGGCCCCCGGGACCGGGGCAGGAAGCTCCAATAAATGGCTTGAAACGAAATCGCACACCAGAACGTCCAATTGTTACAGGACTCCGTCCGGGCCTGAGGCGACAGCCGGCAGGCCCTCACAGCCGGTCCTGAACCTGCGGAGGTGTATCTGACCATGCGTACACGCCCTTGGCTGGTCGCCGTGACCAGCCTTGCTCTGTTGGCTTCTCTCGTCCCAGGGCCGACCGCCTCCGCCGCCGCCCCCGTCCATGTCATTCTCGACGGCAAGCGGCTCGACCTGAGCCCGGCCCCGGTGATCCAGAACTCCCGGGCGCTGGTCCCCCTGCGCGGGGTCTTCGAGGCGATGGGCGCCGCCCCACATTGGGACGGAGCAGCCCGCACGGTCGAGGTCCGGCGCGGCAACCGCTATGTAAAGCTGCAAATCGACCGGTCCCTGGCCTGCCTGAACGCCCTCTGCACCGACGCCGCCATGCTCGACGTGCCCGCCACTCTGATCGACAACCGGACCTACGTGCCGATCCGCTTTATCTCCACCGCCCTGGGTGTCAGGGTCTCATGGGATGACGCCCAGCGGGCGGTCGTGATCGAGACCGACAAGTCCCCCATCGCCACAGTGGCGCCGTTCCGGCTTCAGGGCGTGTGGGAGGGCCAGACGATCACCGGACCCGTCTCATTGTCGGCTCTCGGAGCGAATGGCGGCCATATCTTCTTTTACCTGGTCGACCCGGCCACCCGCAAGGCCCGTGTAATCGCCACCGGCGCCAACGTGCACGCTGCCTATACCTACACGCCGGACCCCACCCAGACCGGCACCCGGCATATCGTGGCCGCCTGGCGGGACCCCAACGGCGGGATGCGCTATTCCGATGCCGTCACCGTCAACGTACGGCCCAACACAAAGCTGGCACTGACCGGTATCGAACCAGGCGGCGTCATTACCGGCCCGATCACCCTCGGCCACCAGTTGAACTTCGTGGCCACCTCGGTCTGGTACCAACTGGTCAACCCAACCACCGGCGAGGTGACCAATCTGGCCACGGTGGGGCCGGGCGACAGCTTCACGTGGTATCCCCCAGTCAGCCTCAACGGCCAGCAGAAGATGCGGGTGGTGGCCTACGACCGGGCAGAGCGGGAGTACGCCTCCGTCCCCGTTTCGGTCACCGTGGCCTCCGGCCACCGGACGGTCTTCAGCGCGATCAAGGAGGGCGAGAGCCTCAACGCCCGGGGCCGGACACTTAACGTGGCCGCCAACTACGAGATCGCCTCGGTCCGTTACCTGCTCGACGGCAAGGTGCTCAGTACCCAGAAGGAGTACTGGTGGGCCTTCGGGCCCGAGTCCAACGGCAACCACAGCCTGACGGTCGAGGTGACCGACACCGCCGGTGTGGTGCGAACCGCCGGCCCGGTCAACTTCGCCATCAACACCAGGCCGACCCTCTGGCTGAACGGCGTGGGGCCCAAGCAGGTGGTGACCGGGCAGGTCTCGCTGATCGGCGCCGTAAACGTCCCCGCTGACGAGGTACGGTTCTTCCTGCAGGAGGGCGGCCAGACGATTCCCCTCGGCGAGCGGCGGCCCGGCGAGACCTTCAACTGGACCCCCGCCAGCAGCGGGCAGAAAACGATCTACGCCCAGGCCTTCAGGCACGGGCAGTGGGTGCTCTCCAGCGAGCCGGTCACCTTCCAGGCCCACCTGGGGCGGACCTACGCCGCCCGGCCCATCGTAGCGAGGACCGAGTTCAAGGACTGGGTCTCCACCATGGCGGTCAAATCCCACCAGGAGACAGGCATGTCGGCCTCGCTCCAGGTGGCGCAGGCGATTCTGGAGACCGGCTGGGGCCAGTACGTCCCGGTCGACAAGTACACCGGTCAGTTCTCGAACAACCTCTTCGGCATGAAGGGGAAGGGCACCGCCGGCTCGATCCTCTCCACCACCTGGGAGGTCTACAACGGCCAGCGCTACGTGGTCGATGACTACTTCCGGGCCTACCACAACGTCGAGGAGAACTGGCGGGACCACAAGGACCTGCTGCTCACCCGCTCCTGGTACGCCCCCTTTCGGGCGGTCATGGCCGACCCGGTGCTGGGCGCCTGGGGCCTGAAGCGGAGCGGGTATGCCACCGACCCCCAGTACCCGATCAAGCTGATCACCCTGATGAAGCAGCACAACCTCTTCCAGCTGGATGAGGTGGAACTGTAGAGAACGACGAAGGCGGCCTGGCGCATCTGCGCCGGGCCGCCCTTCTGACACTCAGACCACGCAAAAGATTTGCCCCTATCCAGCCCGGCGGCGGCGGTCTGCCGTTACCGCCCCAAGCCACGAGTGCATCGCCCATTCGGTGGCCGCCAGGAGCGCCCCGACGATGGCCGCGCCGGTAAAGGTGACCAGCGCCCCCGTCGCAAACTGCCCGGCGATCCAGATGAAGGCGGTGGCAGCGAAGAAATCGACCACCGTCGCGACGCCGTTCCCCACCAGTGGCAGGATGATCAGATCCATCACAATGGCAAGAACGGCGAGCATGAGCCCTACGGTCAGGATCTGCCCCCCGGTGGCAAAACGGACAGCTCCCAGGGCCTGGCCGATCCAGACAACCAGCGGGCAGACAATGAAGCGGCTCGCAAAGTTCAGGAACATTCCGGGCGCCTCCTTTCAGACGCCCATAGTTTGCCCATTTCGGCCATACCGTTGCATGGCAGATCAATCTAGCGCTTGCCCAACTCCTTCAGCGCCGCGACCGCCCGATCCGGGAAGTCGGTCATGACACCGTGCGCCCCCAGCTCGTACAGACGGCGCATCTCCGCCTGGTCGTTGATCGTCCAGTAGTGAACGACCATACCTAGCCTCTCCGCCCGACCGAGGAACCGCGGGGTATCGAAGCGCACCGTGATCGGGCCCGCCCGCTGCGCCACCGGTACCTGGAAGGCATCATACTTGGGCGCATAGAGCCAGTCGAGGTATGGCAGGTAATGGGCAGCAAAGATATACATATGATCGACCGGCGGCGCCATGGCAACCCGCTCCCCGGCCAGATCCCGCCACCGCTGCATCGCCTCTCCGTGGAAGGAGACCAGCAGGGTCCGCTCCTCCATGCCGTAAAGCTGAATCAACTGCCAGATCTGCTCCTCCATGGGCGGGTCGGTCTGTTTGATCTCAATGTTGACCGGCACCTTCGGCCAGGTCTTGAACAGGTCCTCCAGGGTGGGAATGGTGACGCCCTTGCCGCGATAAGGGAAGGTCTTGCCGCCATCGGGGGTGAAATCATATCCGAAGTCATACTGGCGCAGTTCTGCCAGCGTCATGTTCTTAATGTATCCCGAACCGTTGCTCATGCGGTCAATGGTCTCATCGTGGCTGACTACCACGACGTTATCCTTAGTCAGGTGAACGTCGATCTCGAGGATATCGGCACCCTGGTCCAGCGCCAGCCTGAAGGCCTCCATCGTGTTGGACGGGGCGTGGCCCGATGCGCCCTGATGCGCGATCACCACCGGACGGGGCCGGGTGAACTCGCGCGGCGGGCGGGGCTGAATGGTAAACGCCCGGAGCAGCGCTGCCAATACCAGAATCCCTGCCACCGTGAGCCACCACCGACGCCGACCTCCACCACGCTGTCTGATCCGCTGCATAGGTAATAATCCCCCTTGCTGTGATACGCAGCCGCGTACCCTGAATTCGCTCCCCGCCCGGGAAATCCTCGTGTCGAAAGGAGAGGGTTCCATGTCAGAGGCTGACAAGGTTCGCTGGAACCAGCGCTACGCTGCGGGCGAGTACGATATGACTCCAAACCCCCGCCTGGTCGCCCATCTGACCGGACAGGTCCGGCCCGGCATGGTCGCCCTTGACCTCGCCTGCGGGGCCGGGCGAAACGCCATCTGGCTGGCCGAGCAAGGGGCCGAGGTCCACGCCTGGGATCTAAGCGACGAGGCGCTTGGCCTCCTGCAGGCGGAGGCGGCCCAGCGCGGGGTCGCTGTGCACTGCCGCCAGGTGGACCTCGACCAGGCCTCGCTGCCGGAGCAAAGCTTTGACCTCGTTGTGGACACCAACTTCTTAATGCGCCCGCTGCTGGAGCCCATGCTCCGGGCGTTGAAGCCGGGAGGCCTCCTCTTTGTCGACACCTTTATGGCCTCGGAGAAGCGGGCAGCGGTCAACCCCGCGTACAAGCTAGACCCCGGCGAACTCGCCAGGGTCTACGGGGATGCGGCGGAGATTCTCCACCTCTATGAGGATTTCCATGATGGCCGGGCCACCATGCTGGCTAGGAGACCAGCGACCAGAGAAGCTGCCCCGCCACTGCCCACATGATCACCGCCGAGGCCTGGTTGAGCCGGCGCTGCAGGCGAACGCCCGAGGCGGCCAGCCCGAGCAGGTAGCCCGCCGTCGCCAGCCCGAAGAACCAGAGCCAGGAGACGGCGATGGTGGTCAGGGTGAAGGCGAGGCGCGGGGCGCCGGCGTAGGCCAGGGAGTTGGTCCCGATTACCGCCACGGTGTCCAAAATGGCGTGGGGGTTGAGCAGCGAGACCGAGGCGCCGAAGGCGATCTGCCGCCGGGCCGGCCACCGCTCGCCCACCGCCCGCTCCGCCTCTGGCTGAGAGCGCCAGGTCGCCCAGCCCATGTAGGTCAGGAAGAGCACCCCGATCCAACTGAGCGCCACCTTGAACCAGGGGATCGTCAGGATCACCAGCGAGAGGCCCGAGACGGCTGCTGTGATCAAGAGCGTATCGCTGACCGCGGCGGTCAGCACAGCCGGGAGCGCTCCCGCCCAGCGGCGGTGAAGCGCTCCCTGCGTCATGACAAAGGTATTCTGAGCGCCCAGGGGCAGAATCAGCCCGAAGGCGAGAACGAACCCGTGCAGAACGGCGGCTGTCAAGCGCTCAGGCCTCCACCCGAATCACGTTCTCCACGGCGCGAACCGTGTCGGGCATCTGCTTAAGCCGTCGCACCACCGCCTGAAGGTTGGCGTCCCGGACGGTGTGGGTGACCATGACCAGTTCGGCCTCATCGCTGTCGTCGTCGTAGTCGGGGCCGCCGGTGCCCTGGATCACCTGGGCGATGGAGACCTGCTCTTCGCCGAAGACCTGGGCAATGCGCGCCAGGCCGCCAATCTGGTCGGGGCAGCGCAGCCGCAGGTAGTAGCGGCTCCGGGTCTCCTCCACCGGCAGCACCTGCTTCTCGAAGAGGCAGGTGCAGGCATCGCCCGCACGCCGGCCCGGGGTCCGCTTCGAGAGCGCCGCGGCGATCAGATCGGAAACCACGGCAGAGGCGGTGGGGCCCGCCCCGGCGCCGCGGCCGTAGAACATGTTCTCGCCCACCGGCTCTCCCTCGGTAAAGATGGCGTTCAGCGAGCCGGAGACCGCCGCCAGCGGATGCTCCTGCGGAATGAAGACCGGGTGGACCCGTGCTTCGATCTGGCCGTCCACATCTTTGCCGATACCCAACAGCTTGATCACCCAGCCAAAGTACCGGCCGTACTCGATATCGGTCGGGGTGATTCGGGTGATCCCCTCGGTGTAGACCATGCCGGGCTTCACCCGCGACATAAACGCAATCGAGGAGAGGATCGCCATCTTCCGGGCGGCGTCGTAGCCCTGCACATCGTTGGTCGGGTCGGGCTCGGCGAAGCCCAGCTCCTGTGCCTCCCGGAGCGCATCCTGGTAGGGGGTGCCGTTCTGGGTCATCTGGGTCAGAATGTAGTTGGTGGTCCCGTTGACGATACCCATGACCTTCTTCATCTTGTTGGCGGCCAGGGACTCCTTCATCGGGCGAATCACAGGAATGCCGCCACCAACCGAGGCCTCGAAGTAGAGTTCGGCATCGCCCATATCGCCGGCGTCGTACAGGTCCTTGCCGTACTCGGAGACCACGTCCTTGTTGGCGGTCACCACCGTCTTGCCTGCCCTGAGCGCCTCGACCATATAGGTCCGCGCCGGCTCTACCCCACCCATCAGCTCCACCACGATCTTGATCGTGGGGTCTTCGAGAATCTCGCCGATATCGGTGGTGAGCGGCAGGTTCTCGAAGCCTGGGCGCGGCTTCGACGCATCGCGCACGAGCACCTTGGCCAGCTCGAGGTTGAGCCCGGTCTTCATGTGGATGATCGTCCAGTTCTCCCGCAGCAGCTTGATCACACCGCCGCCGACGGTGCCCAAACCCAGAATCGCGATACGCATCGTCTCTTTTTCCATCATGGCTCTCCCTCCTGCGCCAAATCATGAGCAGGCCGACCCTGCGGCCTGCCTGTCCTCACCTTTCACCTTTGGACGGTCAACTTCGGTGAAGCGGTTCCCCCGGTAAATGAATAGCAAAAGAGATTCGTCCTGGTTGGACTTCTTCCTGCCTCGACGCGGAAATCTCACAGGAGTTCCTGCACAATGCGAAGAAGAGGAGAGCCGACCCGGAAGGGGGGAGAAGCCGCATGAACTACCGCGCTTTATATGAACACGCCCTGGACCATTTGCGGGCAACCGCCCCGGACCCCGATGCTCAGTTGGAACTCTGGCGGAGCGAACGGCCCGAGGGCCGCACCGACCAGGACCTGCTGTCGGAGTACGGCTGGGTGGTGGTCTCCTGCGGCATGACCGCCCATGTCACCTCAAAGCTGTGGCCGGGACTGACCGAGGCCTTCTGCCGGTGGGACCCCGCCGAGGTCGCCGCCCGCCCGGTCGATGTGCGGGTGGCGGCACTGGGGGTGTTGAAGCATCCCCGCAAGATCGGGGCGATTCTCGACTACGCCGACGACCTGGCCCGCCACCCCGGCCAGATGGCCCGGCTGGCCGCCCTGCCGGTCAAGGAGGTGCTGGCCTACCTGCAGACCCTGCCCTGGGTCGGGGAGAAGAGCCGCTACCACCTGGCCCGCAACCTCGGCTGGGACGTGGTGGTGAAGACCGGCCCCGTCCCCCGGCTGGCCGCCTTCCTCCAGACCACCCCGGAGGCGCTGGTGGAGGCCACCGCCCGGGAGGTGGGCGAGCGGCTCCGCACCGTCGACCTGGTGATCTGGAACTGGGGCCACCAGGTGGGCGCTGCCCACATGAAGGAGATGGCCTCGCTCTTCCGACTGCTGTAAACGGGGGGGAATCGGCCTTGGGCAAGCGCTGGCAGCGCTATGGAATCGCTCTGCTCGTGGGCGTAATCGCCATCGGCGGCTGGCTCGTGATCTTCCGGGTCGTACTGCCCCGGCTGGCCCAGGCGCCGGTCAACGTGGCTGAGTGGCTGATGGCGAATGAGAACACCGACCTGAGCGGCAACCCCATCGACCCGTCCACCCTGCTGGTGGGGGCGCTCCCCAAAGCGATCTGGGGAGAGACCGAGATTGAACTCCTCTCCCTGAAGAGCACGGTCGTGGTTACGCAGATCACACTGGCGCTGAGCGATCAGTTGAGGCTGACGGACCGCCCGTACCTGGAAGATGAGAGCGGAAACCGTTCGGTCAGCCGAAACAGCCCCTCGGTCCTGAAGGGTCCCTATGAGCATGCGATCCTTGACTTCTCACCGCCGATTCGACCGGGGGCTCGGCAGGTCACGCTCGTCCTTCCAGCCGACCCGCCGGTTCACCTGGCGGTGCCCCTCGTTCAGGCCGGCGATCTGGCAACGGAGCGCTTCGGGCCGGAGGCGATTGCCGGGGGAATCAGGCTGCGGGCACGGGTGTTACCCACCCCGGCGGAGAGCCTGGTCACCGTTTTCGTGGCGGGGGGCGAGCGGGCTTGGCGTCCCAGGGGCATCGGACAGGGCGAGCAGAGGGCCCACCTCACCACCCCGGAGGGGCTCTCCCTCCCATTGGACTACGGGACCGACCTGCGAGCGGCGCCCCGCAACACTCTGGGCGGCGATCTCTTCGGCCTGACAGGCGGCCCGCTCCCGGCCGGCGCCCGACGTGTGGGGCTGACGATCCCGGCGCTGATGCTGGAGCAGGCCGATGAGACGAGGATTCCCGTCCCGGTGCCGCCCATGCACAGCGGTCAGGATCTCGACCTGCCGATCCGGTTCGCGGGCGTTGACCTGCGGCTCACCCGGGTGGAGGCCGGCCGCAACGGCACCGCTCCCTTCCCCTGGCTGGAAGATAGACTCCGGCTCCGGCTGGAGCACCCCGCGGGCGCCTCCCGGCGGCTGATCGGGGTGAAATGGGTGGGCCTGGAGGGCGGCGCACAGGACCTGGCCCCGGGCGGACACGACGGGGACGTGGTCTGGGTGGCTGTGGACTACCCGCGGCGAAAGAAAGAGGTCCTTCTCCACCTGCGAGGAGCCCTTCTGGAGGTAGATGGCCCCTGGCGCTTCGACCTCTCTATCCCGTCGTCTGCTCCGCCAGAAAGGCCGTGACCGCACCCAGGTCACCCACCCGCTCCGCATCTTCCGGCAGCGCCTCCTCCACCGAGTCGGCCCAGTCTTCATCGCAGTAGGAACGGTCGAGCAGGGCGATCACGCCCCGGTCCTCCGCCGTGCGGATCAGCCGGCCCACGCCCTGCTTCAGCTTGATCAGCATCTCGGGCAGGTCCACCGCCCGGAACGGGTCGACCCCCGACGCATCGGCCTGCTCCCGGCGCTCCCGGATCAGCGGGTCGTGCTCGGGGAAGGGCAGGTGTGGAATGATCACGCAGGAGAGCGCCTCACCCGGCACGTCGACGCCCTCCCAAAAGTGGGCGCCGATCAGGACCGAGTCGATCTCTTCCCGGAAACGGGCCAGCTGGGCGCCGCGGTCGCCCTCGCCCTCGAACATCACCCGCCATGGGAGGTCCTGGTCTGCCAGGGCCTCCTTCCATTGGCGCACCTCGGCCATGGTGCGGAGCAGCACCAGGGCCCGGCCGCCGGTGGCCCGCATCACCCGCAACGCTTCGGCCACCGGCTCTGCCTCCACTGCGGGCTGGTAGATCAGCGACTGCTGCCCCAGGTCGAACGGCACGCCCACCTTCGCCTTGTCATACTTGACCAGGCCGAGCACTCGGGCCTGGTACTCGGGCTCCAGGGTGGCCGAGGAGAAGATGACCGGCAGCGACGGCTTCAGGTGATCCCCGCCGAAGAGTGACTTGGGGCTGCGGGGGACCACCCAGAGGTCATCCCCCTCTACCCAGACCACCGAGTCGTCACGCCCGAAGAGGCGCAGCGCCGCCCGAATCTCGTCGATTCGACCCTGGTAAGCCTTCAGGTCGGCCTCCACCGCCAGCCCCTCGCTCATCGCCTCTTCGGTGACGAGCTCGGTCTGCAGGTCATCGAGCGACTTGTCCAGCTTGCGGGCGGCCTGCAGGAGCAGATCCGCCCGGTCCACGTCGCGCTTGCCTTCGCCGGGCTGGGTGTGGGCCTCGAGGCCGCGGAAGAAGTTCCCCGCCATGCGCACCGCCACCTCGACCCGGCGGGCCACCGCCTCCCGCTCAGCCAGCCGCTCCAGCCGCTCCAGGGTGCGGGTCAGCCGACTGCGGCTGAGCGCCCAGCCCTGGGTCTTCTGCCAGGTCTCGGGCAGGTAGTGCCCCTCGTCGAAGACCACCGCCGAATAGGCCGGCAAGAGAGGCAACTGCCCGCCCTCCAGCCGGTCGGCCCGGGTCAATAGGTCCTGCGAGAAGAGTAGGTGGTCGCAGACGATCAGGTCGACCGCATCCCGCTGGTGCCGGCGGGCGGCCATCATGTGGCAGTGGCCCCGCTTGGGGCAGGTGTCGCAGGCCAGGCCCGGATCCCAGGCGACCCGCTCCCAGAGCTCGTCGGGCACACCGGGCACCTCGTGGCGGGCCCCGGTCCCGGTGCGGAGCGCCCAGTGATGCAGGTCGCCCCAGCCCTCGGGCTCCTCCTCAAAGAAAAAGTTGGTCCGTTCCAGCTTCATCTCGCAGAGGTACTCCGCCGGGTCGCCCGCCACGCGCACGTCGATATCGAGGTTCAGCAGCCGGGACAGGGTGTTAATATCCCCCTCCGGGCTGACCAACTGCGCCTTCAGCACGCTGGAGGCGCTGGCTACCACCACCGGCTGCCCCCGCATGCGGGCATGGCAGACCGCCGGCAGCAGGTAGGCAAAGGTCTTGCCTGTTCCCGGGCCGGCCTCGGCCATCAGCGTGGCACCGTCGTTGAGGGCGCGGGCCATCCGGAAGGCGGTGTAGATCTGCTCCTCCCGCACCTCGTAGCCATGCTCGGGCAGCACATCGTAGAAGATGTCGCTCAGCCAGTCGTTCAGCTTCTGCTTGTACTCCGTTTCGTTCTTGGCGGGAAACGGCAGCCGAGTCCAGCGAATCTGCAACGAGACCCCTCCTGGTATCGCTCTCATAACTTCCAGAATACTACATAGGCGAGCCCATGCAAAGAGTCCTTGTCGCGGGACGCCGGTCTGAAACAGGGTTCCCTGTCGTCGTTCTGCCCACCCACCGAATAGCCTGGGTAACAGAAAGCCGACCAGGAGGGATTCTGTGAACACCTTGCGGAACCTGATTCCATCTGCCAGCGGATCACAGTGCTTCGTGGGCACCGTGGTGATCACCCCCACCGGGACCATCGGGGCGACTACCGGACTCCTGGCCGTGCAGAATACGGCCATTCCCGTCCGGCAGGTGCCGGGCCCCAGCCTACAGGGGGTCTCGCTCGACCAGTTGAACCAGCGTCAGGCCGTGGTCTGCGGGAACTTCATTCAGGATACCACCGGCCTCACCTTCAACGTCACCTTTGCCTTCCCCCTGCCAGGCGGTACCGGTACCGGTACCGGGCTTGGCACCGGCCTGGGGGCCTCCCTGTAACAGAGTCGGAGCCTGGTCCCCCGTTGGACCAGGCTCCGGTCGCGCAGGAGCCCTGCCTCAGGTGAACCGAGACAGGGCTCCTCTCGTCTGATACTTAAAGCTTCTCGCTAACCGCCTGCGCCTGGGTGAAGAGGAGCAGGTAGTCACGGCCGCCGGCCTTGGAGTCGGTGCCGGACATGTTGAACCCGCCGAACGGATGGACATCGACCAGAGCGCCGGTCGACTTCCGGTTGAAGTAGAGGTTGCCCACGAAGAAGTGCTTGCGGGCATACTCCAGGTGCATCCGGTTGCGGGAGAAGACCGAGCCTGTCAGGCCGTACTCGGTATCGTTGGCGATACGGATCGCATCCATATAATCCTTCGCCTTGTGGATCGCCAGGACCGGCCCGAAGATCTCCTCCTGGCCGATGCGGGCGTGCGGATCCACATCGGCGATGATCGTCGGCTCAATAAAGTAGCCGCCGGTCTCGGCCGCCACCGGGGAGGGGCCGCCGCCGAGGAGCAATCTGCCCTCGCCCTTGCCGATCTCAATGTAGTTCAGGACCGACTCGTAGGCGCTCTTGTCGGCCACCGGGCCCTGGTTGATCTGCGGGTTGCGCGGATCGCCCTGCAGCAGCGCCTTCGCCTTCTCTACGATCAACTCGACAGTAGAATCGTAAACATCCTGGTGGATAATCGCCTTGGAGCAGGCCGAGCACTTCTGGCCCTGGAAGCCGAAGGCAGAGGCGACGATGGCCGCCGCGGCCTCATCGACGTCGGTCTCCTTATCGACCACGATGCAGTCCTTGCCGCCCATCTCGGCGACCACCCGCTTAATCCACTTCTGGCCGGGGGCCAGCTTGGCCGCTACCTCGTTAATCCGAAGGCCGACCTCCTTGGAGCCGGTGAAGGCGATGAACCGGGTCTTCGGGTGGCCGACCAGATAATCGCCAACCGAGCCGCCGGGGCCGGGGAGGAAGTTCAGCACACCGGCCGGCAGGCCCGCATCCTCCATGAGCTCAACGAACATCGCAGCAATCACCGGGGTGATGGAGGCCGGCTTCAGAATCACGCTGTTGCCCGCCACGATCGCCGCCGAGGTCATGCCCACCATAATGGCGTTGGGGAAGTTCCACGGCGGGATCACCAGGCCCACGCCCAGCGGAATGTAGTACGCCTCGTTGTCCTCCCCCTTGATCCGGGTGAGCGGCTGCGGTTCGGAGAGCCGGTACATCTCCCGGGCGTAGAACTCCAGGAAATCGATCGCCTCAGCGGTGTCGGCATCGGCCTCAACCCAGCTCTTGCCGATCTCCACCACCATGGTGGCGGAGAACTCGTGCTTGCGCCGCCGCATGGCCGCAGCCGCACGAAGCAGGACCCGAGCCCGGGCCTTCGGGTCAACATGCCGCCACTCCTCAAACGCAGCGAGGGCAGCCTCCATCGCCTTGTCGGCCAGCGCCTTGTCGGCCTTGCCGACGTAGCCAACCACCTCCTTGGGATTGGAGGGGTTGGTTGAGACGATCTTGTCCGCCGTCATGATACGCTCGCCGCCGATCACCAGCGGGTACTCCTGCTCAAATCGGCTCTCCGCCAGTTCCAGCGCCCGGCGGAACGCCTGAACGTTCTCGTCCCGGGAGAAGTCGGTCAGGGGCTCGTTCTTGAACGGAATCACAGCCATCGTATACAACCTCCTATGCGGGGTAGTACGGAGTATCCAACAGTGTATATTTCGATTCTCATTTTAGCCCTTCCTGCTTGCCAATTGCCTGGAAAGATGATCGCAAATATCTATGCAAAGCCGGTCCACGATAAGCCCGAAGGCAGGTGAACCGAATGTTGCGACACCGGAGGCTCCTCTGGCTGTTGCTCCTGCTCCCGCTCCTCGCTGTACCGTTCCTGCTGCAACGGCCCGCTGCTGCGGTGGTGTTTCTCACCGAGACCCACGGGAACGTGACCCTGCACCGGCCAATCGCCATGCGCCCAACCCAGACCCAGGCCCTGGTCACGGCGGCGGAGAAGGTCATGGGCCAGCAGTCCTCCTATGGCCGGATCGACAAGACGGAGCGGCTGGATGTCTGGGTCGTACCCGACAAGGCCAACTGGCCCGCGGGCCTGGCCCGGCCGCCGGTGGATGCGCCCATTCGGGCGGCAGGCCCCTTTGCCATCGTCTCCAGTCTGGATGGCCTGATCACTCCCGAGGCGTCCGGGCTGGAGGCCGCCGTCGCCTTGGCGGTCACCCAGCCCGCGGGCAGCCCGGCCTTTGCGGTCCCGTGGCTCTACCACGGCATGGCCGAGGTCTGGAGGCACGACCTCACCAACTTCCCCGCCGGGTATTACCGGGAGACGGGACTCCTGCCGCTGGACGCCGCCGCCATGCTGGGCCGGCTGGAACTGGCACAGGCCGGCGGGAGCGAGGTCGATGAGGCGGCCTACCGGCAGGCCGCCGCCGCTCTGGCCGCCTTCCTCATGGACCGCTGGGGGGTCGACTGGCCCCGCCACGGCCGGATCGGCGCCGATGATCTGCGCCCGCTCGATGCCCTGACCTGGACCACCGGCGTCGCCGACCGCCAGGGGGCGCTCGGCCGCTGGCAAGAGCGGATGCGTACCGCCGACGTTCGGGGCAAGAAGACCTGGATCCCCAGCCTGGCCGAGATCAGCCCGGTTCGGGCGCAGCCCGCGCTGGGAACCCTTCCGCCAGGGCCGGGGGCACGGCCCAATGTCTCACCCCACGCCTACCAGATCCACGTGAAATACGAGCCGGCCCGCCGGGAGCTGACCGGCAGCCAGGTGGTGCACTGGCAGAACGGAGAGTCAATCCCGGTCGATACCCTTTACTTTAACCTGTGGGCCAACGCCGAGCAGTTCGCCCTCTACGGCGGTCACATCGCCGTGCAGCGGGTAACCGTAGATGGCGGGCCCGTCCCCTTCACCGCACGTGGGCTCGACCTGACCGTCCCGCTGGGGGGCGCGATCAAGCCCGGCGAAGGGGTAGCGGTCGCCATCGACTTCACCACCCGCCTGCCGGGCTCTATTCCCTTCCGGCTCTTTGGCCAGACGGGCTACAACCGGTTTAACCTGGTCCACTGGTACCCCCAGCTGGCGGTGCTCGACGACCGGGGGTGGAACCTCCTCCCCTTCCCGACCTATCCGGGGGAGCCCTACCACGAGACCGCCGACTACCAGGTTACCCTCGACGTACCCGCCGGGACCCAGTTGGGCGCTACCGGGCGCCTGGTCGCCAGGCGTGAGCAAGACGACCGCTGGATCTACGAGTACGACGCCCCACAGGTGCGAGACTGGGCGGCTGCCGGGGGGCGGGGGCTCGTGGAGCGGGTGACGCAGGCCGATTCTGTGCGGGTGCAGGTGCTGCATACCGAGCAGTTCTGGGTCGATCAAGTCTCCATGGAGACCGTTCGGGCCCTCGAGCTCTTTCACCAGCGCTTTGGACCTTACCCCTACAGCGACCTGGTGGTCAGCTGCTGTTCCGGCATTGAGTACCCCGGCCTCTTCTTCACCTACCCGATCAACCCTGCTAACGAGTCCTGGCGGATCGTCGTCTACCATGAACTGGCCCACCAGTGGTTCTATGGGCTGATCGGAAACGACCAGTACACCGAGCCCTGGCTCGACGAGGCCTTCGCCCGCTATGGCGACCGGCTTGCCTCCCGTACCTTTGGCGCCCCTGTGGCCCCGCCTGCCACGAACCGCTTTCTGCCCGCCGGGCTGCGTACCTCCAGTTCGTCCCGGGAATACGCAGCCTACCCGGCCGATTACGGCCGCGGTGTCTATATCATGGGCGCCGACACTTTGGCGGAACTGGAACGGGAGATCGGTCCGGAACTCTTCGACCGACTGATCCGGCAGTGGGTGGAGCGCTACCGCTTTCAGATTGTCACCACCGCCGACTTCGTAGCGCTGGCCGAGGAGATCAGCGGCCGGGAGCTCAATCAGTTCTTTGCCGAGCGGGGAATCCTGCCCTCCGACCGGGCGGTCTACCGTCCCCTGATTCCCTGGCCCTAGAGGAAGATTGAGGCCCGGCACAGATTGAGTGCCGGGCCTTCACCTTCTCCGTCAGAGCGCCTCGGAGACCGATTTCGCCTGCATGAAGAGCGTCAGGTAGTCGTGACCCCCCGCCTTGGAATCGGTTCCCGACATCTTGAACCCACCAAAGGGGTGCACCCCGACCAGCGCCCCGGTGCACTTGCGATTGAAGTAGAGATTCCCCACGTGGTACTCACGCCGGGCGTACTCCAGGTGCTCCCGGTTCCGGGAGTAGACCGCTCCCGTCAGCCCGTACTCCGTGTCGTTGGCCATAGCGATGGCCGAGCGGAAGTCGGGCGCCCGGTGGAAGGCGACCACCGGCCCGAAGATCTCCTCCTGGGCGATGCGGGCGTTGGGCTCCACATCCGCAAAGATCGTGGGCTGAACGAAGTAGCCGCCGGTATCGCTGGGCGCCGGTCCGCCTCCGGTCATCAGCCGCCCCTCGCCCTTGCCGATCTCGATGTACGAGAGCACCCGCTGGTAGTAGCGCTCCCCCGCCAGCGGTCCGTACGACGTGTTGTAGTCCCGGGGGTCGCCCACCCGCAGCGCCCGGGTCCGATCGACCGCCATCTCCAGCACCCGGTCATAGACCTCGTGGTGAATGATCGCCCGGGAGCAGGCGGAGCACTTCTGCCCACCAAAGCCGAAGGCTGCGGAGACGATGCCGTTGGCCGCCGCCTCCAGGTCGGCGTCCCGGTCCACAACGATCGCATCCTTGCCGCCCATCTCAGCCACTACCCGCTTGAGCCACTTCTGGCCCGGATGCACCCTGGCCGCCGCCTCGAAGATCTTCACCCCCACGTCCCGCGAGCCCGTGAAACTGACAAACCGGGTGTGCGGGTCGCTCACCATCCACTCGCCCACGTCCGGCTCCGGCGATGGTAGGTAATTGACTACCCCTTGCGGCAGCCCGGCCTCCTCCAGCAGTTCGACCAGCTTGAAGCCAATGACCGGGGCCGGCACAGCGGGCTTCAGGAGCACCGTGTTGCCCGTCACAATCGCCGATGCGGTCATGCCAAGGGCGATGGCCAGCGGGAAGTTAAAGGGCGGTATCACCGCGCCCACCCCAAGCGGCACGTAGGTCAGTTCGTTGTCCTCGAACGGTATCCGGGTTAGTCTGTCCTCCCGGGTGAGACGGATCATCTCGCGGGCGTAGAACTCGAGGAAGTCGATCGCCTCTGCCGTGTCCGCATCGGCCTCCGGCCATGTCTTCCCCACCTCCAGCACCAGCCAGGCCGAGAACTCGTGCTTGCGCCGGCGCAGGTTGGCCGCAGCCTTCAGCAGAATCCGACTCCGGGCAGCCGGATCGGTCCGGCTCCAGGTCTCAAAGGCCGCCTGGGCTGCCTGCATCGCCTGCTCAAAGTGATTCCGCCCCGCCTTGACCACCTGGCCGATTACCTCGGTTGGGTTGGCCGGATTGGTGGAGTCAAAGCGCTCGCCATCGGTAATGCGGTCACCGCTGATAATCAGCGGATAGGATCGCCCCAACTGCCCGGATACCGTCTCCAGTGCCGCCTCAAAGGCCCGACGATTCCGCTCATCTGCAAAGTTGGTGAACGGTTCGGGCCGGTACTCGCTGACTGCCATGCAGGTCCCTCCCTTTACTCACAGCCGTAGTCTACCCAGAAGCGGCGCAGCAAAAAGGGCTGCTGATCACTCAGCAGCCCGCAGGCCATACGCTGTTTATCGCAAGTGAAGGACCTTCCTGACCCGCACCAATCCGATGTAAGCAATCCAGCCCAGCGAGATCGCCGCCCCGAGGGTCAGCGCCACCTGTGGGCCAAATCGTTCCACCGACAAGCCCATCGGCCCCTGCCCGAGCGGCATCATCGCCAGTCCGGTAATGGTGAAGGTCGACATGACGCGGCCCCGCATCTCATCATCCACATTGCTTTGCAGCAGCGTGTTGACCGTCGTCTGCCAGGTCATGTTAAAACCGCCGACCAGGACCAGCAGGAAGAGCGACAGGGAGAGGTTGCTCGACCACGCGAAGCCGATCAGCGCGAGGGTAAATGAGAAGCCCGCCCCAAGCAGCAGCTTTCCCTTCCACTCGATATCGCCCAGCGAGGCCACCGCCAGCATGAAGAGCACAGTTCCCAGGGCCGGCGCCCCCTGCATAAAGCCCAGCATGCCCACATCGCCATGGAGAACATCCTTTGCAAAGACGGCGATGAACTGTTGGTAGGGCCTAGCAAAGAACGAGGTGACAGCTGCCATCGAGATCAGCGCCAGAATCACCGGGCTGCGGGCAACAAAGCGGAGCCCTTCCAAAAGGTCGGCCAGCATGGACTGCCGCCGGGACCGGTCGATATGCACGGGAAAATCCATCAACGTAAGAGCGACAAAGACCGCCGCAAAGCTGGCCGCGTTCACAAAGAAGGCGCCCGCCAGGCCAAGCCAGGGGACCAACAGGCCGGTCAGAGGCGGCCCGAAGAGCGATGCCCCGTTAAAGGCGATGGCGTTCAGGGAGATGGCCCGGTGCAGGTCCTCCTTGCTGACAAGCCGTGGCACGAGAGACTGCCGGGTTGGCTGGTCGAAGGCCTGGGCCGACGCAGAGATTGTCGAAATCAGAATGACATGCCAGACCTCTACCCACCCCATCGCCGTCAGGGTTCCGAGCAGGAGGGCATTGACCAACTGTACGGTCTGGGTGATATAGAGGATTCTGCGCTTGGGAAATCGATCTGCCACGGTACCACCGATCAGGGACAGAAAGATCAACGGAAAGGCCCGCGCAAAACCGACGGCGCCAAGCCAGACGGCACTGCCGGAGATCTCGTAGACCAGCCAGGCCTGGGCCACCGACTGAATCCATGCCCCGGAGTTAGAGACCAGGAAACCGAACCAGAAGAGCCGGAAGTTGCGGTGACGCATGACATGCATGACGCCACCCGACGCGACAGCCACGAAAAAGACCCCTATCAGTTTGTGTGATATATACTTCGCACCACTAAGTATTGGCCTCGCGACTCGCCGACTCCTGCCGGAAGCGTACAGGAAACACCCGGCAGTTGTAACGGTTGGGTGTCACTCCTCAGCGGCACCTGAGCATGTTCTGGAGAAAACGAAGAGACGCCAGCAGTTTCCCACTGGCGTCCTGCGGTCCTATGCTGGTCGGGGTGACAGGATTTGAACCTGCGACCTCACGGTCCCGAACCGTGCGCTCTACCAAGCTGAGCCACACCCCGAACGATCAGAACGTGCGAAGCACGTTCTGTCTGGTGGTCGGGCTGGCGGGATTTGAACCCACGACCTCTTCCACCCCAAGGAAGCGCGCTACCAAGCTGCGCCACAGCCCGAAAGAATCCGGAACCCTGGTGGAGCTAAGGGGAGTCGAACCCCTGACCTCTTGAATGCCATTCAAGCGCTCTCCCAACTGAGCTATAGCCCCAACAAATGGGCAGACCGACCGGAGTCGAACCGGCGACCTCCAGAGCCACAATCTGGCGCTCTAACCAACTGAGCTACGGCCTGCGTGAGACTGGCAGGGGCAGTAGGACTTGAACCCACAACCTACGGTTTTGGAGACCGTTGCTCTACCAATTGAGCTATACCCCTGTATGTGGGGCAGAGCTTGGGGACTCTGCCCTTTTGTATGGCGCGCCCGGCAGGATTCGAACCTACGACCTCTTGCTCCGGAGGCAAGCGCTCTATCCCCTGAGCTACGGGCGCATCTGAAGTTGGGTACCGAGTTGGTCGTCTGTGAAACGACCAACTCAGCTCTGGCGCGCCGGGCAGGATTCGAACCTACGACCACCTGATTCGTAGTCAGGTACTCTATCCACTGAGCTACCGGCGCCTATACAGTTGGGGTGCGGCGAGCGGAATCGAGCGTTCCGCCCGCCGCCAGTGGAGCTGATGACCGGGATCGAACCGGTGACCTCGTCCTTACCAAGGACGTGCTCTACCTACTGAGCTACATCAGCATGGGTGGAGCTGCCGCTCCACGGTTGGTGCAGATGGGGAGAGTCGAACTCCCACCGGGAGTGATTACCCGACACGGTCCTGAGCCGTGCGCGTCTGCCAATTCCGCCACATCTGCGGGACGCGTTAACGGGTTTGCGTTAACGCCTTGGTGTCGGAGGCGGGACTTGAACCCGCACGGTTGCCCATACGCCCCTCAAACGTACGCGTCTGCCAATTCCGCCACTCCGACAAGTGGACTCTTGCGCACCACCTGAACAGCGATGCAGTGGTGACCCCATGGGGATTCGAACCCCAGTTTGCGCCGTGAGAGGGCGCCGTCCTAGGCCTCTAGACGATGGGGCCAAACGTGGTTGGGGATCTAGGATTCGAACCTAGACTAGCTGATCCAGAGTCAGCCGGGCTACCGTTACCCCAATCCCCAGTATAAACCCCGACGAAATGTCGGGGAAGCAAAAGTTTTCGGCGGCGGCCCCAGGCCACGATGTGGCCAAGGGCTGCTACCAGATCCAAGAAAGAAGTTTGGGCAGCGACCTACTCTCCCCCTTGCGGAGTACCATCGGCCCTGAGGGGCTTAACGGCCGTGTTCGGAATGGGAACGGGTGATCCCCCTCGGCAAAGCCGCCCTAAACTTATAGTGGGTGAACCGTCGTAAAAGGGCGGCTAAGCCTCGGCCGAGGCGGCCACACTTGGCCTTCCCTTTTTGAACGGTGGCCGCCCCGTAAACATGCCGTATGGCATGTTTACGCAGCAAAGCTACCCTAAACCTATTGAGATGTCAGTGTGACACCCTCAAAACTGTACAGTGGTGTTGTGAAGCTCACGTGAAGGTCTCTTGGGAAATCAAGCCCTCGGCCGATTAGTACCGGTCCGCTCCACGA
>JBMONB010000113.1:0-7551 GCA_049325315.1 Bacillota bacterium | reverse complement strand
CCACCGCCAGGCCGGTCTTCCAGAGTCGCGGACCAATTGGAATCATCTTGTTCATCACCTGTTCCCCAGGGTACCACCGCCGGGGCAGGCCCGCCTCCGCCAAAGGGAGGAGATTGCGATTCGCAGTGCGCATGCATGTAATTCGCTCGGCCGATGGAACCAGCGCCAGGGATCGGAGATATATAGGGTGAATCGGATCAACACGGAGGTGACCCCATGAGACCGGAGGGGACCCTGATCAGGGAGGCCTGCAGCGGCGACGGAACCGCCTTCGATGAACTGGTCGCCCCTTACATGGACAAGGCCTACCGGCTCGCCTTCCTGATCGCCCGGGACCGCGATGCAGCGGCGGATGCGGTACAGGAAGCGCTTCTGCGGGCCTATCGCTCCCTGCGGAACCTGCGACCCGATCACCCCTTCCTCCCCTGGTTCACCCGGATTGTGGTGAACGAAGCGATCAAGCAGGGCCGTCGGGGGCGCAGCTTCCTGCGGCTGCTGGAGGCCAGGTTCCGGCCCGCCCCTTCCCGCACGGGGCTGCCGGAGGAGGCGCTGCAGCTGCGGGAGGAGCAGCTCCAGGTCTGGGAGGCGGTGCAGCAGCTCCCGCCGGCCCATCGGGCGGTGATTGTGCTGCGCTACTACGAGGAGCTGTCGGAGGCGGAGATGGCCAGGGTGCTCGACCTTCGCCCCGGTACGGTCAAGTCGCAGCTCTACCGGGCCCGGGCGGCCCTGGAGCGGGTACTCGGGGAGCGGTCGGGCGAGGCCCCGGCCGAGATCAAGCCGGTTCCACAAGGAGGAGTAGGCCATGACTGACAGGCCCCATGACACGACTGCCGCCCGGCTGAAGGCGGCCCTGGAGGCCGTCGCAGAGCAGGAGCGGCTCCCGGACCGGCTGCAGCGCCCCAGCGCCCTGGCCCTGGCGGCAGCGGAGCGCAGCCGGGCGATGCAGTGGCGCCTGGTGGCGGTGATGCTGGCGGCCGCCCTTCTGCTCAGTTCGGCCGGGCTGGCCGTGGCGGCGCAGGGGCTCCTGCGCAGTGCGCCCGAGGCCCCGCCGCAGCCCCCCGCTGCCATCGCACCACCCGAAGCGCCTGAAGTGGAAGGACCTGAACTGGAGAGCCTGCGCCTCTCCGCCCCGGTGGAGAATCCGGTGGTCACCGACCGCTTCGGCCTGCGGCGCCATCCGCTGCTCGACACCCCCACCCTGCACGCCGGCATGGACTTTGCCGGCAGCGCCGGCACCCCCGTGCTGGCGGCAGCAGACGGCAAGGTAATCGCCGTGGAGCAGGACCGGACCTATGGCAAGTCAGTGGGGATCTACCACGGAACGCTCCAGGGGGCGCCGGTTGTCACCTGGTACAGCCACAACCAGAAGGTCACCGTCACGGTAGGCCAGCGGGTCAGCCGCGGCGAGCAGGTGGCCGAGATAGGCAAGACGGGCTATACGATCGGCCCCCACCTCCACTTTGAAGTGCGGGTGGACGGGCTGCCAGTGGACCCGCTGCTCTGGCTGGAGACCCGGTAGATCAGGCAGAGCAGAACTGGGCGTGCGCCTGGCGCAGCCACAGGTGGATCACCGGGTAGCGCTGCTGCCACGACCAGTCGAGGAAGCAGGCGACCGCCTCATCCAGCGAATTGGTCAGGGCAGCCTCGAGCGCAGCCTGGTATGGCGCCTCGTGTGGCGGCCAGGAGCGCTTGTCGGCGATGAAGAGGAGCTTGTCGAGCAGGGTGGGGTTGGGCCGGAGCGTCGAATGGCAGCGAATCGCATCGAGCACCGCCGGGTCACCTACCCCGAAGAACTGCTCGGCCATGAGGGCGGAGAGCTTGCCATGGATCAGCTGCGGGGCCTGAATCTCCTCGGGCAGGAGCGGGACTCCATGGCGCCGGGCGTGCTCGGCCATCTCGGCGTAGGGCAGCACCAGGCTGATATCGTGAAGCCAGGCAGCGGTCAGGGCCGGGCCCTCAGGGGTCCCGGTCCGGCGGGCCAGCTCCAGGGCGTTAGCGGCGACGATCTCCACGTGGTGGGCCACAGCCCCCTTGCCGTGGCGCCGGAGCAGTCCGGGCGCATCTACTGAAAGGTCCCCGGTCGGGGTGAATCCGTCAAGTAGCTGGAAGATGTCAGTCTCCCCCTTGTCTGATGCGTGGTTCTCCTACCAAAACGGCAGAACCACGGCAATGGTTGCGCCCCGGGAGGGGGTATCCCCCAAAAAACGGCCTGGATTCCCGGGCCACACAAAAACCGCCCACCGGCATCTCCTCCGGTGGGCGGCTGCTGCTTTTAGGCCAGAATCGCATCAATATCGGAAAGGTCTTCCGCCGACAGCTTCACGCCGGCGGCCTTCACGTTCTCCACCACCTGCTCGGGCCGGCTGGCGCCGATCAGGGCCGAGGTGACCTCGGGCCGGCGCAGCACCCAGGCGATCGCCAGCTGGGCCAGGGTCAGGCCGTTGCGCTCGGCCACCGGCTGGAGCTTCTGCACCTTGGCCAGAATCTCCTCGTCGCTCAGGTAGCGCTGGACGAACTTGCCGGTGTGCGGATCGGCCCCACGGGTCCCCTCCGGGATCGGCATGCCGGGCTTGTACTTGCCGGTCAGGACGCCCTGGGCCAGGGGCGAGAAGACGATCTGGCCGATGCCCTCCCGGGCGCAGACCGGCATGACCTCCTTCTCAATGTAGGGGTTCAGCATGTTGTAGACGGGCTGGCTGGCCACCGGGCGGCGGAGGTTCCGCTTGTCCACGATCGCCGCGGCGTTCTCAAACTGGGCGGCGGTCCACTCCGAGAAGCCGTAGTAGAGGATCTTCCCCTGGGCGACCAGGTCGTCGAAGGCGCGCAGCGTCTCCTCCAGGTCGGTCTCGGGATCATAGCGGTGGGCGTAGTAGATGTCGATGTACTCCAGGTTCATGGCCTTCAGGCTCATCTCCACCCGCTCGATGAGGTGCTTGCGCGAGAGGCCCTGGTCGTAGGTGGAGGGGCCGATCTTCCAGAAGACCTTCGAGGTGACGGTGTATGTATGGCGGGGGAACTCCTTGAGCACCTCGCCCACGACCTCCTCCGCCTCATGCGGGCGGGAGCCGTAGACGACGGCGCAGTCAAAGTGGTTGATTCCGTTCTCATACGCCGTGCGGATGCAGGCCTTTGCCGATTCCGCTTCCACACGGGTGCCATAGGTCAGCCAGCTGCCAAGGGAGATCTCGCTGATCTTGAGTCCACTGCGTCCGAGCCTGCGGTATTCCATGCGGTAACCCCTCACCTTCCTGGATCGTCGTTCCATCAGTCAGTATAGCACAATCGCCAAAGTGGCGAGAGCTACCAGGGCGGTACAGCGCATATGCTCCACCGTGGGGTGCGGACCAACCTTTCCTGCACCCGATTCTCCCCCGACTCAACTGAGAGGTGGACTGGGTGCGTCGCTATCTGTGGCTGATCATGGCTTTGACGTTCGTGGCAGCGCTGGTGGGTGGAGCCTGGAGCCGGGCTGCGCCCGATCCGTCGGTGGAGCGGTTTCTGGAGCAAATGTACACCCAACGGGCTCAGGCGCTGCTGACTGGGTCTTCGCACGAGGGCCTGGAGCGCTTCTACGACCTTTCCGTGCAGGGCGGCAAATTCGCGCACGTCCACGAGACGGGGCGGATTCAGTATGTGCAGAGTTGGGCGGCAGCCCGAAAGCTGCGAATCGGCGAGGCCAGAACCTATGTGACCAACCTGCGGGTCAAGCAGTCGGGGGAGACGGCCACCATCTCCCTGATCGCCCGCACCCGCCTGGGCTACACTTATGACGGTCAGGCGACCAAGAACGAGATGGGCATCGGCTCGTGGCACTGGCTCCAGGTGGTGCGCAAAGACGGCGAGTGGAAGGTGCAGAAGGAGTTCTACCTCGACGCCCTGGGCAGCGAATGGTCAGAGCCGTACGTGCCGAAGGCGGAGGCAAAACCCTCCGCCGGCCCGGCCGAGGTCGACCCCGAAGAGGCGATCCCCGTCGCCCGCGGCAGGCTTGACCGGGCGGGGGCCCGGGCCTATGCCGAGAAATACTGCGGGGCGGCATGGGGCTGTGGCAACAACTCGGACTACAACGAGCGGTACCAGAGCTACCGCAACCTGGGCGGCGACTGCGCCAACTTTGCCAGCCAGACCCTGGTCGAAGGGGGCAAGCTGAAGCCCGACTGGATCTGGCGGCATGACAAGGCCGGATCCACCTGCTGGGTCAACGCCCAGTCCTTTGTGCGCTACCTGACCAGCAGCGGCCGGGCCGCCCTGCTGGCGAGGGGAACCTACCCGAAGGTGGTGGGCGCCCTGTCGAGACTGGAGCCCGGGGATATTATCGGGTACCAGCTGAAGGGCACGATCACCCATGTCTCGATCGTGACCGGCAAGGACTCCGCCGGCGTCCCCATCGTGGCCGCCCACACCGCCGACCGCTTCCGCAACCCCTGGGACCTGGGCTGGGATAAGAAGACGGTCTACTGGATCCTGCACCTGCGGGATTAGCAGAAAGGACCCACCCTCTACACCAGGGTGGGTCCTTCCGTCTCGATCTCCAGTTCCTCCGCTTCGGCCAGAGCCTCCTCCTCCGCGACGGCGAAGCTTGTCTGCAGGGTAAGCTCGACGAACTCCTCCACCGCCCCCTCCTCGGGCCGGGCCAGGCTCAGCAGCACACGCTTCCGGCCCAGGTCGACCCGGGAGACGCCCACCCGGATCTTCACGCCGGTCACCAGGGCCGCCCCGACGGGGGACGGGGTGCAGGCGAGGATGGTGTTGGCCCGCTCCACCGAGCGGCCAACGGCCACCGCCAGCACATCCAGCGGGGTGAAGTCGGCCTGGGGCCACCCGTCGGGGGAGACCAGGCCATCGAAGGGGACATAGCGGGGCGGTTGGGCCACCGCCTCCCTGTGATCGCCGTCGAAGAGCAGATAGGTGGACTCTCCCTCCAGCCAGTCGGGGGCCTTGACGCCCGGCGTCACCCGCAGGCTCAGCCGCAGGTGACAGGCGTCGAGCAGCCGGATATCCCGCACGCTGACGCCGTTCTCCCCCGGCTGAATGATGAGCGAGCAAAACTCGTCCACCATGACGAGATAGGAAGAGGGGGGCGCCCCCGGCGCCTCCCCTTTTGTGGCTCCCCCACCAGCCCCGCGCAGCGGCACACCCGCCTCGGCCACCGCACGGGTGAAGTGCTTGCCATCTTGGCTGGCCAGCGCCTCCACGGCAAAGCGATAGCGGTCATGCGGCCCTGAAAGTGGGGTGTTCAACAGCCATCACCCCTCATGTCGGTTCCACCGGCACCACGCTGGGCACAGCGATGTAGGTGGCCTCAATGCGGACATTCGCCTCACTGATCAGAGGGATCAGGCACCGGGGAGGTCGGGGCCGCCTGACCAGCAGCCCCGAAGCCCCGGGCAGGACGCGCACCGAGCCGGGAAAGGCCAGGGTCATCTCGTAGGAGCGGAGCAGGGCCGGCACGTTGGCCGTGGTCAGCCGCAGATTTGCCGCGCCCATGGCGGTGCCGCCGGCGGTGAGCAGGTCGGCCAGCAGGAAGTTGCGCGTGCTCATGGATTCGTTCCTCCCCCGGCAGTGATCGGCTAGGTGGGTGGCACCAGCACCTCCCGCGGCACGGGCCGGAAGAACAGCCGGAAGCGAACCCCGAACTGATCGCCCAGGGTGTAGAGCAGCTTCTCACGCGGGTCCAGAAAGGCGATATTGAGAAGCACATCGCTGGCATCGACGGGCTGGTACTGCGCCAGGTAGGTGATCTCGGTGGTGAACTCGAACAGGCCGACCGGGCTCGGCGGGTTGTTCAGGGTCTTGTCGACAGCGCGGCCCACAGAGGCTCCTGTGGCGGCCAGCAGCTGCTCCAGGGAGTGGGTCGTCACCTGCGCCAAACAATCGCCTCCTTTGCCATCCCCTTCGTCTGGATCAGGCAAAACGGGGTCGCCTTAATCCTACGCTGGTACCCCCTCGAAAGATTCACGCGACAAACCCCGCCTTCAGCGCGTAGAGGGCCGGAGATTGCAGGTTATAGGGGAAGGTGAATCCCGGCCAGAGAAAGCCGGCGCCGGCAAAGGGGTGGTTGAAGTGGCCGAAGCCACCGAAGTAGGGGTTGAAGACGCCCCCGAACTCTGGCCAGAGGTAGGTGCTCGGGAAGATCATCCGCTCACCTCCGTTCTACGAACTATGTTATGTAGCGGATGAGGGGAGGGCGAACCCTCCCCCCACTCCTATGGCCGGACGTCGACCGGAACCACCGAAAGGATCTTCCCGGAGCGGCCATCCTTCAGGATCACGGCGCCGGTGTAGAAGCCGGGGGTACTGGGAACCTGGAAGTGCACCCGGGTGTTCCAGGTGGCGCCGAAGGACCGGACCGCCACGGTATCGGGGGGCGAGATCCCCTCGCCACCCTCGGTGACGATGGTCTGGCTCAGCTTCAGGCTGCTCTTGCCGGCGGGCACCCGGTTGCCCAGAATCTCCAGGGCGTAGGTGCCGGGAGCCGGGTTGAGCCACTCCAGCTCCTGCACGCCGGCCCGGCCGGTGCGACGACCGACCTTGACCCAGCCGCCGGCGGCCTCGTCCCGGTAGTAGAGGCTGAGGCTCAGGTGGGCGTCGGGGTCGCCTGCCTCTTCGATGGCGGTGCGAATCAGGGCGGTGGACTCCTTCACCTCGAAGAACTTGACCACGGCGGAGCCGTCTTCCACCTCCGCCTCCTCCACCGTGGGCTGCACGAAGCCGGCGCCGGTGGTGGTGGCAAGGATCTCCTTGTAGGAGTTGGTGAAGCTGATCAGCTGCGACAGACTGCCACCGGCGATGCCATTCAGGCTGATATGGCGGGGGGCCGCGTAAACGCCGCGGGCGGCCACATCGATCCTGTAGTGGTTCTCCGCCAGGTTCCAGTTCATGGCGCCGTGGGAGGCGTAGGTGTTGATCTCCCAGACGCCGGGCTGGGGCCGGGAGACGGTCAGGCTCTGCTGTGCGGGGCCCTCGGGCGCACCGGCCCAGGGGGAGCCCAGGCCGTGGGGCAGGCCGTCGGGGGTGTAGAGCATCAGCCGGACACGACCCTTGTTCTCGGGAATGGTCAGCTGGATCGACAGCTCGGTGGTCCCCTCGGGGACCCGCACGAAGTGGCGCCCGTACCGGGCCGGACCCAGGGTGCCCTTGATCCCGTTGATGATGTGTCCCTTGATCGGGTTGAACTCGTGCGGCACGATCACCGTCGCCGGGTACTGCACCGCAGGGGTGGACTGCCCCCGGACCCGGCCCTCGACCAGGCCGTCGTAGACGCCCGGAGCGCCGGAGTGATAGGCCAGCAGCGGAATCGACTGGGTGCGGCGCGGGGCCAGGGTGACCCGCTGCGGGCCCGACAGGGTCAGGCCGTTGCCGGGGCGGTAGGTCAGGTCCAGCGAGACCGGCTGCCAGTGGCGGTTGCCCAGGACCCAGGGCAGCGCCCCCGGCGTAATCTGGAACTCCCGGGCGTAGAGGCCGGTGGGCACGGTGCCGTCAGCGGCCCGGCCCAGGGAGAGCAGGTCGGGGGTGGCCCCCTCCCGGGCGATCTGGGTCAGCTTCGCCCAGGCC
>JBMONB010000112.1:0-7686 GCA_049325315.1 Bacillota bacterium | reverse complement strand
CTGGCCATGAGGACCCCGCAGCACAGTGACCACCGCCTAATTATGTTCTTGTAAGTATAGTCTAACAAAAGAGGAAGCAGATCGCGAGTGCGATCCGCTTCCTACATGAGTTTGTCAACAGCCTGAGCCCGCCAAGAGGCGGGCTAAGTCACTTACCTATAGGCAGGATTGACTAGTTCAGACCCGAACCCGATACCCAATCCGATCCTCCACCCCAGCCTCCCGGAACCCCTTCAGCCGCAGCAGGCAAGCATCGCACTCCCCGCACGACGGCCGGGTCCCCGAGTAGCACGAGTAGCTGTGCTCCAGCGGCGCCCCCACCTCCACGCCCAGCCGCACGATCCCCGCCTTCGACAGGTTGAGCAGCGGCGTGAGAACCCGCACCGCTCGCCCCTCCACCCCCGGCTTCGTGCCGACGTTCAGCACCTGCTGGAACGCCTCCACGAACTCCGGCCGGCAGTCGGGGTAGCCCGAGTAGTCCAGCGCGTTGACCCCGATGTAGATCGCTTCCGCCCCCACCACTTCGGCATACGACGCCGCATGCGCCATGAAGATGATGTTCCGGCTCGGCACGTAGGTGCTGGGGATATCGCTCCCCATCTCGTCGAGCGTCCGACCCAGGGGGACCTCGGTGTCACCGGTCAGCGCCGATCCCCGAATGGTCCGGCCCAGGTCGACCACCATGTGCCGGTCCGCCGGAATGTTATAGTAAGCCGCCACGGCACGGGCCGACTCCAGCTCGGTATTGTGCCGCTGGTTGTAGAAGAACGAGATCGGGAATACCTCATAGCCCTCGCGGACCGCCACGCCCATGCAGGTGGTGGAGTCCAGCCCACCCGAGAGCAGCACAACTGCCTTTCGCAAACCCAAGGACCTCCCTACTTTGCGACTCGCTCAGCTGGGTCCCGGTTCCAGAGGAAGCGGTTCAGCAGCACGGCCCACAGGAACCCGCCGGCCACCTTGGCCACGAACTGCCCAACGACGATCAGCGGCATGAAGCTGCCGAAGGCGACCCACGGGAAGACCAGCGAGTCCACCGCCGACGAGACGACGTTGGAGCCCATGACCTTCTGCATCTTCGGGAAGCGCCGCATGAGGTAGTAGACAATGGTGTCCGCCAGGCCGGCCGCCGCAAAGGCGATCATCGAGGCCAGAGCGATCGAGGCTGCGTTCTTGTTGAGCATCCAGGAGAGGGCAGAGCCGCCGGCGATCAGGGCTGCCATCTTCCACCAGAGATGCTTGCGCTCCCAGCGCTCGTGCAGCATGTCCCGGGTGGTGAGATCTAGGCCGATGAACAGGAAGGCGTTAACGATCGTCGAGACCGGTCCGAAGTAGGCCACCGACAGGTTCGCCGCCACGATCGCCGCCAGATAAAGTACGACCAGCATGCTCTTCTCCCCTTACAATGAGTTACAGCCCTGCGAGGCAGGGCACTCTTTCTTTCGATCCCCGGTGGTAGGTTTCCATAATCGAAACCCGGACTCCTGCCTTCGTGCTGACTTCGTCAGCACTTGCCGTTGCATTCCACCACCCGCCCCCGCCCGCCGGTACCCCCCGGCGGGCTCTCGCTTTCTCCACCACTCTCCAATCCTCTCCAATTCTCTCCGCCACTTTCTAATGCTTTCTAATGCTCTCCACCACTTTCTCGCTCTCTCGCTCTCTTTCGCCAATCCTCCCACACCTTCTGCCACAAGGAACGACCTTCCCTACCGCCACCAGCCTCCATCAATTTCCACCACTTTCTAATGCTCTCCAATGCTCTCCACGACTTTCCACGGCCAGACACGCCCCTCCCCCATTCTTCATGTTCTTCCAATACCTTGCAAGAAAATCCATAAAACGGGTTGACATGCACTTACTTGATGGATATACTTGGATTTAGTTTCAACCAGTTCCATGTACCCTTGAAGGGAGTGTTGATGTTCCATGTCTCAGCCAAAGGGCGGTTCCGAGGGTCCGAAGAAGAAGTGGGCAAAGGTTACGGCTTCGTACAAGGTCCGGGGCGGGGCGTCCCGCAAGTCACCGGCGGTGACGGTCACGGAGGCGGGCGCTGTGGAAACCACGGTGCTGTCGGCAGCCCTGCTCGACGCCACGGCTGTGGCACGGGGCATGGACGCCACCAAGGATTACAACGTCAACATCGTGATCGATGAAGAGCGGGACATTATCGGCGTGTACGCCACCAACGAGGTCTCCGCAAACACGGTCCCCACCCGCCGCTACAAGAATGGGCCCTCCACCAAGATCAGCTTCCATATTGGCGCCGCCTTCATCGAGAAGCCCCACCTGCGCCCCGAGTACAAGAAGGTGGAGGTCCTGGTCTACCAGGAGACCGATGACTATGGCCTGCCGATTATGACGATCCCCATCAAGGCAGGCAAGGCCAAGATCACCCAGTCCCGCAGCGACGATGGTACCCCCGGCTCCCAGGCCGCCGCCGGCGGCCAGACCCCCAAATCCTAACCCAAAAACCAAGAGGCTACGGAAGCAAAACGCTTCTGTAGCCTCTTTCCTCTTCCCAACGCAGGGGTGTTCTATGCCGGCCCCGCCGCTGTGAGTCCCTGCGACCTGCTTCGCATAGACTTGGTTGACCTCACCTCACAGGAGTTGCGGACGCTGGCCGAACTGCTGGGGCCTCGCAGCGAGGAGCCCTAGGGCTCCAGCACCGTGCCCACGAAGAGCAGCGTGCGGGTCTGGTCGTCCCGAATCGCCAGCAGGAACGGGCGGTTCAGCTTCAGCTCCTTCGGCTCATCGGCGGGGGCGCTGGTCGCCGCGGCCACTGCAGCGGTTACGGCGGCGGCTTCGGTCCCCCTCTCGTTCAGGTCCAGGTAGGTCTTCTGGAGCACCTTGCTGATATGCGCATCATCCACCCGCTGCTCGAACAGGCCGGTCAGGTCGGCCTGGTGGGGGCGGAAGGCGATCCCCATGCCCAGGGCGGTCAGGGGGTCTATCAGCTCGGTCTTGTACTCCAGCTTCACCCTCGGCATCGCCAGGCGGATGCGCTCCTGGCCGAAGCCATCCATATACTGCGCCCAGCGCTCGGGCGTCAGGCCATCCACAAAGCCGTCCCAGCGGTCGGGCATGATGGCGTACAGGCCCACGCGGCCATCGCCGTAGGGCAGGCGGATGCCCCGCACGCCGTCTTGCTCCAGGTAGCGGTAGACGCCCTCCTGGTGCATGAACTTCACCGGCTTGGTGGAGCCATCGAGGCGGGTGAAGGGCGCCTCCCGGGTCAGCTCGGGGGTGAACGGGCGCGTCCAGTTGCCGTAGAAGTAGATGGCGTTCACCAGGATCATCAGATCCTCGCTGTTGGTCTCATCCAACAGGTGGGGGATCTTCCCCTTCGTCTTCTCCTTGGCCCAGTTGTTGATCGCCTTCGCCGACTCGGGGGTGCCGAAGTGGGCGGGGCTCACCTCGGCCCGGTAGTGCTGGCGGGCTACATCCAAAAAGTTGGCCGATGGCTTCAGTTGCTCCTGGTGCCACAGGGCGTTGGCCACCTGAAGCTCTACCTTGGGGTCGGGGTTGGTCAAGATGGTCTGAAGGTCGCCGTTGGCGCGGTGGATCTCATCGGCGGTCATCGCCCCGTACTGGAGCGCCTGCAGCATCGCCTGCTGGGTCTCGCCCTTCGCCCCGGCGGCGGTCAGGCTCAAAACCACCTGGGCGCTGGCGGGCGAGAGGAAGTGGCTCTCGTCGGGCTTCAGGCGGTGTACCTCCCGCAGGAGCGCCAGGCTGAAGCGGATATTGGCCTCGGCCATGCGTCCGTCTAGCTGGCTGACGGCCGGGGGCTTGGGGTCCGAAGGGGGCTCAGCGACGGGCTGGGCGGGGGTTGCCGCCGGAGGCGATGGCGCCGGGGCAGATGGCTCCACTCCGCCGCAGCCGGCCAGCAGCAGCGCCAGCAGGATCGCGGCTGTGAGTCGTCGCATGGGTCTCATCCTCTCCTTCGTTTACGGTTCTACAATCGTGCCGATGAAGAGCAGCGTGCCGGTCTGATCATCGCGAATGGCGATCAGGAAGGGGCGGTCGGCCACGGCCAGCGGCTCGCTGGCGGATTCCCGCAGCACCACGGCGGTGGCGGCGGCAGCCTCGGTGCCCTGCTCGTTGATCTCCAAGAAGGTCTTCTGGAGCACCAGGGCGATGCCAATGCCGCTCCGGCCGCCCTCGAAGAGGCCGCTGAAGTCGGCCTGGCCCATGTCGAAGGCGAGTTCCATGCCCAGGTTCTGCAGCGGCTCGTTCAGCTTGTGGGTCGCCTCCAGCTTCACCTTGGGCAGCGAGACCAGGCCCTGCCGGGGCTTGAAGGACTGCATATACTGCTCCCAGCGCTCGGGGGTGAGGCCGGCGACGAAGGCGGGCAGGTCGTCGGGCACAAAGACGTACATGGAGACCCGCTCCTTGCCGTACGGCAGGCGGACGGCCCGGAAGCCATCGGCCTCCAGGGCGCCGAACTCCCCCTCCCGGTGCATGAACGGGACCTGCTTCTGGGTGGAGTCGAGCTTGGTGAAGGCGCCCTCCCGGGTCAGCTTCGGGTCGAAGGCGTGGGTCCACTCGCCCTTAAAGTAAAGGGCGTTGACCAGGATCATCACATCGCTGGGGGTGGTGGAGGCGAGCAGCTCTTTAATCTTCTGCTTCGTCGCCTTCGCCGTCCAGTCGTTGATCTTCTTCACGGCTGACGGGTCGCCAAACTCAGCGCTGTCGATGGCGGCGCCGTAGTGCTGCTTGGCCGTGTCGGCAAAGGCGGGGGCGACCTTCAGGCCGGTCCGGTACCAGACGGCGTTGGCCAGCGAGACCTCCACCTTGGGGTCGGGGTTGGTCAGAATCGACTGGAGCTGGCCGTTGGCCTTGTGGATCTCACTCATACTGATCTCCCGAAAGCCCAGCGTCCTGGTCATCTGCGCCTGGGTCTCGCCCCCGGCCCCGGCGGCGGTCAGGCTGAGCACCAGCGAGGCGCTGGTGGGGGAGAGAAAGGCGTTCTCGCCCTTGTAGACCTGCTTGAGCAGGTCAATGCCAAACCGGCTCGATGCCGCCGCCACCCGGTCGTCCACCTTCTCCGCCGGGGCGGGCTGGTCTGCCGGGCGGGCGCCGCCGCAGCCGGCGAGGATCATCAACAGAATCAGGAGCGCAACTGCCTTTCGCATGGGTTCATCCCCCTTCTACGATGTGGGACGGTAGCACCCCACTGTTTGGTTTCATGCAGATCGGGAAGGATCGGTGTGGAAAATTTCGAATTCCGATTCGAGAAAACGCGAACGCTTGGTGAAGCTTTGGCGGTCTTAGAAGTGTACTGGGTAGTAAATGCCGGATGGAGGACGCAGTATGGAACAGGACAAGGCCGGCCTGAGCACCCTGGGCCAGGCCGAAAGGGCCGGACTCAGCCGCCTCTTCCGGCGGAAGGGGGGCGGTTCCCGTTAGCCTCATTCTGGCGATTCTCGGCTGGACCCTGCTGACCCTGGTGGGGATCCTGCTGCTGCTGGTGCTCCTGGTGCTGTTCCTGCCGCTCGATGTAAGCCTGCGCCTGGACTCCGACCTCCAGGCCCCCACCTGGGACGATGAGCTGGCCGGCCAGGTGCGCTGGCTGATCCGCCTGCGCTGGGGCTGGGTGGTCTTCGCGGGGCTGTGGGAGGGCGAGAATGTCCGGGTGGTCCGCAGCGAGATGCGGATCCTGGGCCTCCGCCTGCGCCCTGGTGGGAAGAAGGCGGCCCGCAAGAAGAAGGAGCGCAAGAAGAAGAAGCGCAGCGCCCCCGACCTGGAGTTGATCTGGGCCGTGGTCGAGGAGGCCGCCCGCTTCCTGCGCCGGCTGATCGAGCGCTTCGGCTTCCGCTTCGAGGGCGACCTGACCTACGGCTTCAGCGACCCGAGCCTGACCGGCTGGTGTGAGGCGATCCGCTGGTCGGTGGGGAATCCGGTGCCGATTCGCCTGGAGCCCGAGTTTGAGCGCCCCGCCCTGCTGGGTTGGGCCACCACCCACGGCCGCCTCTACGGCTACCAGGTGGCCGCGGCCGTGCTGAAAGCGATCCGCAACCCGGTGATCAAGGACCGACTGTCCAGGAAGATACGCTTCAAACCCCTACGCTACATACTGTTAGGAGGATGATGACCCATGGGATACGGGATGCCGGCTGAGATGTGGGCGGTTCTCGACAAGCACCTGACCACCAAGAGCGTGATCGGCGAGCCGGTCACCTTCGGCGAGATCACCATGATCCCCGTAATGGACCTGATGTTCGGCTACGGCGGCGGCGCCGGCGAGGGCAGAGATGAGAAGCAGCAGGGCGGAGGCGGCGGGGGTGGCGGCGCCGGGGCGAGGCTGGCGCCAAAGGCGGTGATCGTGATCAAGGGGGGTTCGGTGGAAGTGTTGCCCTTGAGTAAGGGCAGCGCGATCGAGAAGATCGTCGAGGCGATCCCGGGCCTGGTGGAGAAGTTCCAGGCCAAGGCGGCCAAAGACGAGGAGGCGAAGGCGGAATAGCGTGCAGGGAGCCGCCGGGATCGGGGGCGAGGGAGAGGCGAGCGGTCGCCTCTCCCTCGTCAATGTGGGGGGTATCCAGCCTGAATCCAGTGTTTTTCGCAGGGAAAGCGACCTTCCGTCAGTTTTTGAACACCCCCGGAGATGGCGCAATGTGCAAAAACTGATTTTAGTGGCTCCGGATCCCTCAAAATGGCCCCAGATCCCTCAAAATAGCCCGCCAGGGGGGGGGAATGCCAGCAAACCATACCCCCCGGGTGTATCAATCCTGGTCGTAGCGTTCCGTAGCGTCAGTATTTGAACATGAACCCGCCCGGTGGGGGTGTCAATTTCTGACGCTACGCCTTCCGGGGGCACCGGGGCGCCGAACAGCACCACGTCACACGATCGGCGTCACCGCACCGGTCACCCTGGCCGCCAACGGCATCTCGCTGACCGACTTAAATTCCTGCCCGCAATCGCGAACCCTTTCCGCCTCTCCCCACGTCTTGATATTCGGGACGAATCTCCCGGTTCCGGGAGATTCTTCCTTACATACAACCAAAGGGGAGTCTTCATGTCGTTCCTGAACAAGATGATGGCCTCGGTGGGGATTGGGTCGGCCAAGGTGGATACGGTGCTGGAGAATGCGCGGGTGCGTGCCGGGGAGCCGCTCCGTGGCGTGGTGCGGGTCCAGGGCGGCAGCGTGCAGCAGCAGGTAGAGACGATCTACATTCACCTGATGACCCAGTACAAGCGGGAGGTCAACGACTCCACGGTCCGGGAGTCGGTCAGCCTGGGGCAGTTCCCGGTGGTCGGCGCCTTCACGCTGGGGCCCCGGGAGAACCGGGAGTTCCCCTTCGAGGTGCTCCTGCCCGATGAGACCCCGGCCACCATCGGGCGGACCCCGGTCTGGCTGAAGACCGGCCTCGATATTGCCATGGCGGTCGATCCCGGCGATGCCGATTACCTGGAGGTCCTGCCGCACCGCCACGCCCAGGTGGCGCTCGACGCCGTGGCGCAGCTGGGCTTCCGGCTGCGGCAGGTGGAGTGCGAGTACAGCCGCAGGGGGCGGCGGTATCCGTTTGTTCAGCAGTTTGAGTTCGTGCCCGCCGGCGGGCGCTTCCGTGGCTATCTCGATGAGCTGGAGCTGATTCTCTACCCGCACGAGGGCGGCCTCGATCTCTGGATGGAGGTCGACCGGCGGGCCCGGGGCTTCGGCGGGATGCTGGCGGAGGCGCTGGACGCCG
>JBMONB010000111.1:0-7694 GCA_049325315.1 Bacillota bacterium | reverse complement strand
CCGCCTGCACCGCCCGGGAGACGTTGGGCGGGCGGGAGATGTCGCAGACAGCGGCACCGAACTTCAGGTTGTCGGGGGTGACCAGGTCCTCGGCGCTGGAGGTGGCGGTCACCACCAGATCGGCCTCGGGGAGCATGCCATCGATGTCGGTGGTGATCACTAGAGCGCCCTTGCGCTCCAGCGCCAGGGCCAGGTCCTGGTAGACCTCCGCCCCCTCGCCGGCGTCGGGCACGGGGCCCAGCGAGAGCAGGGCAGCGCCGATGGTGCCCGGGGCGAAGCGCTTCCCCTCCCGGGCCAGGTCGCTCAGGAAGGCGACCACGTCAGCTGCCACCTTGATCAGCCGCTTGCGGCTCATCTCGGGACGGGCAGGATTGCCGATCAGCAGGAGCCGGTTGACCTCTTCACCCAGCAGGATCGCCGTCGAGCGGCCGATGGCGCCAGTGGCCCCGACAACGGCAATGGTCGCCTCGTTCAGCTTGGTGCCCAGCTTCTCTACGGCCAGGTAGATCGAGTCGACGGCGGAGACCACGGTATAGGAGTTGCCGGTGGTGATCGCCACCCCGGGGTTCTTCAGGTGGAGTCCGCCCCGGGTGACCACCGAGGTGTAAGCGCCCAGCCCGACGATCTTCGCCCCCCGCTCGACGGCGAGGTCCACCGCCCGGCGCACCTCCGACACCGCCTGATCGTGCGGCATGGCGAGGAACTGATCGGCGGTGCGGGCCACAGCGATGAAGTCCACGAAGGCGGATTTGCCGTTGTTGGCTGTAATCTGGCAGGAACCGGCCACAAAGGGCTCCAGCAGGTCGTTGAACCGGTCGGTCAGCCCCTTGATCTCCTCATCGGAGAAGACCTTGAACGACTCGTCCATCTCGGGGTAGTTGCGCAGATCCACCGGGTGGACCAGGAAGGCCAGCCGCCCCTCTTCGGGAGCGCCGGTGGGCAGCAGCGGCTCCTTGCGCCGTGGGGCCGGGAGCACCTGGGGGCGGGATTCGATTCCCATCAGGTGGGAGATCAGCTCGGCGGTGTTGCCCTGGGCGAGGTAGCCCAGCATCTTGTCCACGGCGTCGATCGCCTCCTGGCACTGCTCCCGGGTGGCGATCAGCGGTGGCTCAATCCGGATCACCGCCGCCCCGTTCAGGGTGGGGGCGACCCGCAGCCCGCAGACGTTCAGCAGGTAAGAGGAGAGCACCGGCGTCAGGTTCTCCTGTTCGGCCATGACCCCCAGGAGCGAGGTCCTGCCGTAGGTGAAGGGGTCGACGCCGATCTCCAGGCCGAGCATGTAGCCGCGGCCGCGGACCCGCTTCAGCACGTGCGGGTACTTCTTCTGCAGTTCTTCGAGACCGGCCTTCAGGAAGGCGCCGTTCTCGGCCACCTGCCGGATCAGCGCCTGGTCGTTCCGGGTGAGCAGCTCAATCGCCCGCAGGCCGACCCGGGCGCCCAGGGTGTTGCCGGCAAAGGTGGAGGAGTGCTTGGTGGCAAACTCCTCGGTGTAGGCCGCCTCGGTGCAGAGCATCGCCCCGATGGGGAAGAGGCCGCCACCCAGCGCCTTGGCCAGAACCAGCACGTCGGGGGTAACCCCCTCCTCCTCGCAGGCGAAGAGGCGGCCGGTGCGGCCCAGGCCGGTCTGAATCTCGTCGAGCACAAGCAAGACGCCGTGCTTGTGGCAAAGTGCCTTGGCAGCCTGCATGTAGCCGGCCGGCGGCACCACGATACCGCCCTCGCCCTGAATCGGCTCCATGAAGAAGGCGGCGAACTCGCTGCCCCGCTCCTCCAGCAGTCGCTCCAGAGCGGCCAGGTCGCCGTAGGGGATCTTGGCGAAGCCCGGAATGGGCGCGCCAAAGACCTTCTGGTAGGACTCCCGGTTGGTGGCCGACAGGGCGCCCATGGTCTTGCCGTGGAAGGAGTTCTCGGTGGCGATAATCCCCATGCGCCCCGTGGCGGCACGGACCAGCTTGATCGCCGCCTCCACCGCCTCGGCGCCCGAGTTGGTGAAGGTGGCGTAGCGGAGCCCCTCCGGGGCGATCTCGATCAGCCGCTTCGCCAGTTCGCCTGCGGCCTCCAGGGCCGAGGGCTGAACAAAGGAGGGTTCCATACTCTGCTCCACCTCGTGGAGCGCGGCCCAGATCTCCGGCGGGTTAAAGCCGAAGGGCAGGGCGCCGTAAGCGGCGACGAAGTCAAGGTACCGCTTGCCCTCGCTGTCATAGAGGTAGCAGCCCTCGCCGCGGACAAAGCGCTTATCCATGTTGATCGATTCCAACAGCCGCCCCAAATGCGGATTCAGATACGCCGTAAAGGAATGCAACGAAAACCCTCCTAGTTGGGCCGGTTGAGGATTTAGTGTCCGGCAGCGCTGGCGGGCGAGTTGCCCGCAAACTGCTCAATCCGGGGCGTAAAGCCGATCTTGTCGAGCCAGGCCTCGTAGTCGGCGGGGGTCATCTCCTCTGCACGTTTGCCGGCGGCGGCGACAATGAGCCCTTCCATGAGGTTCGTCCCGAAGGAGCGACCGCCCAGGTTCGGGGTGGTAGTGACCAGCGTGGCAACTCCAACCTGCTTCATCCACTCGATATCGGCTGTGGTGACGGTGTTGGTGAGGATCATCTTGCCCCGCAGCTGATCGGGGGCATGGCGGCTGATATAGAGCCAGTCGCCGGCGATCACGTCGGCCCACTGGTAATACTCGGTGTACTTGACCTCCCGCTTGTCTTGCTTCTCGCCCGTCGGGTAGAGCCAGGTAAAGGGGAGTTGGGTCACCACCGGCAGCAGGATCCGGGCGGCAATGGTCACGGCCCGGAAGGTGCGAATCGGGATCGCCATCCCCAGGCCGAACATAATATCTCCGTAGACCATATTAGCGCCCACAGCGTTCATCGCCTCGGCCATGCCAAACCGGTCGACCGAGGAGACCATCAGCACCTTCTTATCCTTCAGGTTCATCAGGTTCTGGTGGACCCAGTTGACCACCCGGCGCTCCAGGGTATTCTTCAGGCCGGAGCCATCCACAATGGGGGAACGGACCGCTGCAGCAGCGATGCGCCGGGCATCCCGGAAGGCATAGCGCCGGCCGCCCGCATAGACATAAAGATCGATACCACCCATGCCGAACGCATCGACCTTGCCGTCGAGTTCGCGAATCAGGTCAATCGCCTTCTCGATCGAGCCGTCGGTGCCAATGCGCTCGACGGTCACATCCTCGCCAAGAATCTGGGTGGTGGCGGTGGAGTTCCGCTTCGACGAACCCAGGCTGACGCTGACGATCCTCTTCATGGGAGAAGCCTCCTCGTTGCGGTACTGCTAACCCTTCAGGCTGCGAATCAGGTTGCGGACCCGGTCGGGGTCCACATAGACATCGTCGTACATGGGGGACCGGCCGATCTCGATCCCGATCACATTCTGGCCCACCAGCGCTTCGACCATCTTCAGCCGCTGGTCGGAGCCGATGAAGATCACGGCATCGCACTCCCTGGCCCGGGCGATCAGCGCCATTACCTGGTTCAGCACCTCGGCGCCGTTCTGGTTGCGGGCGAAGTCAAGCCGTTCCCGTTCGGACATGAGGAGCACGAAGTCCAGTCCCTCGGCGGTGGCCAGATCGGTCAGCTCCCTGCCGTTCTTGACCGGGAAGCCGACGAGGGCAATCTTCTTCCCCTTGCGCATCTCACCCACCGACTCCAGGCGGGAGATGAGGGTGCGGTCGACATCGAGGATTTCGGCTACCTCTTGCTGGGAGTGTCCGGTGGCCCGCAGTTCCAGCATCCGGTTGACCATGCGGTAGATCCGATCGGGGTTGATCACCTTGTCGCCGATGCGAATGAGCTGCATGGTAGTCCGCCTCCCCGGGGCCCTTGTTGTGCACAAGGTTGTGCTACCTCCGATTGTACATTTTTGTGCACAAACCCGCAAGAGTATGCATGGCAGGATTCACCGGGAGTAGGGCGGCTTCGGCCCAGCCACCCTAACGGATGGACGACCATGGAAGGGACGGGAGCGACATGACTGCTGTGATGTGGCCGACCTGGATTGCCTGGCTGCTCGCCATTGCGATCCTGATTACGCTGTTCTTCGTCTGGACCCTCACGGGCCAGGTGACCGCCTTGCGCGGGGCCATGCGCTCAGCGGGGGTCGGCGGGAACACCAGCCCGCGTACCCGTAAGGAGTTGGAGGCGGCGTACACGGCAGGGGCCATCAATCGGGACGCCTACGAGCGGCTCAAGGGACGGCTCCCATAAAGGAGGCCCCCGCAAAGGGGCGGTAAGATGAGAAGGGGGCCGCAGCAGCGGCCCCCTTCGACGGCCTCTCCTGGCCGCCTAGTTTTATTTATGTACATTCAGAGAAGGAAATAACGGTGAGAAGTCTCCAGTAACGATTGAAGTGCCCGCCGGTTGATGGAGTAGAAGGACCACTTCCCCCGAGACTCCTCGATGACCAGTCCGGCCTCCCGGAGGATGCGTAGGTGATAGGAAACCTTCGATTGCCCGAGGTGGAAGGCTTCCTGGAACTCATAAACGCAGATACCGTCACAATCGCCCGACCCGGGCACCTGAAGGGCCTGTATCGGGGGTAATCCACCTCGTTCCCTGCCCTCCGCCAGCAGTCGAACCATTCGGACCCGGATGGGATCAGAGAGCGCCTTGGCCACAAGCACAATCGATTTACAGGAATCCTGCTCAGGAACCAGGTCCGTGGCCGATTCCTGGGTGGTTCCGGGTCCATAGTGGTGCACCGCCCATACCTCCTCCCCGCCGCTCCCTTTACTGCGGGGTTAAACAAGATGATACATAAACAAAGTATACTCCCTTTGGCAACCAGATTCAATCAGTTTCGAAAGAATAGCGCCCGGGCTTGATGGCCGGGCGCCTCACACGGAATCGGCTATTGCTCCTTCAGCCCCTCCAGGTAGGTCAGCCGCTGCTCAGCCCTGGCCAGGCGGTTGGCGAGCCAGCTCTGGATCCAGGCGTCGTTGGAGGTGGCACCCTTGAAGAAGGTGACATCGTACTGGGCCAGCGAGAGAGCGCCGTCGAGCCAATCTGCAGGCAGGGCCTCGATGATTGGGAGCTTGCCCTTCTGGTAGGTGAGCATCAGCTGATGCCGCTCAATATTCCGCTCGAGCAGGGCAGTTCGCTTCTCGTCGGAGGTGTTGGCAAGCTGCTCCTGCAGCTGCGCCAGAAGGGTCTCCTGCTGGGTGATCATCGCCTGGTGCTGTTCGAGCATGGCTGCCGGATCATAGTTCTCGCCGTTGCAGGTCCCGCCCATCATGCCACGGCCGCCGCCCATCATGCCACGGCCGCCGCCCATCATGCCACGGCCACCACCCATCATGCCACGGCCACCCGCCATGAAGCCGGGCTCGCCGCCGCCCCAGGCCCCTCGGCCGCCGGACCCGTTGGTCGAGCCGTACCCGGGGCCCCGGGCCTCAGCCACGGCCACCACCGCGAGCATGGCGACCAGCAGCACGCCCACAATCAGCCATGTGCGTTTCATGTTCTCGTCCTCCTGACTTGGTATATCTGTCCGGACGATCTCAGGGTAACGTACGGATTTGGGGTTGTTATGGGGCGAATGTGGAGATTTTGTGGAGGCTGCACGCCACGAAAAAGACGCCGTCTTGCGACGGCGCCTTTGGCGTAACGCCTCCCCTTGGGGGCTGGAGGGGCGTAGGGCGATTCCCCCGTCACATGGAGCGGGGTCTCCTCCTCATTCTGGCCCGATTTCCATGGGTTTATACGTGGCGGAGGAAAAGAAACCGTTGTGGCCGCCCTTTTCGCTATGGGTTTGCAGCAGGTGCTGCCAGGCGCCGGCCGTACTCGAGGCGCAGCCGGCGGAGCGGCTCCAGCGACATCTCCTCCAGCCCGCCGACCCGGTTCCGCTTCAGCCACAGCTCCCGGTGCTCGGCAATGATTACATCGAGGTCGAGCGCCATCGACTGGACCCGGGCCGGGGGCAGCGGTTCCCCGGCCGCCTCATCGATCCGGAGCTTGCCCAGCTCGCAGGCATGCAGGAGCATCCGCAGCCCGTTACGCAGCTCCCGCAGCACCAGGAGCCCGTCCTCGCCGGCCAGATCCAGCTCGTCGATCCGGCGCCCCAGGTCCTTGAGAATCGCCAGCGTCCGGTCCATATCCTCGTGGCTGATCCCCTCCACCAACTGCGGCCGGTCGAAGGCCAGGTGGAGCAGGTAGACCAGGAGCGAGCCGTTCTCGGGCACCTTGCCGGTGAACTGGTAGACGTTGCCCAGGTCGTAGAGCAGGCCGCCGATCTTCTCCGCCCGGTCCTGGAAGATGTACCGGTCGAGGAAGGGGCGGACATCGAGCTCCTGGTTCTCATCGACCGCCCAGCAGACAGCCGCCCCATAGGCGACGGGCAGGTAGCTGGCAGGCTCGTAGTCCTGGTGGCCCCGGTCGCCCCAGATGGTGTTCAGGTAGCCCTTCGCCCCGTGCTTGCGCCCCGCCTCGGCAGCGGTGCGCAGGTTGGCGAGGGCGTTGTCGGTCCTGCCGAAGATCGAGTTCCAGGTAGAAGTGCCGGGGCAGACATAGAAGTCCAAGCCTGCCTGCCTGTAGTGCCGGCAGTGCTGATCGAAGGGATGATCGGCCTCGTAGCCCCATTCCAGGGCGATCAGGTCCTTGGGCAGCCGCTCGATATACTCGGGCGCCTTAATGATGATATCGCCCCAGAACATCATGGTCCGGCCGCGCTGCTTCACCAGGCGATGGATCTTCAGGAGGAAATCCACGTAGACCTGGTGCTCCCCCTGCTCCTCCACCGCCGCGGCGGAGCGCCCCTGACCGACATCGAGCGTCTCATCGCACCCTACGTTGAAGAAGGGGCTGGTGAAGTGGGGCAGCAGTTCGTCGTACAGCTCCGCCAGGAAGGGGACGACCTTCGGGTCGGTGGGGCAGAGCGAGAAGGGGCCGGCGAAGCGCACGCCCCAGCCGGTCCAACCATCCATCGTCTCGGCCAGGTGGTGGTAGCGCGGGTGGACCAGCCACTCCTTCATGTGGCCGAAGGAGTTCTGGTTGGGCACCAGGTCGATGAACCGCTCCCGGCAGTACCGGTCCAGCTGGAGAATCTGCTCACCGGTCATGGGCGAGTAGTGCTGCCAGACCTCCTTGTGGTTCCGGTAGGCAAAGGTATGCTCAATGTAGAGTTGAAACTCATTGATCTTCAGGTCGGCCAGCAGATCGACGAACCGGAGGAGCGACGCCATGGTGGGCACCTTGCCCCTGCTGATATCGAGCATGACGCCCCGCCGGGTGAAGTCCGGCCAGTCCTTGATCTGGCACTCGGGAACCCGCCGTCCGGTCGAGGCGAGCAGCTGCTTCAGTGTCGCCAGCCCCATGGCGGCCCCGCGCGGCGTGGCCGCATCGATGCGGATCCGACCATGCCCCACCAGCAGCTCGTACCCCTCGGCATGAAGCGCCCTGGGGGCGTTGGTATCAATGAGGATATGGTCCCCCACCCCCACATCGCTGGCGGTGATGGACAGCGCCAGCCCCAGCCGTTCCAGCACGAAGCGCTGGAACCGCTCAGCGGCGGGCAGCAGCTCCTGCTGGTTCGCCTTGAGCACCAGCGTCAGTCGGTCGGGCAGCAGCACCTGCCCACCGCCCCACTCCACAGAGCGGGGCGCCGGAACCAGAGTCGGTCGTTGCGTAGGCATAGGACACCTCCAGGCTAGGATTCCCGCTGTTTGAGAGATATACCATTGT
>JBMONB010000110.1:0-7787 GCA_049325315.1 Bacillota bacterium | reverse complement strand
CCGGAGTTCACCTCGGTCTTGGATGATCCACTTGGCATGGCGGCTAGCTACGTGCTTCGCCACTATCCCTTTCCAACGGACATCCTGGCCCTGCAGCCACAAAGACTGGCTCGTGAGCTGAGCACCGGCCAAATGGACCAACTCATCGAGTCAGTGATGAGGATGAAAACAAGAGAAATCGGGAGAAAAACGGAGCTTGATCCGTCTGGATTGAGATAGATTATAATATGAAATATGTTCCTCATATAGCCACACAGTCATTCCCAGTAACCACCATGACGAGGGCGCCAGAGTCGCATATAAAAAAATGAAAATGGTGTTGGCCCTCACCAGCTACGGCTCAGTAATCCGCGTTTTGTCCGGAAATCCGCGTAATCCGCGTAATCCGCGGCCAATACACCGACCCGACCGCTATTTTCTGGGGAATCTGCGGTAGAAATTGTATCGCCATCCTCCAGGGGCCGCGATAGAAATCGCAACCCCTTTTTACATTGGCAGGAATAACAATGGTCTTGTCGAACCTTGTTACATCTCCATAATCAGGGGGCGGAAAGTTTGGCACAGAGCACAACTCGCGGCGCCATGCGCCTGGGCGACATTCTCCTGGCTGCCAGACTGATCACGCAGCGCCAGCTTGAGACGGCGCTTGACACCCAGAAGAAGACGGGTGGACGCCTTGGTGAAGTGCTGATCAACCTTGGCTTTGTCACCGAGTTTGACATGTGCAATACCCTGGCCGAGCAGCTGAGCTACCCGTTTATCCCGAACCCTGAGATCCAGATGGAACCAGGCGTGGCCGCCCTGGTCAGCGAGGAGCTGGCCCGGAAATACCGGGCGGTGCCGGTGCGCCTGGAGGGCAACAGCCTGACGGTGGCCATGTCGGACCCGCTCAACTTTATCGCGATCGATGATATCAGCCTTGCCTGCGGTCTCCGGGTGAAACCGGCGGTCTCCCCGGACAAGGCAATTCAGCGCGCCCTGCTCAAGGCCTATGCCGCAAGGCCCGGTGCGCAGACAGGGGAGTCCTCCCCGGTGGAGCAGGTCAGCCGGACCTATGACCTGGAGGAAGCCGACGAATCGGGTGTCGTCAAGACGGTGAACAACATGGTGGCGCAGGCGCTGGGCATGCGGGGCACCGATATCCATATTGAGCCCGTGGAGCACCAGGTGCGTGTCCGCTTCCGGGTAGACGGGGAATTGACGGAGGCCAACCCGCTGCCCAAGGGGGCGCTCAATCCGGTCCTCTCCCGTATCAAGGTGATGGCGGGCATGGATATCGCCGAGCGGCGACTCCCGCAAGATGGCCGCATTGAGGTGGAGATGCAGGGGCGCCGGCTCGATTTGCGTGTCAACACGGTGCCCACCATCTACGGCGAGAAGGTGGCGATACGCATTCTGGACCGCTCCGCCGCCCTGATGGGGCTGGGCGAGTTGGGCCTGGTCGAGGATGTTCTGGAAGAGCTGCGGGCCATTCTGGCCAAGCCGCATGGGATGTTGCTCGTGACCGGCCCCACCGGCAGCGGCAAAACCACCACCCTGATGGCCGCCCTGACTGAAATCAACCACTCTTCCCGTCAGATTCTGACCATTGAAGACCCGGTGGAGTACCACCTGGCAGGCGTCAACCAGGTGCAGGTGAATCCCAAGGCTGGGCTCACCTTTGCGACCGGTCTGCGCGCCTTTCTGCGCCAGGACCCCGACGTGATCATGGTCGGCGAGATCCGCGACGGCGAGACGGCGGATATCGCCGTGCGGGCAGCGCTCACCGGGCACATGGTCCTCTCCACCCTGCATACCAACTCCGCTGCCGGCGCCCCCGGTCGGTTGACCGACATGGGGGTGGAGCCCTTCCTTCTGGCCTCCTCCCTGTCGGGGGTGCTGGCCCAGCGGCTGGTCCGGAGGCTCTGCCAGCGGTGCAAGCAGGCCTATGTTCCCGACAAGGAGGATCCTGACTACCCGCTGTTGGAGTCCGCCGGGCTGATCGACCTGCCGCTGTACAAGCCCACGGGCTGCGGCCACTGTGATCAGACCGGCTACGCCGGTCGCCTGGCGCTGGTGGAGCTCCTGCCGATCAACGGCGATATCCGGGAGCTGGTCGCCCGGCGGGCTACGGCCGCCGAGATTGATGCGGCGGCGCGACAGGCGGGGATGCGGACCCTTTGGCAAGACGGGTTGGTGAAGGCCTGGAAGGGCCTGACCACCCTGGAGCAGGTCAAGCGGGTCGCCCTCACGGAGGAGTAAGCGCATCATGAAGTTTCGCTACAGGGCTCGGGACAGATCCGGTGCGCTCCGGGAAGGAAAGCTGGAGGCAGCCAGCAGGGAGGATGCGCTGGCGCTTCTCCAGCAGATGGACCTGTTCGTGATCAGTGTGGAGGAGGGGGGCGGCTTCACCCTCGACCTCAGGGCCGACATCTCCCTGGGTGGACCCAGGAAGGTGAGCAGCCGCGACCTGGCGGTCTTCTGCGGCCAGTTTGCCTCGCTGCTGGGGGCGGGGGTGCCGGTGATCCAGGGGCTGACCGTTCTCTCCCGGCAGTTCAAGAAGAGCCCGCTCTCCAGGGTGCTGGTGGGCGTGATTCAGTCGATAGAGAGCGGCAACAGCCTGAGTCAGGCCATGCGGCAGTATGAGCAAGTCCTCCCGCCCTCGCTGATCTACATTACGGCGGTGGCCGAGGTGTCGGGGAACCTGGACACCAGTTATGCACTGCTGGCCTCTCACTTCGAGCAGGAGGACAACTTCCTGCGCAAGGTGAAATCGGCCTTCACCTACCCGGCGGTCGTCCTCACGGTCGCCCTGGTGGTGATCATGTTCATGGTGACCGTCGTCCTTCCCACCTATGGGAAGCTCTTCACCCAGATGGGGGCGGAGATGCCAGCCTCCACCCGCTTCCTCATGGCCGTGGGTGGGGGGATCAAGAGCTACTGGTACCTGGTTCCCTGGCCGCCCCTACTCCTGGTCTGGGGGCTGCGGGCGCTCTTCCGGGCGCCCAAGTGGAAGGCGGGGTGGCAGTGGTTCATGATGCGGGTGCCCATCTTCGGGCCCCTGGCCTATAAGCGGGAGATGGCCCGCCTCTGCCGGACCCTGGGCACCATGACCCGCAGCGGCGTTCCGCTTCTGGCGGCCCTGCTGACCGTCCGGGAGGCGCTGGACCATGAGCCGCTCCGCCGCGCCCTCGACGGTATTGGGGAAGATGTGCGCCGCGGCGATACCTTCGGTCAGGCGATGGAGCGGCAGCCGGTCTTTGACCGAATCAGCGTGGAGATTATCGGCCTGGGCGAGGCGGCGGGTAACCTGGACGCCATGCTCTTCCGGGTGGCCGACCTGGCGGAGAAAGATGTGAACACCCTGCTGGAGCGGCTTACCCAGCTGATGGAGCCCGCCCTTACCGTGCTGTTGGGCGGTATCGTCGTGGCGATCATCCTCCCGATGCTTCTGCCAATGTTCGACATTCTAAGCAAGATTCGCTAACACGAATCCCGAATTTTTTGGATCTCGTCGGGATTCCAATTGACATTGGTAGACATTTCAGGGTAGAATTTTATTGTCCATACTGTACCAAGAAAGGGTGGTCTATCAATGATCCGTAAGTATTCGCAAAGGGTCCGTAACCAGGATGGCTTCACATTGATTGAACTTATTGTGGTTGTTGCGATTCTGGGAATCCTGGCGGCTGTTCTTACCCCGCGCGTGCTCGATGCGATCGACAATGCCAGGCAGAGCGGTGCCGAGGCCTTCGGCAAGGAGCTGCAGCTGGCCATGGAGCGGTATTACCTGGACGAGAACGGCTATCCCACCGTTGATACGGTACAGGGGTCAAACGGCACTCTGGAGTATGCTGACCTGGTTACCCTGCTCGGAAAGTACACCACCCTCGATGCCAGCCAGTTCGACACCGCCGTGGCCGCCTTTGACTACGATGGCCTGGATTCTGACGGCGACCCCGTGGCGGAGAACGTGGAGCCCGCCAGTTACTCGCTCACCATTGGGCTGAAGGATTCCGAGAAGACGGTGACCATAACGCCCAGATTGGTGACGGTTTCGACCAACTAGCGGAAGGGGGGCTCGCCCCCCCTTTTTCCCCATCTGTCCCGGGGGTGATGAGCGATGCGATCACTGCGAACCGAGGCGACCGGCGGGATCTATATTGAGGCGCTGGTCGCCATCGCTGTGCTGACCATCGCCCTGGTGCCGATCATTGGGGCCTTCGCCATCACCCCAGCCGCACAGCGGCAGGCGGGGAAGCACATCGCGGCGGTCAACCTGGCCCGGGGCCGGCTGGAGGCGCTCCACGCCATCTCCGGCGAAGAGTTCGACGCCCTGATCGACCTGAGCGAGGCGGTCACCCTTGACGGTCAGCCCTACCAGATCCTGACCGATGTGGATGAGCCCCGGGAGGCCGGTCTGCGCGATGTGCGGGTGACGGTTAGCTGGACCGACTCCAAGGGGGCTGAAGCCCGGCTGACGCTGGGCACATCGGTAGCGAGGAGGCCCTGATCATGCAAGGGAACAGTCAGGCTGGTTCCAGCATGGTGGAGCTGATCGTGGGCGGCGCCATCGCCCTGATCGTCCTCGGAGTGATCATCTCGATGCAGATCAGCGGCTACCGGTATCAGAAGAATGATGAAGAGCGGTTTGTGGTTCAGATGGAGTCGGCCACCGCCCTCGACCGTCTGACCCGCGACCTGCGCATGGCTTCTGCTGTCACCCTGGGTCCCGGAGGGAGCAGCATCACCCTGGCGGGGAGCGGGGCATCCATCTCGTACAGCCACAGCAGCGGTACGGGGGAGGTCGTGCGGACGGAGAACGGTGTGCAGCAGGTGGTTGGACAGCACGTGGAGTCGCTCGCCTTCTACCTGGAGGGGAGCGCTCGGACGGTCCGGATCGAGTGGCTGGCCCGCCTGCCTGACGGCACTACCTACCTGTTGGTGAGCAGGGCTGCGCCCCGAGTCTACTCCGGCGGATGAAATCGACCTGAGGTGAAGTCCTTGTTTGGCAAGCTATTTGGACCAGGCGCCCTGGTGGGCGTAGATGCGGGAAGCCAGGCCATCAAGGTGATAGAGGTGAAGGCCGTCTCCAGCAGGCGGTTCACCCTTGAGGGGATCGGCAGCGTCCCAACCCCGCCGAACCTCTTTGACCGCGGTCAGGTTCAGGATGTACAGGGGCTTGGGCAGGCGATCCGGGAGGCGCTGGACCAGGGTAAGATCCGGCTCCGGAAGGCGGCACTGGCGGTCCCCGCACAGGTCGGCTTTGTGCGCCGGATCAGTTTCCCGCGCATACCGCTCAAGGAGCTTCGGGCGACGATCGCCCTTCAGCCCGAGCGGTATATCCCCTTTGCCCGGGACGGGGCGGTTTACGACGTGTTCCCGCTCCCCAGCGACCCGGACAATCCCGAGATCTCCGTGATCGTGGCGGCGGCGCCCCGGCAGGCGGTGGAGGCGCTGATGGAGGCGAGCAAGCTGGCCGGGCTGGTTCCGGCGCGAATCGATCTGGAGCCGCTCACCCTCTACCGGGCGGCGGTGGCGACGGGGCAGGCCTCCCGGGACTCCTCCATGGGCATCGTCGACCTGGGGGGTTCGGCGACCAAGATCAGCCTGTTTGAAGGCCAGATTCCCGTTATCAGCCGGGTGGTGGACATGCCGTCAGGCGGACCGTCAGACCGGGCTGCCGCCACCGATGATCTCTTCTGGGATATCCGCCGCTCGCTGGAGTTCGCCCTGACCAAGTTGCAAAGGCCGCTCTCCCGGATCCTGGTCACCGGCGGGCTGGGTGGCGATGACTACCTGGCGATCTCCCTGGCTGCCTACCTGCGGGGATTCCTTGCCAACCGCCTCCCGGGCGATTTCGTGGTCGAGCCCATGCGTGATACCGGGGCCAGGATTCCGCTCTCCCACATGCTCGCCTTCGGGCTATCTTTACCACCGGAGTTGTTCTCATGATCAGGATCAACCTCCTCATCAAGCCGCCCCCCCAGGTGCGCTGGCGGGTGGTTATCCGGATCGCTGTCCTCTTTCTGGTTGTTGCGATGGCCGCAATCAGTGCCATCGGGTGGATGTCGAACCTGCGGAAGATCGAGCGCCAGGTGGCGGAGACCAAGAGGCTCATGGCCGATTACGACCGGGTAGGCGCCCGGCTGCCTGAGGTGCGGTCCAAGCTGGAGGAGATTCAGGCCCGGGAGGCGGTGGTGGCCGAGTTTGGCCGGAACCAGCGCTTCAGCCAGTCGGCGGTCTTGCAGGGAATCCTGGTGACGCCGCCGGAGGTCTGGGTGACCAACGTCGCGTTCGCCGACGACACGGTGGTGATCACCGGTGAGTCCCGCTCCTTTGCAGGCGCCATGCAGTACCTGGCCTTACTTCGGGCCTCACCCCTGCTGCGGGGCGTCGATGAAAAGAACCTGCGGACCATTGAGACCGGGGCGACCCACTTCATCTTCTCGGCGCGCACAGGCAGGGAGGTGAAGAAGCCATGAACCGACAGCGGATTCTGTTGGGCCTGCTGATCGTGGTGGCTGTCACCCTGTTGCCCTCCTACTTTGCCGACCGGGCCGCCATTCGGCTGAAGATGGAGATGGCCGCCGTGGAGAAGGAGATGGAGGTTCTCCGGGCCAAGGCGCTCAAGGTGAGGGAGGAGGAGGAGAGGCTGGCTGTCGGTCAGAGGGCAATGGCCGACCTGAAGGCCCGGTTCGTCTCTCAGAACCCCTTCGCCGACATGGAGCGGGTGGTGGCCATTCTTGCCGCCCGGTCCGGCATGCAGGTGGTGGAGCTGAACCTGGTTGGGGCTGAACTGGTCAAGGAACTGCCCACCATGGTCAGGTACACCGCAGCGGTGGAGCTGGCGGGAACCGCAGGTGGACTGATCACGTTCGTGCGGCTGGCGGAGGAGCATCCGCTCCTGATCGAGGTGCCCGACCTGAAACTGAGCATCCCCCGCACCGACCCGGGCGTCGCACAGATAAACGCCCCCATACGGCCCAGGCTTACCCTGTCCTTCTTCGGCGTTCCGTAAAGCAATGGCGCTGCATCGATCGCAGCGCCATCGGGTATCCTATCCATGGGAGGGTTAACGGTGGATCTTCGGGCCTTGCTGGCCTCGCAGCTGTTTGTGCGCGCACCGTCGGAGCGCCTTTTTGCCGTCACCCAGCCCGATAGCGGCCGGCGGGCGGTTCCTGCCTTCCGCGAGGAGGCAGACGGGCGGGCCTTCTGGTCCCGGGTGGCGCCGGGGCAGCCGGTGGAACTGGTGGCGGTTGACCTGCCCGTGCTGGCGGCTGAGGCGAAACGGGTGGGCGGGCTGCTGGTCGACCCCGATGGCGAGGCGCTCCTGCTCGACCGGGCCGAGCTGACCATGCTCGCCGCGGGGGAGGTTCCCGGGGAGTTTGCCGCCTGGCTGCGGGGCTGGGGCCGGCTCAACCACCAGCCCGGCGAGGTGCTGGCCCGGCTGCGCCGGACGCATCTCCACGTGATCACCGGGCGGGGCTCGGGCGATGAGGCGCCGCGCATCTACCTGCTGGAGAAGTCGGAAGATGGCACCCTGGCGGTCCCCTGCTTCTCCTCGGCGGAGACGCTGGCGCAGTTTGCCCAGGTCCGCCGGCTCTTCGAGGGACAGAGCGGCTACGCCGTAGCCCTGGTTGACGGTCCCTACTGCCTCCGGGCCGCCGCTGGTCTGGGCGCCTACGTGGTGGTCGACCCCGAGAGCCCGTGGGAGATCCAGCTGGAACCAACCCTGCTGTAGCGCGAGAAGGCCACCCCTGTGCGTAGAGGGTGGCCTTTGGTTATGGCTTGGTGGTGGTGTTGCG
>JBMONB010000109.1:0-7795 GCA_049325315.1 Bacillota bacterium | reverse complement strand
GGTAGCACCCCCCAAAAAAGCTGCTGAACCTTTGTCTTAAGCTTCATACTCCCTTTATCTGTATACAAAACAGCCCCTGCGTCCGCTTTGCGGACAGCAGAGGGCTGTTTTGTCAGCAAGCTGAAGGCGAGGGTGTAAACCCTCGCCTCTATAAATAGATCGGCTACCCCACCCGCTCGCCGGTGGCAATGTCGTAGCTGGCGCCGACCTCCGGCAGAATCCGGCGGATCGACTCCACCTCCATCAGCTCCGGGTTCTTGGAATGGATCGGCATCAGAATCTGCGGGGTGATGCCCTTCACGATCTGGGCCAGGTCGGCGGGCGAACCATGGCCTGTGGAGCTAGCGAAGAGCAACTCCAGGCCAAAGTGGTTCAGCCAGCGGGTAAAGAGTTCAAAAGCCGGGTCGAACTTGCCCAGAGGCTCGCCGTTCGAGTGAATGAAGACCGATCCGGCGGGCGGCTGAAGATCGACCAACTCGTTTAGATCCGGGTAGAAGAGCTGAAGCAGGTAGGCGGAGGGGTTGACCCGCACAGCGGCGGCGTCGAGCACCTCCACGCCCGAAGTGAAGAGCTGGGTCAGCCAGGACGGAGCGGTACCGGCGGAGAGCGCCTCCGCATCGCGGGTGCGCCGGTAGAGCGCCACCTGACCAAGGTCACCGCCCATGGCTCCAAAGATGTGCGCCGCCTCCGGCGAGAGGACCAGCTTGCGGCCCGCCTCGCCCACGGCCGCTGCAATGTTACCAATCCGCAGCGTGTTGCGGGGGTAGAGGGTAATCAGCGCCAGACCGGTGCGGTCCCTGAGGTGGGCCACAACGCGGGGCGCCACCTCCAGCTCCGGCATTGGCGCCGGACGCTCCGGGGTCGGATCCGGCTCGCCGAGGCGTGTGCCCTCGATCAGGAGGATCTTGGGGTTGGTTGCCCGGGCGACCTCAACAAAGCGCTCGTTCACCTGAGGATTCGGCCCGTGCAGCCGCAGGTCGCCGGTGTAGACGACCGTGCCGGCGGAGGTCTCAATCAGCAGGGCGGAGGCGCCGGGGATGTCGTGGTCCACGGGCACCGGCGTCACCTTGATCGGGCCCACCTGCACCGGCTCGTGGTAAGCGAAGGCACGGGCGCCCACCGGCACCGCCGGGCGCTCGCCGGTCTCGGCCACCGCCCGGAAGAGGTCAAGTGAGTCCCGGTGCATCCAGACCGGCAGTGGATCGCCCAGGAAGTCCACCACCGCCATGTGATCCAGGTGGAGGTGGGAGATGAAGACCTGGGTCGTCTCCCCGGAGGCCGGCTTGAGTCCCAGCGTCTCCGCCTGGCCGGGCTGGTAGAGCCCGTCGATGGCCGGCATGTAGCCCAGGGCGACATAGTCACGCAGGCCGGGGGCGCCGGTGCGGGCCTGAATCTTCCCGCCCCAGAAGTCGCCGCCCGGGGCGTAGCTGAGGCCAAAGTCAAAGAGAACCCGGTAGCCGCCCTCTTCGACGATCACCTTGGTGCCGCCGATGGTGCCAATGCCGCCGTAGAAGGTGATCCGCGGGGTAGATGCCATGAATGTTGCCTCCTGTGTCTTCAAGGTGGGCCGATATGAGAGAGGCCGCACGCCCCAAGGCGTGCGGCCATTCTTGCACCACGGGAGCTTACTTCTTCAGGACCTCGTTGGCCGCCTTGGCAGCCTCGTCGAGGGCGGTCTTGGGATCAGCCTGGCCAAGGATCGCCTTCTCAACGGCGCTGGTCAGCAGCTTCTGCACGTCAGCCCACTTCTTGTGGTTGGGCTGAACCACGCCGCGGTTGATCTGCTCGCCGAAGACGGCGTAGGTCGGGTTCTCCTTGACGAAGTTCTTCCACTCGGTGGTCTCGAGGGCGGACTTGCGGACGGGCATGTAGCCGGTCTTGCCCATGCCCCACTTCAGCTGGGCCTGCTTGCCGGTCAGCCACAGCATGAACTTGCCGGCGGCCTCGGCCTCTTCCTTCTTCAGGCCCTCGACCATGGCGACGTTGGCGCCGGAGAGGGGCACGCCGTTGTTGGTGTGGGTGTAGAGCGGAGCGACGCCCCACTCGTTGCCGGAGGCGGGCTTGATGTAGGCAAAGGAGGCGGAGGTGGTGGCGATCATCGCCGCACGGCCCTCGTTGAAGTAGTTGGACTGGTACTCCTTCGGCTTCAGCTGAATCGCCGTGCCGTTCTTGATCAGGTCGACGATGAAGGTGAGCGCCTCAACGCCCTCGGGGCTGTTGAAGAGGACCTGGGTCTGCTCCTTGTTCATCCACTCGCCCTTGGTCATGGCGAAGTGGGTGCCGAAGGTGTAGACGTTCGCCTCGATGGCGGTGCCGTAGCGCTTGTCCTTAATGGTGACCTCCTGGGCCACCTTCTTGAACTCCTCCCAGTTCTTGGGCGGGTTCTTGACCAGGGTCTTGTCGTAGATGAGGACGATCATGGACTTGTTGAAGGGCAGGGCGTAGAGCTTATCGCCGAAGGTCTGGGCGGTGAGGAGGCCCGCGCCGTAATCGGCCTTCTCGGCGGCCGGGACATAGGCGTCGATAGCCTGAACAGCCTTCTGATCGACCAGCTTTACGAGCATGGAGTCGGTGGCCTGGACCACATGCGGCGGGGTGTTGGCCTGCAGGGCGGCGAACAGCTTCTTCTCAAGATCGCCGTACGAACCCTGGTAGGTGGGCTCCACGATGACTTCCTTCTGGGTCTCGTTGAACTCCTTGATCAGGCTCTGAAGCACCTTGCCGTGGGACGAGTCGTCAGCCATGCCATGCCAGAACTGGATCTTGACCGGGTCCTTCTTGACCTCCTGCTTGGGAGCCTCAGCAGGCTTCGGATCCTCGGTCTTCTTGGCACCGCCACAGCCGGCAGCGACCAGCATGGTGGCGGCCAGGACGAACGCCAGGCCCTTGCGGATGCTCAGCATCTCCATGTCTCCTCCTACACGTATACGTGTTGTTAACGGGGGGTTCCCCCGTTATATTGCCACTTCGTTACGGAAATCGCAAGTCCTTTTAAACGCAGAATTCGACACGCTAGATTCTGACGTGGCGAAGGAACGCCAACAGGTGCTATCCCTTCAGTCCGCTCTTTGCCACCGATTCCAGGAACTGCTTCTGGGCGGCCAGGAAGACCACCAGAACCGGAATCAGCGCAAGGGTGGCGGCGGCCATCCAGATATGGTACTGGGGCCCCTCATCTTGCATCAGCGAGATCAGGCCCACGGGGACCGTCCGCATCTGGGGGGAGTTGGTGACGATCAGCGGCCAGAGGAAGGCATTCCAGGAGCCGATGAACTTCAGCAGCGCAATCGTGGCGATGGGCGGACGGGAGAGCGGGACCATAATCTGAAGCATGAACCGGGTGTGTCCGGCGCCGTCGAGATAGGCCGCCTCCTGTAGTTCGTTCGGGACCTGCAGGAAGTGCTGGCGCAGGAGGAAGACGGCGAAGACCGAGACGACCCACGGGACAATCAGGGCATAGTAGGTGTTGATCCACTTCAGTTCGGTCAGCGTGATGAAGTTCGGCACGAGGAGCACCTCGCCCGGAATCATCATCGTGCTGAGCAGAACCATGAACAGCAGGTTCTTGCCGATGAAGGTCATGCGGCTGAAGGCATAGGCAGCCAGAATCGAAAGGAAGACCTCGATGATCACGGTCACGATGGTAACGAAGAAGCTATTGAAGAAATAGCGACCGAAGTAAGTCTGCGCCTGCCAGGCCTCGATGTAGTTGTGCCACTGTGGGATTGACGGCAGCCACTGAATCGGCATCGCCAGCGTCTCGTTGTAGGTCTTCAGCGAGGTGGAGAGCATCCAGAAGAGCGGCAGGATCATGATGACCGAGCCAAAGGCCAGGATCAGGTGGGGCAGGAGATTGCCGAAGCGCTTGGAGAGCGGAGCCCTGTTTGTTTCCTGATACTGCATCTCCGGCCCTCCTTTACGAGTAGTGGACGCGCTTGCGCGCGTACCAGAGCTGGAAGATCGTCACGGCGAGGACCATGAAGAACAGCGCCCAGGCCGCCGCAGAGGCGTAGCCCATGCGGTAGTCATCCCAGGCCTTTTCGTAGATGTAGAAGACGATGGTGGTCGCGACCCGCATTGGGCCCGGCTTGCCTCCATAGAGCACAAAGATCTCGGTAAAGACCTTAAAGGCACCGATGATGGAGGTAATGGAGACGAAGAAGGTGGTGGGGGTGAGCAGCGGCCAGGTGACGTGCCAGAAGACCTGCCGGTCGTTAGCACCATCGACCTTCGCCGCGTTGTAAAGCTCCCGGTCCATGTTCTGGAGGCCGGCCAGGAAGATGACCACCGTATAGCCGAGCGACTTCCAGATGGACATGATGATAATCGTCATCATGGTCCACTTCGGATCGAGCAGCCACTGCTGGGGCGAGATGCCAAACCAGCCGAGGATGTAGTTGAGCAGCCCCCACTGGTCGTGGTAGATCCAGAGCCAGACCATGGCAATGGCCACGACGGTAGTCACGTAGGGCACGAAAAAGGCCAGGCGGTAAAGGGCGCGGCCCCGGAGCGGGCGGTTGAGCAGCAGTGCTACGCCCAGCGCGAGAACAATCTCGATCGGCACGGTGCCGATGACGAAGATCATCGTGTTCTTGACGGCCTTCCAGAAGAGCGGATCGGCCACCAGCTCCTTGTAGTTGGCGAAGCCGATGAACTCCTGGGTCCGAAGCCGCCAGTCGTAGAGGCTGATGATAAAGGCGCGAATGACCGGGTAGATGTTGAACGTCCCCAGCACCAGCAGGGTGGGGAGAAGGTACACGTAGGCCAGGGAACTGTCAGCCCAAAACCGTCGCCATGTGGCCTTGGTGCTGCCGACGGGCATGTCCAGCCACTTGCCTAGCGTCGCCCCCATCTTCATGCAGCGGATGCCTCCTTGTGTTTTCAGGGGTCAAGTCCGACAGTGATGTTTCGGCATCCGAACCCGAATCCCTGCTCGTTTCGCTGGCTCAAGATTAGAACAGGGTGGTTTCGCAGGCTGCGGCCCCCAGTCTTCCCGGCTTTGGGCCGGATAATCAGCCCACGGAGAGGGGAAGGTAAAGGGTACAGAAGCGGCGGTCGGTTCGCCGCATCCGCTTTTTTTCAGAGAAAAGAGAGAGAGAACAGAACGGAGGAGGGGGCTGTCCCCGGGGAGGAAAAGATTCAGGGAGGGACGCCCCGATGTCAACCCGGGAGAAGCGGCGTAGGGCCGCCGGCCTTCTGCTGGTCGTCCTGATCCTTTCCATCTGCGCAACGCCTCAGTTCCGGGCTTTTGTCACCTTTCCCGACCACGTGAGGCTTCCCCTGGGTCAGGCGCAGGACCTTGCGCTGGGGATTCCCCTGGGCACCACCGTGCAGGCAGACGCTGCCGGCGGTCTCGCGATCGACGGATTGGACCTGGCCGGTGGCCGGCGGGTCATGGGCAGTTCTCCCATCAGCATCGCCGCAATGCAGACCGGCCAGTATACCGTTGACTTCAAGCTTTTTGGGCTGATTCCGATCCGCAAAATGAAGGTAGATGTGGTCCCGCCGATCCGGCTGGTTCCCGGCGGCCACTCGATCGGTGTGCAGATGAGAAGCCGCGGGGTTCTCGTGGTGGGCTATGCCGCGATCCGTGACCAGAGCGGCGACCTTCACCAGCCGGGCAAAGAGGCCGGCATCCAGCTCGGCGACGCCATTGTGAAGATCGACGGACAGGAGGTAAACGGCGAGGATCACGCCGCCCTGCTCTTTGAGGCCGCGGGGCGGACCGGCAGACCGGTTCCCGTGGTGCTCCGTCGAAGCGGTCGAATCCTGGAGCGTCAGGTGGCTCCGGTACAGGAGTGGGAATCGAAGCGGTGGCGGGTAGGCCTGTACATCCGGGATGGCGCCTCCGGCGTCGGCACCCTCACATTCTATGATCCGGCCAGCGGCAAGTATGGCGCCCTGGGACACGTGATCGCCGACGGCGAGACCAGCCAGGCCATCGACTTTGTCAGCGGCGAGATCTCCGCCGCAGAGGTGATCAAAATCCAGAAGGGAAGGAGGGGGGCCCCGGGCGAGAAGATCAGCAACAGTCTGGGCGACCGGCTGGGCGGCATTGAGCAGAACACCCGCTTTGGCATCTTCGGTACCATGGAGTCTCCCCTTACGAACCGGCTTTACCCCGCGCCCCTGCCGGTTGCCATGGCCAGCCAGGTGAAGGAGGGGCCCGCGGAGATTCTGACGGTGGTGAACGGGCGGGAGATTGAGCGGTTTCAGGTGGAGATTGTGCGCCTGATGCGCCAGCCCACGGCCGATGGCAAGAACATGATTGTGAAGGTGACGGACCCCCGACTGCTGGAGCAGACCGGGGGGATTGTGCAGGGAATGTCCGGCAGCCCGATTATCCAGAACAACCGGGTAGTTGGGGCCGTTACCCACGTCTTTGTGAACGACCCGACCCGTGGGTATGGTGTGCTCATTGAGTGGATGTTGCAGGAAGCCGGTATCCTCGAGTCGAAACATTCAGGAACCAGCCTCCGAGAGGGAATCCCCTCCCGGGGGCTTGGCGCGCTGGTCTGTTACCGGTAACGAAGCGGTAACGACACAAACAGTATACTAAGAGCGGCGGGCTTTCTGTTCATCTGGGAGGGGTTGACAGGGGAGTACCGGTCCACTATAATGGGATTTACTGGAAGTAGACAATGGTGAGCAGACGTTGGGGTGGCAGGAAATTCCGGACAGGGAATCGAATACAGAGGTGCCCACCCCTGTGCAACACCGCACTCGCGTGTTTTTGGGGAACCATCTTCGCTGCAAGAGAATGGGCCTGGGTCTACGGCTGCGCTGAAGCTGTTCGTGAGACGGGTCCGATGGGGGGAGCAAACGTGTCCGCGCGAAAGATTCGCGTCTTGATCGGCGACGACAACCGGGAGTTTTGTGAGCTCTTGCGGGAGTATGTGGAAGCCCAGTCCGACATGGAACTGGTGGGTATGGCCCACCAGGGTATCGAGGTGCTTGAGGCGGTCAAGAACGGAGACCCCGATGTACTGATTCTCGATATTATCATGCCGCACCTCGACGGGATCGGTGTGCTGGAGCAGTTGAACCAGCTCGACCTCCCCCGGCGGCCTAAGATCATCATGCTGACCGCCTTTGGGCAGGAGAATATCACGCAGAAGGTGCTGGAGATGGGCGCAGACTACTACGTCCTCAAGCCGTTCAGCCTGGATGTGCTCGGCACCCGTCTGCGCCAGCTCGCCGGCATGGTGCCTGCTCCGGCAACGGCGCCGCCAATCCCCAGCGCGACCCAGCCCCGCCCGGGGGTCGTGTTGCCCATGCGCAGCCGCAACATCGACAACGACGTCACCACGATCATCCAGGAGATCGGGATTCCGCCCCATATCAAGGGCTATCGGTATCTCAGGGAGGCGATCCTGCTGGTGGTCAGCCGCGTGGAGTTGCTGAACTCGATCACCAAGGAGCTGTACCCCACCATCGCCCGGAATCACGGCACCACCCCGAGCCGTGTGGAGCGGGCGATCCGCCACGCCATCGAGGTGGCCTGGAGCCGGGGTAACCAGGAGGTCCTCCTGGGCCTCTTCGGCCATACCATCAACCGGGAGCGCGGCAAGCCCACCAACTCCGAGTTCATCGCCTTGGTGGCCGACCGGCTGCGCATCGACCCGAAGGCCAGTTAAAGGTGAAGTTGAGCCCCACTGCTTGGCAGTGGGGCTCAGGCTGTTGACAAACTCATGTAGGAAGCGGATCGCACTCGCGATCTGCTTCCTTTTTTGTTAGACTATACTTACAAGAACATAATTAGGCGGTGGTCACTGTGCTGCGGGGTCCTCATGGC
>JBMONB010000108.1:0-7837 GCA_049325315.1 Bacillota bacterium | reverse complement strand
TGTTCGAATTGGATCGTTCCAGTTCGACCCCGCTTTACCAGCAACTGCGAGATCAAATTCGGCAGCGGATCTTTTCGGGTAGTCTACCCTCCGGCACCCGGCTTCCGCCGGAACGGACGCTGGCCAACATGCTCGCGGTCAACCGGACCACGGTGGTCAACGCCTACAAGGAGTTGGCGGCCGAGGGGCTGGTAGAGGGGCGGGTCGGGCATGGCACCGTGGTGATGCCCCCGCCGACGCCCCCTCCGGACGGTCCGGTCCGCCCCATGCATTGGGCGAGTGTGGCGGACGCCGAGGACCCTGTGGTCGCCGATATCAACGCCATCGTGCGCCGTTCCGGGTCGGTCTCCTTTGCTCACGGGGAGATGTCGCCGGATTTGTATCCGTCGGAGGTGCTGGGGGAATTGTTCAGCCGGGCGCTGACCCGGGGTGCGGCCCCCCTGGGCTATGGTCCGGTCTCCGGCTACCTGCCCCTTCGGGAAGCGATTGCTGCCCGGGCCGGTCTTTCGACCGGCGAGGTGCTGGTGCTGGGCGGGTCACAGCTGGCGCTCTACCTGATTACCCGGGTCCTCCTTCAGCCAGGCGACACGGTGCTGGTAGAGGTCCCCTCCTATATCAATACCCTCGGGATCTTCCAGGCTGCCGGCGTCCGGGTGGTGCCCGTTCGGGTCGACCGGGACGGACTGGTGGTCGAGGGGCTGAGCGAGATCTTCCTGCGGTACCGTCCGAAGTTGATCTTCACGCTGCCCACCTTCCAGAATCCGCTGGGGGTGACCATGAGCCTGGAACGCCGCAGGCAGCTCCTACAGCTGGTGGCCAAGCACCAGGTGGGCATTGTGGAGGACGACCCTTACGGGGACCTCTACTTCGCGGAACATCCGCTCCCCTCGCTAAAGTCGCTGGACCCGGGCGGGTACGTCATTCACCTGAGCAGCTTCAGCAAATCGGTGACCCCGGGGCTGCGGTTGGCGTGGCTTGCCGCCCCGCCGGCGGTGGTGGAGCGGATCGCCCGGGCGAGAGGATCGCTGGATTTCCGGGCAGCGCTGCTTAATCAGTGGGTCATGGACGCCTTCCTGCGGGAGGGATTGATGGAGGAGCACCTCGCGGCGCTGCGGCCCGTGCTGAAGCGGCGGAGGGATGCTCTGGTTCACGCGCTTCAGCAGCACATGCCCAGCGGTGTTACCTGGCATGTGCCCGACGGTGGGTATCATCTCTGGTGCACGCTGCCCCGGCCGCTTCGGGCCCGGCGGCTGCTCTCCGAGGCGGCGCGCGACGGGGTCGCCTTCATTCCTGGGGACTATTATGGCCCGGGGGATGAGGCCCGGCGCGGGCTCCGGCTGAACTTCACGTACCCGCGGGAGGGGGAGATTGCCGACGGTGTCAAGCGTCTGGCCCATGCGGTCAAGCGCCTGCTGCGCGAGGAGGCATCCTCCGATGATCAGCGGGCAGAGTTGAGCGGTCCGGTGGTCTGAGCGAGATTCCGACAAGGAGGAGTCCGGTCTAATGGCGCCCAGGGTAGAGATCGCAGGGGTCTTCAGCGATGGGGACGCAGGCGACCCACGGTCACTGGACGTGGCTGAGTACGTCGTACTGGTCAACACGGGGGTGGAGCCGGCCTCTCTCGCCGGCTGGTCATTGACGAATCTGAAGGCTGATCAGGTGCACCATTACCGCTACCTGTTCCCCCGCTTCATGTCGAACGGGCAATCCTGGACCCTGGATCCTGGTGGGATGGTTATCGTCTATACCGGCCGTGGCACGAATGGTTCCACAGCTACGCTGGGAGAGGCGGGTCAGCACCACCTGTACCAGCACCGCTCCGCCCCGATTTGGGTAGACCCGGGTGATCGGGTCTGTCTGAGCGACCGAACCGGAAAGATCATTACCGCCTTCGATCTGCCGGTGGCACCACGAACTGTATAGCCTCTTACTATGGTCGGCGAGGATCTTCCCTCGCCGCCTTTTTTTTGTTCTGGCGGGATCAACCATGGCCTCTTCTGTATAGGTGACAGAAAAAGTGGTAAGGAATAGAAGGGGATGTAACCCATATTCATCCAGGCATCCAGCTGGTAGTCCGTACATATTCAGCGAGGGGCCGGCATCGCCACGCCTGTCCGAAAGGTGTCATAAGCCTGAAGAGAGGCGCATCCATTGAGAGGGGCGGTCGCCCAGATTGATATCAACCGCAAGAGGGGGAGCCGAAGGGTGACGAAACGGATTATAGCGCTGGCGTTGGCACTCGTGCTCACTGTAGCGGCAGGGTGCTCCAAGTCCAAGTCGGGCGGGAACGAGCCGAATAAGCCGGACACACCCAAGCAGGAGGAGCCCAAGGGTCCGGTGGAGGGCGGCATACTGAACCTGTCGATGTTCTCTGCGCCGAAGGGGGTCTTTAACCCGATTCTCTATGAGGATAAGTACGACTCTAACATCATCGGTCTTGTCTTCGACGGTCTGCTTCGCCGAAACGAGAACCTGGAGCATATCTGCAATCTCTGCGAGAGCTTTGAAATCTCCCCGGATAACAAGACGGTGACGTTCAAGCTGCGCAAGGATGTGAAGTGGCACGACGGCAAGCCGTTTACCTCCAAGGACGTGGCCTTCACCTTCCGGGCGATGATTCACCCGGACTACACAGGCGTGCGCACGGGCGACTACGCTGCGCTGGTGGGCGTAGAGAAGATGCTGAACGCCCGGGAAGAGCTGACCAAGCAGGTGGATGAGAAGAAGATGAGCCCGGAGGCGGCCGCCCAACAGAAGATGGCCGATTGGGAGGCCTGGCTGAACGGCGATGGCAAGCAGGCGATCAACGTGATCGACGAGTACACCATCTCCTTCTCCACCGACGAGCCCTACGCTCCCTTCCTGGATAATCTCGCGTTCTCCATTATCCCCGCCCACGTGTTTGAAGGCACGCCCATTGGCCAGATGGAGAATCATCCGGCGATCAAGCAGCCGATCGGTGTGGGTCCCTACAAGTTCGTACAGTACGTCACCGACGGGTACGTGGAGCTGACCCGCAACGAGAGCTACCACATGGGCAAGCCCTACATTCCGACGGTGATCTACAAGATCGCCAACCAGGATGTGGCCATCGGGCAGTTGAAGTCGGGTGAGCTCGACTACGTGGAGATGGCGCCGAAGGATGTCGAACTGGTCGAGGGTGACAAGTCGATCTCCATCTACACCCGCCCCGACTTTGGGTATCAGTACATGGGCCTGAATCACGACCATCCGATCCTCAAGGATAGGAAGGTCCGTCAGGCGATGATGTACGCCATCAACCGCAAGGCAATGGTCGATACGCTTCTGAAGGGCTACGGCACGGTGATGAACAGCCACATGCCGCCGGCGCTCTGGGCCTACGACGCGTCCTCGCTCAATGCGTATGAGTACAATCCGGAGAAGGCGGCCGCCCTGCTGGCTGAGGCGGGGTGGACCCAGAAGAACGACGAGGGCTACCTGGTGAAGGACGGCGAGGTCTTTGCCATCACCCTGAAGTACCCCTCGGGCAACAAGGTTCGTGAGGCGTCGGCCCCGCTGATTCAGGCCCACCTGAAGGCGGTTGGCATCAAGGTAGATGTGCAGATGATGGAGTTCTCCACCCTAGTCACCACCGTCTTTGACGAGCGGAACATGGATGCGTGGCTGATGGGCTGGTCCCTCGCGCTGGATCCGGACCCGGGCGCCATCTTCCTGTCGAATAACAAGTGGGGACGCGTGACGGGCTGGATCAACTCCCGGAACGAGGAACTCATTAGACAGGGCACGCGCGTGCTGAAGGTCGCCGAGCGCAAGCCCATCTACGTGGAGTGGGCGAAGATCCTCAACGACGAGCTTCCGTACATCTTCCTCTATAGCCAGAACGCGATTGACGCGGTGCGGACCGATAAGGTTCAGGGGCTGAAGCCCGACGCCCGCGGCACGCTCTGGAATGTCTGGGAACTCTGGATCGCCAAGGATAAGCAGTAGCCCGCAGGGGGAGGGGGCGGCCACTGCCGCCCCTTCAAGCTTAGCTTGCCCTGGAGAACGGGGAGAGGGGTGAGGCGTTGATTACGTATATCGCACGGCGCTTCCTGCAGATGATCCCCATCTTGCTGGGGGCGACCATGCTGATCTTCCTGGTGATTAAGCTGGCGCCAGGCGACCCGTTCAGCGGTATGATCGACCCGCGCCTCGATCCGCGCAAGATCGAGGAGCTGCGCCAGCGCTACTGCCTGAATTGCCCGCTTCCGCAGCAGTACTGGAACTGGATGAGCAACATGCTGCAGGGGGATCTGGGCAACTCGATCCGGTTCAAGACCCCGGTCCGCGAGATGATTCAGGAGCGTATGGGGCCAACCCTGGCCCTTGGCGTATCGTCTCAGCTGCTGGTCTTTCTCTTCGGCCTTCCCATCGGGATCCTGGCGGCAACGCGACGCAACACCTGGGTGGATAACCTGGTGACCATTGTCGCCTATGCCGGTCTGTCGATCCCCTCATTCTTCTTCGGCTTGCTGCTCCTCAAGTGGCTGGCTCTCGACGGGTTGAAGATTCTGCCGTCGGCTGGTTTCATGACACCAGGTGAAGAACTGAGCGGGCTGGCTCTGTCGTGGGACATTCTGAAGCACCTGATTCTCCCTGCCCTTGCCCTGGGGATCACCAGCATCGCCGGGCTGATGAGCTATGTGCGCTCATCGATGCTCGAGGTGCTGCGGCAGGATTATGTCCGCACAGCACGGGCGAAGGGGCTGGCCGAGCGGGTGGTGATCTACAAGCATGCCCTGCGCAATGCCATGATTCCGGTGGTGACGATCATCGGACTCCAGCTGCCGGCCCTGGTGGGCGGGGCGATTATCACCGAGTCGATCTTCATGTGGCCGGGTATCGGGCGGTTGGCCTACACCGTCTTGCTGGAGCGGGATTATCCGGTCATGATGGCGCTCAACCTGATGTTCGCCTTTCTCACCATGTTGGGCAGCCTGATGGCGGACATCGGCTATGCCCTGGTTGACCCACGCATTCGGTATGACTAGCACGGGGGGTGAGGGTGTTTGGTGATGAAACAGGACTCGATGACACGGCGCCGTCGTCCCCGACGTGGGTCGGATGGGGGAGAGAGCCTCTGGGCACAGGCGGTTCGACGCCTGCGACGGAACCGGCAGGCGATGTTTGGCGTCTATGTTCTGGTGATCTTGACGCTCGCCTCTGTCTTCGCGCCCCAGTTGACTCCCCATGACCGCGACCTTCCCAACTTGCTGATGGCCGAGCAGCCGCCCTCCCGGGATCACTGGCTGGGCACCGACGAGCTGGGGCGGGATGTCTTCACCCGGCTGATGTACGGCGGACGGATCTCACTGACCGTCGGGCTCGTGGCTGTCTCCATCTATATGTTGATCGGTGTGGTGCTCGGGTCGGTTTCGGGCTACTACGGTGGCGTGATTGACAACGTGATCATGCGCTTCACGGATGTGGTCATGGTTGTGCCGTTCTTCCCACTGGCCTTGACCATGGCGGTCGTGCTGAAGCCGTCGGTCTACAACACGATGATCGTCATTGGGCTCTTATCGTGGACGGGCATCTGCCGCCTGGTGCGGGGCGAGTTCCTCACCCTGCGGCAGCGCGACTATGTCGAGGCGGCGCGGGCCGAGGGGGCCAGCGACCTGCGGATCATCTTCCGGCATATCCTGCCGAATGCGATGGCGCCGATCATGGTCTCAGCCACCCTGGGTGTGGCTACAGCGATCCTCAGCGAGGCAGGGCTTTCGTTCCTCGGCTTCGGCGTGCAGCAGCCGATGCCCTCATGGGGAAACATGCTGTCGGCGGCGATCTCGCTGCGGGTGCTGGTCCTTCAGCCCTGGCTCTGGATTCCGCCTGGTCTGATTATCTTCATCGCCATTCTGGCCATCAACCTGGTAGGAACCGGGCTTCGAGATGCGCTCGATCCCCGGCTGAAGCAGTAAGGGATCGTCCAAAAGGGATCTTTCATCGGATGGCGAACGTTTAGTGGCCCGATATATATGTAGCTGAGAAGGTGTCCAGTTGTTGCAGCGTTTTACCCTCATCGAAGCAGCACTTCCACTTAGTACGGCCGCCCTTCTGCTGGTGGGCTCGATTCTGTTCTTCCCGGTGAAGTTCTACTGGCCGCTGGGAATCGGGGCGCTGACAGCGGCGCTGATCGCCCACCGTCGGGGCTACTCTCCGCGCGCACTGGTGAGCGGCGCCTTCAATGGGATGAGGGCGACCGTGATTGCGCTCTCGATCCTGGTGTTGGTCGGAAGCCTCATCGGCGTCTGGATGGCGGCGGGCACTGTGCCCACGCTGGTATACTACGGACTGTTCTTTGCCAGTCCACGCTTTCTGGTGCCCGTCGCCTTTCTGCTGGCCCTGGCGGTCTCGATGATGCTCGGGACCTCGATCGGCACGCTGAGTACCCTTGGTGTGGCGATCATGGGCGTCGCGCACGGTGTGGGCGCTCCAGCGCCCCTGGTGGCGGGAGCGCTGGTGTCGGGGGCGCTGTTTGGCGACCGCTCCTCGCCGCTGTCGGGCAGTCTAAACCTGAATGTGGCCATGACCGGAGCTGACCTGCGGGAGATGCTCGGCCGGTTGTGGCGGACCGGGGGCCCGGCGGTCTTGATCACCCTCGTGCTCTATGCGGTGGCCGGTCTTTGGTTTGACCCGGCTGAGGGCGCTGTGGGGGCCGGTCTGCGGGAGAGCCTGGCGGCCCGTGTTCGGATATCGCCCTGGCTGCTGCTGCCTCCTGCGGTGGTACTCGGCCTCTCCTTTGCCCGGGTGAAGGTGATGTGGGCGTTGGGCTTCGGCGTTCTGACCGGTGTGTTTCTTGCTGTTGCGGTGGGCGGGCAGGAGCCGCTCCAACCTGTGCTGGCGGGTCTGTTCGGACATCGGGCTGCCACCGGGGATCCTGCCCTGGATCGCATCGTTGCCGGCGGCGGAGTACTGCCGATGGCCCACCAGGTGATCCTGATTCTCGTGGCCGGCGCATTCAACGGGATCATGGAGACAACGGGCATGATGGCCATGGTGTTGGAAAGAGTGGTAGAGGGCATACGGCGGCCGCTGGCCCTTGTGGCATCCACCATGGCGATATCCACTGCTGTCTCTGCGATCGCGGCAAACCAGGCGCTGGCGATCATTATTCCGGGTCGAATGCTCCGCCCGGTCTACCAGCGTAACGGACTGCCGCTCACGCTTCTCTCCCGGACGCTGGCCGACTCGGGTACACTTTTTGCGGGCCTGATCCCGTGGAACGTGATGGGGATGCTGGCCGCTGCTGCGATGGGGCTTCCCGTGATGAGTTTTGCGCCCTATGCATTCCTGGTCTTCGTGCTGCCGGGGCTCTCGCTATGGGAGACATACCGGGAGGAGCGGGCGATGGTCGGTTCGAATCAGCCGGTTGCACACCGCCTGGCGGCCGGTGACTAAGTAGGAATAGTAGATCGCGTTTTAGGGGTTGCATACAGGTACGATCTCGTGGTACGATGCCAAAGCTGTCGACGCCACAGGTGCTAAGGACCTGTGTGCAACGGCGGCCCGATACTCCAGGAAGTGGACAGTTGACGAGGCGGCGAGATGATGATAAACTCGCTTCTTGTCGGCGCCATTCCGAGAGACTGTCACCGACGCTCGCAGGAGTCGCAAAACCCATCATATGGGCGGTTGACGAAGGCGAGCAGAACTGCTAAGCTATAAAAGCTCCCTCTGCACAAGCGGAGACGAGCGAAGCCTGGAACCTTGAAAACTAGACAGTGCAAGAGAGAAAAGCCAAGCGAGTCGAGCTCAAAACAACGAGCCGAACAAACTTTTTACGGAGAGTTTGATCCTGGCTCAGGACGAACGCTGG
>JBMONB010000107.1:0-8036 GCA_049325315.1 Bacillota bacterium | reverse complement strand
ATGATTCCTGAGCCGGCCGGCCCGGCGATGGTGTAAGTCTCGAACCGGGCGCCGTTGTTGATGTTAACAACCGCTACCTGCTCGTACTCCATAATGTCAGCAGCCTTGAGCAGCGCTTCGTCAATGGTGATCGAGCCTACATAGTTCAGGTTCGCTTCGGTCACTGTCGCGCGATGGATTTTCGACTTAAACATGGTCCGCAACATGGCGGCCCTCCTGTTGGTACAAGGTCCAGGCCGCGCTCCCGGCGCGGTCCCAGCCAGAAACTAGAGTAGCGAGAATCCACCCCGGCGTCAAGACCTGGTCCGACAGTGGCTTTCAGCCTCCTAACCCATGACCTTTTCCAGGACAGCATCGGCGATGTTGGCGCCCGATGCCAGGATCACCACCCGGCCCAGGCCACGGGCGCCGTCCCGCAGAAGCGCTGCCGTGCCCGCGGCGCCCGCCGGTTCGACCACGATGCGCTCCTCCCGCAGCAGGGTGCGCATGGCGATCCAGAGATCTTCATCCCCGACGGGGCGAAGTTCATCTACGTACCGCTGTGTCATGGCCAGGGTATGCTCGCCGGGCTTGCGCGCCCCCAGACCATCGGCGATTGTCTGAACCTGATCCAGTTCGACAATCCGTCCGGCGTTCACGCTCCGGATCATCGAATTGGCTCCCTCTGGCTGCACACCGATCACGCGCACACCGGGCTTCAACCGCTTGACTGCCGCAGCGACGCCGCTGATCAGGCCGCCGCCGCCGATCCCCATGATCACCGTGTCGAAATCGACACCGGAATCAACCAGCTCCAGCCCGATGGTGGACTGCCCGGCGATCACGTCCGGGTCATCGTAGGCGTGTACCAGGGTCAGACCCTCGGCCTCGCCGATGGCCAGGCAGCGCTCGAAGGCGGCCTGGTAGTCCTGGCCGTGGTGGACCACCCGGGCGCCCTCGGCGGCGATCAGCGCCACCTTCTGCGGGTTTGCCGCCTCCGGGACCACCACCACGGCGGGGCGGCCAAAGAGCCGGGCGGCCCGGGCTACCGCCAAACCGTGGTTGCCGGCTGAGGCGGTGACCACACCGCCGGTCACGCCGGCGTTCACCAGGGCGTTCAGCTTGTTCAGCGCCCCACGGATCTTGAAGGTCCGAATCGGGGTAAAGATGTCCAGCTTCAGCCAGACCTCGGTGCCGAGGCGCTCAGAGAGACGGGGGGCATAGATCAGCGGCGTCGGCGGAAAGAAGCGGCGCACCACCGCCTCGGCCGCTCGGAACTGGTCCAGATTCTCGGAATTCAACCAACGGTCACCCCTTCTACGGGCTGAAGGGTGAAGGCGACGCGCTTCTCGCCCACCACCTTGCCAGCCCAGTTCTTAATCGGCGTCGGGCGGTACTTCGCCAGGGCGTCCAGGTCCGCTTCGGTCAGGACCTCCAGCTGGCGCAGGATCTCCACAATCATCAGATGCCGCGCATCGGTGTTGCCATCTTCCACCTTGACCGTGATCCCCACGCCGCCCCTGGCGCCTGCCCGCTGGAACACCGGCGAGGCGGCCACGACCTCGGGGAGAATCCCCACCGAGTAGACGCCCTCGGCGCCCGACTTGGCCACAAAGCGGCCACCGGGCAGGTTCATCAGGTCGGTGCAGATGCGGCCTTTGCCCGCCACATGGTGGGGGTGGGCAATCATCGCCCCGCGCATCCGAAGCCCTGCCTCCTGCTTCCCCGCCGGCATCCGGTCGGGGTCGGCCAGGCGGGCGAAGGCCAGCGACATGTGGGTCAGCGGCATGCCGAAGACCGGTACGCCGCACCCATCGACGCCGATGGCAATCTGCCCCGGCTCCAGGCCGCAGACGTCGGCGACGCAGGCCAGAATCACCTGCTGCACCTCCGAGGCCGGGTTCATGTAGTCGTCGACCGGCAGGCCCAGGTGGGTTCCGATCGCCAGCATGCCCGTGTGCTTACCCGAGCAGTTGGAGTGGATCCGGCCCGGCTCCTCCCCCGCCGCCTGCATCGCTTTGGCGGTCTCCTTATCGTAGGGAAGGTGGGCGCCGCACTGCAGATACTCGGGCGACAGCCCGGCCCGCTGGAGCGCATCTAAGACTGTAGACGTGTGCACGGGCTCAGCGTTATGGGAGGCGCAGAAGAGCGCCAGATGCTCGGGGGTATAACCGAAGGCGTCAGCCGCTCCGGTGGTGATCACGGGGAGCGCCTGAATCGGCTTGGCAGAGGAGCGCCAGAAGGTGACCTTGCCGGCGTCGCCCACACCAAAGAGCAGACGGCCGGTGCTGTCCACAACGGCCGCATCGCCACGGAAGAAAGACTCTACCAGCGAACCGCGGGTCAACTCCACAACAACGGCGGACATAGGGTAAGATCCTCCTACTCGTTACTGGGCTGAGCGGCCTCCACAAAGGCGCGGAAGAGGGCGTCAAAATTGTAAGGGCGCCCCTGGAAGTTCTCCGGATGCCACTGAACCGAGAGGGCGAAGTGGTAGCCGGGGTGCTCCATTCCCTCGTTGATGCCGTCGGGCGCCACGGCGCTGGCCACCCAGCCGGGCGGCAACTGCTTGACCGCCTGGTGGTGGTAGGAGTTCACCCGGAACTCGGCGCCGAGAATGGCGGCGAGTTTGGTGCCCGGCGTCACCGAGACCGGATGGCCGGCGAACCAGCGGGGCGCATCTTGCCGGTGCTGGAGCGCCGTGGGCACCTGGGAGGGGATGTCCTGCCACAGCGTGCCGCCGAACGCCACCGCCAGCACCTGGTGGCCCCGGCAGATGCCAAAGGTGGCCATATTGCGCCCCAGGGCGACCCGGGCGTAGGCCAGCTCAGCGGTGTCCCGCTCGGGGGAGACGGCGCCGTTCTTGGGGTGCGGCATCTCCCCGTACAGCAGCGGGTCCAGGTCGTCGCCACCCGACAGGAGCAGGCCATCCAGCCGGTCCAGCACATCGGCGGCCTCGGCCTCGCTCTCCACGAAGGGGAGCAGCACCGGGATTCCGCCGGCCCGCTGCACGGCGCGGAAGTAGTCATTCGTGTTCCAGATCCAGTCACGGTTGGGCAGTTCGCGAAGCATACCGGCGGTGATCCCAATCAACGGCTTCATTGATTTGGCGCCTCCTACAGTACCCTAAATATTCGTGCTGTAAATCGTCTACCTGCGAAGAACCCGGGCACCGTAGAGACCGGGCGCCCGGGTTGGCAGGCCGTCCATGCCGTTAAAACTCCTTCAAACCGAGACTGATCATGAGGGCCTCATCCACCAACTTCATGATGTCGCCGCCCAGGTGGGTGACCCGCTCGCGCAGGCGTCTTTTGTCGATGGTGCGAATCTGCTCCAGCAGGATCACCGAGTCCCGCTCCAGGCCGTAGGTTTCCCCGTTTAACTCTACGTGGATCGGGAGTTTCGCCTTTTCAATCTGGCTGGTGATCGCGGAGACAATGACGGTGGGACTGTACTTGTTGCCGACATCGTTCTGTAGGATGAGGACCGGCCTGACGCCCCCCTGCTCAGAGCCAATGACGGGGCTCAGGTCGGCGTAGAAGACGTCCCCCCGGCGAATGTTGATTGGTCTGCTCATGCGCCCGGGACCGCTCAGGGCGACTCGCCGATCTTCTCAAAGACCGGACCTTCCTCCGCAAGAGTCAGGTTGATGCTGGCCATCTCCCGATAGCCGCGCTTCATCCGCTCCCGCATGTCCCGTTTCTTCCTTTCTTCCACATAAATACGCACAGCCTCACGGATCAAGGCGCTGCGGTCGATCCGTTCCATGGCCGCTATCCCGTCTACCTGTTGCAGCAACGGTTCGGGGACCGTGACGACAATGCGTTTGGTGACAGCCATGGAGAACCTCCTTCGGTAGACGGTTTCCCTTCTTATTCTATACGGAACGGCAAGGAATGGTCAAAGCGAAGCGCCTCAGATTACAGCATGCCCTACTTCTGTTCCAATCCATGCCCCGAATAGTGCCGGGGAACCCGCTGGGAAATGCCGCATACCACTTCGTAGTTGATGGTGCCGATGGCCTGGGCCATCTCGGTGGCGCTGACCTCGTCGTTCCCCTGGCGGCCAATGAGGACCACCTCGTCGCCCACCTTCGCCGCCGTGTCGTCGGGAAGTTTCACCAGAATCTGGTCCATGCAGACCCGGCCCACCACAGGGCAACGCTGGCCGTGTACCAGGGCGCTTCCCTTGTTGGAGAGAAGGCGGGAATAGCCGTCTGCGTAGCCTACCGGGAGGGAGGCGATCTGCTCACGCCCGCTGCTCCGGTAGGTGCGGCCGTAGGAGATCGATGTGCCGGGCTGCACCCACTTGAGCATGGCGATGCGGCTCTTCCAGGAGAGGGCAGGGGTCAGCTTTGCCGGCCAGACCACGTCGGGGGCGGGGGGCAGGCCGTAGAGGGCGATGCCGGCCCGGACCAGGTCGTAGTGGCTCGGCTGGTGCAGCATCAGCCCGGCGCTGTTGGCGGCGTGGCGAATCTCCGGCCGGATTCCCGCCGCAGCCAGTTCGGCCAGCGCTTCTTCGAACCGCCCGATCTGCTGGGCGGTGAACTCGTTCCCGGGCTCGTCGGCCACCGCCAGGTGGGTGAAGACGCCCTCCACCTCGACGTTGGGCAGTTCGGCCAACTGCCCCGCCAGCGGGGCCAGATCCCCCGGCCGGAGCCCTACCCGCCCCATGCCGGTGTCAACCTTAAGGTGAACCTTCGCCTTGCGCATCATGGGGCGTGCCCACTGGTTCAGCGCCCGGGCCAGATCCATGTCGAAGAGGGCGACCCGCAGGTCGTACATGAGCACGGTGTCCGCCTGGCCAGGGGCCACGTAACCCATGACCATGATCGGCGCCGTCATACCGTTCCGCCGGAGGTCCACCCCCTCCTCCACCGTGGCCACGCCGAGCCAGTCGGCCCCTGCTTCAAGGGCGGCCTTCGCTACTGCTGTCGCCCCGTGGCCGTAGCCGTTCGCTTTGACCACCGCCATGAAGTGCCGGGCCGTGCTGAGGCGCTTCAGCTCTGCGACATTCGCCCGAATGGCGTTCAGATCGATCTCTGCCCAGGTCGGGCGCATCCGGTCCAGGTTCATGGCGTTCCTCCTCTGTCGGGAGCGAAGGGGCCGGGGCGTCCGGGGCATCCCTTAGCCCCAGAGCTCCTCGATCACATCGGGCAGACCGGCCCGGAGGTCCCGCTGGACCGATGGCAGCTCAGCCGCCAGGTCGCCGGCCAGAATCCCGTCGTGGCCGAACCGCTCGGCCAGCCGGTCGCCTGAGAGACCGTGCATGTAGGCGCCCACAGCGGCCGCCTCGGGGGCGCCCAGCCCCTGGGCCAGCAGGCCGGCAATAATGCCGGTCAGCACGTCGCCCGAGCCGCCGGTGCCCAGTGCCCGGCTGCCGGTGGGGTTGATAAAGATCTCGCCGCCGGGCTCGGCGATCAGGGTGTAGGCGCCCTTCAGCAAGACGACCGCCTTGGTGACATCGGCCGCACGGCGCACGGCGTTCAGCCGGTCGGATTGGACATCTTCCACGCTGAGACCCAGCAGGTGGGCCATCTCACCGGGGTGGGGGGTCAGCACCAGGGGAACCGGGGCCTGGGCCAGCAGTTCGGCCCGCCCGGCAAAGGCCTTGATGGCGTCGGCGTCGAGCACTAGCGGTGCCGTGGCGGAGGCGACTACCGCCCGGGCAAACTGCTGGGTCTCGGGGTCGGTGCCCAGGCCGGGACCCACCGCCAGGGCGTCGGCCTTGGCGGCCCGCTTTAAGAACTCCTCGGCAGCGGCGACGGCGAAGCCGCCCTCCGCCGACTCGGGAATCGCCAGGGTCATGATCTCGGGCCGAATGGCGGCCACCACAGGTTGGGAGTGCTCGGGGGCGGCCACGGTGACCAGGCCGGCCCCCACCCGAAGGGCGGCCTCACCGGCGAGAACGGCCGCGCCGGTCATCCCGCGGGAGCCGGCGGCCACCAACACCCGGCCGCGCGTCCCCTTGTGGGCGTCGCGGCTGTAGCCGGGCAGCCAGGAGCGGACCATAGAAGAACGGGTCAGCTCCACGGTGATATTCTCGGCCTCCACAGCCGGCTCGACCAGGCCGATATCGACCACGATCACCCGGCCGGCCAGGTCGGCGCCGGGGAACTGGAAAAGGCCCAACTTGGGCAGGCCAAAGGTGACGGTCACATCGGCCCGCACCGCCGGCCCTTCGACCCGTCCGGTGTCGGTGGCGATGCCCGAGGGCATGTCGACCGCCAGCACGGTCCGGTTGGCGGCGTTGATCAGCTTGATCGCCTCGGCCGCCTGGCCGCGGGCGGAACCCACCACGCCGGTGCCCAGCACGGCGTCGATTACCAGGGTGGCGTTCTGCAGCGCCTCGTTGGCCTGGGCGGGCATCAGAATCGGCACCCCAGCCATGCGGGCGGAGTAGAGCGCCCCGGCAGCATCGCCGGGCAGATCGTCAAAGGAGGCCCAAACCACCGCTGAGACGGTGTAGCCCCAGTGCTTCAGCCACCGGGCGGCCACCAGGCCGTCGCCGCCGTTGTTGCCGCGACCGCAGACCACCACGATCGGCCCGCTGGGCCGCTCCTCCATCATCCGCCGGGCCGCCACGGCCACCTGCCGCCCGGCCAGCTCCATTACCACGGTCGAAGAGAGGCCGTAGCGGTCGAAGACTCGATTCTCAATAGAGCGCATCTGCTCCCCGGTTACCACCTTCATCGTTCAGCCACCACCTGTGCGATTGCGTACTCCTTGCAGTGCGAGAGGGAAAGGTGAAGCTCGGCGACGCCCCGTTCGGCGGCGATCTCCGCCAGCCGGCCGGTCAGCCGGAGGGCGGGCTTGCCCAGGTCGTCGCGGACCACCTCGATATCGGTCCATTTCACATCGCGCAGGCCGAGGCCGAACGCCTTGAGCGTCGCCTCCTTGGCGGCAAACCGGGCCGCCAGCCGGCGGGTTCGATGCGTCTTGCTGGACTCACTGTATGCGATTTCGCCCGGGGTGAAAAGCCGGGCCAGTAAGCGGTCGCCATGGCGCGAAAGCGCCTGTTCGATCCGCTCCACCTCGATGATATCTATACCGGTTCCCAGTATCATGTGCCGCCCTCCTGCTTTGACCGGGCCTGCTCCCGCTCCAGGTTCCAGAGAAAGGCGAGAACCTCCGCCACCGCGGCGTAGAGTTCGGGCGGAACGTAGGCGCCGATCTCCAGCCTCACCAGGGCATTGGCCAGGGGATGATCCTCCAGAACCGGCACCTTGTGCTGCTCGGCCCTGGCCAGGAGCGCCTCCGCCAGCTCGCCCCGCCCCGCCGCGATGATGCGGGGGGCCTGATCGCTGGCCGGGTCATAGCCGAGGGCGACCGCCGCTTTCGGACCCCGCCGGGGTTTGCGCCCCGGGTTGCTCTTGTCGGTGGACATCGCTTGCCTCCTACAGCCGGCGGTCGAGCCGTGGGCCGCCCTCGACGGGAACGGCGGGCCCGATGTTCTCGCCGGGCAGCGCCTGGCGGCAGCCGATCTTCACGTCGTCAAAGCCCGCTGCTGTCAGGCGGGTCTGGAGGTCGCTGAGCCCCCGCTCGACCCCTGCCCGAATGGCGCCCAGCAGCACCGTGAACAGGGTGGTCAGCGAGCCCCGGGAGGCGTCCATGGTCACCTGGATCTGGCCGAGGGCCGGGGTCTCCCACCAGAGCCGGATCTGGTGCTGGGCGCCATGCTCCTGCCCGCCGCTGGGGTCCCGCTCCTGGATCTGGAGCTGGGCCCAGCCCTGCTTGCCGTTCTCCAGGGGAATGGGCAGCCAGATCAGCGGGGGCGGGCCGGCGTCGAGCCGGGCCTGGCTGAGGGGGGCCTGGGCGGCGGGCTGGGGTTGGGTCTGGGCTTGCGGTCCCTCCGGGCGGGCCTGGGACTGGACCTGTGTGGTCTCAGCCCGGGCTTGTGGGGCCTGTGGGACCTCCACATGGGGTTGTGTGGGTTGTGGGACCTGCGTTTGGACTTGTGGGGTCTGCGGTTGGGTTTGTGGAGGAACCTGTGGGGTTTGCGTGGCCTGCGTTTGGGTTTGTGGGAGCGCCTGGGGGGCCTGGGCCTGGGCTTGCGGG
>JBMONB010000106.1:0-8087 GCA_049325315.1 Bacillota bacterium | reverse complement strand
CGGCCAGCGCTCCAGCGTCCACAGCGGTCTGGAGCTGTGCCCGCAGCAGGTGGGCCCGCCCGAGGTCCAGCGCCAGGCCGGTGAAGAGGAGGAGGAGGGTGAGGAACAGGGCGACAATCACCATGGTCGCCCCGCGCTCCTCCCGCCAGCGTCCCATGAGGCTCACCTACCCTTCTACCCGAAAGAGCGCCTGGCCCTTGAGGGTGAGCATTCCGTCCCGCGGGCTGTGAGGGTCCAGCAGCCAGGCCAGCAGCGGCACGAAGGTGGGCTGCCGGTAGCTGACCGTCACGGCGATGTACTCCTCCCGCCGGTCGAAGCGGACATCCCGGTCGGGGTCGAAGAGGAGGCGTCCCCCGCTCCGGGTGGGCAGCCCCCCGCCCGTGATCGCATCGGCTGCTCGCTGCCGGGCCCGCTGGTCCGACTGCTCAATCGCCCAGGCCCGTCCTGCCTCCCGGGCCGCCCCGGCCACCACGATCTTGGCGTTGATCACCATGCCGACCACCATGATTCCAAGGAGGAGCATGATCAACAGGGGGGCGACCAGGGCGAACTCCACCAGGGCCGAGCCCCTCTGCCGTCGCTTCATCGGAGCCACCTCCTACAGCAGTAACTCCCCGACCTGAATCAGGGCCGGCCCCAGCAGCAGGACCATGAAGGGCAGTAGGATCAAGAGGAGCATGGGGATGCGCATCTTGACACTCGCTGCCTGAGCCGTGCGCTGCGCTTCGGCCAACTTCAGCGCCCGCAGCTGCCGGACCTGGTACCGGAGCATCTCGGCCACGCTGGTGCCGTGCTGCTCCGCCTGCATAATCGCCTGCACGATGGTCCGGAACTCCTCGCCGGGGACCCGGTCGACCAGGTCCCGCCAGGCCGCCGTTCTTGGCTTGGCGGCGGCCATCTCCTGGACCGCCCGCAGGAACTCCCTCGCCACCAGGCCGGGCAGGGTGGCCGCCACCCGCCGCACCGCCTCCGGCAGCGGGAGGCCGGCGCTGACCGCCGTGGCCACCAGGTCGGTAAAGAGGGGCAGCTCGGCCGATGCCTGCTGCTGCCGGCGGGCGACAAGGCCGTTCAGCCAGACATCGGGCGCCACGAAGGCGGCCAGCCCCAGGAGCGCCATCACCCCCAATGTGGTCCCCTCCAGGGCGAAGAGGGCGAGCAGCGGCACCGGGGCGGCGAAAAGTGCCGCCAGGGCGACAGAGAGCGCCGCCAGCGCCAGCTTCAGCGAGATGAACTGCCCGGCGTCCAGCCCGTGGGGGCGGCCCGCCTGCTTCAGCAGCACCTCGAACTCCGCCAGCTTGGCCGCCGGCATGAACCGGTGGAGCCGCCCGAGCCAGCGGCCGAGCAGGGAGGGGTTGCTCCGGGCGGGGTGCCCGGCCCGCTCCTCCATCGCCAGGATCAGCCGGGCGGTCCGGCCCGACGGGCCCTGCCGGAGCAGGAGGAGCCCGGTCACCGCCCCGGCGGCGCCCAGGGCGGCCAGCAGGAGAATCAGGGAATCCACGGCGCATCCCTCCTACTCGATCCGGATATCAACCATCCGCCGGACGGTCCGCCAGCCCAGGTAGATCGCTCCCAGGCAGAGGGCGAGCAGCGCCCGGCCCGACCAGCTGGCCCAGTAGGGCGCAAAGTAGTCCGGGCTCAGCAGGTGCAGGAGGGACATCACCAGGAAGGGGAGGGCGGCGATCAGGTCGGCGGAGAGGCGGCCCTCGGTGGTCAGCGCCCGGAGCGCCCGCTGGCTGCTCTGCGCATCTGCCACCGCCCGGCCGATCTCCTCGAAGATGTGGGCCAGGTCCCCACCCACCTCGGTGGCGATGCGGGCGGCCACCACCACGGCTGCGAACTCCCGCAGCCCCACACGCTCCAGCGCCTCGCCCATCGCCTGGTGGGCCGGCACCTGCAGCCGCATCTTCGCCCGGATCTGCCGGAACTCGGCGCCCACGGGGTCGTCCATCTCCCGGGCGATCGCCTCCACAGCCTGAAGCATCGTGCCGCCCGCCCGGAGGACCGATGCAGCCAGGAAGAGGGCCGGGGGGAGCTGCCGGGCAAAGAGGGCGGTCCGGTGGGTGGCCAGCCGCCGGGCGTAGAGCCAGGGGCCGGCGAGGCCAGCCAGTACAGCCAGCAGGCCGCTCCCCGCCAGGCCTAGCAGGCCCAGCAGGAGCCCGACCAGAAGCCCCGCCCCCGCCAGGGCCAGGTAGACCCGGCGGCTCCAGCCCAGCCCGGCCCGCATCGTCAGGCGCTCCCAGCGGTCCGGCCAGCCCTTCGGGCGGGCGCTGTCGGGCAGTGTGGCCAGCTCCTCGTCGGCGGGGAGCAGGTCCCTCAGCCGCCGCCCGCGGGCCTGACCCATCGCCAGCACCCCCAGGCAGGCCGCCGTGAAGCTCAGCAGGGCGATCAGGTGGAGCATCAGCTCACCCCCTCCAGCGGGATCCCCATCCAGCAGCAGCGCTGGGCCACCCGGCGGGGGAGCCCCACCCGGGCCACCCGGTCGGTGGAAGGATCATAGCGGTAGAGCTCGGTCACGCCCAGTTCCCCCTCCGTCGGGCGGGCCACCTCGGCGATGGAGAAGATCCGGCGCCGGCCATCCTTCAGCCGGCCTGCCTCGATCACCAGGTCAAAGGCCGAGCCGATCTGCTGCCGGATCGCCCGGGCGGGCAGGCCGCTGTCGGCCATGAGCACCATCGTCTCCAGCCGGGCCAGCGCATCGGCCGGCGAGTTGGCATGGAGCGTCGAGAAGGTCCCGTCGTGGCCGGTGTTGGCCGCCTGCACCATGTCCAGCGCCTCCGGCCCCCGGCACTCGCCCACCACGATCCGGTCCGGCCGCATCCGCAGGGCGTTGCGCACCAGCTCCCGCACCGTGATCTCGCCCCGCCCCTCCACGTTGGGGGGGCGGGTCTCCAGCCGGACCACGTGGGGCTGCTGGAGCATCAGCTCGGCGGCATCCTCAATGGTGACGATCCGCTCATCGTCCGGAATGAAGGAGGAGAGGGCGTTCAGGAGCGCCGTCTTTCCGGTGGAGGTGCCGCCCACCACCAGCAGGTTGCAGCGCGCCTGCACGCAGGCGTGCAGAAAGTGGACCAGATCGTCGTGGAGCGTGCCGAAGGCGATCAACCGCTCGATCGTCAGCGCCCGCATGAACTTGCGGATCGTCAGGCAGGCGCCATCCAGCGCCACGGGGTGGAGAACGGCGTTGACCCGGCTCCCGTCGGGCAATCGCCCGTCCAGAATCGGGCTGGTCTCGTCGATCCGGCGGCGCAGCGGCAGGGCGATCCGCTCGCAGAGGTCGCGCACCGCCTGGTCCGACGGGAACCTTACCGCCGGCTCCCGCCCCAGTCGCCCGGCCCGCTCGGTCCAGACGTCGTCGTGCCGGTTGACCATGATCTCGCTCACCTCGGGGTCGTCGATCAGCGGCTGGATGGCGCCAAAGCCGGCGATGTCGTGGCAGAGCCGGGTCACCAGCGCCGGTCGCCCCGCCGGGGGCACCTGCTCGTCCGATTCCACCAGGGCGGCGATCTCCCGCCTGATCGCATCCATCACCCGCCGGTCGTGGGGCTGAAAGAGGATATTTGGGTCGATCCGCCCCAGCAGCCGCTCCCGAATGCGCCCCTTCAGCGCCTGATAGGGGGAGTCTTGCGACGAAAGGGACCCACTGGGGGCCCCTGTCATGTGCTGTCGAATCATGCTCATCTGCGTCTCCACCACCTTCGCAGGGCCGGGAGCAGTCCGCCGTGCCGGTTGTCCGCCGGCTGCGTCGGGGGAACCGAGGCGAAGCGGAGCCTGTCTAAAATGGGCTCCAGCGCCCGGCCAAAGTCCGTATCGGAGCGGATGGCGGTACTCAGCATCCCCCGGTTGATGGCGGCCGCCAGCCCCGGCAGGCTGGGGATCTTGCCCGCCAGCTCCACCTCCAGCAGCTCCTCGATCTCCCGGTCGGCGATCTCCTGCCGCCCGGTGGTCCGGTTGATCACCAGCCGGTAGGGGGTCAGGTCAACCCCCTCGGCCATCGCCTCTTGAATAAAGCGGCGGACGGCATAGATCGCCAGCAGGTCCGGCGTGGTCACCAGCAAGACCGCCCGGGCCCGGGAGAGGGCGATGGCGGTGGAGTCACGCAGGTCGCTGTCCAAATCGGCCACCACCGCCGCATAGCGGGCCAGGGCAGCGCTGAGCACCGAGTCGACCAGCGCCCCGGTCACCAGCGGCTCCTCTGTCAGCCGGACCGGGCCGGGCAGAATCTGCAGGCCGCTGGGGTGGGACACGGCGGCCAGCGACTCCCCGCTGAACTCCAGGATCGACGGGTGGCGGGCCGCCTGCAGCAGGGGCGCCACATCGGCCTTGCCGGCGTCCAGGTCGGCCAGCAGCACCTCCCCGGCGAAGCGCCGCTGGAGGCCCGCCGCCAGCCCGACGGCCAGCAGCGTCTTGCCGACCCCGCCCTTGGGGCTCCAGACAGCGATCAGGGGTGCGCTCATGGTAGGTCACCTCCCCGTGTGACGCTCCAGGAACTTGTCGGGGGTGACGCCCTCTGTGGGCGGACCAAGATCCGACCCGTAGGGGGCGGTGGCCAGGTAGATCGTGCCGGCCAGTTGGGCGTAGGCGATCTCCTCCGCCGCTTCAGGGCTGACCTGCACCACCACGGTGGTGCGGCCGGAATCGGTCCCCTCGGTCCGGTGAAGAACCGGCACCGCCCGGGCGATCACCTTGGCCAGGGTGGTGGCGGGTGCCTTCTCCCGCTCCACCCGGACGGCGGCGATGATATCGACCCGGTCGCCCGGCTGAATCGTACCACCGACCCCGGTGGCGTCATCGACGGGGATCGCCAGGGCCCGGGTGTTGGGCTGGCCGGTCTCGGTCAGCCTGGCGGCCAGCGAGCCGGTGGCGCCAGAGGCGGCGGCCAGATGGCCCGCTCGCAGCGCCGTGCCCTGTAAGATCAGCCCCCGGGCGTAGCGCCCGGTCAGGGCGGAAGCGTCGGTCAGCGCGTCGTCGGGAACCGCCCGGGCGGGCCAGTGCTCCACCCGGAAGAGGGCCGGCGAGAGCGGGGTGAAGGGGGCGATCTCCTGGCTCGCCACCAGGACCGGTGCGGTCTCGGCGGCGCCCTGCAGGTATCCGACCGCCAGCATGGCCGCCAGCAGCCCTGCCGCAAGGCTGAGCAGCAGAATCACCAGGCCTCCGGCGCGACGGTGCACAGCCATCACTCCCTCATTAGACGAACTATTAGGAAAAAATTACCACGCAAAGAGGGATGGGTCAATGACGACCGCCCCCTATTCGCCGGGAGGAGAAGAGCGGGAGGCCATCTGTCAGCGCCGGGGACTGGGTAGGTTTCAGGCCTGATCACAACTCGCTCGCGGCGAAACCCTTGTGAATTCACTGTTTTGCGAGACGGGTCTCAAAAGTTCGCTTTAGCCCTTGAGAACGAGTCTCAACAGGGCTATAATCAATTCGTTGCCAGCAACTGAGAATTGCTCTCAATGAAGCGCCCTGCTGGCATTATGTTTGAATGGGTGGAGGATCTGCTGCTTATGAAGAGGTCGCTTCGTTATCTGGGTGGACTGACCGTGGCGCTGTCGCTTTTGCTCTCGGCCTGCGGAGGCGCTGCCAACAGGTCCGAGGGAGCGTCGAATCCAGCCAAATCCGCCAGCCAAGAGCTGGTGATCTACTCGGGCCGCAAGGAGAACCTGATCCAGCCGGTGGTTGCCGCCTTTGAGAAGCAGAGCGGCGTAAAGGTGGTACTGAAGGTCGGCGGCGCCACCGAACTGGCCAATCTGGTCATGGAGGAGCGGTCCGCCCCCAGGGCTGACATCTACCTCTCCAACGACGCCGGCGCCTTGGAGAAGCTCCGCATGGAGAGTGTGCTGGAGCCCTATACCTCCGAGCGATTGAAGGCGGTCCCCGTGGACCTGAAGGCGCCCGACAACACCTGGCACGCCGTCACCGTGCGGGCCCGGGTGATCATGTACAACAAGGACCTGGTCTCTGAGTCGGAGCTGCCGGCCCGGCTCTTCGAACTGGCCGATCCGAGGTGGAAGGACCAGGTGGGCATGGCCACCGGCGCCAACGAGTCGGTGATCGCCAATGTCACCGCCCTGCGCATCACCGAGGGCGAGCAGGCCACCGAGCGGTTCCTCACCGACCTGAAGCGGAACGGCGTAAAGATCTTCAAGGGACACAGCGACGTCCGCCGGGCGGTGGGCCGGGGCGAGATCAAGCTGGGCTGGGTCAACCACTACTACTACCACGCCCAGTTGAAGGAGAAGGAGTTCAACAACGTCGGCGTCATCTACCCCGACCAGAGCGGCCAGGGCGTTACCGTGAACATCGCCGGCGCCGCGATCGTAAAGGGCGCCAGGAACATGGCCAACGCCAGGGCCTTCATGGACTTCCTGCTCACCCCCGAGACCCAGAAGCTCTTCGCCGAGGTGAACGACGAGATGCCGGTCCTGCCGGGCGTCCCGGTGGCCCCGGGTGTCAGACCGCTGGGCGAGTTCAAGCGCAACCCGGTCAAGCTCGGCAAGTTCGGCGCCGAGTGGGACAAGAGCGTCCGGCTGATCGACAAGATCGGCCTGGTACTCAAGTAGTCAGCCTGCAAAGGAGCGAGCAGCATGCGGGTGACCACCCAGCGGGCCTTCGTTGCCTCTGAGTTCCCGGGGCCCTCTGTCACCGCCAAACCCGGACGCCTTCGCCGGCACCTCTCGGCTGACCACCCCGGGCTCCTCCTCGGGGCGCTGCTGGCCTCCCTTATCGTCGCTGCGCCCCTGCTCTACCTGGCGGTCCGTGCGGGAGAGGGCGGGCTTGAGACCTGGCAGTGGCTCCTCTCCGAACGGCTCCCGGGCCTGATGGCCCGCACCTTCGCCCTCACCGCCGGCACCACCCTGCTGGCGGTCGCCTTCGCCCTGCCCCTGGCCTGGCTGGTCCACCGGACCGACCTGCCGGGGCGGCGGTGGCTGACCTGGATCGGCGCCCTGCCGCTGGTCTTCCCGCCCTACGTGGGCGCCTTTGTCTACATCACGTTGGTGGGGCCTGCGCTCTACAGCCTGCCGGGGGCGATGTTCATTCTCGCCCTCTTCACCTACCCCTACATCTACCTGCTGGCGGGCTCCGCCCTGCGGGGGTCCAATCAGTCGCTGGAGGATGCGGCCCGGTCAGCCGGGCTCTCCCAGGGCCAGGTCTTCTGGCGGGTGACGCTGCCGCTGCTCCGCCCCGCCCTGGTGGCGGGGGCGCTCCTGGTAATCCTCTACGCCCTCTCCGATTTCGGCTCGGTGGCGATGCTCCGGGTGGAGACCTTCACTGCCGCCATCTACCTGCAGATTCGCGGCCGGTTTGACCGCTCCGCCGCGGCGGTGCTCAGCCTGGTGCTGGTGCTGCTCACCGTAGGGATCCTCCTCTTCGAGGAGGCGATGAAGCGGCAGGGCGCCCGCTACTACCAGACCACGGGCCATTGGCGGCCCATCCGCCCGGTGGCACTGGGCCGCTGGCGCTGGGCGGCCACCCTTTTCGCCTGGGGCGTCGCCTTCGCCTCGGTGGGGCTGCCGCTGGGTATGCTCCTCGCCTGGTCGGTGGAGGGGCTGGCCGAGCGCGGCCTCTCTGCCAAGATGCTCTCCTACGCCTCCAACAGCCTGATCGGCGCCGGCGGGGCCGCCACCCTGGCCAGCCTGCTGGCCTTCCCGGTCGCCTACCTCGCCGCCCGCCACCGCTCCGCCCTCAGCCAGGCGCTCTTCCGGCTGGCCTACGTGGGCTATTCGCTCCCGGGCATCGTCGTGGCGCTGGCCGCCACCTTCCTCTTCCACCGGTTCCTCGGCCCGCTCTACGGCACCGTCTGGGCGCTGCTGACCGCCTACGTGATTCGCTTTCTGCCCCAGTCGATGGGGGCGCTCCACTCTGGCCTGGGTGCGCTCTCCCCCAACCTGGAGGATGCCGGCCGCTCCCTCGGCCTCACCTCGGGCCAGGTGCTGCGCAAGATCACCCTTCCGCTGATCGCCCCGTCGCTGGTGACCGGCTGGGCGCTGGTCTTCCTGAACGTGCTGAAGGAACTGCCGGCCACGCTGCTCATGCGCCCCGCCGGCTTTGACACCCTGGCGGTCCGGGTCTGGATCGACGCCGACGAG
>JBMONB010000105.1:0-8277 GCA_049325315.1 Bacillota bacterium | reverse complement strand
CCCCCCTAAGCCGTCGAGCAGCATGGTATCCCTGGCCCTTTCCCCGAAGCCCTACCTATGGAAACTTAAATACACCCCAACCGGGTGATAACCTTTTACAGGTGATTATGACTGACAGGGTATCCCCGCCCAGACAGGCCGCTCCCCGGCTGAAATCGGGCGAAAATGGCAGTTCCGTCAGAAATTGAACAGCCCTCAGGGGCGCCTGGTGTGCAATTCCTGCTTTTAGAATCGCCGGCCCCCCTCCCAACCCCTTCCCAACGCCCTCCTGACCCCTGTTTGGGGCCGAAAATACCCCACCGGGGTATCACTCTGGGCGGCTGGCAGGCCGGCAGCGTCAGAAATTGCACAGATCGGCGCGAGAGAGGGGGTTCAATTTCTGACGGAACTCGGCTGGTATGCCGGCAAGCCGGATGGACCGGCCCGGCGGGGGGCCGCACGGCTCACCGGCGGCTGACCCGCCAGAGCACCCCGGTCTGCGGCACCACCCAGGGCCCCTTGCGGGTGACCTGGATCCGGCCGTAGTCGAGGACCCAGAGGTCGCCGTCGGGCCCCCAGCGCAGGGCGACCGGGCGCTCCAGGCCGCCGCTCCGGTCCCAACTCTGGGGCCCCTTGCGCCGGTTGGCCAGCACCGTCTCCACCTTGCCGGTGCGGGGGTGGACCCGGACCACGTTGAAGCCGGTGGCGGCGGGGTCCTGCGCCGTGGCGGGGAAGGAGGATCCGACCTGGGCCACGTAGATCCAGCCGTCGGGCCCGACCGTCATGCCGGCTGCGCCGGCGTGGGGCTCGAAGCGGGCCACGGGGGCGGGGGGGATGGCCGGGTGCTTCGCGAGGAGCGGCTTGCCCAGGGGCGTCTTCTCCCAGAGGTCGGGCCAGCCGTGCCAGGTGCCGGGCCGGACCTCCCGCAGGAGGTCGGGGAGCCCCTCCACCGGCCGGCTCCCCCGGCTGTCGGGTCCGTTGTCGGTCACCAGCAGGCGACCGGTCCGGTCAAAGGCGATGCCGAACGGGTTGCGCAGGCCCCAGGCCACCACCTCGAGGTTGGAGCCGTCGGGCCGGACCCGCATGACCGCCCCGTTGCAGGGGACTTCGCCGCGGGCCACCCCGCCCCGGGCGGCCATGCCAAAGGGCTGGTACCCGCCGGTGCGGGTCCGCTGCACCAGGGGCAGCAGCGCCCGCGGGTCGGCCGTGGCATAGTTCTGGTCGGTGAGGCGCACGTCGCGGCAGGGGATATCGTGGACCCCCGGGTAGGCCAGCGGCCAGTCGAGCACGTAGTTGTCCAGGCCCACGATGCCGGTGTTGGTCACGGTGCCCTGGGTGATGTAGATCGTGCCCTCGGCGTCGATGGCGAGGTGGTTGTTGCCGTGGTCGCCGTAGCTTGGCAGCCCGGTCACCAGGTCGACTCTGGACGGGCCGGGGCCCACGGCGGTGATCTTCCCCCGGTGCGAGGCGTAGAGGGTCGGACCGCCCCAGGCCAGCCCGGAAAGGGGCGGTGTGAAGCCCGCGGCATAGACCTGCACGGGCCGCCCCGGCTCCCACTGGAGGATGCGGCCCTCGTAGACCCCCTGCACCCCCGAGGTGGCGGCGTAGGCGCCGGCAAAGCCGGTCTCGGCGATATAGAGGCGGCCGTCGGGCCCCCAGGCCAGGTCGGCGGGCGCATCGAGCCCGGTCAGCACCGCCTCGATCTTCCAGCCGGGCGGGGTCTGAATTGCCGCCGGGTCCACCCGGCGCGGCTCGATCTGACGCTCGGTGCGGATGGGCAGCCCCTTCCACTGCGTCGCCAGAAGCAGAAGGAACGCAACGACCACCAGGGCCGTATACCGCCAGAGACGTGCAAGCATAGCCTTCACCTCTGGGCAAAGGCTATGCCGGTGCGGGGCCAATGAGACTACCCCTCGCCGTCTACGTGGCGGTAGAGCAGCCAGGCCAGCACGGCCAGGCCGAGGGTGGCCGCCGCAGGGGCGAAGACCTCCCGGTAGAGCCCCCAGGAGAGGCGGTTGACCCCCACCTGCAGGAGGGTTACCTGGGCCGCCAGGATCAGCCCCATGGCCACCACGGGCCAGAGGTGGGGCTCGGCGCGGGGATGGCCCGGCGCTCTAGGCTCCATCGGTCTTCACCCCCCGGGGCGCCCCGCCCAGGGCGTAGACCACCCCGTTCCGGATCGCCAGGTCGATCCGGGGCAGGGGGCGGCGGGGCGGGCCGTAGAGCACATCGCCGGTGCGGGCGTTGAAGTGGCCGTCGTGGCAGGGGCAGACCAGGTGGTCCATCTGCCTGTCCCAGAGCACCGGGCAGAGCAGGTGGGTGCAGCGCCGGTCGTAGGCCACAAAGGAGCCCTCGGGCAGGTGGATCAGCACCGCCGGGTCCTTCTCGGTGGGCCAGTTGAACTGGAGCGACTCGCCGGGGGCCAGGTCGGCCACGTTGGCGATGGGCGTGCCCGCCGGCTCAGGGGCCAGCTTGGGGCCCGAGCGCTGCGCCCAGCGGGCAAGGGTGGCCAGCGGGATCGAGGCCAGCCCCAGGGCGGCCGACCCCAGGAACATGATGTGCAGAAAGGCGCGCCGGTTCAGGCGGTGCTCTTCATCGCGGTGGATGACCGTCACCAGGCGGCGGTAAACCTGTCGGAGCATCTCAGTGGTTCCCCTCCTTCTCGGTGGCGGCGCCGGGGCGCCAGGGCTTGAAGCCCAGCGAGCCCGCCAGCGCCTGCTCCGGGTAGCCCAGGCCCGCCGCCGGGGGCAGGCCGGTCCGCTCCTCGGCGTAGAGCTCGCCGTGGGAGCCCCGGAAGTAGCCCACATCGGCCCCCAGGGCGATGTAGGTGTTGGTCTCCACCACCGTCTCGCCGAAGAGGAAGCGGTTCTCCATCCGCCGCTTCTCCAGGTAGGCCTCATCGTCGCCGATCTCGACGTAGCGGATCGCCTGGGTGGGGCAGACCGAGGCGCACATGGGCGCCAGCCCCCGAATCGTCCGCTCATAGCAGTTATCGCACTTGACCATCATCTTGGCGTTGGTGTCGATCATGGGGATCCCGAAGGGGCAGGCGTAGGTGCAGTTGGCACAGGCGATGCACCGCTCCTTCTGCGCCGAGAAGACGGTGCCGTCGGGCGCCACGGTGATCGCCTGGGTGGGGCAGGAGCGGGCGCAGGCCGGGTCCTTGCAGTGCATGCAGAGGGTCGGCAGCGTCTGCAGCGTCTCGTCGGGCCGGATCAGGTCCACATAGGCCCGGCCGATCTGGCCGTGGTCCCCGCACTCCCGACAGGCCGCCTCGCAGGCGTGGCAGCCGATGCAGCGGGCGTAGTCAATGCACATCACCTTGGGCAAGGCCGGCACCTCCTTCTTCGCCTTCGTATGGCACAATCCGCAGGTCCCAGGCCCGGTCGGGCGGGTCCGTCTTGACGATCCGCACCGCCGCCGCCTTCAGCTCGGGCATCTTGGCATGGGGGTCCAGCGCCTGGACCGTCAGCAGGTTGGCCGCCACGTCGTCGCCCCAGTGGTAGGGGACGAAGACGGTGTCGGGCCGGGTCACCTCGGAGACCTGGGCCCGCAGGCTGATCGCCCCCCGCCGGCTCACCACCTTCACCCAGTCGCCGGGCTTGATCCCGTGCTGGCGCGCCGTGGCGGGGTGGATCTCGCAGTACGGGTCGGGGGCCAGGTCCCGCAGCATGGCGATGCGGCGGGTCTGGTTGCCCGACAGGTAGTGGTAGACAACCCGCCCGGTGGTGTAGCGGAGCGGAAACTCCTCGTCGGGCTCCTCCGCCGGGGGAATGTAGGTGACCGGGTGCATCTTCGCCTTGCCGTCCGGGTGGTGGAACCGCCCGTCCGTAAAGAGGCGGGGGGTGCCGGGGTGGTCCAGGGAAGGGCAGGGCCAGAAGACGCCCTTCTGCGCCTCGATCTTCTCGTAGGTGATGCCGTAGTAGTCGGCGATCCCGCCCTGGCTGGCCCGGCGCAGCTCATCGAAGATCTGCTTCGGATGCTCGTAGTTGAAGTACTGGCCCTTCCCCAGCCGTCGGGCCAGCTCGGCCATCAGCTGCCAGTCGGTGGGGAGGTCGGCGGGTGGCTCTTGCGCCTTGTTGTGCTTGATCACCCGCCCCTCCACGTTGGTGGTGGTCCCCTCATCTTCCGCCCACATGGCCACCGGCAGCACCACGTCGGCGTACCTGGCGGTCTCGCTCAGGAAGAAGTCGGCGGCGGCGAAGAACTCCAAGCGCTTGATGGCGCTCTCCACCCGGTTGATCGAGGGCAGGGAGACCATGGGGTTGGAGCACATGAGGTAGAGCCCCCGGATCTCCCCCCGGTCCATCGCCTCGAACATCTCTACGGCGGAGTAGCCCGGCCCGGGGAGCCACTCCTCGGGCACCCCCCAGACCCCGGCCACGTGGGCCCGGGCCGCCGGGTCGGTGATCTTGCGGTAGCCCGGCAGCTGGTCTGCCTTCTGGCCGTGCTCCCGGCCGCCCTGGCCGTTGCCCTGCCCGGTCAGGGTCATGCAGCCGGATCCGGGCCTGCCGAAGCGGCCGGTGGCCAGCGCCAGGTTGATTAAGGCCAGCACGTTGTCGGTGCCGTGGGCGTGGTGCTCCACCCCCCGGGCGTGCAGGATCATCGCCTTCTCCGCCCGGCCATACCAGCGGGCCGCCTGCACGATCTCGCCATCGGTCAGCCCGGTGATCTCCGCCGCCCGGGCCGGGTCCATCGCCCGCACCGCCTCGGCGGTCTCGCTGAAGCCGTTCACGTGCGCCTCGATAAAGGACCGGTCGAGGAGATCCTCGTTGATCAGCACGTGCAGCATCGCCATGTAGAGCGCCGCATCGGTGCCGGGCCGCAGCTTCAGGTGCAGGTGCGAGGCCCGGGCCAGGTGGGTCTCCCGTGGGTCGGCCACGATCAGCTTCGCCCCGCGGTCCAGCGCCTTCCAGAGGTAGGTGATACCGGTGGGGTGGCACTCCGGGGTGTTGGAGCCCGCCACGAAGAGCAGGTCGGTCTCCAGAATATCGGTCCACGAAGCCCCGGGCCGGTCGATGCCGGTCGCCTTGTTGTAGGCCGTGCCCGCCGCCGACATGCAGAGCCGGCCGTTGTAGTCGATGTGCCGGGTGCCGATGGCGATGCGGGCGAACTTGCCCGCCAGGTAGCACTTCTCGTTGGTCATGGAGGAGCCGGAGTAGACGGCGAAGCCATCCTTCCCGTGCTTCTCCTGGACCGAGCGAATCCCCCGCACGGTGGCCTCCAGCGCCTCGTCCCACGAGGCCTCCACCAGGCGGCCGCCCCGGCGGATGCGCGGCTTCAGCAGCCGCTCCGGGTGATCCAGCTGGGTGTAGGCCAGTACGCCTTTGGGGCAGAGCCGCCCCTCGTTCACCGGCCAGTCGTAGCGCGGCTCCACCCCCACCACCCGGCCCGTCTGCTCGCTGGTGCGCAGCAGCATGCCGCACTGCATGCCGCAGAAGCAGCAGTGGGTGGCGGTCATCCGCTCATCGGGGCGCTCCAGTTGGGGCAGCGTCCCGTGCGAGGCGGGGTGTGCGCCGGATTGGGGATCGACGCGCGGGTCGACACGTGGATCAAACATGCAGGTTGGGTCCCCTTTCCGGTGGCGGCGCGATCGGCTGCTCCGCCCCTTGTTCCTCGGGCCGCATCCGACGGCGGCTGTAGACCAGGCCCCGCAGCACCCGCTTGCACTCGGGGCAGTACTGGGCCAGGTAGGTCTGGTTGTCGGGGGCCATCAGCGCCATGCCGGTCTCCTTCAGCACCGCCACCACATCCCGCAGCTGCTGCTGGGTGGCGAACGCCTTGTGGCACCGGGCGCAGGCGGCCAGCCCCTCATGTGCGCCCACCTCGTGGTAGACATCGGCCGCCACGGAGAGGGAGCGCATGGGGATGTGAAAGAGCTTGCCGAAGGGCAGGTAGAGCAGCAACACCACCACCGTGATCTGGTGGATCACCGAGATCACCGGATAGCCCCAGCCGTACAGCCAACCGTGGCTGACGGTGAGCGCCAGCCCGGTCAGCGTCACCGCCAGGACCAGGTAGAGCGGGAAGAGGTCGTACTCCAGCCGCTGGTCCACCTTGGCGTCCTTGTCGGTCAGGCGGCGGATCAGCATCATGGTGACGCCGATCAGCGTCAGCACGGCGAAGGTGGAGAGGCCGTGGTAGATCATGCCCGCCAGCAGGCCGTGCACCGGCATGGTGAAGAGCGGCAGGCCAAAGGCGACCACGGTGTAGTGCGTCTCCCCCACCGCCTCGAAGTGGAGCCAGCCGAAGGTGAGGGGGATGGTGATCGCAAAGGAGCCGAAGATCCCCCACATGAGGGCGAAGTGCTGCACCCCCCGCCATAGCCCCCGCCGGAAGATGAAGCGGTTGAGGAGGATGTTGTTGACCAGCGTCCCTGCCGCCACAGCCGGGCCGGGCCGGCCGGGCACGGGGTGCTGGTCCCCCTCGGGCTTCAGCCCCGGGTCCCCACCCTTTACGGGTGGGAGTTTGACCCCGTCCCGCAGCCGGTCCTGCGCCTCCAGGTAACCGCCCGGGTGGACCCGCCCCTCAAACCAGCGCCCCACCCCGGCCGGCACCGGGTTGGCTACACCGGGCCGCTTCTCGACCCGCAGGAAGAGCTGCCGCAGCGCCCGCCGGGCGATGGCCCGGGTGGCGGGGCGCATGTACCAGGCGGTCAGCCGGATCGTCATGCCGATGATCGCCACCGCCGTGGCCACGGCGTAGCCGTAGAGCGCCGGGTCGAAGTGGTGCAGCCGGTCGGTGCCCAAGTAGACCAGCATCATCAGCACGGCGGTGACGATGAAGGCGTTCATGGCGGCCCTGCTGGCGAAGGCCCGCTCCAGCTTGAGCAGCGCCTCCTGCTCCCGGGGGCGGCGCCAGGGGGCGGGCTTCTCCTCCAGGGCGCCCACCAGGAGCCAGCCCACGGCGGCGAAGGCGGCCAGGAGGGCGAAGGCCGGGGTGTAGGTGCCCAGCCGATCCCGCAGGGCGCCCATCACCAGCGGGGGGAAGAAGCCGCCCAGCCCGCCCATGGCGCCCACCAGCCCGGTCACCGCCCCGGTCATGGTGGGGAAGAACTGGGGCACCAGCTTGAAGACCGCCCCGTTGCCGATGCCGAAGAAAAAGCCGATCCCCAGCATGGCGACCTGGAAGGAGCCCAGCGGCAGCGCCAGGGTCAGAATCGAGGCGATGGCGCCGATGCCCACCAGCGAGAGGGTGACCGCCCGCTTGCCGCCGATGCGGTCGGCCAGCCAGCCGCCCACGGGCCGGAAGAGGGTGGCGGTGATCAGGAAGACAGAGGCCAGCGTGCCGGCCGCCCCGCGGGAGAGGCCGAAGAGGTCGCCGTAGAGCTTGGGCAGGTAGCCGCCGAAGGCCACAAAGCCCCCGAAGGTGATAAAGTACCAGAAGGAGAGGAGCCAGGCCAGCGGCTCCTTTAGCGCCGCCCCGATGGTGGGCGCCCGCCCCTCGGGCCGGGGCGCATCGCGCACGCCGGTGTAGAAGAGCGCCGCCATGAGCCCTACAGCGGGAATGAAGGCGAAGAAGGCCCAGGGCCACGAGGCCGCCCCGGCGATGCGGGGCGCTAGCAGGGCGGACAGCGCCGTGCCCAGGTTGCCCATGCCGTAGATGCCCAGGGCCAGCCCCTGCTTCTCGGGCGGGAACCAGCGGGAGACGAAGGGAATGCCCACCGCAAAGGAGGCCCCGCCCAGTCCCAGGGGAATGGCCGCCAGCAGCAGCGACAAGTACCCCTGGGTCAGCCCCACCAGCGCCAGCGGCACCGCCTGGAGCACCAGCACCCAGGTGAAGACCAGCCGCCCGCCGTAGCGGTCGGTCAGCGCCCCCAGGGGAATCCGGCCCAGGGAGCCCAGCAGGACGGGCGCGGCGATGATCAGGCTCACCTGCAGGTTGGTCAGCCCATAGCTTTGCTGGAAGGTCGAGGCCAGGGGCGGGATCAGTGACCAGGTCATGAAGGAGAGGGTCAGCGCCACCGATGCCAACAGCAGCGCTCTCACCGAGTCCCGGGCGTGCTGTGTCTTCAATGGAAAATAGCCACCACCTCGTCGGTTTGTGGCTATTCTTTCCTGATGGCGCATGGGCTATGTACCGATGGCTCCAGATGGATGGGCCGGGACTGCCTGCCGGCCATTCTGGACGGACTGGCCGGGGCGCCTGCCGGCTGTTCCGGGTGACCCGATGGGGGACTCCTGATGTCAATATGTACCCTAGACCAGTGTTCCGGCTGCATGCGTCATGCGGCCGGGTGGTGGTTAGGGACAGCCATGATTCCATAGCAAAGCTGATCCTGGCCTGCTGCTTAGCCAC
>JBMONB010000104.1:0-8302 GCA_049325315.1 Bacillota bacterium | reverse complement strand
GCCCCAATCCTTCTGTATGTGTTCGGCTATCGGGAACAAGACTGATTAGAAGGAACCCCCGTTATGGTTCACATAGTACATCTGTAGAGTGCGCGCACTATTTCAGCCCGGAAGACTAGGAAAGAATATCATTTGCAGCTATGATGAGGAGCGTCAGGTCGACTTCTTTCGACAGTCGACGATCAGCCACCATGTTAGGAGTGTCAGTATGTCGGTTCATACCTGGGGAATTGTGGGCACCGGTGCCATGGGACGAGGCATTACCGAACTGGTGGCCACGAAGGGCTTCGAAGTGATCATGGTGGGGCGGTCACAGTCAGACCTGGACCACGCCCGCCAGTGTCTCGACCTGGCCCTGCAGAGGGAGATCGAGCGCTGGGCGATCACCGAGGCCGAGAAGCGGGTGATCCTCTCCCGCATCCACATGACCACCGATACTACGGAGTTGGCCAAGGCTGACTTCGTGGTGGTGGCCATGGTGGCCGAGATCGAGGAGGACAGGCAGATCTTCCGGACCCTGGACCAGATTTGCCGCAAGGAGGTCATTTTGGCCTCCAACACCTCCACCCTCTCGATCACGGAGATGGCGGCAGCCACCTACCGGCCCGCCCGGGTCATCGGCTGCCACTTCCTGAGCCCGATGACCAAGACCCGGGTGGTCGAGGTGGTGCGGGGCCTCAAGACATCGAACGAGACGGTCTCCGAGGTCATGTCCCTCATGGATAAGCTGGACCGGACGGGGGTTGAGGTCTACGAATCGACCGGCTATGTCACCACCCGTCTGATCGTCCCCCTGATCAACGAGGCCTGTTATGCGCTGATGGAGGGCGTGGCCACCGCCGAGGACATTGACACCGCCATGCGGCTGGGCTTTGAGATGGCCCGCGGCCCCCTGGAGATCGCCGACCGGATCGGCCTGGACACGGTCCTGGTCATGGCCGAGCGACTCTGGCGTGAGTATGGCGATCTGAAGTACCGCCCGGCCCCCATCCTCCGGAAGCTGGTCCGTGCCGGCAGCATCGGCGTCGAGACGCGCGAGGGGTTCTTCAAGTACGATCATGACGGCGACCGCATCAAGAACGGGGGTACGGGACGATGAAGATCCTGGTTCTTAACTGTGGCTCCTCCTCGGTCAAGTACCAGCTGCTGGACATGACCGACGAGCAGTTGCTGGCGATTGGCAAGGTGGAGCGCATCGGCATGGATGACGCCATCTTCGAATACGACGGCCCAGGCAACCACGATATCAAAGAGGTCGGCACGATCCTTGACCACACCACCGCGATCCGCAAGGTGCTGAGCGCCCTGGTCCACCCGGAACACGGCGTGATCAAGCGCCCCGAGGAGATCACCGCGGTTGGCCACCGGGTTGTCCACGGCGGCGAGTCCTTCTCCCGCTCGGTGATCATCGACAACGAGGTGAAGCGGACGCTGCGGGCGCTCTTCGACATCGCCCCACTGCACAACCCGCCGAACCTGACCGGCATTTTAGCGGCGGAGGCGATTCTGCCGGGCGCCCCGCAGGTGGCGGTCTTCGACACCGCGTTCCATGCCACCATGCCCCGCACCTCGTTCCTCTACGCCCTGCCCTACGCGATGTACAAGCGGCACAAGATCCGCCGCTACGGCTTCCACGGCACCTCCCACAAATATGTTTCGCAGCGGGCCACCGCTTTGTTGGGGAGAGCGCCGGAAGATTTGAAGATAATCACCTGCCACCTGGGCAACGGCTCCTCGGTCTGTGCCATCATGCACGGCAAGTCGCTGGATACCTCGATGGGCTTTACCCCGCTGGAAGGCCTGATCATGGGCACCCGCTCCGGCGACCTGGACCCCGGCGTCATCTCCTACATCATGTCCAGAGAGGAGATCACGATCCAGGAGGTCAACTCCATGCTGAACAAGCACAGCGGCATGCGGGGCCTCTCCGGGATCTCCGGTGACATGCGGCAGATTGAGGAGGAGATGCAGAAGGGCGACGAGCGGGCGAAGGAGACCTTCGCCATGTTCGAGTACCGCCTGCGCAAGTATATCGGCGGGTATGCCGCCGCCATGAACGGTGTCGACGCCATCGTCTTCACCGGCGGCATCGGCGAGAACTCCCGCCTGCTGCGAGAGCAGATCTGCCAGAACCTGAGCTACCTGGGCGTCACCTTTGACCCCGAGGCGAACAAGGCCAAGGGCGAGCGCAGAATCTCCACCCCTGACTCGAAGGTCGAGATCCTGGTGATCCCCACCAACGAGGAGCTGGTGATCGCCAGGGACACCAAGGAGCTAGTGGCCGCTCGCCGTTAGCTCGCCCTTTGTGGGCGGTGCTGTCGTGGATGCGGCGCCCCCCGAGCCAGTCGGGTGCCGGTTGAGACGCTCGCCGCGCGGGCTCGCCCTTTGTGGGCGGTGCTGTCGTGGATGCGGCGCCCCCCGAGCCAGTCGGGTGCCGGTTGAGACGCTCGCCGCGCGGGCTCGCCCTTTGTGGGCGGTGCTGTCGTGGATGCGGCGCCCCCCGAGCCAGTCGGGTGCCGGTTGAGACGCTCGGCGCGCGCACCGCCGCTGTGGGGTCTGGAGTTCCGGTTCGGTGCCTCCGCCGGGGGCCGCCCTAATGCCATCACGGCTGCGGGCGGCCCCCTTTGAGCAGGTCGGCGGCGTCCATCCGGGACGCCGCCTCCGCGTGTGCGGCGGAGGCCCCGAACCTCGGCGGTAGCGGCGGTGAATGCGCCGGCTTCCCTCAACCGGCCCCCTCACAGGAGGCGCCGCATCCACTCGTAAGCGCCCCGGCTCGCCTTCCTTAACTGGGCTTGCCCCTGGGTGCCTGGCTTGGCCCCTGCGGCGCTACCCCAGGCTAAGCCTCCAGCCCCCCAAAACACCCAGCCTTTGGTCTGGCGGCGGCGCGGGCCAGGCGGAAGCTACGAGTGGATGCGGTGCATCTCGCGAGGGGCCGGTTGAGTAAGCCGGCGCCTTCACCGACGCGTTCCCCTGAGGGCCGGGACCTCCGCCGCACACGCGGAGGCGGCGTCCTGGATGGGCGCCGCCGACCAAGCTATAAGGGGGCCGTCCGTAGCCGTGATGGCATTAGGACGGCCCCCGGCGGAGGTCACGGACCGCAACTCAATGACCCGACAGCGGCGGTGGCAGCGACGGCGTCTCAACCGGCCCCGACTGGCTCCCAGATGCACCGCATCCACGACAGCAAAGGCAGACGAAAGAAGCTACCGCTTCAACCACCCAGCCACCAGCAACCGCAGCGAATCCCAGAGCCGCTTAAAGAACCCACCCTGCTCCACCGCATCAGCCGCCACCAGCGGAAAGCGCGCCACCTCCGAGCCGTTGGCCGCAAAGATCAGCTCGCCTAGCTTCTGACCGGCCTGCACGGGGGCGATCACGCTCTCCTCCTGGTGCACCGTGGCGGTCAGGGACTTCTGCGCCCCTTTCTCCAGGGTCAGGAGCACCTCCTGCGCCGGCTTCAGGTTCACCTGGTTGGCAGCGCCCTTCCAGACCCGGACCGGCTTGATCTCAGGCAGGGCGGGCTTTTCGGTCACGAAGTTGTTAAAGCCCCAGCTCAGCAGGGCGGCGCCGTCTTGCTCTCGCTTGGCAGTGCCCTCGGGAATCGACGGGGCCTGCACCCCCAGGATCACGCCTACCAGGCGCATCTCGCCCCGCTTGGCGGTGAGGGCGATGTTGAAGCCTGCTTCGTCTACGTACCCGGTCTTCAGGCCATCAACGCCCTCAAAGGTCCAGAGCAGGCCATTGCGGTTATCCTGGCTGATGGGCCTGTGTTGCTCCGGCTTGAGTCCGGCCTTCCGCTCCTCGGGCAGGTTCTCATACTTGGGATATTCAAAGGTCTTCTGATTGTGCAGCTCCTCCAGCGCCTCCGGGTGGAGCTGCGTGTAGCGGCGGGCGAAGTCGGCGAATTCCCGGGCCGTCACCTTGTTTTCAGGGCTCAGGCCGTGTGGATCGACGAAGGTCAGGTTCTGATAGCCCATCGCCCTTGCCTCGTCGTTCATCATCTTGACAAAGGAGTCCACGGAGCCGGCGATATGCTGGGCGAGGGCGACGGAAGCGTCGTTGCCCGAGGGGACGGCGACGCCCTTCATGATCTCGCCCACGGTCACCTTCTGTCCCGGCTCCAGGAACATGAGCGAGGAGTCCTGAAACTTGGCCGACCAGGCCTCGGGCCGCACCTGAACCAGGTCCTCCCGCTTCATCTTCCCCTCGGCCAGCTTCTTATAGGCGAGGTGGAGTGTCATGAGCTTTGTAAGTGAGGCCGGGGGAATTACCTGGTCCGGATTCTTCTCAAAGAGCACCTGGCCGGTGGTGTAATCCAGCAAGACAGCCGCTTGTGCTTGTAGTTCCAGCGGAGGCGCGGCCTTGGCCGGGACGGCGAAGATCCCGGTGAAGAGGGTCGCGACGAGAGCCAGCAGGGGCACGACTCCGATACGACGGAGTTGAGCTCGGTGGAACAATGGGCACCCTCCTAATGCGAGACTCGCGAAGCGGCGGTCTCTCCGGCCCCCATCTTGCGCACAATCTCCTGGGCAAACGGACCGAGTTCTCCCCTGGCCACCGCCCGCAGAACGCCGGGCGCAGCGGAGCCAATGGCGACCGGGACCAGTTCGGCGTCGAGCCCGGCCTCTTCCAGCCGGCGCCGCAACTCCGCCTCGGCCCGCACCATTACCTCGACAACGGCCGTGTTTGCGGCCATCACCTTCCGCTCATCGCCCCTGGTCACGGGGCCCAGCCCTTCCAGCAGCGGCTCGAGCAGCTCTTCCTCGGCGGGCTCGACCCGGTCGAGCACCACCACGCCGGGGCTGCCCAGCTTCATCTCCCGGGTGTGGCCGATCACCTTGGCAGCGACGAGCCGAAGGTTCCCCTCCACCCCAATCTCACCGGTCATCAGGTTCGTGGCCATGTTGACCACCAACGCCCCCGGGTCAAGATGCGGCTGAATCTCCGGAAGCACCTGCTGGATCGCCGACCCGGGGACCGCCAGAAAGACCACCCGACAGCCGCGCACAGCGCTCATCTGGTCGGAGGCAACACCGCCGACCTCATCGGCCAGCTCTACCGCCTCGGCCTTGCGCCGGCCGATGATCACCTTTCGGGCGGACCCTGGAATGCGGTGGGCCAGAATCGAGCCCATCTGACCTGTCCCGATGATTGCCACCTTGTAGTTCACCGCGATGCCTCCCTCGCGAATGGTTTCGCCACATGAGAGTCTGCCCAATCGCTTCCGTTGGCAATCGCCTTGCTTGTGGCTGCACCGTTCCCTACCATTTTGCCCCAAAAAGACCAGGTGCGCAAGAGAGAGCCGGCGAAGAGATCGCTGGCTCCAACACATCTATTATACATGAGTATGACGGAATACGGCGATGGCAGGTTACGAAAAAGAAGGAGGACGGAGATCCCGCTCCGTCCTCCCTTGACCATCGCAGACCCGGCTATTGGTTCGCCTTCTCTGCCCTGTTGGCGATCAGCCGCTCAGAGGGATGGATCACCACACCGGTGACCCCCTTGCGTATCGCACTCACCTGGACCTCGCTGTAGAGGAAGAGCCAGGGCGCATCCCGCCAGATGGCCTGAATCGCCTGCGAGTACTGGTACTGCCGGTTGGCCGCCAGGTTGTCGGTGCGGCCCAGGTTCAGGGAGCTGTCGACCACGTTCGAGCTATAGAAGCCCCGGTTGAAGCCCGCCGGCGCCTGCGCGCTGGAGTGGAAGAGCGAGAAGAGGCCGTAGTCGGCATCCATGGTCGGGGTCGACCAGCCCAGCATCGCCATCTGCACCTGATTCTCCGCCTGGGGCTTGCCGGTGTGGGGGATATAGTCGGCCCACTCCATGGTCCTGAGGGTGACCTCGATCCCCACCTCTTTCAGCTGGGCGGCCACCGCCTCAGCGACCCGGGCATCCTGCGGGTACCGGCCGTTGGGGTGGAGCAGTTCGATCTTGAAGCCCCCCTCAAAGCCGGCCTGCTTCAGGAGATCCTTGGCCCTCTCCTTGTTGTAGGCGTAGACCTGTTGCTTGGAGTAGCCAAAGATCGCCGGGGCGATCGGGGCGTCGGAGACACGACCCATGCCGCCTAAAATCGAGGCCACAATCGCCTCCTTGTCGACGGCGTGGTTGATCGCCTGCCGGACCTTCACGTTGTCCAGGGGCGGCTTGGTGACGTTCATGTAGATGAAGATGGTCCGCAGGCCGGGGGTGGTGACGATCTCCAGATTCGGATTGGCCTTGAGGCGGGCGATTTCGCTCGGGGGGACCCGCAGGGCGACGTCGGCCGTGCCGGACTCCACCTCTACCATGCGCGGGCCGTCCTCCTTGACCATCTTGAAGACCAGTTCCTCGGTCAGCGCCTTGGCGCCCCAGTACTTGTCGTTGCGGACCAGGGTGACCGACTCGCCCTTCTTCCACTCCTTGACCAGATACGGGCCGGTGCCCACCGTGGTGGTGCCCATCGCGTCGGGCCCCTTCTCCAGATGGGCCGGGCTGATCATGGCGGTGAAGCCGTGACCCAGCACGTACTGAAGCGGCGCAAAGGGCGCCTTCAGGTCGAACTCCACCGTCTCGGCGTCAACCGCGGTCACCTTCTCGATGTTGCCCAGCAGAAAACCAAAGGCGGACTTGGTCTCCGGGTTCATGATCCGGTCGAAGTTCTTCTTCACGGCCTCGGCGTTGAAGGGGGTGCCGTCCGAGAACTTGATCCCCTTCTTCAACTTCACCGTCACCTTCTTGCCGCCAAGGCTCTGGTTGAAGGAGGTGGCCAGGAGGGGCTCCACCTTGCCATCTTCGGTAATGTAGAACAGCGTCTCGTTGACATGCTCCAGTACGGTGAATGAGGGCGAATCGCTGACCTTGTGGACGTCTAGCTGCTGAATGTCGGTGCCGCTGACGATGGTGATCGACTTGGCCCGGTTGCCGGAATCTGCGCTATCGCCCTTCGAACCGCCACCGGAGCAGCCCGAGACCACCAGAATCCCTGCAAGAAGAAGGCTGAACCACCCCAGGAACCGCTTCCGCCTCATCCCAGAACCCCCTCCTCTGTCTCTGTCCGCGATCCGAATACACAGAGCTCAAACACCCCATGTAATACTATTATATATACACGGAATTTCTGTACTAGATGGTCTAGCGTCTCTGCTGTGACTTTTTTGTTTTACGACACAAAGTGCCGGGGGTGAGCCGGTGAGGGTCCGATCAGCGACCGTAATGTTGACTATACATTTTGGTTATTGCATGATGGGAGTGGCTAACCATCTCGGGAATCCCCACCCAGGCAGCCGGAGGGATAGGATGCACGCACACCCGTACACATCAGCCGCCTTCGCCCTGGTCACCTTCTGGGCCGTCGGCGTGGCCACCACGGTGGCAGTGGCCGACACGGAGACCGGGTTGATCCGCGATCATCCGCTCTATGGGCGCAAGCTCTGCAGCGTGGTGGTGCCCCCGCTGGCGGTCACAGGGCTGGCCGTTCCGTTCCTCCTGGACGGCCACCTGCTGCCGTCACTCTCCAGTTGGGTCTTTCAGTCGATTCCGCTCATGCTTCCCTTTGCCTGGATCAGCTGGGTCTGGAGCCGGACCTGGCTGCGCCGGACCCCCGCCCACCGGCGCCGCCGGCTGGGCAGGATCACCGTGGCCGTGGGGATCATTGGCGCGGTTATCGCCGCGCACCTGGCCCTGGGACAGATAGACCCCCCATGGCGGGAGGTCCTTCCCATGGGGATTCTGTTCGCAACCGGCGCCCTGCTGGGCAGCCTGACCAACTTCAGCCTCCTGGCCCTGACCGCAGGGCTCCCCTCTGAGGTGCCAGGCGGACCGGCGCAGAACCTTGCCAGCGTAACCGGCGCCGGCTTCTTAATGACCCTCCTGGTCGGCGGCGATGTGCTCCTGGCCTTCCTGCAGGCGCCCGTCTGGCCCCAGCAGGCGGTCGTGCTGATGCAGGTCTGGTTCTTCGGCTCCCTGATCATACCCGGCCTCCTGCTGCTCAGCCGCCTCCTCCCCCGACACCTGCCCGACAGCCTGATTACCACCGCCGCCCTCGTCTTCGCCGCCGGCGGCCAGTTCGCAGCCCTGCTCATGCTCTTCCTCTACCCGGGTCTGGTCCCGCCGATTGAGTTCGGGCCGTAATGGAAAAAGGGCGGCGGTGCTTCTACACCGTCGCCCTCAGAAAGGGACATTATATTAACCGCAGATTACGCAGCAGTCCTGTAATGCTGACGATGCGGATTGAAAAGAGAAAAGACCTCCTGGTATAAATGGTGTTGCGACGCACCATCAATACTTGCCAGGAGGTCGGGAACCCATGAATCACAAGGCT
>JBMONB010000103.1:0-8342 GCA_049325315.1 Bacillota bacterium | reverse complement strand
GGCTAGTCCCCCCTAAGCCGTCGAGCAGCATGGTATCCCTGGCCCTTTCCCCGAAGCCCTACCTATGGAAACTTAAATACACCCCAACCGGGTGATAACCTTTTACAGGTGATTATGACTGACAGGGGTATCTAGCCTGAATCCAGTGTTTTCGGCAGGGAAAGCGACCTTCCGTCAGTTTTTGAACACCCCAGGAGATGGCGCCATGTGCAAAAACTGATTTTAGTGGCTCCGGATCCCGCAAAATGGCCCCAGATCCTTTAAAAATGGCCCACGAAGAGGGGAAATGCCCGCAAAGTATACCCCCCGGGCGTATCAATCTGGGCCGTAGCGTTCCGTAGCGTCAGTATTTGAGCATTCACCCGCCTGGTGGGGGTGTCAATTTCTGACGCTACGCCTTCCGGGGGCACCGGGGCGCCGAACAGCACACCGCGTCACCGCACCGGTCACCCTGGCCGCCAACGGCAGCTCGCTGACCGACGAAAATTCCGCCCGCAATCGCGAACCCTTTGCGGCACTCCCCACGTCTTGATATGCGGGACGAATCTCCCGGCTCAGGGAAATTCTTCCCTACATAAAACCAAAGGGGAGTCTCCATGTCGTTCCTGAACAAGATGATGGCCTCGGTGGGGATCGGGTCTGCAAAGGTGGATACGGTGCTGGAGAATGCGCAGGTGCGTGCCGGGGAGCCGCTCCGCGGCGTGGTGCGGGTCCAGGGCGGCAGCGTGCAGCAGCAGGTGGAGACGATCTACATTCACCTGATGACCCAGTACAAGCGGGAGGTCAACGACTCGACGGTCCGGGAGTCGGTCAGCCTGGGGCGGTTCCCGGTGGTCGGCGCCTTCACGCTGGGGCCCCGGGAGAGCCGGGAGTTCCCCTTCGAGGTGCTCCTGCCCGATGAGACCCCGGCCACCATCGGGCGCACCCCGGTCTGGCTGAAGACCGGCCTCGATATTGCCATGGCGGTCGATCCCGGCGATGCCGATTACCTGGAGGTCCTGCCGCACCGCCACGCTCAGGTGGCGCTGGACGCTGTGGCGCAGCTGGGCTTCCGGCTGCGGCAGGTGGAGTGCGAGTACAGCCGCATGGGGCGGCGGTATCCGTTTATCCAGCAGTTTGAGTTCGTGCCCACCGGCGGGCGCTTCCGTGGCTACCTCGATGAGCTGGAGCTGATTCTCTACCCGCACGAGGGCGGCCTCGATCTCTGGATGGAGGTCGACCGGCGGGCCCGGGGCTTCGGCGGGATGCTGGCGGAGGCGCTCGACGCCGACGAGTCCCGGCTGCACGTCTCCTTCGAGAAGGCCCACCTGGCCGGCGGGGTGCAGGCGGTGGCCGGTTACCTGGCGGATATCATCGGGCGGCACGCCCGGTAAGCATGAAGAGGGTTCATCCACAGCGGATGGGCCTTCTTTTCATATGCCCCTGAAACTTTTCCCACCTGGCCGGGGTAATAGAAAGTAGAGAGATACCAACTGCAAGGAGGATTCACTATGGGATACGAACTGCCGGCCGGCATGTGGGATGTACTCGATAAGCACCTGAGCACCAAGACCGTGACCGGTGAGCCGGTCACCTTCGGCGAGGTCACCCTGATCCCCATTATGGACCTGATGTTCGGCTACGGCGGCGGCAGCGGCGATGCCCGCAACGAGAAGGCCGGGTCCAGCATCGGCGGTGGTGGCGGCGGCGGCGCACGGCTCGCCCCGAAGGCCGTGATCGTGATCAAGGGGAGCGAGGTGCAGGTGCTGCCCCTGAACAAGGGCGGCGCGATGGAGAAGATCGTCGAGGCGCTGCCGGGCCTGCTGGAGAAGGTCCAGGTCACCAAGGCGGCCAAGGCCGAGCCGAAGGCGGAGGAGTAAGAATTCAAAGGTTGGACCGCGCAGGCTCATTGGGCTGGCGCGGTCCACCCTACTTCTGGTCTATTCGAAACTGAGCCATTATTACCCCTCGTTATATCAACTATCGGCCTATGTTCTTAATGAGCAGAGAATGGTACTGTTTTACCTGGTCGTCTACTTCCAGATCTGAAAAGGCACACCCGCTGAAAGGCGGGGCCGCAAAGCAAACGGGGCTAAGGGGCACTCCCTACGCCGGCTGAGCTGCCACGAACTGGGATGCAAACCTTGAATGGGGCATCCGGTTTTCCGGGTGTTTTTTTTTGCGCAAAGAGACGGAAGGAGCCGACGGCCAAATAACCACCCCTTATGGTGGCTGGAGGTTGGTTCTATGTCTGGTGCTCCGGATTCTCTAGATCAGGGAGCCTCGCTGATCTTAGCTCCCTCGTCACACGTCTCCAAGACCCAGACCGACGCAGGCGTACGGCTGGCGGCAGCCGCCGGTGAACTGGCGGCGGGAACCGAGGAGGCCCAGGCTTCAGTTGACCTACTACATACGACCATTCAAGGAGTCACCGATATCGCTGCGGAGTGCCGTACCGCCGCCGTGAACTCGGTGGAAAGGGCAAGGGAGATCGAGGGCAGCGCCAGCGGTGCAGTGGGCGCGACCCGAGCGCTGGCCGAGCGCGTGACCAACCTCCGGCAGACGGTCTTCACCATGAACGGTGACGTGACCAATCTGATCGATTGGGTCAATATCTCGGTGGATGGCGCCATGAAATCTGCCAAGCTGATCGCGGGGCTGGAGCGGCTCTCCACCGAGATCAGCCAGATCGTCGAAGTTGTGGTGGGCATCGCCGACCAGACCAACCTGCTCGCCTTTAACGCCGCGATTGAAGCGGCCCGGGCCGGGAAGCACGGCCTCGGCTTCGCTGTGGTGGCCGACGAGGTCCGGTATCTGGCAGAGACCTCGGGACAGGCCGCCGAGGAGATCATGGCCCTCGTCTCCAACATCCAGACAGATGTCCGCAACGTCGCCCAAGATGTGACCAACATTGGGCAGACTGCCACCGGCGAGGTGGACAAGGCCCGCCACATCGCCCGGGACCTGGAAGAGATGCAGCAGCTCATGGAGCAGCTCGTGCAGGGCGCCCGGTCGATCGAGGGCATGGCCCGCGACGCCCACGGCGCTGCCGAGGAGATCCGGACGGCATGCGAGTCGATTTCGGACTCGGTGGACAAGGCGGTGGTGGCCAGCCATCAGGCGAGTTCCGCCGCCGGGCAGCAGGCTCTCTCCCTGAGTGAGGTTGCCAGGGCGGCTTCCGACCTGGCGCAGACATCGGAACGGCTGCGGGACGCGGAGGGCGATGTTGCGTCATCGGGCGTAAGCGCCCAGGCCAGTTCCCTGAGCGCCACCATCGTTCAGACAGCGGCGGCAGCCGAGCAGATTGCCATCGGCGTGCAGCAGATCGACCGTTCGGCCGGCGAGTTGGTCGCTGCCGCAGAGGAGACCCTCGGCGGGGCCCAGACGGTGGACGGCGCCGCCAGTCAGGCGCTGGAGGTAGTCAAGGGCGTGGAGTCCGTATCGGGCCGTGTGACCACGCTGCTGACGGAGAATAACCGCAACGTCTCCAGCCTCGTCGAGGCGATTCGGGGGGCAGCGGAGCAGAACCAGTCGGCGGTCGGCAACATCGAAAAGCTCGAGGAGCGGGCGCGCCAGATCGACCGGATTGTCGATGCGATTGTGGGAATCTCGACGCAGACCAACCTCCTGGCTCTGCACGGGGCGATCGAGGCGGCCAGGGCCGGCAAGCGCGGGCGCGGCTTCGCTGTGGTGGCGGCCGATGTGCGCAGCCTGGCCCGTGAGTCCGCCGAAGCTGCTGAGAAGATCAAGGCGGTCGTGCGGGACATTCAGAACCAGATCGCCCGTGTGACGCGCGACGTGGAGACCGCCGGTCGGGCCGCCCAGACGCAGGCGGAAGATGCACAGCGCTCCACAGCACGGCTGCACCAGGTCGAGAAGGACATGTCGCAAGTGTACGCGGAGTTCCAGATGATCGCCCAGTTCGCCGCCGCCGATGTGAAGCGGGCGGAGGCTGTGGTCGCAGCCATGACCCAGGTCGCCAGCCATGCCGAGCGGCTCGGTCAGTTGACCCGCGATGCATCGTCGGCCGCAAACGACACCGCCGCCGGCATGCAGGACCTGGCCCGGGCCGTGGAGGAAGTGGCCGAAGTCGCTCAGAACCTGCAGTAGGAAAGGAGTGCCATACCATGAGCGCTGTGACTCGTCCCTCCCCGGAACCGATGTACGACGACTGGGATGACGATGACCAGAACATAGATGAGACGCAGTTGGTCACATTCAAGCTTGGAAGCGATGAGTATGGGCTTCCGATCATGCACGTGCAGGAGATTCTGCGCATGTCCACCATTGCCCGTCTGCCCAGCGCTCCTCCCTACGTGGAGGGCGTCATGAAACTCAGGGGCGACGTGCTTCTGGTGATCGATCTCCGCAAGCGCCTGAACCTGCGGCCAAGCGAGCATTCGGCCAAGAGCCGGATCGTCGTTGTTACCCATGAGGGCAGGACGCTGGGCCTGGTGGTGGACAGCATCTCCTCGGTCCTGCGCCTGGCGAACTCATCGATCAAGCCGGCCCACGAGATCGCCGCGATTCTGAGATCTACCCACGTTATGGGGATCGCCGCCATTGAGAAGCGGCTCATCGTGGTGCTCCAGACAGAGAACCTCCTGTCCGACGAGGACCTCCCTCCGCTTGATCTGTCCGCCTTACAGGCACCGCACGCCTAAGCGAAAATCGCGCACACCCCCTCCGACAGCCTCTGCTCGTCGGAGGGGCTTATTTTGCAGGGGCGGCAAAACAGAGGAAAACTCATACTTGACGCAAAACACTATAGCCCAAACACATCCGAGGAGGGGTGGCATGCAACCCCAAGGCAGCGAGGCCCGGGCCCGGCTGACCGGCAAGGCGCGGGAGACCTGGATCCGGCGTTTGATCGATCTCTCACGGCGGAACAACCTGCTCTACCACCGGGACCTGAAGAACGGCACCCTCGATCTCACCGGGGCCGACCCGGACCGGCTCCAGGCGCTGCTCTCGGGCAAGGCCACCCCGCTGGCCGACCTGCTGCCCTACGCCGACCCGCTGAAGCTGGCGGCCACCGCCCGGGAGATCGCCCGGCGGGCGCAGGCCAACCTGGAGGAGAAGGGGCTGGAGACGCTCTTCCTGGCCGTCGGCATGGCCTCGTGGCCGCCGCGCGACGAGGGGCGGCCGCCGGAGGCGGCTATTCTCCTGGTGCCCATGGCCATGGAGATCAGGGGCTTCGGGCGCTCGGTCACCCTGCGGGTGGCGGGCGAGATTCAGGTCAACCTGGTGCTTCTTCATGTACTGGAGACCGAACTGGGCTGCAAGGTCGACCCGGAGGAGATTATCGCTGCCCTGCCGCCCGACTACGACGGGGCCGACCCGGTCGACCTGCCCGGGGCCTACGAGGTGGTCCGGCAGGCGGCCAGGCAGATACCGGGGTTCACCATTACCGACCGGGCGATTCTGGGCAACTTCTCCTTTCAGAAGATGGCCATGGTGCGCGACCTGCTGGATAACGGGGCCGCCCTGAACAGCAACGAGATGATCGCCGCCATCGCCGGGGACACCGCCGCCCTGGAGGCGCTGCGCCTCGCCCAGCGGGACGTGGAGCCGTCGCTGCTCGACCGTGAGACCCCCGACGCCGAGTTCTTCGTGCTCGATGCCGACTCCAGCCAGCACGCCGTCGCTGCCGTGGTGCTTCAGGGGCAGAGCGTGGTGATTCAGGGCCCGCCGGGCACCGGCAAGAGCCAGGTGATCTCCAACCTGATCGCATCGCTCGCCGCCGCCGGACGCCGGGTGCTCTTCGTGGCGGAGAAGCGGGCCGCCCTCGAGGTGGTGCACCGCCGCCTGGCGAACGCCGGCCTGGGCCACCTGGCACTCGACCTGCACGGCGCCGACCTGACCCGCCGCACGGTGATGCGCCACATCGCCGCCAGCCTCGATCTGGTGCGCAACACCCTGCCGGTCAACACCGACGAGGTGCACCGGCGCTTCGTCGACTTCCGTGGCCGGCTGGTGGAGCATGTGCGGCGGATGCACGAGCCGCGCTCGCCATCGGGCCGCTCGGTCTACCAGATGCAGGGGCGCCTCCTCCGCCTGCCCGCCGAGGCCCACTCGGCGGTGCGCTGGCGCGACCAGCAGCTGAGCCCAATTACGGGGGAGAGCGCCGCCGCCATCGAGGACCTGCTGACCCAGCTTGGCTCCTTTGCCAGCCTCTTTCTGCGCACCGACCCCTCGCCCTGGAACGGGGCGCTGCTGCCCGACGGCCAGACTGCCCTTCGGGCGATGGACCTGGTGACGCGAATCGAGCTGGTCTTCGCCAACCTGCGGGAGCGGACCGGCTGGCTGGCCGATGCCCTGCGCTTCCGGCCCCCGGCCACCCCGGCGGAGATGGCGGAGACCGCCGCCCTGGCGGCAGGGGTCGCCGAGACGCTCGATCATTACAGCCCGGCGCTCTTCGAGCAAGACCTGACCGCCCTGAGCCAGGCGCTGGCCCCGGCGGGCCGGGGCTTCCTGGTGGCGCTCTTCGCCTCGCTCTTCAGCGCCCGGTATAAGTCGGCCTTGCGCTCGGCCCGCGCCCTGCGCACCGACGGCGCCGGGGCGGGCGCCCGCCAGGTGCTGGCGGAGGTGAGCGCGGCCGCCGACCAGCAGCGGCGCTGGCGTGAGCTGAGCGGTGCCGGCTCGCAGCCGGTGGCCGCCCCGGACGCCCGGGCGCTCCACAGTGAGATGCAGGCGCTCCAGGCCGACCTGGCCGCCCTCGCCCCGCTGCTGAACCGCCCGACCCTGGCGCAGATGGCGCTAGGTGAGTTCGAGCACCTAGTGGGGGCGCTTCACCAGGACACCACCACCCCGCACGAGATCGCTGCGGTCATGGAGCTGGAGGCGCAGGTCGAGCGCCGGGGCGCCGGCTTGATCCTGGCCGTTATTCGCAAGAGCGGCCTGGCGCCGGAGCGCTGGCCCGACCGGTTCCGCTACGCCTACCTGGCCTCGTGCCTGGACAAGGCCCGGCTCGATGAGCCGGAGCTGGCCCGGTTCAACGGGCGCACCCACGACAAGTACGCCGAGGAGTTCCGCCTGCTGGACCGCACCCGGGTGAAGCTGGCCGCCGACCGGGTGCGCCGCCGCCACGCCGAGCACGCCATCGCCGCCATGAACGCCCACCCCGACCAGGACGCCCTGGTCCGGCGGGAGGCGGAGAAGAAGACCCGCCACCTGCCGCTGCGCAAGCTGCTGGCCGCCGCCCCCGACGTGCTGACCGCCCTCTTCCCCTGCTTCATGGCCAGCCCGCTCTCGGTCAGCCAGCTAATGGGCGCCGACCGCCGCTACTTCGACGTCGTCCTCTTCGACGAGGCCTCCCAGGTGCTGCCCGAAGATGCGGTCCCCTCGCTCATGCGGGGCAGCCAGATCGTGGTGGCCGGCGATGAGCACCAGCTGCCCCCCACCACCTTCTTCGCCGACGGGGCCGACGAAGAGGAAGACGGAGACGAGGAGCTGACCGCCGCCGGCTTCGAGTCGCTGCTGAAGCTGACCGGCGCCTTCCTGCCCAAGAAGATGCTCCAGTGGCACTACCGGAGCCGCGACGAGGCGTTGATCGCCTTCTCCAACCACCACATCTACGGCGACCGGCTGGTCACCTTCCCGGGCAGCGGCGGGGCTCCTCCGGTGAGCCATGTGCTGGTGGAGCAGGCCGGCGCCGATGGCGAGGAGGAGTCATCTGCCGCCGAGGTGCGCAAGGTGGTGGAGCTGGTGCTCGACCACGCCACCCAGCACCCCGACCTGTCGCTCGGCGTGATTGCGATGGGCATCAAGCACGCCAACCGGGTCCAAGCCGCCCTCGACCAGGCGCTGCGGGAGCGGCCGGATCTGGAGCCCTTCTTCGACCCGAACCGGGATGACCGCTTCTTCGTGAAGAACCTGGAGCGGGTGCAGGGCGATGAGCGCGACGTGATCATGCTGACGGTCGGCTACGGCAAGGACCGGCAGGGGCGGCTGCCCTACCGGTTCGGCCCGATTCTCTACGAGGGCGGCGAGCGGCGGCTGAACGTGGCCGTCACCCGGGCCCGCCGGCGGATGATCTTGATCTCCTCGTTCTCCCACCTCGATATGGATCCGTCTCGCTCCAAGTCGAAGGGGGTCGAGCTGCTCCGCAACTACCTGCAGTTCGCCGCCAGCCAGGGGCGGGCGGTAGGCGAGGGCGCCGCTGCGGGGCGGGAGCCGGGCGAGTTCGAGGCCGATGTGCTGGCAGCGCTCACCGAGCGGGGGCTGAAGCTGCTCCCGCGGTGGGGCGCATCGAGCTACCGGATCGACCTGGTGGCCCAGCATCCGACCGACCCGGAGCGCTTTGTGCTGGCGATCGAGTGCGACGGCGATGGCTACCGGTCGGTCCCCACCGCCCGGGACCG
>JBMONB010000102.1:0-8367 GCA_049325315.1 Bacillota bacterium | reverse complement strand
GCCTACGTGGTGGTCGACCCCGAGAGCCCGTGGGAGATCCAGCTGGAACCAACCCTGCTGTAGCGCGAGAAGGCCACCCCTGTGCGTAGAGGGTGGCCTTTGGTTATGGCTTGGTGGTGGTGTTGCGCACCGGGCGATAGAGGTCGGTGGGGTCGAAGCGAATGACCGGACCGTACGTGGACCAGGGGGTGCTGCCGGTGGCGGGCTGGCTGGAGGCGGCGTTGGTGGAGGCGATGGCAACCGTCGCCTTGGCCACATCGGTCACCGCAGCAAGCGGGCGGGTTACCACGTAACCTCCGCCCCGCGGGTCCGGGGTGACCTCCTTGCTGGCGAATCCGTAGGGCGGGCTGCTCACCGTCTCGTAGATTGTCCAGGTAAGGGTGAACTTGTCGTTCAGGGCCGCTGGTCTGATCCGCTCAGCGGCAGCCTTTAGCCATACATTCAGCAGGTTCGGGTGCTCGGTGGTGGCCCGCAGCCATTCGTCGTACTCGCTGATCTTGATGATCCCAATCAGCACCACGTTGTAGTCGATGTCACGGGCACGCTGGTAGTCTACGCTGAACAGTTTCTCCCCGCCCACCCGGAAGGCGCCGAATTCGGCGGAGAGCGCTGCCCGTGCCTCTACCAGCGTCCGAACCTCCCTCTGCCCGTAGGCGGTGGAGGGCTGGGTGTTGCTCCCGGTGGGGCCGGCCTGGGGGGTGACAGGGCCGGGCACCAGGGAGGGAGAGGGCATGGAGTCATCGACCGGACGGGGGAGGTGAGAGGAGACGCCGGTGCGGCGCCCGTCGGGCGACTCACGCGGGCCCACAGCCACAGGCGGGGTGTTTGCCCCGGGAGCGGGGGAGTTGGCGGGATCCGGGTGCGTGGCCGCATCGGGCTGCACGGGCAGGGCGGAATCGGTCTGCCCCGCGCCGGAGGTCTGGGTTGGCTGCGGCGCCGCTGGCCGGTAGACGGAGAGAGCGATTCCGCTAATGAAGCCCAGGGCCAGCACCAGCGGTATGGCGGCGAAGAGGATCCAGCCTGGAAGCCCCTTTCGCTCCGGTGTCCCCTCATGCAATGAGGCCGTACGCACACAACTCCCTCCTTTCCGGCAGGCGCTCCATCTTTCCATGACGAATGGAGACTCCCTGATGGGACATGCAGATCGATTCAAATGGGTCGCCCCACCACTTCTGGTGCTGATGGGCGCCGGCGCTTTCTGGGATGGGCTCTATGCTCCGGGTCAGCAGATGGTCGCCGTGGCCCTGGCCGCCCTGCTTGCGCTGGCGGTGGGCGGTAGGGTCTCCCTGGCGCGCCTCGAAGCGGCCGGGGCGGTTCTGCTGGTTGCCGGGGCAGCGCTTTCCCTGGCTTCTCCTGCCCAGAGCGGGGTGGCGGCACATGGGCCGGCGGTGGTGGCGGGCTGGCTGCTCGCCCTGATCGCCGGTCGGGCCTTGGCAGAGAGGGGCGGTGGGCCGGCGGCGGAGCGAGTACTCGCCCGATTCTGGGCCGTGTCCGGAACCCTCATGGCATTCGCCGGAGCGCTGGCAATCTCCTTTACGCCCATTCACCATTCGGGCCGCCTGGCCGCGCTCTTGGGCTACCCCAACGCCGTCGGCATGTTGGGGCTGCTGGGCCTCGCCGGGGCCTTGCCCGACCTGGCCGCAGGCCACAGGTGGGCTCCGCTGCTGGCGCTGGGCAACGCCCTGTCCCTGCTGCTCTCGGGCTCCCGCTGGGTCTGGGCGACCGGGCTGCTGCTGGCGCTATACCTGGCCTGGGCCGCCCCCGACCTGCTGCGCAGGGCCGTGCGCCCCGCCCTTGCTCCCTTGGCTATCGCCCTTGCCGCCGCCCTTTGGGCTGCGCCGGCGGTGGCGGGTCGGGAGGCGCGCACCCTCGCCATGATCGTACTCATCTCCCTATTGACGTGGCTGGGGCTGCAAACGTTTCAGCGGAATCGCCCGGTCCTGGCAGGGGCAGCGGTCGCCTGGGCGGGCGCTCTGGCGATGGCGCCGGGGTGGCCCTGGCTGCTGGGGCGGGCGACCGCCCTGCCGCTGACCGAGGGCTCCTCGGTGGAGCGGCTTACCTTCCTGCAAGACGGGCTCCGGCTGCTGATCGGGCTGCCCTGGGGCGCCGGCTATCGGGGCTGGAACGCCCTGCACCTGCAGGCTGCCAGCTATGGCTACTACTCCGCCGAGGTACACAGCGCCCCCCTCGACCTCGCCATCGCCTTCGGCTGGCTGGGCGGGCTCGGCTTCCTCCTGCTCCTGGCCCGGTTTTTCGCCTTCCTGCGCCACGGGCGGCAATGGGAGGATTCGCGCCTGGTGGTCCTGGCAGGGCTCGCCGCCCTGGCCCTGCACGCGCTGCTTGACTGGGACCTGAGCTACGCCCTCTTCGCCTTTCCGCTCTGGTTCGGCTTCGGCCTGGCCTCCTCGGGCGCCGGCCCCGGCCCGGCCCCTCCACTCCGGTGGCCCCCCTGGCTCACCGCAGCACTGGCGTCGCTGGCCCTGGCCGCCAGCTCCCTGCTGGGGGCCGGCGACCTGTTTACTGCCCGGGCGGAGCGCAGCCTGCGACAGGGGGCGCCCGAGGCAGCGCTGCTCCACGCCGGCGCTGCCGCGGCGGTGACGCCATGGAACGACCTGAGCCACGCCTACAGGGGCGTGGCGGCCTCCCGGCTGGGGCTGTCGGACCAGGCGCTGGCCTCCTTTGAGCGGGCGCGTGCGCTGGGTCCCCTGGAGCCCTGGTACGCCCAACTGCTGGCGAGCGAATTGGCGCAGCAGGGGCGCTGGCGGGAGGCAGCCGCGACCTGGCGCGAGGCGGCGGCGCTCTGGCCCTGGCACGTGCCGGCTTACGAGCAGGCGCTCCAGGCCCATGTGGACCTGATTGCCCGGGCCCGGGTGGCAGGGCAGGGCGATCTGGCTGTGGAGATCGCCCAGAGCGGCGAGGCGCTCCTCGGCGCCCTTCGGCGCCAGAAGGAGCGGGAGCCGGCGGAGGCGCCCCGCAGGCCGATGGAGATCAACACCCCGGCAATCCAGCAGGCCGAGGCGGTCATCCGGCAGACGCTGGGGCGCTGAGATGGGCGCGCCAAGGCCCGACCCGGGGATCGGGGTCGGGCCTTGGCCGTTACTTGAGCTGCCGCAGCGGGCCCTGTTCTGAACCGGCAGCAACCTCCTTGTGCTTCATGATCAGGAGATCGATCGCCATCTCGAGCACATCTGGCTTGATTCCGGCCTGGGCTGCCTTCTTCATGAGCCGGAGGTAGAGATCAAACCGCTCCGGGGGCACCGAGTCTGCCAACTCGCTGCCCGTATAGCCCGAGCGGAACCAGTGGCGGGAGATCCCCGTGAGCCGGTTCAGATCGTCCCCCATTCGCTGGATCTCCGCCTCGGGTATGGAACAGGCTTCTCCCTTCTCCAGCAGGGTCTGCAACACCCGGGGCTCCACAGAGAGCCCTTCGGCCAGCTTCTCCAGCGGAAACTCCTGTGGGTACTCGGCCAGCAGGAACTGGAGCACCATGCGGGTCCGGCTAATGGTGGAAGCGAAGTAGAGCCGGCTGCGCTCCTCCGGCGAAAGCCGGCGAAGCGACATCTCAAAGTCCTGCCGCGGGTCGCGCCCGGTCAGCAGGTACTCGATTGTGACGCCGTACCCTTCCGCAATCTTCCGCAAGGTGCCATGGAAGCTGGTTGTAGCATGCCCGTTCTCAATGCGGGCGATGGTGGTGTGACTGACCCCGGTGCGAGAGGCGGCCTGGCGCAGTGAATCACCGTGCCCCATGCGCAGGGCCGCAATTCGTCTCCCGATATGAAAGCGCCCTTTCATCCCGTACGCCTCCTGACGGCGCATCCCTTCCGACGGGGCGGCCGCGATCACTTCTGTACTAGCTCTCGGCTGCTTCTGTCCATGAGAGAGAGGAGTGAGGAAGGTCGTCCCGATTTAGGGCGAGAGACCGGAGCAGAAGAAGGGTATCACGGACCTCGTCGGTGTCCGATACCTGTATGAGCCCTCGATCCAGCGAGTCGATCACCTGGTTGATGATGGGGACTAGCTCCTCCATAGGCATCCCTCCTGGGGCGAAAGATGTTTGTCCAATGAAGGTTGCTTCGAATCGGGTCGGAACTTCGACACAAAGTTTTATCCGAGGAAAGTGGTTGGAATACCTTTAGATTAACCAAGATTTTTTTCACGGTCAAGATTATTATTGGCAATCTTCCATAGAGAGTGCCAATAACAGACCTGTACAGGTGGGCATTAATCACCGCAGATTGCGCAGATTTAAGTGGCAAAAATATGTCTCCAATCCCAGGACCACACAAGCAGAGAGAGGGAAGCCAGGCTGCTTCCCTCTCTTCTACTGCTAGCGCCCCGTTGCGCTGGGCCATTCGCCGATCACGTCGGACTCATCGCCGATAATCTCCTGGCCCCAGTCGCAGATTCGCCGGAACTCCCCGGCCTCCATCACCCGGGTCATGCCCGCTTCCAGCCGGCCGGCCCGAATCGCTTCGAAGGCGCGGGGCGCCTTGCCGGGGCGCCGCTCTCCGTGCTGGAGAATCCAGACCGTCAGCGTTTCGGGCTGCTTGCCCAGGGCCCATTCTGTCTCCCGACAAATTCCCTGCAGCGCCTCGAATGTGGCCCCGGACTCGCCGCTGAGCACGCAGGCAAAAGAGGGCTCCTCTTCGGCTTTCAGCACCAGGCTGACCACGTCCGAGTACCCCTCGATATCGGCTTCGTGCCCGTAAGAGCGAAGCATCTGCACGCCCCGCACCAGGTGACCGAGCCGGTCACCCTCCCGGGAACTCAGGCCCAAAAAGATCCTGCTCATTCCGTTCCTCCCCGAGCAGCAAACTCGCCGAGGTCTGTCAAGACGCTCGTCTCATCCATACCATGCCCGGCGCGAGACGATGGTAATCATCCCCGTCCAGAATCTACCGCTATCACCCATTCTTAAGCCTATCGTATGATAAAGCAACGTAACGTTCCAACTCATACGTAAAAGGGTGAGGCGGCGTGAAGAGAGTGATGCGATCCCTCGTGGTTCCGTCCCTGCTGGTGACCGCCCTGCTTGCGACCGCCGCTTCCGGCGTCGGCGCCCAACAGGAGCTGGCTGCTCCGAAGGCGATGCACGGCCTTGCCCTCTCCGCAGAAGCGCATGGAACCGTCTCGATATTGATCGCGGCGAAGCCGGGGCAGACCGCCACCGTCTCCAGAACGGTGGGGCGCCTTGGCGGCCATATTGTCAGACAGCTTCCGGATGCAGATTTCCTGGTGGCACGGCTGCCGGCATCGGCCCTGCCTGAACTGGAGCGCTCCGCCTCGGTCCGGGCGGTGGGCCTGGACCGGACCGTAAAGCTCGATCCCAACGCCATGCGGCCCCTGGAGGACCGGCAGAGCGCCGGCGCTCTCTCGGCCCGGGAGCCGGCGCTTTCGCTCCGCATCACCCGCGGCGAGATTCGGGCGCCGCAGTTCACCGAGCGGACCGGCAGCGACGGCAGCGGCACCGTGATCGCCGTGCTTGACACCGGCGTCGATCCGGCGCACCCGGCGCTGCTGCGCACCCCCGACGGGCAGGCCAAGATCGTCGACTGGCAGGACTTCACCGGCGAGGGCGACGTGGCGCTGACCGAGCAGCGCAGCGAAGCGATTCCGTCCATTCCCACCAAGAGCGGCACCTACAAGATGGGAACCTTCCGGGAGTCCCAGATTCCGCGGGGGGAGATGGCCTCCGATATCAACCGCAACGGCCGGAGCGACGACACCTTCGGCGTGCTTGCCACCGATGCGAATAAGAAGGGCGTCTATGATACCGTCTATGTCGACACCAATGCCAACGGGGACTTCACCGACGAGAAGCCGCTGCGCTCCTACCGCGACTCCCGCGATGTTGGCGTATTCGGCTCCCTGGAGCAGAAGGACGGCGTCCAGATGGGCGTCAGCTTCGTAGTGACCCGGATCGATCCGAAGGGTGAAGCGCTGAACCTGGGCTACGACGGCGGGCAGCACGGCACCCATGTCGCCGGTATCGCCGCCGCCAGCGGCCCTGTCACCGGCGTGGCCCCTGGCGCCAAGGTGATGGCGATCAAGGTGCTCACCTCGGGCGGCTCCGGCTCCTGGTCCGGCATCGCCCAGGGCATTCAGTACGCCGCCGCCAACGGGGCCGATGTGATCAACCTCTCGCTGGGCGGCCTGTCTGCATCGAACGACGGCGCCGACCCGCTCTCCCTCATGATCGACGACCTGGCGAAGAAGACCGGGGCGGTCTTCTCCATCGCCGGCGGCAACTCCGGCCCCGGCCTCAACACCGTGGGCACCCCGGGCGTCTCGGGGGCGGCGATCACCTCCGGCGCCTTTATCTCCAGCAATACCTGGAAGGCCGACTACGGCCTCACCGTTCCGCAGGATGGCCTCTGGTATTTCTCGTCGGCCGGCCCGCGTGACGATGGCGGCCTGAAGCCGAACGTGGTGGCCCCCGGCACCGCCAACGCCCCGATTCCCACCTGGGCCGGCCAGTACGCCGTCTTCCAGGGGACGAGCATGGCGGCGCCCCAGACCGCCGGCGCTTCGGCGCTGCTCATGAGCGCTGCGAAGTACCGGGGAATCGAGGCGAAGGGCGCGGCGGTTCGGGCCGCCCTGGAGCAGAGCGCCCGCCGTCTGCCCGGCTACGGCTGGTTCGAGCAGGGCTACGGCCTGATCCAGACCGATGCGGCCTGGGCGAAGCTGACCCAGATCGCCCGGGAGGGGGCCACCCCCGACCTGCTCTCCCTGGGCCGGGCCGCTGACGGCACCGTGCCCACCGGCCTCTATGCCCGGGAGTTCCAGATTACGCCGGGGGCGCTGCCCTGGGTCCTGGGCAACCGCCAGTGGCAGCCGGTCTCGCTGGACCTGACCTACCGCCCCGGCAACGGCCTGACCCTGTCGGGCCCGCAGCGGGTCACCCTGGCCCCGCGCCGGACCCAGTCGATTCCGCTTCTGGCCTATCACTCCGGTGCTCCGGGCGTCTACGACGGCCTGGTGGAGGGCCGGGTCCGGGGGCAGTCCACCCCTGCGGTGCAGTACCCGGCGACGGTGATTGTGCCGCACGAGTTCAACCCGATCAAGGGGCATATCATCAACGGGATCAAGGGCACCCTGGGTCCGGCCCGGTACGGGCGCCACTTCGTGCGGGTCCCCGAGGGGACCGCCGAGCTGTCGATTCAGCTGACCGTGCCCGGGAACCAGGGCCGTGTCCGCCTGATGCTCTACACCCCCGAGGGCCTGCCCCACGGCCTCGGCTCGCCCTGGGCCGGTGCGCCGCAGGGCCCCGCGCAGCAGAGCCTGACCGTGACCCGGCCCCAGCCCGGCGTCTGGGAGATCAACACCTACGCCTCCCATGGCGCCATGAACTGGGACCTGGCTGAGAACCACTACGTGATCGATGTGGCGGCCCGGGGCGTCTATGCCGCCCCCACCCACATGAGCCTGAACGGCATCGCCGGTGGGCAGCTGTCGCAGTTGATCACCTTCACCAACTCCTATAAGGAGATCGATGCCGTCACCACCGGCGCTGGCTTCGTGAAGCCGACGGTGGAGGAGGCGGAGGTGGAAGACGGCTCCGCCGTGGTCAAGTTCTTCGAGGTGAAGGAGTCCACCGCCCTGATTCGCACCGCCATCGAAGAGGCAGGCGACCCCAACGCCCACCTGAGCCTCAGCCTCTACTACCGGGACGAGGCCGCCGGCGGCTGGGTCAAGGTCGGTCGCCGCACCGGCCGGGCCGGCGTGCAGGAGCTGGAGTGGCTCAGCCCCGCTCCCGGCACCTATGCCCTGGAGATTCTGGGCAACCGGGTCCCCGCCGGCAAGAGCAGCCTGAAGCTGAGCCAGACCATCGTCACCGAGGGCGGCGAGGGCGTCTCGCCCCCCAATACCGTGGCGATCCGGTCCTTCGGCGCCACCTGGAACACCCGGGTGCACTTCCAGGTTCCCGGCACCCCCGGGTTCTACACCGGCGCCGTGATCCTGAAGGATGGCCGCTCCGGGAAGATCCTTTCGGTGGTTCCCGTCGACGTCCGGCCATAGGAGTGGGGGGAGGGTTCGCCCTCCCCTCATCCGCTACATAACATGGTTCGTAGAACGGAGGTGAGCGGATGATCTTCCCGAGCACCTACCTCTGGCCAGAGTTCGGGGGCGTCTTCAACCCCTACTTCGGCGGCTTCGGCCATTTCAACCACCCCTTCGCCGGCGCCGGCTTCCTCTGGCCGGGATTCACCTTCCCCTATAACCTGCAATCTCCGGCCCTTTACGCGCTGAAGGCGGGGTTTGTCGCGTGAATCTTTCGAGGGGGTACCAGCGTAGGATTAAGGCGACCCCGTTTTGCCTGATCCAGACGAAGGGGATGGCAAAGGAGGCGATTGTTTGGCGCAGGTG
>JBMONB010000101.1:0-8494 GCA_049325315.1 Bacillota bacterium | reverse complement strand
AACCACTGGTGGACGGGCCGCTTGGCGGCATTTCTCTTCTTCACAGTCCAGCCTCCCCATTTGGCAATCGATTCCACTAGTGATAACGTACTGAGCTTCCAAAAGGTTCGACCGCACAGGTCGAACTTTTCCTTTTTTTGGTTCGTATTAACAATGCAGAGGGCGCGTGAGGGAGGGGTAATGTGTGGGAAAGATGATCCTCGCAACAGTGCTCTCCGGCGTTTTGGGGCTCATGCTCTCCCTTAGCGTCATTCCATGTACGCTTGTTCAGTGGGCTTGGACCCTGGGAACTCACACGGTTACGTGTCTTGTCGTCCTACCACTCGCGAGACCTTCGCGTTCCTTTAGACTCCCGTCGGGTAACGTCATCCCGCACTCAACCTTGTTTCTGGCCATCAGCAGCCTCGGAGGAGTGCTTTTCGCGACCATCTCATCTGCATCCGCATCCCCTTGTGGGTCACTGCCCGGATTGATCGTGTTCCTCGTTCTCTCACCGATCAGCGAGGAACTCCTTTTCAGGGGGTATTTGCACGAGCAGTGGGCTGGCCGAGTGCCTCGCGTGGCAGCACGAGTTGCGTCGGCGGGGCTGTTCGCCTTACTTCATCCCCACTCCACAATAAGCGCTTTTATCCTGCGCTTTGCGCTTGGCTACACGGCAGCCGCAGCCAAAGACCTGACCGGGTCCCTTTGGGCCGCCATACTTATACACAGCCTGAACAACCTCCTGGCCCTTGCGAATGAAGGGGTAGCCTTCTATGCCACTCGTTTGCCCCTGGCAGTGGCCGTGTTGGTGTCAGTTCCCGCAATCCCGACCGTTTTTGCATCTCTCGTCCGAGGGGACGTGGACAAGGGGTAACCCTGCGTGCGATACACACCACCTGATACCGCCTCTCTTACCACACGGGTCCCGCCTGCAAACTTTTCCCCAGCCAATCTGTCCCTACCCGCTCGTCTAGCACGGGGGTCAGATACCCTAAGCTACCGAACCTCGCCTTAGAATGTAATCTGGCCATCAAACGCGACAAAACCCCCGGCTGCCGGGGGCTTTCTGTTCTAGTCGAAAAGCTTTCTTCTCCAGGTGAAGGATCACTTTGCGCTCCATACCGGGACGCCCTCCGTCTCGATATTCTGGGCAAGGAGTAGTTGTTGATCCCTCATGCGCTCCCAATCAGTCACCGATACAATCAGCGGAGCAATATTGACCCCGAACTCAAGCGAGACGTCGGCCGATAGGTCCGTGACTTGATCCCATAGGTCCGAGGTCCGCCGCCGCACGATGATCGCAATGTCAACATCAGACTCGGGTGTAGCATCACCGCGAGCCTGAGATCCGAAGAGGATCATAGCAACCAGTTGATCTCCCAGCGCCCTGTGCAAGCGGAGGGTGAACACATCCACTACATCCTTAACCGTCTGGTTCAACCCTATCGCCCCCTTCGTTGGCCATCTCTACGCCCCCACCCCCGCACCCCCAAACCAAACCGCCCCTCCCCGCATAGGGTGGTGACATCCACCCTGCGAAGGAGGAACGGCGTATGCCGAGACGATTCCTTGCCCTGCTGGCGGCGGCGCTCCTGTCCGCCACCCTGCTGGGCGCCTGCGGCAAGGCCAAAGCGCCGGCAGAGGCAGACCCCGTCCGCTTCACCGCGGTGATCCACTCGGTCTTCTATGCCCCGCAGTACGTGGCCCAGGCCAAGGGGTTCTTCAAAGATGAGGGCATCGCGCTGACCGCATCGACCGCCCAGGGCTCCGACCGGGGCGTGGCCGCCCTGCTTGCCGGCACCGCCGACATCGCCCTGGTGGGGCCCGAGACCACCATCTTCGTACATAACCAGGACTCCCCGGTCAAGGTGAAGCTCTTCGCCCAGCTGACCGCCCGCGACGGCTCCTTCCTGGTGGCCCGGCAGCGGCCTGCCGGCGAGTTCGCCTGGTCCGACCTGAAGTCCAAGTCGGTCATCGGCTGGCGCCCTGGCTCCATGCCCCAGCTGGTCGCCGCCGCCACCTTCCTCCAGCAGGGGCTCAACCCCGAGGGCGACCTGACCTACATCTCGAACATTGCCGCCCCCGCCATGGTGGGCGCCTTCCAGAGCGGCACCGGCGACTACGTGCAGCTCTTCGAGCCGCTGGTCAGCCAGCTGGAGCAGGCGGGTCAGGGGCACGTGGTCGCATCGTTTGGCGAGGCCTACGGCGACATGCCCTACACCGGCTTCGTCGCCACCGACAAGTACATCGCTGAGCATCCGGAGATCGTTCAGCGCTACACCAACGCCATCTACCGGGCGATGCGCTACGTCTTCGAGACCGACCCGGTGGTGGTGGCCGAGGAGATTGCCCCGCTCTTCGACGGGGCGAATGTCGATCTGCTGGCCTCCGCCATCCACCGCTACCGGGAGACCGGCGCCTGGAAGACCTCCCCGGTCATGGTGCCGGCCGACTTTGAGAAGCTCCAGGACCTGATGGTCCAGGGCGGCGTGCTCGAGCCGTCCAAGCGGGCGCCCTTCGATGCCATCGCCACCAACGAGTTTGCGAACAAGGCCGTAGAGCAGGCAAAGTAGCCCCACCGCCGGCCGTCCGGAAGGAGGTGAACCTGCCGGTGCCCTACCCCCGCATCCTGTTGGAAGAGCTCTCACTGACCTACCTCTCCCCCCGGGGCGAGGTTCCGGCGCTTAGCGGCGTCAGCCTGGCGGTGCAGCCCGGCGAGTTCCTCACCATCGTCGGCCCCAGCGGCTCCGGCAAGTCGACGATCCTCTCGCTGATCGCCGGCATTCTCAAGCCCACCCGGGGCCGGGTCCTGCTCGATGGCCGCCCGGTGACCGGCCCCTCCCGCCGGGTCGGCTACATGCTCCAGCGCGACTACCTCTTCGCCTGGCGCACCGTGCGGGAGAACTGCCTCATCGGCCCCGAGGTGCAGGGGCTCGACCTTGCCCTGGCCCGCCAGCGGGTCGACCAACTCCTGAAGCAGACCGGGCTGACCGCCTTCGCTGAGGCCTACCCCGACCAGCTCTCGGGCGGCATGCGCCAGCGGGCCGCCCTGGTTCGGACCCTGGCGATCGATCCGGATATCCTCCTGCTCGATGAGCCCTTCTCCGCCCTCGACTTCCAGACCCGGCTCACCCTGGCCGACGAGATGCACCACCTTCTGAAGCAGGAGCGGAAGACCACCGTGCTGGTCACCCACGACATCTCCGAGGCGATCGCCCTCTCCGACCGGGTGGTGGTGCTCTCCCAGCGGCCGGGCCGGATCAAGTCGGTCCACCCGATTATCTTTGTTGGTGCCAGGCGGCCCACGCCCTTTCAGACACGGGAGGCGCCTGAGTACGCCGCCTACTTCCAGCGCATCTGGGATGAACTCGACCGGCCAAGGAGGTGAAGCGCGCGTTGTACGCCGCCTACCTGCGGGGGCGCCGGCGCCGTCGCGTGGCCATCGCTGCGGCGCAGGGGCTGATTCTGCTGACCACCCTCGCCCTCTGGGAGCTGGCCGCCGCCCGGTTCTGGGTCAACCCGATGCTGACCAGCCGGCCCTCGGCGGTGCTCGCCACCCTAGTCCGCCTGGGCTCCACCGGGGCGCTCCAGCGCCACCTGCTCACCACCTTGGTGGAGACGCTGGCCGGTTTTGCCATCGGCATGGCGCTGGGCCTGGGAGTGGCGGCGGCGCTCTGGTGGTGGCCCGCCCTGGCCGAGGTACTCGACCCGTACCTGGTGGTCCTGAACGCCCTGCCCAAGATCGCCCTCGGGCCGATCTTTTACATCTGGCTGGGCGACCGCTGGTCGGTCTACGGCATGGCGGTGGCCATCTCGATCATCGTCACCATTGTGATGCTCCACGCCGGCTTTCACGAGGTGGAGCCGAACCAGATTCTGGTGATGCGCACCTTCGGCGCCAGCCGGGGCCAGATTCTGCGCAGGGTGATCCTCCCCGCTTCGCTCCCCACGCTCATGGCGACTCTTAAGGTGAACATCGGGCTGACGCTGGTCGGTGTGATCGTCGGCGAGTTTCTCTCCGCCAAGGCGGGCCTCGGCTACCTGATCATTTACGGCGGGCAGGTCTTTCAAATGGAGCTGGTGATGACCTCGATCGTGATTCTGGCCGCGATCTCGGCGGCGCTCTATCTGGCGGTCACCTGGCTGGAGCGGTTGGTCACACGGCTGCTGCATCTGCCAATTCGCAGCTAGTATGCAGCCCCGACCCCTCGGTCACGCTATCCACGAGGTGGAGAAGATGAGCGAACAGATGCGTGCCGAGGCCGCCCGCCAGTTCAGCCAGGCGGCCGACTTACTGGTTGACGCCTGCCGCAAGCTGGAGCAGCTCGGCATGGAGGACCCGCCCGTCGAGCGGCTCCTGCAGGCGCTCGAAGATGTCACCCACCGGGTCCACCAGATGCATCCGCCCGAGGAGCGGGTTCAGATCGAGCCGGCCGACATGGCGATTCCCGGCTGCCGCATCGCGGCGATGGACGCCGAGGGCCCGACCCACTGCACGTTGCCGCCCGAGGACCACCTGCCGGAGGGAATTGGCATGCGCCCGGCGGGCCGCGGCGGGGAAGACTAAGGTTGGTCCCGACTCCCACTCTCCATTCGGCGGATGATGAGGGAGGGATCAACCGATGCCATCTGAGGCGGATCGCTGGAAGACCGGCCCGCTCCGGAACACCATCGGCCATACCGAGGGGGCGACCGGGGCGGTGACCGGCGGCGTTGAGGGCCATGTGAAGGCCGAAGACCGGCCCGGCGACGACCTGCGCCCCGACCGGCGGGCCCGGACCGAGGCAGCCGACCCCGCTGAGATAAGCGGGGCGGGCTGACCCTAGCGCCGGGGCGTGCCCGTCGGGCGCGACAAGGCCTGGACCTCGCCACGAGGTCCAGGCCTTCTCATTCACAAGGAACTACTCGCCCATCAAGAGTCGGGCGTACGGCGAGTTGATCGGGATCACGATCGCCGGCTTGCCCTTCAGCGTTGTCTTGTACGACTCCAGCGTCCGGTAGAGCTCGTAGAACTCCGGATCGGCCCCGTAGGCCTCGTTGTAAATCCGGGCGGCCTCCAGCTCCCCCTCCGCCTCGATCTCCTTGGCCTTGCGGTCCGCCTCCGAGATCAGGAGCGTCGCCTCCTTGTCGGTCCGGGCGCGGATCTTCACCGCCTCCTCATCGCCCTGGGAGAGGTAGTCCTGGGCGATCTTGACCCGCTCGGACTTCATGCGGCTGTAGACCGAGGCCATGTTCTGCTCCGGGAGGTCGGTCCGCTTCATGCGCACATCGACCACCTCGATGCCGAACTGCCCGCTGGTCAGCGACTCGTTGACCAGCCGGGTCACCTCGGCGTTCAGGTTGCCCCGGGCCGACTTGCCCTCGGAGATGATCTCGCCGAACTGGAGCTTGCCCATCACCCCGCGCACGGTGGAGTAGACAGCGGCATCGATCCGCTGCTCGGCGAAGGAGAGCGACCCCGAGTTCTGCACAAACAGCTTCGGATCGGTGATCCGCCAGACCGTGTAGTGGTCCACAATAATCGGCTTCTGGTCCGCGGTCAGCACGTCACGGGGCGTCCCGTCGTAGATGATCTGGTAGCGGGGCAGGAACTGCGCCGACTCGAGCAGGGGCAGCTTGAAGGAAGGCCCCGCCTCGACAATCGTCCGCTGGACCACGCCGGTCCAGGAGCGGATCACCACGTACTGGTCCTCCCGCACGAAGAGAACCTGGCTGGCGGCGCCCAGCAGCAGTCCGATGACCACGATCCAGATCGCCAGGATCTTCAGATCCCGGGGCGTAATCTGCAGGTCAGGCCGGATCGGTCGCACGTTGCTCATCGTCCAACCTCCTTCCGGGGGGAGATCGGCAGGTACTTCACCGTATCGCCGTTTGCCTCCACAATGGTGATCTCAGCGCCCGGCAGAATCGCCTCCAGCGTCTCCAGAATCAGGCGCTTGCGGGTCACCTGCGGGTTGGCGGTATAGGCCTCATAGATCGCCTTGTACTTGGCCACATCGCCCAGCGCCTGGTTAATGCGGGCCTGCTTGTTCGCTGCGGCCTGCTCCAGCAGCTGCTGCGCCTCGCCACGCGCCTTCGGAATCCGCTCCGCCTCGTACTTGCCCGCCTCGTTGATCTTGGTCTGCTTCGCCTCCCGGGCGTCGGTCACCGCCTTGAACTGCGGCGAGACCTCGGTGGGGGGCTCGACATCTTGCAGCTTCACCGACTCGACCCGGATTCCCACGTCGTAGCGGTCCATCAGGGCGGTCAGCTGCCGCTGGACCTCGGCCTGAATCTCAAACTTACCCGTGGTGATCGCATAGTCGAGGCTGGTGGTGCCCATCACCGAGCGGAGCGCCGCCGAGGTGGCGTGCAGCAAGAGCCGCTCCGGGTCCTCAGAGGCGAACTCGTACCGCCCGATATCGGCAATCTTCCACTCCACCAGCAGGTCGGCCCAGACGATATTCTCATCGCCGGTGATCATCAGCGCCTCATCTGGAACCAACTCCAGCTTGCCGCCCTTCTCACGGTAGCCGAAGGTCAGCTGCTTCACGATCCGGACCGGCCGGGTCACCACGGTCTCAATCGGCCAGGGCAGCTTGCCGTGCACGCCCTTGTCCACCTGGCGGGTCGCCCGCCCCATGGTCAGGACCAGCGCCTCCTCGTGCTCCTCTACCTTGAACCAGCTGGTGAGCGCCAGGTTGACCAACAGGGCGACCAGCAGCACGCCCAGAAATCCGTTGCGAATCGCTCGCATCTACCCGCCTCCTCTCCCCACGCCCGCGCGTGTTTTCCGTCAGACTCCACTTCCCCTCGGTCAGGGGTATTCCCTGCTTTATATGATTACCACATATACCGAAATGGTTCGCAGATCCTACCCCCAGGAGGTGTTGCCGGAATGTTTCGCGGCGATGTAGACCGCTTCTACCACTCGCTGCGGAAGGCCTACCCCACCCCGCCGCCGGGGGCCTGCCGCGAACTGGACCACGTGCGGCCCATCGCCCAGTACTATGCCGGGATGACGCAAGAGGAGCGCCTGCTCCTGCTGGCCTGGGCCAAAAAGGAGGAGAGCGGCATCGGGGTGATCCCGCTGGCGCTCTCCGGCATCCCCTTCTTCGGTTTGCTCCTCGGCGCCCGGATTCAGGAGCCGCTGGCCAAACTGCCCGTCTGGGCGATCTACTCGCTCTGGGCGACGGCCGCCCTCCTGCTGGTCCTTGGCTTCTACCTCCACCAGCGGCAGAAGGCCTACACCACCATGCACATCACGCTGCTGGAGCAGGCGATCAAGCTGCACGAGGCGGATCGGACCAACCAGCCCCAGCCGGACCCGCTCCCGAAGGAGGAGGACGAGGCCGAGCCTACGCCTCCGCAAGTGCCAGGCATGCATTGATCCCGCCGAAGCCGAAGGAGTTGGAGAGCGCCCGGCGGGGACGCCGCTCCAGTCCCTGGCCCGAGAGGACCGAAAGCGGCACCTCCGGGTCCTGCCGCCGCAGGTTGACGGTGGGCGGCAGGTAGCCGTGGTAGAGCGCCAGGGCGGTCAGCGCCGCCTCAATCGCCCCCGAGGCCCCCAGCGGATGCCCGTACAGCCCCTTGGTCCCCGAGACGGGAATGACGGAGGCATCCACCCCCAGCGCCCGGCGAATCGCCAGGGCCTCGGTCACGTCGTTCAGCGGCGTGGCGGAGGCGTGGGCGTTGATATACCCCACGTTGTAGCCGGGCAGGTTCGCATCCCGCAGGGCGTGCATCATCGCCCGGGCCGCCTGCGAGCCGTCGGGCCGGGGCGCCGTCATGTGGTAGCCGTCGTTCGACGTGCCGTAGCCCACCAGCTCTGCATAGGGCCGGGCCCCCCGCCGCAAGGCCCGGGAGCGCTCCTCGATAATCAGCACCGCCGCCCCCTCGCCCATCACAAAGCCATCGCGCTCGGCGTCGAAGGGCCGGCAGGCCGACTCCGGCTCCTGGTTGCGGGTCGACATCGCCCGAATGTTGGCGAAGGCCCCGTAACAGAGCGGCCAGAGCGGCGCCTCCGCCCCGCCGGCGATCACCACGTCGGCCTCGCCCCGGCGAATCGCCTGGAGCCCCCGCCCCACGGCGATGGCGCCCGAGGCGCAGGACATCCCGTTGGTCTCGTTCGGCCCCTGAAACCCGTAGTGAATTGCGATGGCGCAGGAGGCCGCCCCGCCGAAGACCGTGAGCGCCAGCCCCGGGTTGACCGCCCGGAGGCCGCCGCCCATAAAGGCGGCGTGCTGCTCCTCGCCGAAGCCCACCCCGCCCAGCGCCGAACCCATGAAGACCCCCACCCGCTCGGGATGCAGCTCCGAGGGGGTAATGCCCGCGTCCCCCAGCGCCTGCATCGCCGAGACCAGCGAGAACTGCACGAACCGGTCCATCCGGCCCAGCTGCTTCCGGTCCAGGTAGGCCGACGGGTCGAAGTCGTCCACCTGGGCCGCCACCTGGGTGCGGAAGGTGCTGGCGTCGAACCGGTCCAGCTTCCGTATGCGGGAGCGCCCGTGCAGCACCCCCTCCCAGAACCGCC
>JBMONB010000100.1:0-8570 GCA_049325315.1 Bacillota bacterium | reverse complement strand
CGCGGTGGGGCGCATCGAGCTACCGGATCGACCTGGTGGCCCAGCATCCGACCGACCCGGAGCGCTTTGTGCTGGCGATCGAGTGCGACGGCGATGGCTACCGGTCGGTCCCCACCGCCCGGGACCGGGACCGGCTGCGGCAGCAGCAGCTTGAGGTGCTGGGCTGGCGCTACCACCGGATCTGGTCGACCGACTGGTTCATGCGGCGCAGCCAGGAGATTGAGCGGGCCGTGGCGGCCTACGAGGCGGCGGTGGCCTTTGCTGACAGCCGGGCGGCGGCCGGGGCGGAGCCGGTCACCGCTGTGGCCGCGGAGCCTGTCGCGGCTCAGGCGGTGCGTGGGGCGGCCCGGGCGCCCCGTCCGCCGGTGCCGAAGCGGGAGACGATTGGGGAGTACAGCGACCGGGAGCTGGATGCGCTGGTGCGCTGGGTCCACTCCGACGGCCGCCTCCGCACCGACGACGAGATCGTCGACGAGCTTACCGCCGACCTGGGCTTCGCCCGGCGGGGCAAGCGGATCGAGGAGGCGCTCCGGGCGGCGATCCAGCGGAACCGGCCCCGCTGACGTGTGAGATGTGCAAGGCCCCCTGCGGTCGCAGGGGGCCTTCGCTAGTTGGTGTATCGGTCGACGATTGCCTGGCCCAGGCTGCGCACCGCCTCCCGCAGCTCGGGCGGGCCGAGCACCTCCACGGTGCCGCCGTAGCCGCTGAGCCAGCGGGCCAGCTCGTTCTTGCCCCGGGTCTCCATGGAGACGATCACCGAGCCGCCGGGCTCCTCATGAACCCGCTGGGTCGGGTGCCAGACCGTCTCCCGGGCGAGCCGGGCCACAGGGGGGTAGAACCGGACCTGCACCTGCATGGTGGGGCCGTCTTCGATCCCCCAGATATCGGCCAGGTAGCGCTCCAGGTCGAAGCCGGCGGGGCGGGCGAAGGTGGCGGGCAGAACGGTGGCGGCGAGGATTCGGTTGGCCCGGAAGGTGCGAATCTCCTGGCGCAGCTCGCAGAAGCCGATCAGGTAAAGCCCGGTGCCCCGGTAGGCCAGCCCGTAGGGCCGGACCACCCGCTCCGAGGCGGCCTCCGCCGCCAGCGCCTGGTAGCGGATGCGCACGGGGTGCGGCCCCTGCAGCCCGGCCCGCAGCGCCTCCTCGACCTCGGGCGGCGCCGGCAGGGAGTGGCCCTGCAGCGGGTCCACCACCAGGGTCTCATCGAGCCCGGCGGCCAGCTCCTGGTGCGCCGCCGGGAGCACCGCCCGCAGCTTCTCCAGGGCGGAGACGGCGGCCGCCCCGCCCAGGGGGCGGGACCGGCGGGCGAAGTCGAGGGCGGCCGCCAGCGCCAGCACCTCGTGGGGCTGGAACTGGATCGGCTTGACCCGGTAGGTATCCATAATGGCATAGTGGCCGCCGTCCCGGACTACGGGAATCCGCTGCTCCTCCAGGGCGGCGATGTCCCGGAAGATGGTCCGCCGGGTCACCCCGAAGCGCCGGGCTAGGTCGTCGGCCGTGGGGCGGCCCCCGCCCATCAGGACGGTCAGAATATGAAACCAGCGCTCCAGGCTGCGGGCTTTGCGGTCGTGCATGGCTCTCCCCCTCCCCTGAAAGATTGGCGGGACAGCGGGGAAAGTCCTTGCGGTCAGTTGGGCTAGTGGGGGGTACCCCCACCCAAATCACGCGGCAACGGCCTCAAATCCGGCGAAAACCATCGTAGCGTCAGTTTTTGACACCCCCCGAGAGGGGAGACCTGTGCAAAAACTGACGCTACGACGTTGCCAAACGCCCCCGATGGCTCCTGGAGGCCACTCAACGGCCGTTGGGAGGCCTTTAGGCGGCCTTTGAGCGGCCTCTACCCACCCCCCGGGGGTATCTCACGCGCTCCGCAAGCCGTGTTCCGCCAGTTTTTGCGCAGTGACCAGACGTTGGGCCGTGTCAAAAACTGACGCTAGCCCGCTCTACCGCCCCCGCCGGGTCCGGTGGCTGTCGTGGCGCAGCTGCTTGCGGAGCGACTTGTCGTACTCGGCGGAGCGCAGGGCTGAGGCCTGCATCTTCAGCGCCTCCACCTGCTCGTGCGCCTGGGCGTCGCCCGCCGCAGCCGCCGGGGCCAGCGCCGCCGCTGCCGCTTCCAGCGCCACCGCCCCGGCCGTCAGGTCGCCGGCGTCCGAGAGCCGGACCGCCTCGTCGCGGGCCTCGGCCGCTTTCGCCAGGCTGACGTGGCGCTCCACCTCGGCATCGGGCGGGGCGGCCAGGAGCCTCTCGTCGCTGGTCACGCCCACCAGCACATCCACCTGGGCGGTCTGGGGCGAGAGCCCGGCGGCGGCGGGCACGTAGTCGAGGGTGATCCGGGCGAGCCGGCCGTCTGCCGGGGGCGCTGCCACCGCCAGCCGGAGCAGCACCGACTTGACCTCGCCGCTGTAGATGTCGGGCAGCGCCAGGCTCACAGCATGGGGCGTGCCGCTGGGCGGGTAGCCGGCCACCGCCTCGATCGCTACACCCGGCTCCGCCTCCACCTGCAGCTGGAGCGCCTGGGCCGCGACCGCCAGCAGCCCCTCCAGCTCCTGGGCGAAGATGGCCGGGATCTTGTCGGGGTCGGCGATGTAGTGGAAGTTGCCGCCCCCCGCCTCTGCCAGCGCCACCAGCAGGTCCTCGGCGAAGTCGTCGCCCACGCCCAGGGTCGAGAGCGTCAGCCCCCGCTCCCGCCAGCCCCTGGCCCAGCCGACCAGGGTGGCTGGGTCGGTCACGCCCACGTTGGCCAGGCCGTCGGTCATGAGCAGGACCCGGTTCACCTGCTTCTCCCGGGCCTGCCGGGCGATCTGCTGCATACCGGTGGCCAGCCCGCCGCTCAGGTTGGTGGTTGCGCCGCTCTCCATGCGGGCCAGTTCGGCCTTGAGCGCATCTTTGTGGGTGATGTGAACGCTGTCCATCACGGTCTTTACCTGATCGTCGTAGGCGACCACCGACAGGTAGTCCTGCGGGGCAACCTGATCGACCAGGAAGGCGAGCGCCTGCTTGGTGTAGTCGAGCTTGGGGCCGTGCATCGAGCCTGAGCGGTCCACCACCGCCGCCACGTTCAGGGGGAGGCGGTCTCCCGCCGCCGCGGCCTCGGCTCCGATCTGGATCAGGATCTGGACAACGCCCCCCGAAGGGGCGATGTGGGCCCGGTCTAGCCGGGCGGTCAGGGTGAGGGTGTGGCTCATCTGCTCAACCTCCGCCGTTCAGGATGGCTTGAGCATACAGGAGGCCGGTGACAACAGTCTGTCACCGCGCAAAATCGAGTCCGCCTCCCTCTGCCGGCAAGAAGAGGGAGGCGGATCTTTCTCTACGCTTTTATACAGTACTCCTGTGGACAGAGGATGCCGGCCCGTCGAATCGCCACCTGACGGGTCGCCGTGTCGAAGGCGACATCCGCTTGGAAGAGGCGTGCGATCGTCTTCGGGGAGACCATGGTCCGGTCAAGCCAGAGTTGCGGCGGCTGGTCTAGCCGGATGATCTCTCCCTCAAGCTCCACCTCGTCGGAGCCGATGGTCAGGGTGGCTGTGCGCCCGCGCCAGGTGAGGATGACGGTGCGCGCGTCTTCATCCCACTTCACCTCGCCGCTCATCGCCTCGGTGATCAGGCGGAGCGGTACCAGCGGTTCGCCTGTCGACTGGGTCACATAGGGGTAGGCATCGTGGTAGGGGTTCTGGAGCCGCTGTCCGTTCAGCCGGACGAACGCCCAGGCTGCGAAATCCTCGGGCTGGGTGAGGGGTTCTGCTGCCCGATCGGATCCGCCGGCCAGCTGGAGGCTGAGCGCCCCCGAGTGGCAGACCGGCTCGAACTCGGCGTCCAGGGTTGGGTCCCAGTTGGTCAACACGGGTCTGCCATTCTCGCAGGCGCCCGCGTACAGGGGGCCGTCTCTCTTGCCCTCGGCCGGCAGCGAAACCAGGATCACCATCGCTGTCAGCCAGAGGACAAACCAGATCCGGAGGTTGTGTACGGCCCATCCCCCCTCTCCACCACAGGTATATTATCCCCTCATATTCCAATACGTAACATCACCACCATTGGTTCGATATCAGCCTTAAAAGTTTTGTAGCTTCCAGATACCGGTATCCGCTCCGACCCAGAGCCGTCCCTTTGCATCGAACTGGATGGCGTGGATCCAGGTGGAGTTGGGGGGCTGGCCCACCGAAGACCAGGTCTGGCCGCCGTCGCGGGAGAGCAGCAGGTGGCGCCCGCCGGTCGCAACCTCGGTCACCACCGCCCGCTGCTGCGGGTTCTTGGGGTGAATGGCGATGTGGATCAGCTTGTCGCCCTCCTGGAAGTAGGGCAGCGGCTCCCACGACTTTCCGCCGTCGCGGCTGACGTAGCGCCCGGCGAAGAGCTCGGCGGGGGCGGCGGGGCTCCAGTGGAGCTTCTGAGGCGGAACGCCGGGGGGCTGAGCGGCCAGGGGCTGCCAGGTGAGGCCACCGTCGGCGGAGGTCTGGCAGGGATGGCGGGTGTCCCAGTCGCAGGCGTAGACCCGGTCGGGCACGGCGGGGTTGACCACCAGGGTGCCAATGTGCCAGCCGGGGCCGCCGTCCACATGATTTAGGGCCTTGTAATCGTCGCTGTAGATGATGCGGCTGCCCGCCCGGCTCTCCCAGGAGCCGATCAGCCGGCCGGACTCCAGGAAGGTGAGGTGGGTGGGGAGGTTCATGGGCCGCGACTGGGCGGGGATCGCCGACCAGGTGGCGCCGCCGTCGGTGGTGATCTGGATGGAGTCGGCGTAGACCAGCCCGTAGTGGCCCGACCGGCTTGGGTGGTGGATGAGGTAGGGCGTGCGGACCCGGCCGAACTCGTCGGCGACGGGCTCAGCGGGGAGCGGCAGGGGCGCCCAGCTCTTGCCGCCGTCGGTGGTCTTCAGGAGGGCCATCTCGCCCTGCTCGCCCCGGGTAATCAGGGCGAAGGCGGTGTCGGCCTGCTGGGGGTCGAGCCAGAGGGAGCCGGCCCCTCTGGCCTCGGCGGCCAGGTTCGGGCCCCAGTCGATGTAGCGGGGCGCCAGCCGGGGGAGCGGGCGGGCGCCGGGCTGGGGGATTCGCACGGGAATCACCACCCCGCCGCCGGTGGATGCCAGGAGGAGCCGCTCGCCATCCATGACGGCATCGAGCACCCGGGCGTCGGGCCAGTAGCCGGTCACCCGGTACCACTGGCCGCCTCCGGTGGGCGAGTAAAGCACGCCCTGCTCACCGGTCAGCAGGAAGACCTCCTGCCCCACTCCAGGGAGGAGCTTGAAGGTGGCGTAATGGGCGGGATCGGCCGGGAAGGGGAGGTGGCTGAATTGCCAGGTCTGGCCGCCGTCTTGGCTGACGCGCAGGCCCTCGGTGGTCAGCGCCCAGACCCACTGCGGGTCGTCGGGGCGGACGGCGATCTGGAAGACCCGGAAGGTGGGCTGCCAGTGGACGGGGGCCCAGGCTCCTTGCGTCAGCACGGCAGCGCCCCACTTGCCGTAGGCCCAGAGGCGGCCGGCGGGGTCGGTGGTCAGGCCGGCGATGGCCAGGTCGAGGTCGCTCTCCTGCCACTGGCCGGTGGCGGGGTCGAGGTGGTAGAGGTCGTAGGCCAGCGCCTGCCCGTCGCTGGGGGCGCGGTCAAGGGCTACCCAGAGGAGGCCGCCCTCCTGAGCCGCTGCGGCGATCACGGTGGCGTCCGGAACGTCCGGGGTGGCGACCCGGGTCCAGGCGGCGGCGCCGGGGGGTCGGGACCAGAGAGCGCCCGCGTGCAGGAGGTAGGCGGTCTCGCCGGGGGCGGCGACCAGGCGGGCGTCGGTCGCGGGGCCGGTCAGCCCCTGACCGGCCTCCTCCCAGGTGCGTCCGTGATCGGTGCTCCGCCAGAGCCCCTGCTTGGGGCCGGTGGCGACCACCAGGTAGAGGCGGCCGGCGCCGTCGCGGCCCAGGGCGGAGAAGGTGGCCGGATCCGCGTCCACCGGGCCGAATCCGCCCGCCTGGTTGTAGGGCGGGGGCGTAATCTCCACCTCCCAGGTGGCTGTCACCCACTCCACCCGGGCGTGCAGCACCTGCTGGAAGAAGTCCAGCGGAGCGTAGAGCTTCGCATTCTTTATGTAGGGGGCGATGGAAAGGGTGAGGCTGCGCCCCTTCAGCTGCACGATCCGGTCGCCGGGCCGGATCACCACCGGCGACTCTGGCAGTCCGTAGATGGTGGTGGAGCCGTCTTCTGGCGACCAGACCATCGCGCTGTGGCCCAGCGCCTCCAACACGCTGCGGACCTGGAGGGTGGCGTAATAGCCAGCCAACTCCCCGTAGGAGCCCGGGTACTGCCGGCCGGCAATGTAGATGTGGCGGATAGTCGCCTCGCCCGCCCTGGTGACGGTGGCGGGGGCGAGGGTGATGGAGATCAACAGCAGGGCGAGCAGGATTCGCTTCAACAGCATGACTCGGTCCTCCCTTCACCTGTTCGACGAGTCGTGTTAACTGGGGGTTTCTTTGGCCAGATGGTGGCGCCATGAACCCCCGGCAGGGCGGCTGCCGGGGGTCTCTTTGGGCTTTACCGGGCCAGGGTCAGGTCTACGGTCCAGGGGCCCTGCAGCCGTACCTGTGGGCGGTGAAACTCCAGCACCAGCTCGGTCCCTTCGGGAGCGGCGGGAAGCTCCAGGGTGACGGTCTGGGCGCTGGCGCCCAGCTCGTGGTTGGAGAAGCTGAGGCGGGTCCCCTTCACGCCCACCGAGAGGGTGCGGATCACGTCAGGGCGGTAGTTGATGTCGAACCGGGTCGGATCCCGCCGGGTGATCGAATCCACCCAGACGGTGAAGTCGCCCACCTGAAGCTCCCGGCCGATTTCGACCGTCTGGCCCGGCTCGATCTGCGCCAGGGGAAGCGGCAGGGTGGCGCTGCCCTCCCGGTAGACGGTCAGGGAGGGAACCACCAGCCGCAGCGCTCCGGCATCGGCCGGGACCGGCCCCTTAAAGACCAGCTCGTACTTGCCGTCTCTGCGCATCCCGAAGGCGTCGCTCTCGGCAGAGACCAGCGGGTAGATCCGGCCCTTCTCGTCGGTGAGGTGGGGCTGGAGTTCAGCAGTGCGACGCTCCTGCAGGTCGAAGGCGAGCTCTGCTCCCTCCACCTCGGCGGTCAGGCGGATGCGGTCGCCATCGAGGCCGAAGTGGGGCACCACCACGGTCACGCCGTGAACCTCCTGGCTGCGCCCGCCCTCCCAGGCGGCGGTCAGTTCCTTGTCACCGGCGCCCACCAGCGCCAGGTCGGCCCGCAGCCCCTGATTCAGGTCGAAGAGCGGGCCGCCCACCTCCAGGTGCACCCGGGCGGTTCCCGCCGGCAGCGGGGGGAAGACAAGGGTCAGCTCCATGCTGTCCAGGGAGCGGCTGTGCTTCGATCTGCGCAGGTCAAGCCTGCGGCCGTCGGGGAGAAGGAGGGCGCCCTCGGCCCCCTTGACCTGCATCTGGCCCGGGGCCGGGCGTTCCAGGCCGGTCACGGTCACCCTCACCCGGGTTTCATCGGGGGTGCTGACCAGGCCGGTGACTGTCGCCTGCGGCCCGCCCAGGTCGATGGTGACCGGCTCCTTCAGCACCTGGCTTCCCTCGTCGGTGGTGGCGATCCCCACGCCGGGGATGATGCGGACCAGCCGCATCAGCGCCTCCTGAGCCGCCACGCTGGAGGCAACCAGGGTGGTGCCGCCCAGGGCGATCAGCAGGGTGGCAGCCACAGCCCAGTGGAGGCGGAGAGGCTTCCTGGGGGCGGGGACCGGGGCGGCGAGGGCTTTCTGATGCACCCGGCTGCGCACCCGCTCCCGCACGGCGGCGTCCACGGGCGGGGCGCCCTCGACCAGCCGCTCCAGGTCGTCGGGGTTCAGACCGACCTCATCCAAGAAGGCCCGTTCGGTCGGATCAAAGGCCTGGTTATCCCATCTCATGCACTCCTTCCAGGGCGGTTAGCGCATCCCTCAGCGCCTGGCGGGCACGCCAGAGCCGGTTGTCAATGGCGGATCGTGACAGCCCCATCGGACTCCCCACCCGGCCCAGAATCAGCCCCACCAGCCAGTGAACCTGGTCGATGTGCTGGTCAATCAACTGGTCTAGCGCCGCGGGATCACGTCTCAGCAGCCGCGTATGCAAGTCGTCCTGCACCCTCTCTTCCCCCTTGCCGCCTTTGCTCTCCGATTTCACCTACTACTACGACGTCGGAAGACGATTTCTCTCGCGGGTGGCCCAAAAAAGTAAGGAGGGGGCTCCTTGCGGCCCCCTCCTCTAACGGACGCTTTAGATCTTCGACAGGTGACGCCTGTAAGTACGGCTTTCTGCCTCCAAGTAGTCGATCAGCAGGTCGCACCCAGTCAGGTCCCGCAGTGGCAGCAGGGTGCCGATCTTCCGCTGCATGCTTTTCAGGCTAAGGTCTTCCGGATGGACGATCACCAGGGTGAGTCCTCTGGTCACGCAGATGCCCAGTTTGATATAATCCCGCTCCCGCTGCCCGGCAACCTCGTCGGCAGAGAACCGGGCGGTGGCCCGGTAGTGCTGGGGTCCGTTGTACTCGAAGGCCACAGCGGGCGGGTAGAATCGGTCCAGCTGCAGCCGCTCGCCGGTTCGTGGATTCACCAGGA
>JBMONB010000099.1:0-83835 GCA_049325315.1 Bacillota bacterium | reverse complement strand
CTACTACAACCATCACCGCTACCAATGGGAAAGAAAAAAGATGGCTCCTGTTGAGTACAGGAACCACCTTTTGGTTGGATAGGATTCGGGGGTTTTTAGTGTGTCCACAAGTTGGGGCTCAGTTCAGGACCGGCGGGAGGATATTCTGGTGCTGGCGGAGCACTTCCGGGTCCGCCAGGCGCAGCTTCAGGGGAAGCCGCTGCTGGGCTTCTCCCCGGCGGTGCGGCAGGCCCTGGTGCGCTATGCCTGGCCGGGCAACGTGCGGGAGCTGGAGAACGTGGTGGAGTACCTGGCTACCATGGCCAGCGGGCCCGTGGTGGAGATCGACTGCCTGCCCACCCGCCTGATCCCGGCGGAGGCAGGCGAGGCCCCGCCCCCGGAGGAGGGGGAGGAGCGCCTGACCCCGCTGAGCGAGCTGGAGCGCAAGGAGCTGGAGCGGGGCCTGGCCCTGTACGGCACCGGCGAGAAGGCGGTTCTGCGGATCGCCGCCGACCTGGGCGTCAGCCGGGCCACCGTCTACCGGCGGCTCCACCACTACGGCCTGATGAGCATCTCAGATTGAGAGCTGCGTATCAATATGAGAGGGAGACACCCCATCAATCGGGGTGTCTTCGACTTTTTCAACACCAGTGTATAAAAACATATTGGCAACCCGGTGGGACCCGTGGTAACTTAGTCAACAGGGAAGTTGAATATGTTGCTACGGCAAGGAGGCTCTCCCATGAACGGCTACTGGGCCAAGGTCCAACGGTTCAGCTACAACGCACGGCTCTACCTGCTGCACATCATCGGAATGGACATGATTCACGGCACCTGGGGCGTCATCTTCAACCTGTACCTGCTGGCCATTGGCAAGTCCATCGAATTCGTGGGTCTCCGGATTCTGATCAGTTCCATCGCTGCCGCGGTGACGGCGATTCCGGCGGGCATGCTGAGCGACCGGCTGGGTCGCCGGGCCAGCTTCATTCTCGGCGATGGGATCGGGGCGGCCATCGCCCTGCTGTCGATTATGACCACCAACGATATTCTCCTGCTGACCCTGCCGGTGATCGGTGCGCTCTTCGGCAACATGCACGGCGTGGCGGAGCCGGCCTTTATGGCGGAGAACTCCGAGGCGGAGGAGCGGGTCCATCTCTTCAGCGTCGGCAGCGCCCTGCGGACCCTCTCGGCGGCGGTGGGTATGCTGCTGGCGGGCTGGCTGCCGGTGCTGGCGACGCAGTACGACAAGGTGGAGGTCTACCGCTGGTCCACCTTCGCCGGTATCGCTCTCTGGTTCCTCTCCCTGGTCCCGGCCCTGCTGCTGCGGGAGATCGCCCCCGCCCAGACCGGGGCGTCCCGCCCGGCCCAGCACAAGACCTCGGTCTTCGGCCGGCTGCGCAGCCCCATGAACGTCTTCGGCCTGGTGTTGATGAGCGGCTTCCTCACCCTGGGCTACAGCTTCGTCGGCTCGCTCATGAACGTCTGGTTCCACGAGGGCGTGCACGCCCACGAGCACGAGATCGGCACCACCTTCGCCGCCGGCAACCTGGCGCTGGTCGTGGTCTACTTCTTCGCTCCGGTTCTGGCCGACAAGCTTGGTCGATTCAACGCCATCTTCTGGACCCGGCTGATCTCCCTGCCCTTCATGGCCCTGATGGCGCTCTCGCCCGCCATGGCGGTGGTGGACAGCCACGGTCACAGCCACGCCCACGAGGTGGGCGCCGCTGTCGGGCTGGCGGGTCTGGCTTACGTGCTGCGGACGGTGCTCTCCAACCTCTCCGGCCCCATCTTCGAGGCCTTCAGCATGGAGATTCTCGACCCGCAGGAGCGGGCCACATACGTGGGCGTCTCCATGGCGGTGGGCGCCGCCTTCACCGCCGGGGGCGGCTACCTGGGCGCCCGGCTGATGGACGGAGGCGACTACCAGACCGGCTTTTTGATCTGGGCCGCCTGCTACGCCGTGGCGCTGGGGATCTTCTGGCTCTTCTTCCGCCGGTACCGGGAGGGAATCCCGGGGGTGACGCCGGCCCTCCCCGGCGACTAGGGCAGAACCCCTGGCAGGTGTTGGGTCAGATCCATCGAACGTTGATGGTGAATCCATGCCTCGGAGGAGGGACCTGAGATGAAGCTGGCCCGGCGTGAGTTCATAGCGGCAGCGGGAACGGCGGCGGCAGGTGTCTGGATGGCAGGGTGCAGCACAGGCGGCGCCCCAACCGGGACCCCCTCCGCTGGGTCGGCGGGTCCCAAGCCCGACCCGGCTCCAGGCGCCCCGAAGTCCCGGGTGGTACTGGTGCGCACCACCGACCGGGCGAAGGGGGTGCGAGAGGCGCTGCGCCTCTTCGGCGACCTGCCCGTGAACGGGAAGTCGGTCCTGATCAAGCCCAACTTCAACACCGCCGACGCTGCGCCGGCGTCGACGCATCCGGATATTCTCACCGAGCTGATCGCGGGGCTGAAGGAGCGGGGGGCTTCCTCCCTGACCATTGGCGAGCGGTCCGGCGGGCCGGAGCTGCCCGGCGGCACCCGTGAGGTGATGGAGCGCAAGGGGATCTTCCAGCTGGCCAAGGACCTTGGGGTCGAGGTGGTTGACTTTCAGGCGGCAGACCAGTGGGTTCCCTTCAAGCGGGAGGGGCTGAACTGGAAAGATGGCTTCCTCTACGCCAGGGCGGTGGCTGAGGCCGGGGCGGTGGTGACCGCCTGCTGCCTCAAGACCCACCGCTACGGCGGCGTCTTTACCCTGTCGCTGAAGAACTCGGTGGGCATCGTGCCCCGCCAGGGGTACGGCTACATGAGCGAACTGCACAGCTCCGGCCAGATGCGCAAGCTGATCGCCGAGATCAACCTGGCCTACAGCCCGGCCCTGGCGGTGATCGACGGCGTGGAGGTCTTTACCGAGGGCGGGCCGGACCGGGGATTGCTGGTGAAGGCGGGGGTGGTGCTGGCGGGCAGCGACCGGGTGGCGCTGGACGCCGTGGGCGTGGCGATCTTGATGCACCTGGGCGCATCTACCCTGAAGGGCAAGAAGATCTGGGAGCAGGAGCAGATCGCCCGGGCGGCGGAGCTGGGGCTGGGGGCCAGGGGGCCCGAGGAGATCGACCTGGTCACGGGCGATGACGAGTCCAAAGCCTATGCCCAGGAGATTGCCAATCTGCTGGCGAAGGGGTAGCCTAAGGCCTGAGACCAGATTGAGAGGATGACGATGGTGGAATCGATTCAGATTCGACTCACCCCCGGTCACGATGGCCCGGTGCTGGGCTGCCCCCGCTGCGACACCGCCCTGCTGCCCGAGGGCGACTGGCCCCGGGGCGGCTCGGCGCTGGCCCGGTGCCCCCTCTGCGCCTGGGAGCAGCCGGTCTCCATTGTGGAGGTCGGGGGCGACGCCTTCCCCTACAACCCCGAGCAGCAGCGGGAGGATGCGGCCATCTCGCCGGTCTACCCGGTGGGGGCGATTCGCTACGATGAGGATCTCTGCCTGGTCGAGATCCCGGACCTGCTGGAGGACCCGGCATTCTTCGCCCTGCAAGACGGCGTCGCCCCGGTCCGCACCCTGGGCTGGGTGGGGGGCGAGGGGCTCCTGAGCGGGGCGGGCTACCGCCTGATCCTGGTGGTGCGGGTGCTTGACCAGCCCGAGCAGGACCTGTTCCGGGTGGAGTTCCCGCCCGACCGGCTGGCGGAGCTGGCCCGGCTCGACGAGGAGCAGACCATGGTGCTGGTCTCCCAGCGCAAGGGTGTCCTCTTTGCTGAGGGAGGCGAGGTCTACCTGGAGGCGGTCCGGGAGGCCGGGGCGAAGCCGGGGGACCAGGTTGCCCTGAACACCTGGGTCACCCTGCAAGACGAAGGGTAGCGACAGGAAAGGGGAGGGGCGCGTGATCACGGGTGTGAAACCGTTCGCCGATTACTTCGAGGGGATACGCAGCCGGACGCTGCGGTTCCTGGACCAGATTCCACCCGACCAGATCGATTTCGCTCCCCACCCCGGGAAGTTCACCCTGGGCGACCTGGTTCGCCATCTGGCGTCGACGGAGGCAATGTTCACCGGAGCGGTGCTCCAGGGGGAATGGGCCTACCGCGGCCATGGGCGGAAACACGGGGCGAGCTTAGAGGAGGCGCTCCGCTACCTGAAGCGGACGCACGAGGACTGCATGGCGCGGCTCCGGGCCGCCCCCGACGATCTGCTCAGGGCGAAGCGCCCGACGCTTCACGGCTACCCGGTCAGCGCCTGGCACCTGCTCATGGCGATGGCGGAGCACGAGGCACACCACCGGTCGCAGGTCTCGCAGTACCTGGTGGCACTGGGCGTTGAGCCGCCCCAGGTCTTCGGGCTCAAGATCGAGCAGGTGGGCTCCGATTCATAGGGTCGCGATACCGCACTGCCGGGCTGGCAGTGCGGTCTTTTTCTGGCCGGTGCTCCTCCGTCAGCTGCAGAAAAATTCGCCCGAAGCTGAATCCAACTCAGCCCGTCTCCCGTCTATCTGATGACACGATTGCTTGGGAGGTCTTACCATGAAGAGAGGTTTGTTCGCAGCGCTCCTGGCCGGACTGATGCTGATCGGCGCCCTGGTCTACCCGGCGGCGACATATGCCGAGACCCAGACCCAAACCCCCCCGCCCCGGACCCTGAACGTGACCGGCCACGGCAAGATTGAGCTGAAGCCGGACACCGCCACGATCATTCTGGGCATCAGCCAGGTCAGGAAGAGCCCGGCCGAGGCCTACGCCGCCATGAGCGCCGACCTGGTCAACATCTCCGGCTCGGTAAAGACCATGGGGGTCAAGGAGGAGGAGATCAAGACCGGCACCTTCAACCTGCAGGCTGAGTACAACTGGACCCAGGAGAAGGGGCAGGAGCTGGTGGGCTACCGGGCTACCACCACGCTGAATATCACCACCCAGCAGCTGGACAAGGTGGCTGAGCTGATTCAGCAGGCGGTGGAGGCCGGGGCGAACCAGTTGAACGGCATTCAGTTCTATGTGAAGAACACCGACGCTTTGGTAGAGCAGGCGCTGGACATGGCGGTGGATGACGCCAGGGCCAAGGCCGATCGCGTGGCCGGACGGCTGGGCGCCAAGGTGGTCCGGGTGCTCTCTATCTCCATTCAGGACAACGGCGTGCCCACCTTTACCCGCTCCATGAGCGACGGCGGCTACGCAGGGGAGGCGGCGAAGGCGATGGGGGCGCCAGCCCCGGTCTTCGGCGGCACCACCACCTTTACATCGACCGTCTACGTCACCTTCGAGATCCAGTAAGCTGCGCGGGCAGGCGTCACGGTCTTCCTGGCGCCGGGAATCCTGCCGCTGCTCTGGCTTGCGGGCCGGGGGCTTCTCAACCTGCGGCCGGTCCAGGCGGCCCGTGGCGAGGCGATCACGGTGGATGAAGGGCTCGACGCCGCCGACTAGGTTGACGATAAACAACGGCCTCCTGGGCAGACTAGAGGAGAGTCTGAGACCAGGAAAGGCGGTGACGAACGATGCAGTTCCTCTGGATTCTGATGGTGGCCGCCGGGGTGCTTGCGCTCTTCTTCATGGGCGTACGCTGGGCGGGTGGCCGCCGTGAGCGGGTTCCCACAGCGGAGCACCACGACCGCGACGGCCGCGGTGGGCGGGACCTGGGGGCGAATATCAACCCGAGCCAACTGGGCAACGAGGTCGACCTGTTTCCCGATCGGACCGGCGCCCGCACCCGGCGTGAGCTGGGCGCCCGCCACGCAGCCGATGTGACCTTTAGCGGCGAGCGTGAGGAGAACAACAAGACCGCCCTCGGGGTGAGGCAGTCGGACCCGGCCCGGCCGGCCCCACACCCGGGGATCCGACGGGAGGTTGACGATGGGCTGGTGGAGGCCCGGAAGGGCCCGGCGACGACGGAGAACGCCCCGGCCACCGCCGACCTCGACCCGGAAGATGCCTACGGCGAGGACCGCCCGGCCAACCGGACGGTTCCCCCCGACCAGCCGCCGACCCAGTGGCACCCCCGGGAGCACGGGGTGCCGGGCGATCATATCCGGGACGGGCATCACCGCTCGGCGACGGCGCCGGAGCGGCAGTCGAAGGCGACGGATCCCTTCGCCCACGGCCCGACCCCCGGACCGAATCACATTCCCCCGGAGAGCGGGGTCGACTTCCCCGACGAGATCCGGCCCTGACCGGCAGGCACAGGCGCAGCGAGTTCCCCTTCCCTGGGGCGCTGCGCCTTTGCTATGCACTTGGACCGTTCCGTCGGACACAACGCACGCCGAAAGGATTTTAGCGCACGAAAGCGAATCACTTCCTTCAACGTGAGGCGCGTGCTGGGAGGGAACCCTGGATGCCCATCAACGAGAAACTGCGGGATGAACTGACCGACAAGCTATTTGAAGCGATCCTGACCCTGGAGACGGTCGAGGAGTGCTACCGCTTCTTTGAGGACATCGCCACGATCGGGGAGATCAAGGCGCTGGCCCAGCGGCTCGAGGTGGCCAAGATGCTCGATGCCGGGATGACCTATGAAGATATTGTCGATGCCACAGGGGCCAGCACGGCCACCATCAGCCGGGTGAAGAAGTGTCTGCACTACGGGGCCGACGGCTACCGGATCGTGCTGGAGCGGACCAAGCCATGAGGCTGATCGATATCACTCACCCGCTGGGTGCTGCCACCGCTCCCTGGCCCGGCGATGTCGCCTTCTCGTTGGAGCCGACCGCCCGGCTGACCGGGGGCGATGCGGTCAACCTCTCCAAGGTCACGTTCAGCCCGCACAACGGCACCCACGCCGATGCGCCCTTCCACTATGACCAGCAGGGCGCCTTCATGGCCGATGTGGACCTGGAGCCCTACGTGGGCAGGGCGCTCCTGATCGCCCTGGAGGGGCGGCGGTCGATCACCGCGGCGGACCTCCGGGCGGTGGATCTGAAGGGCGTGGAGCGGGTGCTAGTTCGCACCGGTTCCTGCCCGGACCGCACCCGCTTCAACCCCGACTTTACCTACATGGAGCCCGAGGCGGTGCGCTACCTGGCCTCACAGGGCGTAAGGCTGCTGGGCACCGACGCCCACTCGGTGGATCCCCGGGAGAGCCGGGAACTGCCTGCCCACCGTGCCTGCGCCGAATCGGGCATTCTGATCCTGGAGAATCTGCGCCTGGCCGGCGTGGAGCCAGGGGAGTATGAGCTGATTGCCCTGCCCTTGAAGATGGAGCAGGCCGACGGCTCGCCGGTGCGGGCGGTTCTGCGGGAGATGCGGTAAACCGAAGAGGCATGACAAAGCACAGGACCGCCGGGTCCTGTGCTCTTTTTTCACGGGCCGCTGTTGAGTCGCTGCCTGGCTACAGCCGGGGCCGGGCTAAGCCAGCGGTGCAGCGCCCAGATGGAGAGCCAGATGGGTCCATAGGCGATGACCGACCAGCTGGCGTTCCACCAGTGATCGTAGACGATGTGGCCGGTCTGCAGCCCGATCACCTCAGGTATCATGGCGATGGCAGTGAACTTGACGGCGCGCAGCACGGGAAAGGAGCGACCGGCGGAAAGACCCTGAGCGAAGCGCATGGCGAAGACGGGCGCTGCGCTGAGACTGATCAGCAGGGCGATCTCGGCGTGGGAATCGGCCAACCCGGTATCGCGATACTCCCAGAGTTGGTAGAGGATCACCAGCCGGTCGTGTGCAGTGGCCAGCACGGCGCCGAACAGACCGTAGGTCAGAAGCTCTCGCAGGCGCTTTCGGTCAACGATCCACCCACTGAGGATCCATGTGAGAGCTGCCAGAGGGGCGTAGAACACCTGGTTTTTTCACCTCGCGTACGGAGCGGTCACCCCCGAGGTGAGGCGAACCGCACGCGTAAAAGTGGACAAGGGCCATGAGGGACAGGAAGCCAAGGTGGAGGAGAAGGGAATGGAACGGTCCCCACCAAGGAGCGTAGACCAGCCTTCCCGCGTAGTAGCCCGGCAGCTCCAGTGCCCAGCAGAGCAGCCCGAACTGCGCGACCCGCTGCCAGGGGAGGGGGCCTGTTCGGGGCAGCCCCTGGGCGAACCAGGCGCTGATCACCGGGGCGGCGCTCATCTGCACAAGGTAGAGCACGATCCAGTGGTAGTTCTCCGTATGGCTGCTGCGCAGCGTGTAGAGGGGCTCCAGCCCGGGAAGGGCGGTGGGAACACCCGCAAGGAGTACGCCGGTGAGTATCGCGGGAAGCAACTCGCGCAGGCGGCTCCAGTCGACAAACCGGTAGCCCATCAGCCAGATGAGGAGCAGGGTCACGATAACCTTATGCTGCATCGGCCAACCTCCGGCGTTAGTATGGAGATTGATCGCACACCTCATGCGATATTGATCACAAGTTGTGCCCGAACAAGGCGAAACGACCGCTCCGGTGAAGAGCGGTCGTTTCCGGGTTCCTGCCGAGCAAATGGCTCATAGATGCTTACGATTCCTGGCGGCGGGCTTCCGCTGCCCTCTCGATCAGTCTCTCCTGAACCCGGGTGCGGGCCGCTTCCCAGATCTGCGGGCCGATCAGGGCCTGAATGGCGCTGCCCGCCTGGGCAAGAAGCGGATCAGCCGAGGTCACGGACTGGATCAGCCCGGACACAGAGGCCCGGTTGGCGATCGGGGCGGCCATGGTCAGCCGCTCCAGGAGGGGGCGGATTCGGGTCTGCACCTGGCTGAGCGCATGGAAGGCGACCGCCAGGCTGCTAAGTACTGCCGGGGTGGTCTCGCCGCAGAGCAGGCGGCGGATGGCGCCAAGGGTAGCTCCATGGTAATAGAGGGCATCCTTCAGGCCATGAACCGTCTCATCGAGGGCGGCGCCGGTCTGGGCAGCCGGGCTGGTGCTGAGGTCCAGTAGGAGCGACTGCATGATCTGGTAGCCGGGGATCAACTGCTCCAGGGTACGGGCCAGATCGATCAACTGCCGGTTCAGGGCCTGGGCCTGACTCTGGGGTCCCTGTTGGCCTGCCCCATGGGTGGGCGTGGCGGGGGCAGCCACCGGTGGGACCGGAGCCGCCTGGGGCTGGGGAGCCGGTTGGGCCTGGGTCTGGTATTGGGTCTGGTACTGCGGGGGGAATCCCTGGGCCTGAGGCTGGAACTGAGGCGGGAACTGCGCTGCCTGCTGCGGGGGCTGTACCTGGTAGGTATGCCCCGGGAAGCCGTGGCTGGGGAACTGCTGGCCCTGAGGCTGCTGACCGGGGAACGGCTGGCCGGAGAACTGCTGCTGAGGCTGGGCCTGCGGCAAGGACTGCAGCCCTGGCATGCCAGGCCATCCTGCGGGCGTCTGCTGAAGACCGGGCTGCTGCAACGTCCATCCTCTCCTTTCGGGCGGAGTTCGATGTCACGCTCAGCGTATGCAGGGGTGGACCAAATGGTCACACCGGGGGCGCAAAGACCGGCGGCAAGGCTGCCGCCGGTCTGTTTTACGAAGCCTTTCGCTCCACCCGCGATGGCTCTGACTCAGCCTGCTCCTCCCAGAGATAGGCGCCCCAGTAGACCAGGCCGACGCAGATCGCGCCGCCGATCAGGTTGCCCAGGGTGGCGGGAATCAGGTTCCCCATGAAGTTCCCCCAGGTGAGGTACTGAAGCTTCTCCAGCGGGACCCCGGGTGTGGCGACCATGGCGGGAGTCGCCTTCAGCCAGATGGCGTAGGGAATGAAGAACATGTTGGCGATGGAGTGCTCGGCGCCCACCGCCACGAAGGCGGTGATCGGCAGGACCATGGCGGCCAGCTTATCGACGACGGTCCGGCCGGCGGAGTAGATCCAGACCGCCAGCGTCACAAAGATGTTGGCCAGAATGCCCCGGGCCAGCACCAGCTCGAAGGGGAGGGAGGCCTTGGTGGCGCCCACGCTCAGCACCTTGAGCCCCACCAGATTCCCGCCGCCCGCCCAGTGCTGTGCCCAGTAGGCCAGGCCCACCATGAGCAGGGCGCCCACCCCGTTGAAGAACCAGACCAGTGCCCAGTTGCGAACCATCAGCCTCCAGTCGATTTTGCGGCTGGCGTAGGCCATGGTGAGCAGGGTATTGCCGGTGAACAGTTCGGCCCCGCCAATGGCGATCAGGGCGAGGCCCAGGTTGAAGACCAGGCCGCCGAAGACCTGGCCCACCCCGTAGCTCCCCTTCCAGTCAGCCATGGCGACGAAGTAGAACATGCCGCCCATGGCGACGAAGACGCCGGCGAGGGTCGAGAGAATGATCATGCGGTGCAGCGGAAGGTTCGCCTTGGTGACGCCCAACTGCTCGATTTTCTTCGCGATCTCTACAGGGGTGTATGCGTCTGGCTTTGCGTTCTCTGCCACGTCGTCTGCCTCCTTGGTCTGTAGGGCCACAGTCTCCCATGATAACGGCTGACGGCGGGGAGCGCTATGAGAAAAACGGGTCAAAAAAGAGCGCCCGGCAGTACACCTGCCGGGCACTTATCGCCTGTTTTGGCGCTATATGCGAGATGGCATCGCCGCCTGAACGGAGAGCGGCTCAAACCGGGCGGTAAAGAAGCGGAGCGTCGGCGGCTCATAGACCATCTTCAGCCCTGCGATCTGCTCCCGGTTCGCAAAGAGGTGCTTGACCGAGTAGGCGACGACGTCCATGTGACGGTCGGTGTAAACCCGGCGGGGGATCGTCAGCCGGACCAGTTCCAGTTTGGGGTGGCGGTTCTGACCGGTCTGGGGGTCGCGGCCCGCCGAGACGATGCCACGCTCCATCGAACGGACGCCGGAATCCACGTAGAGGGCGGCGGCGAGCGCCTGCGCCGGGAACTGCTCCTGGTTCAGGTGCGGCAGGAACTCCCGGGCATCGAGGAAGACGGCGTGGCCGCCAATTGGCTGCACGATGGGGACGCCGGCGTCGATCAGCTGCTGGCCGAGGTAACGGACCTGGTGGATGCGGTGGGCGATGTAGTCGTCATCGACCATTTCGTAGATGCCCTGGGCGATCGCCTCCATGTCACGGCCGGCCAGGCCGCCGTAGGTGGGCATGCCCTCGAAGATCACCACCTGCTCCCGGGCCTGCTGCAGAATCCACTCCTCGTTCATGGCCAGGAAGCCGCCGATGTTCACCAGGCAGTCCTTCTTGCCGGACATGGTGCAGCCGTCGAAGTAAGACATCATCTCCTTGAGAATCGCCCGGACGGGGACGTTCTTGTAGCCCTCTTCCCGCTCCTTAATGAAGTAGGCGTTCTCCACCGCCCGGGTCGCATCGGACCACATGCGAATCCCGTACTTGTTGCACATTGCCCGGATCTCACGCAGGTTCTGCATGGAGACCGGCTGGCCGCCCGCCAGGTTGACCGTGACGGCGACGTTGATATAGGGGATGTTCTCCGGCCCGACTCGCTTGATCAGGGCCTCGAACTTGGCCAGGTCGACGTTGCCCTTGAACGGGTGGTACTTCAGGGAGTCGTGCGCCTCGTCGATGACCACATCGACGAAGGTGCCGCCCTGCATCTCCTGGTGGGCACGGGTGGTGGTGAAGTACATGTTGCCGGGCACGTAGTGGCCGGGCTTGATCAGGATCCGGGAGATGAGATGCTCGGCGCCGCGGCCCTGGTGGGTGGGGACGACATACTTGAAACCGTAAATCTCCTGGACCGCCTGCTCCATCTTGTAGTAGGAGCGGGCGCCGGCGTAGGCCTCATCGCCCATCATGAGCACGCCCCACTGGCGGTCGGACATGGCGTTGGTACCGGAATCGGTCAGCAGGTCGATGTACACATCTTCGCTCTTGAGGAGGAAGGTGTTGTAGCCGGCCTCGGCGATGGCCCGCTCCCGCTCTTCACGGGTGGTCATACGGATGGGTTCGACGGCCTTGATCTTGTAGGGCTCAGCGATCGGACGTTGCATGGGCGAAACCCTCCTGTTGAATCGGGATTTCACCCTTAGTATAGGCCGCTGCGAGGTAGGCTAACAAGCTGTCTTTACCAAAATAAAACATCGAAGCCTAACAGTGTTAAAGCGGCCCGCCCAGGCGGTCTTGGCAGGGGGTGGAGGAGCCCCTTCGCTCTTGCAAAAGTTTATGGCGTGAAGTATCCTGTGCATGTCACCATTCATCTGTTTAGGGGGCGCTCGGGATGCGGTTTCCCGATGGACTCCGTGCCCTTAACCATCGTGATTACCGGTTCTACTTCGTGGGTCTGCTGGTCTCGATGATCGGCACCTGGATGCAGAGCGTGGGACAGGCGTGGCTGATCGTGGAACTGACCGACTCGGCCTTTCTGCTGGGGCTGATCAGCGCGCTGCACTTCACGCCTACGCTGGTGCTGGCGCTGTTTGGCGGGGCGCTGGCTGACCGGCTGCCCAAGCGGAAGGTGCTCATGGTAACCCAGGCCAGCATGATGGTCCTGGCCTTCAGCCTGTCGGCCCTGGTCTGGTCCGGGCATGTCCAGTACTGGCATGTGGCGCTCATGGCATTCTTACTGGGCTGCATCAACACCATCGACGTGCCGGTGCGGCAGGCCTTTACGGTGGAGATGGTGGGCGGCAAGCACGACCTGGGCAATGCCGTGGCGCTGAACTCTGCGATCTTCAACGGGGCGCGCCTGGTCGGGCCGGCCGCTGCGGGTCTTCTCATTGGCAAGTACGGCGTGGCCCTGGCCTTCTTCCTCAACGGGGCGAGCTTCCTGGCGATCCTGGGGGCGCTCTGGGCCATTCGGGCCGACGGGCTGCCCCGGCCGCGGGCGAAGCAGTCGATCGTGGGCGATGTGACCGAGGGGCTTCAGTATGCCTATCGGACCCCGTTGATCGCCTTTCTCCTGACCCTGCTCTTCGCGATCGCCCTCTTCGTGATCAACTACCAGGTGCTAGTGCCGGTGCTGGCCAAGAACGTGCTCCAGGTCGACGCCAGCGGCTATGGGTACCTGATGTCCTCCCTGGGGGCGGGCGCCCTGACCGGGGCCTTTATTCTCGCCTTCCGCAAGCGGGGGGAGCCCAGGCTGGCGCCGCTGGTGACCGCGGCCCTGGTGCTCTGCGCTGCGACCGCATCGATGTTCTTCGTGCGCTCCTTCGGGCTGGCCTGTATCGGGCTCTTTGTGATGGGCGTCTCGCAGATTCTCTTCACCGCCGATACCAACACCACGGTGCAAATGGTGGTGCCCGACGAACTGCGCGGGCGGGTGATGAGCCTCTACCAGCTGATGTTCGCCGGAACGGTACCCTTTGGCTCGCTGTTCACCGGGGCGGTGATTGAGCGATGGGGCGGCTCGGCCGGGTTCCTGGTGGGTGGCCTGCTGGGACTGCTCCTGGCGCTCCTGCTCCTCGGCTTCTGGCTGCGGGCCCGCAGCCGGTCGCCCCGAGCCATGTCGGCGTGATAAAAGCCCTGGCATGTGCCAGGGCTCAGGCTGGTGATATAGCGGCTCGTAGGGATTGCAGCTGGAGGCTACTCAATCGACTTTCCATCCTCCGCACCCTGACGAACCAGTTTCCTTGGATTTACTGCCAGTGCGGACACAAGGTTGAGGAGAGCCACGGCGCCAAGGATGATGGCCATTCGGGTCCAAGGCTGACCAGTCAATTGGCGTTGAGCGATCAACAAAAGCAGTGTATAGACCCATTCAGCGGTCGCCAGAATCAAGAGGATCTGGACGACTCGATTCAACCATGGCTTCCTGAAGAACAGCAGGAATGGAAAGGCGAGTCCGATCAGAACCAACGGGTACGTGCCTGCCCGAAGAAAGTGTGCGGCAATAAGAATGCCGCTTACCATCGTTAGGGTGATTCCAAGTGACACGGTTCAGCCTCCCTTTGGCTCGACTCCCTGGTGGCGCCGCCGCGCTGCGACGGTCTCAGGGGCCGGCGTCTTGGTCCACCAGGTGGCGTCCATGCGGGAGGTGACCTTGCCGCAGACCAGGCACTCGGCCCGCTGCAGGTAGCCGGACTGACACTCCGATACCCGGACAGGCTCTGCCTCATGAAGCTGGAAGATGTGGTCCTGACACCCGGCCAACTCCCTGGGGAGATGCGGGTAGGAGAGAATGGCCAGCTCCCCGGCAGGGCGGGGGCGAAACTCGCTCTGCTCCATCTGGGACCTCCTTCGACACGGTGACCCGGTGGCCCGCACTAGCCGCCGGCCAGCAGGTCGGTGCCAATGTGACGTCCGATAACCAGGTTGCGCATGGGTTCCCAGGCCTCGGGCGGCCCGACCACCGTCAGGATATCGCCGGCCTGAAGGACCGTGTTGCCGTCGGGAACCAGTTTCTCCTCCCCCCGCTGAATCGACACGACCAGCACCCGGGAGGGGAGCTTCGCCCGGCGCAGCGGCTCGCCGCACAGGGGGCCGGCTGCCAGCAGGAAGTCCTGGATCTGCACATCCTGGTTGTGGCCGGTGAGCAGGGCGGTGGCCGCCGGGTTGGCCAGCAGGTTCTCCACCAGCATCACGGAGGCCAGGTCGGGGTTGACCGCCTCCAACTGAAGGTTTTCGGCCTCTTCGAGGGTCTGGGGCGTCGTGGTGAAGAGGATCGCCCGTGGAATACCGAACCGTTCCTTGCCCAATTTGGCTGCGGCCAGGTTCGACTGCTCGTCGCCGGTGATTGCCACCAGGGAGTGGGCCTGGCCAGCCCCGGCCAGCTTCAGCCCTGCCTCGGTGGTGGGGTCGCCCTGGAGGGCGGCAATGCCGGCCTCGTGGAACTCCTTGACCCGGTCCTCGTGCTGGTCGATGGCGGCCACGGTCAGCCCGTGAGCCATCAGCCGCCGGCCGAGGTGCAGGGAGTGCCGGTTCATGCCGGCCAGGATCACGCCCTCGCGCTTCGGCTCAGACTCACTCTCCTCACCGAGGATCCGGTTGAAGACCACCGGACCCATGATCGCCGTCAGAATCGCCACCAGGACGACCGCAGCGTGGGTCGAGGAGCCATACGCCCCCACCTTGTGGGCGATGGCCGAGGCGGCGATCGTGACCGACATCTGGGTGGTCAGGAGCACCATACCGGCGACCGTCCGGCGGAACGGGTGCCAGATCCACAGGGCGAGCCCAGGGACTCCCTTCACCAGCAGGGTGCCCCCCAGCAGCACAGGCACCAGGGTAAGGGCGGCCGGGTCGGCCAGCAGCGCCCGCAGGTCAAACTCGACGCCAACCATGACGAAGAAGACGGGAATCAGAAAGCCAAAACCAAGGGCGTCCAGCTTGTGGGTGATCTCCTCCCGGTGGTGCCCCGCCAGAATGGAGAGCAGCAGGCCGGCGACAAAGGCGCCCAGAATCGCTTCGACCCCGATCGACTGGGCAAGGGCGAGAAAGACCATCATGAGGGCGAAGGCGGCACGCACGGTGATCTGCGCCGTACCGCCGGTCAGGCCGTCAAGCAGGTCGAAGCGCCGGAGCCAGCGGGCGCCTGCGTAGACCAGGGCGCCGGCGGCCATAAGGGCGAAGATCCAGAGCGACTCCACCGCCGAGCCCTTCACCTTCATGGCGGCCAGCACCGACAAGCCCAGCATGGGCACGAAGTCGGCCACCACCGCGGTGGAGAAGAGCGCCTGTCCGAACGGCTGACTCAGCAGTCCCCGATCCTTCAGGACGGGCATAATAATAGAGAGGCCGTTGGTGGTGACAATAAGGGTAAGGAAGAGCGGCTCGCTCACCAGACCCCGCTCCTGGAGGAACAGGGAGAACAGATAGGCCCCGTAGATCGTAAAGCCAAAGAACACAAAGCCGATCGTCAGCGGGTTGTGAAGCCGGGCCAACCAGGCTGGCCTTCCCTTGGGCCGGCTGCTTCCGCCCACCAGGGCGCCCAGGTCGATCTCCATGCCGGCCAGGAACATAAGGGCGGCAATGCCCAGGAAGTTAAAGATAGAGAGCAACTCATCGGCGTGAACAAGCCCCAGACCGCTCTTGCCAACGATGATACCCGCCAGGATCTCACCGGCGGCGATAGGGATCCGGATCCTCTTAAAGCGGTTCAGGAGCAGGGGGACGACGAACGCCAAAATCGCCACAAAGACCAGGCTGCCGATCGCCGGACCGTGATGTTCCACCGGAGCCCTCCTTTCCCCTTTTAAAACGTAGGTGTTAAGTATAGCATAGATGAAGTTGTTCCGCCAAACTGCGCTTGCAGGCAGGGTAGAGCCTCTTGGTGTGGAATCTTCTGCTGTAGGGTGTGAGAAGGGGGAATGCCGATGTTTACAGCCTATACACCATTAGATCGCTGTGTTGGCAAGGAGATACGGGTGCGAGCCGGCGGCGAGGAGTATGTTGGCCTGTTGGCCGGTATCTACCGCTGCGAGAGTCAGCCGATTCTCGTTCTGACCCCGCTGAACGGTGGCGGCATCGAACAGCATATTCCGCTGACCAGCGCCGTCATACAGGTGAGCGCTACACAACGTTAGAGCAGGTGGCCATGTGACATAGTTCCGCTGCGAGGCTCAAAGGGCGATCGGACCTGGGCATACTAAGCGTGCCCGGCCCCGATCGCCTTTGCATTTCTCGGGGCGGGCGAGCGAAGAGGAGGCGATACCGTGACGCATCCGGACCGGCGGCGGTACGGCGGGCTCGATCTGGCCCCACCAGGGGTCGAAGATATGGGTCCGGCCGAGTTCGACGCCAACTACGAGGCGGATTTCTCCGCCGATACCAGCGTGAACCTCGAATCCGACGCCTCTGCAGACTACCGCGTGAACGCCTTCGACCGGGAGGGCAAGGTCGAGGCAGATCCCGCGATGGACTTCCCGGCGGAGCCGACCGGTCCTGCTGCCAGAGGCTTCCACCGGAACGGCCGGTAGCGGGGCCGGTACCATCGACCCCAGAATTTAGGACGGGTGCGAACCTGCCCGCCCTGCGCACAATGATCCTAACCGTCACATGAGTGCGCTGCCGGCCCCGGTAAACGCACTCCAGAGGAGGAGGCAAGGGATCGTGGCTTTCAGCATCTACGTTGGAAATCTGCCCTGGCGCACCACGGCTGAGGATCTGCGGGCTCTCTTTGAGCCCTACGGAGCGGTGGAGAACAGCCGCATCATCACCGACCGGGAGACGGGTCGTTCCCGTGGCTTCGGATTCGTGGATATGGCAGAGGAGGAGGCCGCTAAGAAGGCGATCGCCGAGCTTCACAACTACGAGTACGGCGGCCGTCCGCTGACCGTCAACGAGGCGCAGTCCCGCCAGGCCGCCGGACGCGATATGTAGTCCGGGCCTGGCAGAAGCCCCGGCCAGTTTGCTGGTCGGGGATTTTTCGCGCGAGTATTGACCGCAAAGGGTTCTTATGGTAGACTCCGTTTATCCGTTTAACACTTCACCGTGATAAAGCATTATTGGAGGGACCGCTGATGAGCACGCCCGTCATCCGCACCCAGATTCCCGAGGGGGTGCGCGACCGGCTTCCCCGGGAGGCCGCCCGCATCCGCCGGCTCTCCGGGCAGCTGGAGGAGGTCTTCCGCTCCTGGGGCTACCGGGAGGTGGTCACCCCCGGCTTTGAGTACCTGGAGACGGTGACCGCCGGGGCGGGGACGCTGGGGCGGCGAGAGGACCTTTACCAGTTCTTCGACCGCAAGGGACGGACCTTGGCGCTGCGGCCCGATATGACAACCCCCATCGCCCGGCTTGCTGCCACCAAGATGGCGGGGGAGAGCCTCCCGCTGCGGCTGTCGTACTTCGCGCCTGTCTACCGGCACCGCGACCGGAAGGCGGGCAGCGCCAGCGAGATCTGGCAGGCGGGCATTGAGTTGATCGGCACCGACTCGGGCGCAGCCGACGCCGAGGTTATCGCCCTGGCCTGCGCCGCCCTGGCGGCCACCGGGCTGGATGGGATCAAGGTCGGCCTGGGGCATGCAGAATTTGTCGAGGGGCTCTTTGTGGAGGCCGGCGTCACCCCGGAGGTGGAGGAGGAGCTGAAGGAGGCGATGGTCGCCCGGGACCTGGTCGCCTTCGAGAAGGGCGTGAAGGGCGCCCGGCTGGCGCCGGAGAAGGCAGAGCTGCTTCTGGCCATGGCCCACTTCCACGGGGATTACAAGCAAGCGCTTGCTCGGTTTGCCGGGGTAGGTAACGGGCGGGTGGCCCGGGCGCTGGAGCGGCTGGGCACGATTCTGGAGTTCCTGTCGGCCTTCGGGGTTGCCGACCAGGTCGCCCTGGACCTCGGGCTGGTGCGCTCCCTGGGCTATTATACCGGTGTCGTCTTCGAGGGATACGCCCCCGGGGTCGGTTCGCCCGTGATGGGCGGCGGCCGCTACGACAACCTGCTGGCTGATTTCGGCGGCGACGCCCCGGCCACGGGCTTCGCCCTGGAGATGGACCGGCTGCTGGCCGCCATGGAGCGGCAGGGGGGACAGGAGGAGGAGAGCGGGCTGGACGTGCTGGTGGAGTGCCCGCCGGGACGGGAGGTCGAGGCGATGGCCCGGGCCCGGCAACTGCGGCAGCAGGGGCTCTCTGTCGAGGTCGATCTCCTGGGCCGGAGCGGGGCTGACCTGGTGGCCTACGCCCGGTGCCGCGGGGCGGAGCGGATTCTCTCGCCCGACGGCTCCGAACTGAGCGAACCGGCGATTCAGCGGAGCCGTGCAGCGGGCTTCACCTCTATCCACTGACCAGGTCGGGGCCGGCTGCTGGAGCGGCCCCCATCCCTTTGGTAAAGGAGTATTTACACATGGAGTTTCTGACCATCGCACTGCCCAAGGGAAGGCCTTACAGCGAGACGGTCCGGCTGTTGCGGGCGGCGGGCGTGGCGGGGCCGGAACTGGAGGATGAGGAGACACGCAGCCTCCTGATCGAATGTCCATCGCTGCGCACCCGGTTTATTGTCGCCCGGGATTCAGATGTGCCCACCTATGTAGAGTACGGGGCCGCCGACCTGGGCATTGTGGGCAAGAACGTCTTGCTGGAGGGCGAGCCGAAGGTCTACGAACTCCTTGACCTGGGCTACAGCCTCTGCTCGTTTGTCCTGGCGGCCCCGGCATCGAGCGACCCTCGCGTACTGCTCGACGGCACATCGTCGCGGCGGGTAGCGACCAAGTACCCCCGGATGACGGAGGCGTTCTTCAGCAGCAGGGGGATTCAGGTGGAGACGATCTACTTGCACGGATCGATTGAGGTCGCCCCGAAGGTGGGGTTGGCGGACATGATTGTCGATATCACCGAGACGGGGCGGACGCTGAAAGAGAATAATCTGGTGGTCATTGAGGATCTATGGACCTCATCGATGCGGCTGATTGCGAACCGGGCCTCTTACCGCCTCCAGGCGGAGCGCATCGGCCCCCTGGTCCAGCGACTGAGGGAGTTGGTGGGTCCGGTGGGAAAGCCGGTGCCGAACCAGTAGGAGCGCTCCCGGGTGCCAAGGGGCAGGGAGGGCACCTCCACGGGGCCTACCGCCGGCACTGGTGGGGCAGCGGGGGCAGACTGCGGGCCCGCCTGAGGACCGGTCTGGGCCTGCGGGCTGTTCGGCTGGAGCGGCTGCGGCCACTGGACCGGTTGGACCGGGGGGACGTATTGGGTCGATTGGGCCGGCTGGTTCTGCTGCACGGCCTGGGTCTGGCCCGGTCCCGGCTGCTGGGTCTGCTGGGCCTGCTGGCCCTGCGGCTGGGGCTGCTGGGCGGCCTGCGCCAACTGCGCCATGAGGGCCAACAGGTAGAGCGCCTGCTGACCGTTCACCGGGTGGTTCTGTGCAGGGCTTGCCCCCTGGCTGCTGCCGGAGGCCTGCCGCGCCGCATCCGTGCCCGGCATCGCTCCCGGCCACGGCGGCATCGACGGGGGAAGACGAAAGACCATCGACCTGCCTCCTTTACAGAATGCGCTCCCTATTAGTCTATGTAACGGGTGAGATCGGGCTCCCACTGGCAGAAATCGCCATGGCCGGCCCGGCGCCTCCAGGAGGAATCAGCATGCTCAAGCTTTGGCGTTCCGATGAGTTCCTCGGCTTCCTGAACAAGCGCCGAACCGCCTTCTACCCCGAGATCGAAAACCGGGTCCGGGTGATTCTGGAGCAGGTCCGGCAGCAGGGCGACGAGGCGCTCTTTGAACTGACAGCGCGATTCGACAAGGTCGATCTGCGGTCGACAGGGCTGCAGGTAAGCGAGGCGGAGTTTGTCGAGGCCGAAGGGGCGGTGGATGTCGAATTTCGCGCCGCGCTTCAGGTCGCAATCGACAACATTACCGAGTTCCACCTGCGGCAGGTGCCGAACTCCTGGTTCATGACCCGGCCCGACGGCTCGATTCTGGGGCAGCAGGTGAGCGCAGTGGACCGTGCGGGCATCTATGTGCCGGGCGGGTCGGCGCCCCTCTTCTCCTGCCTGTTGATGACGGTGATTCCGGCCGTGGTGGCAGGGGTTCGTGAGGTGATTCTCTGCACCCCTCCGTCGGCCTCGGGCAAGATTGACCCACACATGCTGGTGGCGGCCCGGGCCTGCGGAGTGAAGTCGGTCTACAAGGTGGGCGGGGCCCAGGCGGTGGCCGCCATGGCCTACGGCACAGCGACCGTTCCCCGGGTCGACAAGATCGCCGGGCCGGGCAACTACTATGTCACCCTCGCCAAGAAGCTGGTCTTCGGCCCTGTCGGGATCGACATGCTGGCCGGGCCCACCGAGGTGCTGGCGGTGGACGACGGAACCGCTAACCTCTCCTGGATCGCCGCCGACCTGCTCTCGCAGGCGGAGCACCCCGACGGCATGGTGATCCTGGTGACTACCGGCGGGCCGGAGCGGGTGGCGGCCATTGGGGCGGAGATGGAGCGGCAGGCGGCCCGGCTGCCCCGGGCGGAGACGATTCGCAAGTCGCTGGCCCAACTGGGCGCAGCTATCGCTGTGTCGAATCTTGCGGAGGCGGCCGAGGTGGTCAACGCCATCGGGCCGGAGCACCTGGAGCTGGAGGTGGCGGAGCCCTGGGCGCTGCTGCCGCTGATCCGGCATGCGGGTTCGATCTTTATGGGCAAGTGGACGCCGGAGCCGATCGGCGACTACATCGCCGGGCCGTCGAACGTGATCCCCACCGAGGGGACAGCCCGCTATGCCAGCCCGGTCAACGTAGAGACGTTCATTAAGCGGTCCGCCGTGGTCTGTTACAGCGAGCAGGCCTTCCTGGCCCAGGCGCCAAAGGCGATCAAGCTGGCCATGACCGAGCAGTTGGAGGCGCACGCTGGCTCCATGCAGGTCCGGCTGGAGCAAAGGGGGAGCTAGTCGATGAGCGACAAGGGTGCAGAGACGGTCGGGGTCCGGGCGGGAAGCGTCCGCCGCACCACCCGGGAGACCGACATCGCCGTCGCCTGGAACCTGGACGGCACCGGGCAGGGGCAGATCGAGACTGGGGTCCCCTTCTTTGACCACATGCTGGACCAGGTGGCCCGGCACGGGCTGAATGACCTGACGGTCAAGACGGTGGGCGACATTGCCATCGACTTTCACCACACGGTGGAGGACACCGGCATCGCCCTGGGGCAGGCGCTGCGCCAGGCGCTGGGCCAGGCCAGGGGAATCCGGCGCTACGGCTCCGCCTTCATCCCCTTCGATGAGACGCTCGCCTTCGCCGCGATCGACGTGAGCGGGCGCCCCTTCCTGGTCTTCGACGCCGAGTTCCCCCGGCAGAAGGTGGGGGAGTTCGACACCGAACTGGTGGAGGAGTTCTTCCGGGCGCTGGCGTTCAACGCCGGAATCACGCTGCACCTGAAGGTGCACTACGGGCAGAACACCCACCACATGATTGAGGGGCTCTTCAAGGCGTTCGCCCGGGCGCTGTATGAGGCCACCACCGTGGACCCCCGGGTGACCGGGGTACCATCGACCAAGGGGGCGCTGCTGTAACATGAGCCGGATCGTGATCGTCGACTACGACATGGGCAACCTGGCCAGCGTGCGCAACGCCTTCAAGGCGGTGGGCTACGAGGCGGTGATCAGCCCGGACCCCGCCGTGGTGCGCGGGGCCGATGGGATCGTGCTGCCCGGCATGGGCGCCTTCGGCAACGGCATGCGCAAGCTGGAGGAACGGGGGCTGGTGGAAGCGGTGCGGGACTTCACCGCCAGCGGGCGGCCGGTGCTGGGCATCTGCCTGGGCATGCAGCTGCTCTACGAGGCGGGCGAGGAGTTTGGCGCCGGGCCGGGGCTGGGGCTCCTGTCCGGCAGGGCCACCCGCCTGCCCGACACGGTGAAGCTGCCGCAGATCGGCTGGAACCTGGTGGAGCCGGTCCAGGTGGAACACCCGATCTTTGCAGGGATTGAGGCCAGCTACTGGGCCTACTTTGACCACACCTACGCCGCCGACGCGGTCAACCCCGCCGAGGTCCTGGCCACCACCGACTATGGAAGGATTTATCCCTCGGTGGTGGGGCGGGCGAATCTCATCGGCATTCAGTTCCACCCGGAGAAGTCGTCACGGACGGGGCTGCGGATGCTGTCGAACTTTGGAGGGCTTGTATGCGATTCGATCTCTACCCGGCCATCGATCTGAAGGAGGGCCAGGTGGTCCGGCTGAAGCAGGGCCGCATGGAAGAGGCCACGGTCTTCGATTCCGACCCGGCCCAGGCGGCCTACCGCTGGATTGAGCAGGGGGCTCAGTGGATCCATGTGGTCGACCTTGACGGCGCCTTCGCCGGCGCCAGCCGCAACCTGAGGGCGGTGGAGCAGATTGTGCGCGCAGCCTGCGGGGCCAAGGTTCAGCTTGGCGGCGGGCTCCGGTCGCTGGAGGCGATGGAGGCGGCGCTGAGCCTGGGGGTCTCCCGGGTGATTATCGGGACCTCGGCTCTGTCGGGGGACCTGGTGGCCCGGGCGGTGGAGCGCTTTGGCTCCGACCGGGTGGTGGTGGGCATTGACGCCAGGGGTGGACGTGTGGCCACCAATGGCTGGGTCGATGTGACCGAGGTCCGGGCGGTGGACCTGGCCCGCACCGTGGGCGAGGCAGGCGTGAGGGCGTTGATCTACACCGACATCGCCAAAGATGGCATGATGGCGGGGCCAAACTTCGACGAGATGGCGACAATGGGGCAGACCGGGCTGTCGATTATTGCGAGTGGGGGCGTCTCCTCGCTCGACGACCTTCGCAAACTCATGTCGATTCCGGGTGTCGATGGCGCCATCTTAGGGAAGGCGCTCTACACCGGGGCGATCGATCTGGAGGAGGCGACCCGTTTATGCCGCTAGCGAAGCGAATTATCCCCTGCCTGGATATCAAGGACGGGCGGGTGGTCAAAAACGTAAAGTTCCACCTGAACACCTGGGACGCCGGCGACCCGGTGGAGTTGGCGAAGCGCTATGACGAGCAGGGGGCCGACGAGGTCTGCTTCCTGGACATCAACGCCTCCTGGGAGCAGCGGTCGGCCACGCTGGAGATTCTGGCCCGGGCGGCAGAGCAGGTCTTCATTCCGCTGACCATCGGAGGCGGGGTCAGCGCGGTGGAGCACGTGCGGGCCTACCTGCGGGCGGGGGCCGACAAGGTCTCGATCAACACCGGCGCCGTGAAGGACCCCGACCTGATCAACCGGTCGGCGGAGGTCTTCGGCTCCTCGACCATTGTGGTGGCGATCGACTGCAAGCGGCGGCCACAGGGCGGCTGGGAGGTCTACCTGCAGGGCGGGCGGACCCCCACCGGCATCGATGCCATCGCCTGGGCCGAGGAGGCCTGGCGGCGGGGCGCCGGTGAGCTGCTGGTCACCTCGATGGACGCCGACGGCACCCGCGAGGGCTACGACATGGAGTTGCACCAGACGCTGGCGAAGACGGTCGATATTCCGGTGATCGCCTCGGGCGGGGCCGGCACCCTGGACCATATCGCCGCCGTGCTGACCGAGGGGCAGGCCGATGCGGCGCTGGTGGCCTCGATCTTCCACAGCGGGCAGCACACGGTGGAGGAGGCCAAGGCGTACCTGCGGCAGAAGGGAGTGCTGGTGCGGTCATGAAGGAGACGCTGGAGCTGAAGTGGGGGCCCGACGGGCTGATTCCCGCCATCGCCCAGGACGCCCGAACCGGACAGGTCCTGATGCAGGCCTACATGAGCGAGGAGTCGCTCCGGCTGACCCTGGAGACCGGCACCGCCTGGTACTGGTCCCGCAGCCGGCAGGCGCTCTGGAACAAGGGCGCCACCTCGGGCCATGTCCAGAGGGTGCGGGAGGTCCGGACCGACTGCGACGGCGACTCGCTCTTGCTTCTGGTGGAGCAGGAGGGGGTGGCCTGCCACGAGGGGACCTATTCGTGCTTTACCCGCCGGGTCGACGGCTCGCCCCGGGCGCTGATCTCCACCGCTTACTGGCCGGTTCAGCCGGGGGTGGAGACGCCGTACGACCTGGGCTCCATCATAAGGGAGGTGGCGGCGGTCCTGGCGGACCGGCGGGCCAACCCGGACCCCGAGAGCTACACCTCGAAGCTCTTTACCCGGGGCGCCGACGCCTACTGCAAGAAGATCGGCGAGGAGGCGACCGAGGTGGTCCTGGCGGTGAAGAACCGCGACCGCGAGAACCTGGCCTTTGAGGTGGCCGACCTCTGGTTCCACTCGCTCATCGCGTTGATCGATGCAGGGGTTGACCCGCAGGCAATCGCCGACCAACTCGCCGAACGGCGGGGCAAGCGAAGGAGATAGGATCCCATGGCTGCGATTCGCCCGGCCATTCGGTCGATGAAACCCTACGTTCCTGGCAAGCCGGTGGAAGAGGTACAACGGGAGCTGGGGATCACCGACCTGGTCAAGCTGAACCAGAATGAGAATCCGCTCGGTCCCTCACCCCGGGCGGTAGAGGCCGCCACGGCGGCCATGGCCCAGGTCCACACCTACCCCGAGGGGACCTCCCGGGCGCTGCGGGAGCGGCTTGGGCGCCTCTGGGATCTGCCGGCAGACCACTTCCTGGTGGGCAACGGCTCCGACGAGGTCTTCCGCCTGCTGGCGGAGGTCTACCTGGAGCCCGGCGACAAGATCGTGGTGCCGGCGCCCTCCTTCTCGGGCTACCCGCTGGTGGGGGAACTGATGGGGGCCGAGGTGCTCTCCGTGCCGCTGGTGGAGAACACCATGGACCTGGAGGCGATGGCGGAGACCGCCCGGCAGAGCGGGGCGAAGATGCTCTTTCTCTGCCGGCCCAACAACCCCACCGGGGCGGTCTTTGCGGAGGAAGCGCTGCGGGCGCTCCTGCCGCGCATTCCGGAGCAGACCCTCGTGATCATCGATGAGGCCTACCGGGAGTTCGACCAGACTCAGTTCGACAGCCGGGCGCTCCTGCTGGCCCACCCCAACGTGGTGGTGACCCGGACCTTCAGCAAGATTTACGGCATGGCGGGCTTCCGGCTCGGCTACGGGGTGATGCGACCCGCCCTGCTGGCCCCCATTTACACCGCCCGGGATCCGTTCAGCGTCAACAACCTGGCGGTAGCAGCGGGCCTGGCGGCGCTGGAGGATACCGATCACCTGGCCCGCAGCCTGGCGCTTACCCGGGAGGGAAAGGCGTTCCTGTATGACGCCTTCGAGCGGCTGGGCCTGCCCTTCGTGAAGAGCGAGGCGAACTTCATCTTGTTTGATGCAAAGCAGCCCGCTGCACAGGTCTTTGACCGGCTTCTCCGGCTGGGCGTGTTGGTCCGTCCGTGTGGCTCCTTCGGCCTTCCAACCCATCTGCGTGTCACCGTCGGCACCGCTGCGGAGAACCAGCGGTTCCTGGCAGCCCTGGAAGCGGTCCTGTGAGATGACCGCAGGGTGCACCGGACCAAACGGTGCACCCTGTTCCAGCGGCAATTCCCGGCTCAAAAAACCACATACGAGGTGTTGCGCTGATCCTGCGAACATGATATAGTATCTCCTGCGCCGCCGCTGAGGCGGTGCATGATTTCAGCCGTGGAGAGATACCCAAGTGGCTGAAGGGGCGGCTTTGCTAAAGCTGTAGGGGGCGCAAGTCCCGCGAGGGTTCAAATCCCTCTCTCTCCGCCAGTACGGACCGCTAGCTCAATGGTAGAGCATCCGACTCTTAATCGGCAGGTTGAAGGTTCGAGTCCTTCGCGGTCCACCACCACAAGGCGCGCCCGGTTGCGGGTGCGCTTTGTCCTTCCATTGCAACATGCGTCTGTCTCCCAGCGCTTTTTCCACCGAATCAAGGCTGTCAAGTGGTTGCGTTGATTAGCCGGACATGTTATAGTAACTCCTGCGCCGCTTCTAAAGCGGTGCGATGATTTCAGCCGTGGAGAGATACCCAAGTGGCTGAAGGGGCGGCTTTGCTAAAGCTGTAGGGGGCGCAAGTCCCGCGAGGGTTCAAATCCCTCTCTCTCCGCCAGTATGGACCGCTAGCTCAATGGTAGAGCATCCGACTCTTAATCGGCAGGTTGAAGGTTCGAGTCCTTCGCGGTCCACCAGGAGAACACGCGCAGACGAGGGGAGTGCCAATTGGTACTTCCCTCGTCTGTTCTTGCGCGCCCATCAGCCCGGGCTGGAGACCGCGAATCTTTCCAGCATGACCAGTGAACAGCGGGCGAATGCTATGGCCAAAGAAAGGCGATGCCGATAGGGGAGGTCTCATCGTGCGCAAGTGGTGGGCGATGACGCTGATCGCGGCCTTGCTGGCCGGTGGCTGCATGTCAGGCCCGCAGCAGCAGCCGCAGGGGCAGCAGAAGGCCCCCGAGCCCAGCGACGAGCAGGTGGAGAAGGCGGTCAAACAGACGCTCCATGAAGACGAAATGAAGGACTTCATGCGGACCCAGGTTCGCTCCCAGGCGGGCACAGAGATGATGGAGATGGCTCTGGACACCCAGGAGGGGAAGAAGGCGCTGGAGGATGCGCTCAAGAGCGCCATCGGCTCCCCGGTGGGCGAGCAGGTGATCCAGAAGAAGCTGACCGAGATGATGGACGACCCGGTGGTCAGGCAGCAGATTCAGCAGGCGGTTCGGCAGACGATGATGGAGATCGTCGCCAAGGGCGCCGAAGGCGGGGAAAAGAAGGAAGAGAAGGGCAAGGAAAAGGGCAAGGAGAAGGAGAAGGGCGGCAAGGAGAAGGGCGGCAAGGAGGGTGGCGGCGGGGGCAGCTAGTCCTCCGCAAGCGCCGGCCTGTCGACCTCGGGCCTGGGCATGAGGCCGTCGGCCTCCAGCGCCTCCAGCAGCTCCTTGTAGTGCTCCCCGGTCACGATCAGGTCGGTGGGGGTGAGCTCGCCGATCACGTACCGGGCGGTGCGCCGGGAGGCCTTCACCTGCTGGGCCAGCACCGGGTCGGCACAGCGGAGGAGCATCACCTCCTGGAGGTAGACCTGCCCGTAGGCCCCGGACCATGCTGCGAGGTCAAAGGCGACGTTCTGCGGCACCCCGGTGGCCGAGTGCTCCCGGAGGAAGGCCAGGAGCTCCTCGCCGGCGATACCGGCCTTCAGCGCCCGGTAGACCGAGGTCTTCGAGAGCCGGTAGGTGAGCGTCCGATCGGTCTGCCCCTCGAGGTCGGCCATCAACTCCATACGCCAGAGCACGTGGCTCGGCACCGGGCGGGGGGCGATCACCTCGAAGGTGGCCTGGAGTAGCAGCGGGGTGGCCCCCGTGCCGGCTGTCTCCTCGGGCGCCCTCTCTGCCAGGACCGCAGCCCCGGCCCCGGTCAGCCGGCAGGCCAGCTCAGGCCCCGCCTCGCCGGGTGCATCCCCCAGTTCGAAGAGGCCCAGCGGCGCCAGGAACGTGGTCAGATGATGCCGGAGACGCAGGAGAAACGAACCGCGCTGGCTCGGGTTGATCAGCGGCTCCAGTTCACCCACCAACCGGTCGACTGAGACCCACTCCCCACCTACCGACCGGACAACGGAGAGGAATGTCTGCAGGTCCTGGTAGTAGTACCGGTCCTGCCAATACTTGAACAGGTCGAGCCGCTTCGCGCCGCTCGGCAGATTGACCCAGGGGGGCAGGTGATCCGTTGTGCGGAGCCTGCCCTCTTCCCGCGCGATCAGATGCCGGTCGAGCGAGTAGCCCACCAGCATGCCCAGCGGTTCCGGGTAGCGCCCGGCCACCGATTCCTCCTCGTCGGAGCCGGGCATCAAGAGGTCCAGGAGCGCCCGCAGGTGTCGCTTGAAGATCTGCCCCTGCTGGGTCAGGGTGATCTCGTGGGTGTGGATATGGGCCAGGAACCGGTGAACCTCCTCCAGCAGGTTTCGCTCCTGCGGCAGTACCCGAACCGGTCCATTGCCCAGACTGAGCCGGCTGACCATCTGCCGGTTTAGAATCTCATCCATCGAGGCCATCAGGTCGTCGGGAATGAAGAAGACCTGCCGGTAGTTCTGGGAGCGCAGGTAGATCAGTCCCCGGTGCTGGAGCTCTTCCAGCGCTTTGGCGGACGACTTCCGCCGCTTGCCGGAGAGCAGGCCGACAATCTGGTGGCAGAGTTCCACGGTGATCCCCTGATCCCCGCCGTTGAAGAAGACCACCTTCAGAGCGGACCACTCCTCGTCGGAGAGGGAACGCAGGTTTTCCTCGAGGGGGGCGCGGTTCAAAAGGCGGGCTGCGACCTCCCGCTCCAAGACGGGGCGCTCGCCCGCCGGCAATCCATGGGTGGTGACGATGCGGGCAAACTGATCGGCCGGCACTCGCTGCAGGCACTGTACCAACTGCAATGGGTTCACCTCGCCGCGAGGAAGTCCTCCGCGTGGGAGATCTGGTACCGGTAGCCCTGTTCTGTCAGGAAGAGCTGCCGCTTGGTGGCGAACTCCTGGTCACGGGTCTCTCGGGTGACCAGGGAGTAGAAGAAGGCGGGGGATCCGTCTGACTTGGGCCGGAGGATCCGCCCCAGCCGCTGCGCCTCCTCCTGGCGGGAACCGAAGGTGCCGCTCACCTGAATCGCCACCGTGGCGTCGGGCAGGTCGACGGCGAAGTTCGCCACCTTGGAGACCACCAGCAGCTTGATCTCGCCCGCCTTGAACCGGGCATAGAGATCGTCGCGCTCCCGGGTCGGCACCTGGCCGGTGATCAGCGGGGCGGCCAACTCTTTGGCCAACTGCTTGAGCTGGTCCAGGTACTGGCCGATCACCAGGATCATATCCCCCTCATGCCGCCGCACGATCTCGTGCACCAGCGGGTTCTTCGAGGGGTTCTCCGAAGCGATGCGGAACTTGGCCCGCTCCTCCGCCACGGCGTACTGGAGCCGCAGATCCTCGTGAAGCGGCACCCGGATCTCATGGCAGGTGGCGGTGGCGATGAAGCCCTGCCGTTCGAGCACCTTCCAGGGGACATCGTAGCGCTTGGGGCCGATAAGGGAGAAGACGTCCTCCTCCCGGCCGTCCTCCCGGATCAGGGTGGCCGTAAGACCCAGCCGGCGCCGGGCCTGAATCTCGGAGGTGACCCGGAAGACCGGGGCGGGCAGCATGTGCACCTCGTCGTAGATGATCAGCCCCCAGTTGCGGGCGCCGATCAGCTGGTGGTGAGGCATCTCGTCGCCCTCGCGGTAGGTGAGAATCTGGTAGGTGGAGACGGTGACCGGCCGGATCTCCTTCACCTCGCCGCTGTACTCGCCGATCTGGTCGCGGGAGATGGTCGTCTTGTCTACCAGCTCGTCGATCCACTGCCGGACGGCGGTGATGTTGGTGGTGAGAATCAGGGTCTGCTGCTTTACCTCGCTCATGGCGCCCATGCCCACGATCGTCTTGCCTGCGCCGCAGGGCAGCACGATCACGCCGGAGCCGCCCGCCACCGAGCCGCCCTTGTAGAAGGCGCGCACCGCCTGCTCCTGGTAGGTGCGCAGGCTGAAGGGGCGACCGCTCAGGGCCAGATCGCGCAGGTGAAGGGGCAGCTCAGCGCCCTCGGTGTAGCCAGCCAGGTCTTCCACCGGGAAGCCGATCTTGATCATCGCCTGCTTCACGTGGCCGCGGCGTTCGCCGTCGACCAGCAACCCTTCGGGCCGCTCTTCCAGCAGGAAGGGCCGCACCTGCTGGTTGTGCCAGACCTCGGTCAGCACCAGCGGGTCCGAAGCGGTCAGGAGCAGTTCACCCGCCCCGTTGCGGATCAACTGGACCCGCCCGTAGCGGGAGATGTAGTCGGCGATGTCCTGCTGCAGTGATTCGGGCAGCGGGAACTTGGAGTACTGGAGGAGCCCATCGAGAATCCCCTGTGCGGTCAGACCGCTTGCCGCAGCGTTCCACAACGAGAGGGGCGTAATGGCGTAGGTGTGAATATGCTCCGGGCTCTTCACCAACTCGGCGAAGGTGGAGAGCAGGTCCCGCGCCTCTTCGAACTGTGGATTCATGACCTCAAGGAGAATCGTACGGTCACTCTGCACGATCAGCGGATTGTGCGGGCGGTACTCCACGATTCTCCCTCCCTCCTTGGGCATACGTTCCCTAAACAGAGTAAGTTCGGTGACCGGCCGCTCAAATCCTGCCAGCTGGGGCTGGAGGATAATCCGAGGCGCTGCCCGAACCTTACGACCAGAAACACTTGATGGTCGAAGGGGGACTGCCCATGGACATCTGGCGGGGGTTGTCGCCCGCCCTCCTGCGCGGTTTGGGCCTCCTGGTTGGCGTGTTTATTTTGCGCGAGGTGTCGGTCTGGCTGTCCCAGCCGATCGACTGGCACATTGCGGTTCTGTACGGCACCGTGCTCGGCGTGGCGATGCGCTGGCCGATCATCATGCCGACCTCCGGCTCCCGGGTGATCCTGATCGCCGGTCTGATTCTGGATGCGATCTGGCAGAACGGCATTTTGACGGGTCTGGCTCTGATTTTGGTGGAGTTCGGTGTGCGCATGCTGGCCCTTACCACCGCCTACCGCCTGTGGGAGTGGTACCGGCCGCTGATCGTGCTGGCCACCCTCGGCACGGCCTGGGGCCTCTCCCGACTGGTGGCGGAGCCGGGGCAGAGCTTCCTGATGGGCCTGCCCACCGATGCCTCTGCCTTTGTTCTGGCCTATGCCTTCTGGATTCTCCTGAACCTGGTCTGGGCGGCGATTCGGGCGCCAGAGCGCGGACGCCAGGCCAGCTTATCCTTCCTTCTGGTGGTGCGGCAGACCTGGTGGGTCCCGCTCTTTTTCCTCGTAGTGGGCTGGATAATGACCCTGGTGCACCGGATCCGCTTTCCGGTGGAGGTGCCGGTGGCCCTGCTCCTGCTCTGGGGTCAGAGCGTCGTGGGGCCGATCTTCACCACCCTGCACCAGGACCGGGCGGTCAGCTACCTGCTCCGGCTGGCGCCCTGGCAGAGCGCTGCCCGGCGCTCTGTCTCACAGCGAGTGATGCGCATGGCCCACGCACTGGGTCGTTCGCTTCACCTCTCGGCGGATGAACTCCGCACCATCGGTTACGCCACCCTGCTACAAGATGCCCTGACCCCTGACTCCCCGCTGCCGCTCTGGTATCCCTTCCCTCCCACCCCGGAAGAGATCGTGCAGATCCGGCGCCACAACGAGGAGGTCGTCCGCCGGATTCAGGAGGACGGTGTCCTGCAAGATGTGGCCAACCTGATCCGATTCCGCTATGCCACCTTCGATGGGACGGGCTATCCGCCGGCTGGCGGCGAGGCGATCCCGCTGGGCGCCCAGGTGCTCACGGCGGCCAACGCCCTTGTCTACCTGACCTCCCCGGAAGGGCGGGACCTGACCCCCGATGAGGCGGTCGACTGGATCCGGGTCCACGCCACCGGGCGCTTTCAGCGCGAGGTGCTCCATGCCATGATCTCCACGATCGGCGACATGGTATCCGTGCACCCGAACGCAGAGGGGTTGCCCCAGACCATTCGTCAGCTACAGGGTCTCGTGGGCGGCATCGGGGAAGACTCGGTGCTCAAGCTGGGGTTCCGCCGGGCGCTCACCCAGGTGAGGAGCCAGGTGGGACTGCTCCCCGAACTGCCCGATGAGGTTCAGGCGGTGGCAAGGCTCTCTACGATTCTCGCCACCAGCAGGAACCTGGATGAAGCGGCCCAGGTGCTGGTGCGCTCGGTGGGCCAGTTGATGAACGCCAAGGTGGCCCTCGCCATGGCCGATGACCTGTCGGGCGACCTGAACATGCGCTTTCGGGCGACTCACGAGTTCCGCTTCGTCGACGTGGTGGGGCGGCAGGTTGCCGTACAGGGGGGCTACATGAGCCGCGCCCTGCTCCGGCAGGAGCCGACCCAGCTGGTCGACCTGCAGGAGGCATCCTCCCCGATGGCCCAGGAGATTGCCCGGGTGGAGGGGATCCGCTCGGTGCTCTTCGTGCCCCTGATCAGCCAGGGCCACGCCATTGGCCTCCTGATGGTCGGCGTGACTCGCCATCACTGGTTTACCCCGCGCGAGGTCGGGCTCATCCATCTCATGTCAGATCTTGCCGCCACCGCCCTGGAGAAGGCCCGGTTGATGGATGAACTGGAGGAGCGAATCCAGCATATCTCCGACCTGAAGGCGTTTACCGATACGCTGCTGGACAACCTGTCGAAGGCGATCGTCGTCGTCGACCCTGACGGGAATCTGGCCCTGGCCAACGCTGCCGCCCATGAGCTGTTTGGCAGCCTGGACCGCAAGGGGATACCCCTGCCACCTGAACTGCAGGCGGTCTTCCCCGTGGAGCGGGCGTTGGCCGGCGAGAGTCTGGGCGAGGTTGATGCACGCTGGCGCTCCCTGATCCTGGCGGTGCAGATCGCCCCGCTGCGCGATCACTCCGGCACGCTGCTGGGCGCTGTCTGTCAGGCCCGTGATGTCACCCATGTCCGGCAGATGGAGGAGCGGACCCACCGGCTGGAGAAGTTGGCCGCTGTGGCTGAGCTGGCCGCGGGCGCGGCCCATGAGATCCGCAACCCGCTCACAGCGATCCGGGGCTTCATGCAGCTGCTCCAGGCCCAGGGACGGGAAGGACAGGGCGAGTACTTCCAGATCATGCTCAACGAGATTGACCGGATCGACTCGATCATCCGGGACCTGCTCCTCCTGGCTCGGCCCTCCCGGGTACAGCCGTCGCTGACCGACCTGAGCGCCATCGTTGATGAGGTGCTCCTGCTGCACCAGGCGGAACTGGAGCGGCAGTCGATCACCGTCGACCGGTTGATCGATCCCGGCGCCCGGGCGCTGCTGGACCCGAAGATGTTCCGCCAGCTCCTGCTCAACCTGATCATCAACGCCGTGCAGGCGATGCCCTTCGGTGGGCGGCTCTCGATTGTGATCACCCGTGTCGATGGGGAACAGATCATCCTCCAGGTCGCTGACACCGGGGTGGGAATCGCTCCGGAGAACATGAAGCGGCTCTTTGACCCGTTCTTCACCACCAAGGAGGAGGGGACAGGCCTGGGGCTGGCCCTCTGCCACAGCATCGTTCAGGCCCATGGCGGCCATATCGAGGTGGAGTCCAAGGTGGGGGCGGGGACCGTCTTTACCGTTACCCTTCAGGCAAAGGCGGAGTAGCACAGCCCAAAATCGGAAGCCCTGGCCAGAACCTGGCCAGGGCTTTCTTCGTCGGGGCTAATTCGCCAGCGATATGGTTGTACGGAAGCGGTCTTGCTTTGTGGGGTAGGCCTTTGGGGGCGCCGGCGGGCGCTGGTTATACACCCTCATGACCTTGTGCATGTAGATGTTGGTCTCCCAGCCTTCGGCTGCTCGGGGGCCGCCGTTGTAAACGGCCAGCGCACGCTCGGGGGAGCCGTACTCCTCCACCAGCAGGGCCAGGTAGGTAGAGCCCAGCTCGATGCTGGTGGCCGGATCGCTCAGGTCATAGTTCGTCAAGCCCTTGAGCTCGGCCAGCCAAGCGCCGGTGGAGGGCAGAATCTGCATGAGGCCGAGTTCACCGTGACCTCCGACCGCATCGGGATCCCACCGGGTCTCCACGGTGATGACTGAAGCGATCAGGCGCGGGTCGAGACGGTGTCGGTGTGCAGCCTCTGCCACAAGCATTCGAAAGCGTTCCGGAGCCAGGTCGTCGATCTGCCTTGCGTGGGACTCGAGGAGCCCGGCGAGCAGATCAGCCGGATCGGGCGGAAGCTTGGCCAGCGGGTTAGGCTCAAGCGGGGGCAGCTGGTCCTGGCTCTCCGCAGGGGCTGCCGCTGTCCCGCCAAGCATAGCGGGTACCGCCAGAATGCCCAGCGCGAGGGCACCCCAGAAAGAGCGGCGCAGGCGGAGATGTCGGAGCAAAGCGGTCTTCCTCCTTTAAGCCAAACATGCTATCAGTAAGTGAAGTAATCAATTGGTAAAAGATTACTCCTGAAGCGGCAACGGAGACAACTTTAGCAGGTGGAGCCAGCGGTGTCAACACTTTCTGTAAATAAATGGCACGACAAACTATCGTTCCAGACGGAACAAATGTACGGGGCCACCAGAACCCTCCTGGAGGAGGAGGCGGACCCAATCGAGAATTCCCTGGGAATCGAGTGAGGTGAGCCGCGATCATGCTTGACCACGAATCGGTTCGGGAGTACCAACGGCTCCGTGATCAGGTGCGCCAGTCGCTCCTGGAGGGGCTCAATGACCAGCAGCGGGAGGCGGTGCTGCACGGCGCTGGGCCGCTGCTGATCCTGGCGGGCGCAGGCAGCGGCAAGACCCGTGTGATTGCCCACCGCATTGCCCACCTGATTCTCTTTGGCGACCACTATAACCCAGAGGCCATGCCGCCGCGCGACCTGGCCCCGGAGGACCTGGCCGTGCTCCGGGAGGAGGTGGAGTCTGGCAACCGGCTCGATACGGGCCGCATTGCCCACCTGCTGGGCGAGGGAATCTCCCCATGGCGGATCCTGGCGATTACCTTCACCAACAGGGCGGCCGCTGAGATGCGGGAGCGGGTCGAGGCGCTGGTGGGGCCCAAGGCGAAGGAGATCTGGGTCTCCACCTTTCACTCCACCTGTGTCCGCATGCTCCGGCGCGATATCGAGCGGCTTGGCTATGCCAAGAACTTTGTGATTCTCGACAGCGACGACCAGGAGTCGGTGGTCAAGGACTGCATCAAACGGTTGGGCCTTTCGGACAAGCAGTTTCAGCCAGGGGCGGTACTGGGCTCCATCTCCAACGCCAAGAACGCCATGCTGGACGCCAAGACCTACTCCGCCCGGGCGAAGGACTATTGGCAGCAGCAGGTGGCGAAGGTCTACGAGCTTTACCAGGAGCGGCTGAAGTCGAACAACGCCCTGGACTTTGATGACCTGCTTCTCCTGACCGTACAGCTGCTCGAGCGCTTTCCGGACGTTCTGGAGCATTATCAGAACAAGTTCCAGCATATCCTGGTCGATGAGTACCAGGACACCAACCATGTACAGAATCGCTGGGTCTTCCTGCTGGCCGCCCGCAGGCAGAACCTGGCGGTGGTGGGCGACGATGACCAGGGCATCTACTCCTGGCGCGGCGCGGACATCACCAACATTCTGGAGTTTGAGGCCCAGTACCCGGGGTGCCGGGCGATCAAGCTCGAACAGAATTACCGCTCCACCCAGAATATCCTCTCCGCCGCCTACGAGGTGGTTCGGCGCAATCTGGGCCGAAAGGAGAAGCGGCTCTGGACCCAGGCCGGCACCGGCGACCTGGTGCGGCATTACACCGCCTCCGACGAGAATGACGAGGCCTGGTTCGTCGCGGGGGAGGTTCAGCGGCTGATCACCGAGGGGCTGAGCGCTGACCACCGGCTCACCTACCAGGACTTCGCCGTGCTCTATCGGACCCATGCCCAGTCCCGTGCCCTGGAACAGGCCTTTGTCAGCAAGTCGATCCCCTACGAGATCGTCGGCGGGTTCAAGTTCTTCGAGCGCAAGGAGATTAAAGATGTAATCTCCTACCTGCGCATCATGGCGAATCCGTCCGACACCCTCTCTTTCCGCCGGGCGATTGGGGCGCCAAAGCGCGGGGTGGGTCCGGCCAGCATCGATAAACTGGTCGACTACGCCGAGCAGTGGAACGTCCCCGTGGCGACAGCGGCGATCGACTGCTCCCTGGTGCCTGGCCTTTCCGGCTCCTACCAGAAGAAGGTGGAGCAGTTCGGCGCCATGATCGAAGAGTTGACCAACATGAGCGCCTATCTCTCGGTTGGGGAACTGATCGATGAGGTGCTGACCCGCTCCGGCTACCTCGATGAACTGAAGGCCGACCCATCGCTGGAGGGTGTAGCCCGCATTGAGAACCTGCAGGAACTCCGGTCGATGGCCACCGAGTTTGAGATGCCCACCGGCGAGGAGTACCAGGGTCTGACCTCGCTGGACATCTTCCTCTCCACCGTGGCCCTGGTGAGCGACGCCGACCAGGGCGGGGGCGGGGACAAGGTGAAGTTCATGTCCCTGCACACCGCCAAGGGGCTGGAGTTCCCGGTTGTCTTCCTCATTGGCATGGAGGAGGGCGTCTTCCCCCACAACCGTGCGCTGACCGACGAAAACCAGATGGAGGAGGAGCGGCGCCTCTGCTACGTGGGCATGACCCGCGCCCGCTACCGGCTCTACCTGACCAACGCCCTCAGCCGGACGCTCTGGGGGCAGTCGAACTACAACGCCCCCAGCCGCTTCCTGCAGGAGATCCCGGCCAACCTGGTAGAGGTGGCGGGGAACGCCCGTCCCGGCCGGAGCGCCTCCGCCTGGGGTACGCCCTCGTCGGTATGGGGCGGGGGTGGAGGCCGGCGCACCTGGGGAGAGGAGTCCGAAGCGCCGCGCCGGCGCTCCTATATGGAGGATGACGACGCCTCGCCGGCCATTGGCGCCTCCGGGTGGGGTAAGACGGTGGAGGCCCGCCGGATGCAGGAGACGTCCCAGTCTGCCACTGCCGGCCCGGCTCCGGCATTTGAACCCGGTGATCGTGTGGTCCACGCCCGATTCGGTGAGGGGATTGTGCGCGATGTGCGAGGCGATACCGTCACGGTGCACTTTCCCAGTGTCGGCCAAAAGGTATTGGTTTCGCTCTATCTGAAGCCCGCAGGCGAGTGAACTAGCTGAATTCCGCATGACATGAGGTTCTTCGCAAAGCGCCGAATTACGTGCAACGCAACGGTCTTTGCAAAGAACCTAACATTGGGACTTCCGCACGGGGGCAGGATTTTTCGGCTTCAGTAGGAATTTCTGTAGCGGAGTCCGATTCACAAATGTCCGAGAGAGAGACGGAGGGGACCAACACAGTGAAGAAGATGCTTCTGACTCTTGCGGCTCTTACTGTTGCTGCTGCGCTCTTCACCGGCTGCACCCAGTCCAAGCCGGCTGAGCAGCCCAAGGCCGAAGCGCCCAAGCAGGAGGAGCCGGCCAAGGCCGGTCCGGTCACGGCCAAGTCCGCTGACGGCAAGCTTGAGGTGAAGGTCAGCGCCGCCGGCGCTGTGGCGATGGTTGAGATGAAGGCCCAGGGCTTCACCTGGAACAAGACCTTCGCTGCCAAGGAGCCCAAGGAGCCCAAGAACGCCCCGGGCGAGGGCCATGCGATCCTGACCCTCGACGGCGGCGAGCCGATGTACGTCGGCACCATGCGATACGCCCTGAAGGACCTGAAGCCGGGCAAGCACACCCTCAAGGTGCAGCTGGTCAACAACGACAACTCGCCCCTGGGCACCGAGGTCAGCGTCGACTTCGAGGTCAAGTAAGCGTTCTGCTATGAGCCAGACCCCGGCATGCCGGGGTCTGGTTTTTTCTGCAGGGCCACGGTATGCTATCTCCGAGAGGGAGACCAGTCTTCCTGACCTGCGGGAGGGGGATCGCACGTGACCCGGCAAGAGGCCGAACAGCGCATCAGACAGCTCTCCGACGAGATTCGCCACCACGAGTACCGGTACTATGTGCTGAACGACCCCGAAATCTCTGACTACGAGTTTGACCAGCTCATGCTGGAGTTGAAGCGGCTGGAGGGGGAGTTCCCCGACCTGATTCACCCCGATTCTCCTACCCAGCGGGTGGGTGGACGCCCCGTCTCCGACTTTGCCAAGGTGCCTCACAACCCACCTATGCTCTCCCTGGACAACGCCTTCGACGAGGAGTCCCTGCGGGACTTTGACCGCAGGGTCCGCCAGTTGGCGGAGGGCGAGCCGGTGGAGTACGTCTGCGAACTGAAGATTGACGGCCTCTCCATCTCGCTGCGCTATGAGAATGGCATCTTTGTGCAGGGGGCCACCCGTGGCGATGGGGAGACGGGAGAGGATGTAACCGAGAACATCCGCACCATTGGTTCCATTCCCCTGCGGCTTGATACCGCCTCGGGCCTGGTTCCTGAGACGCTGATCGTCCGGGGCGAGATCTATATGGAGAAGCGGGTCCTGGAGGAACTGAACCGGGAACTGGAGGCGCAGGGCAAGCCCCTGCTCCAGAACCCGCGCAACGCCGCCGCCGGCGGGCTGCGGCAGAAGGACCCCAGGAAGACCAGGGAGCGCCGCCTCGATTCGTTCATCTATAACCTGGTGGGGGCTGAGGCGCTGGGGATCAGCGACCATTGGTCCAGCCTGGAGCGGCTGGCGGCGCTGCGCTTTAAGGTCAATGAGCACCGCATTCTGGCGAAGTCGATCGAAGACGTGATCACCTGGACGGAGACCTGGCGGGAGAAGCGGTACGATCTGCCCTACGAGATCGATGGTCTGGTCATTAAGGTAAACAATCTGGCCCAGCGGGAGCGCATGGGCTTTACCTCCAAGTTCCCCCGCTGGGCGGTGGCCTTCAAGTACCCGGCGGAGGAGAAAGAGACGGTGGTGGAGGCGATCAGCCTGGAGGTGGGCCGGACCGGAGCGGTGACCCCGGCTGCCGAACTCCGCCCGGTTCGCATCGCCGGTACCACGGTAAAGAGGGCAACGCTGCACAACGAGGACAACATCCGGGCCAAGGATGTCCGGGTGGGTGACACCGTCATCGTCCGCAAGGCGGGCGAGATCATTCCCGAGGTGGTGCGGGTCCTGGTCGAGAAGCGGCCGGACGGAACCATGCCCTGGCAGTTCCCACCCACCTGCCCCGCCTGCGGGGCCGACCTGGTCCGGGCCGAGGGCGAGGCGGCGGTGCGCTGCCCCAACCCGCTCTGCCCGGCGCAGCAGTACCGGGCGATTCTCCACTTTGCCTCGCGCGATGCCATGAACATTGAGGGGCTGGGCGAAGCGCTGGTGCAGATTCTGCTGGACGAAGGGCTGATTCACGACGCCGCGGACCTGTACGCCCTCCGGGAGAAGCGGGGGGAGTTGCTGGCGATCGAGCGCATGGGCGAGAAGTCGGTGGACAATCTGCTGGCAGCGATCGATGCCACCCGGCAGAACCCGATTCACCGGCTGATTTTCGGCCTGGGCATTCGGCACGTGGGCGAGCGGGCTGCCAAACTGCTGGCCGATCATTTCGGCTCCATGGAGGCGGTCGAGCAGGCCACGGCAGACGAGTTGGTGGCGATCAATGGTCTCGGGCCCAAGATTGCCGACTCGGTGGTCGAGTACTTCCGCTCGCCGAAGTCGCACGAGTTGCTGGCCAAGCTCCGTGCAGCCGGGGTGAACATGGTGGGCGAGAAGCGGACCGCCCCCGCCGAAGGGCCGCTCACCGGCATGACCGTGGTGGTTACCGGAACTCTCACCCGCTGGGGGCGCAAGGAGATTGAGGAGCTGATCGAGCGGTTGGGCGGCAAGTCTTCGGGCTCTGTCAGCAAGAAGACCTCCTTCGTCCTGGCGGGCGAAGCGGCGGGCTCAAAACTCGACAAAGCGCGCGATTTGGGGATTCTCGTCCTCTCTGAGGAGGAATTTGCGCAGCGCTATGTCGAACAGTGACATTAGCGAGGCGAACGGAGGACGCAGTGAGCACTGCGTCCTCCTAAACGTTTCAAGCGATAAAGTTGGACGATTGGTATCGTACATGGTACAATAGTCGGGTGTGGTTTAGACTGTTTCTTCTCTCCTGCATGATACCGAATACTGGAGCATACAGATGAGACAGGCTGTCTTTTTCCAACTTCACCACGAAAAAGTGTCTCTCCCACGGGAGGAGAACTTGGGGTACCCGAAGAATCGAAAAGAGCCGAGTGTTCCTGAAGGTGCCTCTCGGGGGAACCTGCGAAATCGCGGGCGAGGCTGAAAATTATCCAAACCGGTAGGCAGAATCGCGCGTCTCATACGTGAGTCGTGGATAGGTCTACCCGGGTAGAACCCCGCCGACCCCGGCTACTCGTTGTGTCAGAAGGAGAAGAGGAGTGAGCCAATGAGCGAGAAACTTGTCGAAATCCGAAACCTTAAGACCCACTATTTCACGGAGGACGGCGTTGTTCGGGCCGTCGACGGGGTGAACCTTTACATCAAACGGGGTGAAACGCTCGGCGTAGTGGGTGAGTCTGGGTGCGGTAAGAGTGTGACCTCGCTCTCGATCATGCGGCTGATTCCCAACCCGCCCGGCAAGATCGTCGACGGTGAGATCCTCTTCGAAGGCGAGGATCTCATTAAGAAGTCCGAGGCTGAGATGCGGAAGATCCGCGGCAATGATATTTCGATGATCTTCCAGGAGCCGATGACCTCGCTGAACCCGGTCTACACCATTGGCGACCAGATCTCTGAAGCGATTCAGCTGCACCAGGGCCTCTCCTACAAGGAGGCCACGGACAAGGCGGTCGAGATGCTTCGCTTGGTCGGCATTCCGCTCCCGGAGCGCCGGGTCAAGGAGTATCCGCACCAGCTGTCCGGCGGCATGCGTCAGCGCGTCATGATCGCGATGGCGCTCTCCTGCAACCCGAAGCTTCTGATCGCCGACGAGCCCACCACGGCGCTCGATGTGACCATTCAGGCCCAGATCCTCGAGCTCATGAAGAAGCTGAAGAAGGAACTGGGCATGGCCATCATGCTGATCACCCACGACCTCGGCGTCGTCGCCGAGATGGCCGAGCGGGTTGTCGTCATGTACGCCGGCAAGGTGGTTGAGGAGGCGGACGCTGTCAACGTCTTCAAGCACCCGCTGCACCCGTACACCGAGGGCCTGCTGAGGTCCATTCCGCGCATGGACGAGGACGTGGAGAAGCTGCACGTGATTGAGGGCGTCGTCCCCAACCCGCTGCACCTGCCTCCCGGCTGCCGCTTTGAGCCGCGGTGCCCGTACTCTATCGACAAGTGCAAGACCGAGCAGCCGCCCCTCGAGCAGGTCGCGCCTGGCCGCTGGGTTGCTTGCTACGTGGCTGCAGACCGTCTGGCCAAGGGGGTTAGCGCGTAATGAGCACCGCTGTTGGTACGCAGAACGCCAAGCAGGTTCTGATGGAAATCCGCAATCTGAAGAAGCACTTCCCGATCTCCGGCGGCGGCATCATCTCCCGGACCGTTGGCCACCTCAAGGCGGTGGACGGCGTCTCCTTCGATATTCTCGCCGGTGAGACCCTCGGCCTCGTGGGTGAGTCTGGCTGCGGCAAGACCACTCTTGGCAAGGTCATCCTTCGCCTGCACGAGCCGACCGATGGTCAGGTGCTCTTCGAGGGCAAGAATGTCTATGATCTGAACCGCGAGGAGATGCGCAAGCTCCGCCGTGAGATGCAGATCATCTTCCAGGACCCCTACGCCTCGCTGAATCCCCGCATGACCGTCGGTGAGATCATCGGCGAGCCGCTGGAGATTCACGGCGTGGCCCGTGGCGCCGAGAAGACCAAGCGGGTCCAGAACCTGCTGGACGTCGTCGGCCTGGCCTCCTTCCACGCCCGCCGCTACCCGCACGAGTTCTCGGGCGGCCAGCGTCAGCGTATCGGCATCGCCCGTGCGCTGGCCCTGAACCCGAAGCTGATCGTCTGCGACGAGCCGGTCTCCGCGCTCGACGTGTCGATTCAGTCGCAGGTGCTGAACCTGCTGGAGGACCTCCAGAAGGAGTTCAACCTGACCTACCTGTTCATCGCCCACGGCCTCTCGGTCGTGAAGCACGTCTCCGACCGCGTCGGCGTCATGTACCTGGGCAAGATGGTTGAGATCTCCCCCTCGGCTGAGCTGTACAGCAACCCGCTGCACCCGTACACCGAGGCGCTGATGTCTGCCATTCCCATTCCCGACCCGACCATTCGTCGTGAGCGTATCGTGCTGGAGGGCGACGTTCCCTCTCCGGTCAACCCGCCAAAGGGCTGCCGCTTCCACACCCGCTGCCGCTATGTCAGCCAGGTGGGCGAGAAGTGCAAGACCGAGGAGCCGCCGCTGATCAACGTGGGCAGCGGTCACTGGGTCGCCTGCCACCTGCGGACGAACGCCTAAACCTGACGAGATCGACCGCCCCTCCCGTTTGGGAGGGGCGGTTTCTTCGTAGGCGGGCCTGCGCCGGCCTCGTGACTGCCAGGCAGAGGGAGTATCAAAACCAGATGGTGTCGGTAGACTTCACAACCAGAAGATGCTGAAAATCACCGAAACTGGGGATGAAATCCAGATCACTGCTGTGATACGCCCGGTTCCAGGTCGTAGGGGTTGTTCCACCTGGGATAGACAACGGATCAGCCAGGAAGGTTCGCAATACATGCATATTCTTTCCTGAAACCGGCGACAAGTCAGTGAGTAGTAATACATGGCTCAGAGGTGAAGAAGCCAGGCCAACCGGCCTGGCTTTTCCTTTACCGCTCCTCAATCACGCAGAGGCAGTGACCGTACTCGTTCGACCCGATCGCCACCAGCCGGCCCCACTGGGCCTGGGCTGCCGCCAGACCCCCGTTTGCCGCCTCCTCCAGCTTGCTGTGGCTGGAGTGGTAGAAGACATGGGCCCGGTAGTGCCGGCCGCCCTCACCGGTCTGGTACATCACCGTCAAGCAGTGGCCGTACTGGTTGGAGTCCATGGACATGCCGGTCATCAACACCTGGCCGGAGACCTGGCCAAGCCACTGGTTCAGCTCCCGCTCCAGGCCATCGTGCCGCTTATCGAAAAAGAGTTTTACCGCTGTCTGCGCCACTGCCGAATCCCCCTTCAGTCCTACTGTGAGTAAGACGGTCCAATCGGCGTCAAAGGTTCACTGCGGCTGGGTTGTCACGTTGCCCTTCCATTCCTTACTGTGATAAAATCAGGTAGTTACGCGGAAGGGTGCACCCAGGGGGCCTTCCTGAAATCTAGAGATTTGGCGGTGATCTACCATGGCGCTGACGCGCAGCCAGGTTGAGCACGTGGCCCGCCTGGCCCGACTGAGCCTCACTGAAGAGGAGAAGGTGGCCTTTACGGGGCAGCTCAGCCGTATTCTCGAGCACGTCGAGAGCCTGAACCGGCTGGATACGGCCAATGTGCCCCCCACCTACCATGCGGTCGCCTTGCAGAATGTCCTGCGTGAGGACAAGCCCCATACCTCGCTGGACCGGGCCAAGGTGCTCAGCCAAGCCCCGGAGGCCGAGGCGGGCTGTTTCAAGGTGCCGAAGATCACGGAGGGCTAGCCTATGTCTGGAGCGACGTATAAGCTTAGTGCCACACGGCTCAATCGGCTCTTTCTGGCCGGGGAGCTGTCGGCGGTGGAGATTGCGGAGTCCTTCTTGGAGCGCATTGGGGAGGTGGACCCCCAGGTCCGCGCCTTCCTGACCGTTACGGCGGACCAGGCCCTGGAGCGGGCCCGCAAACTCGATGCACGCCGCCGGGGTGGCGACACGGATATCGGGCCGTTGGCGGGTGTTCCGGTCGCGGTCAAGGACAATATGTGCACCGATGGGATCCGCACCACCTGCGGTTCCAAGATTCTGGGTGAGTATTTGCCGCCCTATGATGCCACCGTCGTGGAGCGGCTGCGCGCCTCGGGCGCCATCATCATCGGTAAGACCAATATGGACGAGTTTGCCATGGGCTCATCCGGCGAGAACTCTGGCTTCTTCGCCACCCGCAACCCCTGGGACCTGGAGCGTGTTCCGGGCGGCTCCTCCTCGGGGTCGGCGGCGGCTGTGGCGGCAGAGGAGGTCCCCCTCTCCCTGGGCTCGGACACCGGCGGTTCGATCCGCCAGCCTGCGGCGCTGACCGGCATTGTCGGCCTGAAGCCGACCTACGGCTACGTCTCCCGCTACGGCCTGGTCGCCTTCGCCTCCTCGCTGGACCAGATCGGCCCCCTGGGGCGCGACGTGGAAGACGTGGCCCGCCTCTTTGAGGTGGTGGCCGGCTCCGACCGCCGCGACTCCACCAATGCAGGCCGGACCCCGCCGGCGATCAAGTTCGGCGGTGAGCCGTCGCTCAAGGGCGTTCGCTTTGGCGTGCCCCGGGAGTACTTCGGCGAGGGGCTCGACCCTGAGGTGAAGAGCCGCATTGAAGAGGCGGTGGCGCAGTTGAAGGCGCTGGGCGCCGATGTGGAGGAGTGCTCGCTCCCTCACACCGAGCACGCCCTCTCGGCCTATTACATCATCGCTCCGGCGGAGTGCTCGGCCAACCTGGCCCGCTTCGACGGCGTTCGCTACGGCTACCGGACCCCGGAGTTCAGCGGCCTGCTGGAGATGTACGGTAAGACGCGCTCCGAGGGCTTCGGCGACGAGGTGAAGCGCCGGATCATGGTCGGGACCTACGCCCTCTCCAGCGGCTACTACGACGCCTACTACAAGAAGGCCCAGCAGGTACGCACGCTGGTGGTGCGCGATTTCCAGCAGGTCTTCGAGCAGTTTGATGCCATTGTCACGCCCACCTCACCGGTTCCGGCGTGGGGGTTGGGCGAGAAGACCGATGATCCGCTGGCCATGTACCTGGCAGATCTGTACACCATTCCCGTCAACCTGGCAGGCCTGCCGGGCCTCTCGGTCCCCTGCGGCTTCGCGGGCGGGCTGCCGGTTGGCCTGCAGTTCATTGGCAGGCATTTCGACGACGCCCGGCTGCTCCAGTTTGCCTGGGCGTATCAGAAGTCTACCCGGCACCATGAAGCCCGCCCGGCCCTGGCGGCGGAAGGAGGTCGGTAACCGTGGCGACCCAGTGGGAAACCGTTGTGGGTCTCGAGGTCCACGTGGAGCTGGCCACCGAGACCAAGGTCTGGTGCTCGTGCAAGAACGAGTTTGGCGCTGAGCCCAACACGAATGTCTGCCCGGTCTGCCTGGCGCTGCCCGGCGCCCTGCCGGTGCTGAACGCCCAGGCGCTGGAGTACGTGATCAAGGCGGGCCTGGCGCTCAACTGCTCCATTCAGCACTACTCCAAGTTCGACCGGAAGAACTACTTCTACCCGGACTCCCCGATGAACTATCAGATCAGCCAGCTCGACCTGCCCTTCTGCTATGATGGCTACGTGGAGATCACCCGGAAAGATGGGGTCACCCGGCGGATCGGCATCAAGCGCATCCACCTGGAGAACGATGCCGGCAAGCTCCTGCACGCCGGCGATGATGTGGCCGAGGCTGACTCCTCCCTGGTGGACTACAACCGGGCGGGGGTGCCGCTGATCGAGATCGTCACCGAGCCTGACCTCCGCTCGGCGGAGGAGGCAGGCCTCTTCCTGAACAAGCTGCGGTCGATTATCAAGTACTGCGGCATCAGCGATGTGAAGATGGAAGAGGGCTCCATGCGCTGCGATGTCAACGTCTCGGTACGACCGGCGGGGGCTTCGGGACTTGGCACCCGCTCCGAGTTGAAGAACGTCAACTCCTTCTCGGCTGCCATGCGCGGTATCGAGTACGAGGCGAAGCGGCACATCGCCATCTTGGAGCAGGGTGGCGAGATCGACCAGGAGACCCGCTCCTGGCGGGAGGCCAAGGGGATCTCGGTGGTGCTGCGCTCCAAGGAAGATGCCGAGGACTACCGCTACTTCCCCGAGCCCGACCTTCCGCCCGTCGTGATCTCCGAAGAGGATGTGGAACGGGTTCGGGCCACCCTGCCCGAGCTGCCTGACACGATCATGCACCGGCTGGAGAACGAGTACGGTCTCTCTGCCTACGATGCCTCGATCATCGTGGCGGAGAAGGAGTTTGCCGAGTGGTTTGGCCAGGCGGTGGCGCTGGCGGGCAAGGAGAACGCCAAGAGCGTCGCCAACTGGCAGATCAACGAGCTGAACCGGATCATGAACGAGAAGGGGCTGGGCCCCGATCAGATTCCGGTCACCCCCGAGCAGCTGGCGGGTATGCTGAAGCTGATGGAGAAGGGAACGATCACCGGAAAGATCGCCAAGACCGTCTTCGAGAAGATGGTGGGCTCCGACAAGGATGCCGAGACCATCGTGAAAGAAGAGGGGCTGACCCAGGTGGCCGACGAGGGCGAACTGCTGAAGATCGCCCAGGAGATCGTGGCTGCCAACCCCGGCCCGGTGGAGGACTGGAAGGCAGGCAAACAGGCCGCCGCCCAGTGGTTCGTCGGCCAGATGATGAAGGCGACCCGGGGCCGGGCCAACCCACAGCTGGCGATGAAGCTGGTGACGGAGGCGCTCAAGAAGCAGACGGGTCAGGAGTAACAGGACCGCCGCTCCCAGCAGGGGGCGGCGGTTTTGCGCGCATGGGCTCAGCGATGTGCGGCCGGCACCCATTCGTGGTAGCCGCCGGGGAGCAGGAACCGCTCGCCGGTGAGCGCTGCGTCAATCAGGTAGACCTCTGTGAGGCTCCGGAAGAGAATCAGCGCCCACTTGCCGTCGGGGGAGAGCCCGATACGGGAGGCGTTTTGCCCATCGACCTGGTAGACCGGCCGGCGCAGGCTCTCCTCGGCCTGCCGGATGAGCGGGGAGTCGGGCTCCAGCTGCCGGGGGGTGGCCTGAGGACCGGGAGGAAGCAGCCACCAGGAGAGCGACTGCTGGTGATCACGGGGGTTGAGCTCCCGGTAGACCAGGGCGCTGTCTTCGGTAAAGAGCGCATCGCGCCAGCCGGACTTCGCATCGCCGGTGGCGACGGTGCGGGTGGCTACCTGTATCCCGTCGATCTCACCGACGATCAGGGTGCTGCTGGCGCCGTTTTGGACCGGGTACTCGGGCACGTCGACCCCGTGCACGGTGGCAAAGCGCCTGCCGTCGGGGCTCCAGCGAAGCCCCATGCCACTGGCCTCCCCGATCAGCTGCCAGCCCTTCCGGGCGATGAACTGATAGCTGCGCCAGACATCGGTGCCCGGGCTGACCACCAGAATCTCCCCGGTGGGCGACCAGGAAAGGATATTCGGTACATCGGTGGCGATCATGACGGGGTGCAGTTCCTGCGTGGCGGCATCCCAGAAGAGAACCTCGTGGGTGGACTCGGTGACCACGGCGATCCCGCTGCCCCCGGGCTCCCAGGCGAAGTCGGCGATGCGCTGTGCATGGCTGACAAGCCGGGTCTGCCGGCCGGTGGCCAGGTCGATCGCCCAGACCTGTCCGTCACAGAGGTAGTCTACCTGGCCGGTTGCGCCGGGCAGCAGGGGTTTACCGGGCCCTTCCTCGCCGCAGGCCAGGCGGGTGGGCGCTGGCCCCGCTTCGGCCTTCGGCTCGGTGGGCGGTGGTACGGGCGGTTGTGTGGGGGCGACCGTGGGCGGTGGCACCGGGGACTCCGTGGAAGGCTGTAACGGCGGGGACTGCGGGGAAGGGGTTGGCCCAACGGCGCAGCCCGTTGTCAGGGCGGAGAGCAGAAGCGCACTCACATACCATCGCGCTACGAACCGCCACATTGATGGCACCCCCTTCTCCTTGTCCGAAAAATTCCGTGGATAAGGGATTTCGCCGTTCCAAGTTCTACCCCTTCTCCCTCGCTGGCAGCCTGCGCATAGGAACTCACCGTTGGCGCGTCTAAATACTAGGGCTATACCAATGAAGGGGGAGAGACCCGTGATCCTGGTGACGGGCGCCACGGGATTCATCGGCGAGCAGTTGGTCCGGGCCCTGCTGGAGCGGGGGGAGAAGGTTCGGATTCTGGTCCGGTCCGAGGAGCGGGCGACGGCGGTCTTCGGCCCTCTCCTCGGGCAGCTTGAGCTGGCGGTGGGCGACCTGGGCGATGCCGAAAGCCTGCAGGCCGCTGTGAACGGGATCAGCCAGGTCTATCACCTGGCTTCGTGGATCAGCTTCCAGGCCTCCCTGGCGAAGATGCGCGAAGTGAACGTGGAGGGGTTGCGGCGCCTGCTGAGAGCCTGCCAGAAGGGCGGAGTGAAGCGGGTGCTCCACATGTCTTCCATCGCTGCTGGAGGGCCAGCGGTGGCGACGGCCGATGGCCAGCTCCGCCCGCGCACCGAGACAGACCCGCCCGCCCCGCTGGACGACCCCTACGGCCGGACGAAGCTGGAGCAGGAGCAGGTGGCGCTCGAGTACCAGGAGCGGGGCCTTGAGGTGGTGATCGTCCGCCCGAGCGCCGTCTTTGGCCCTGGCGACCCGCAGGGGGTGAACACCCTGATCTGGCTGGTGCGCCAGCGGCGGCTGCCCTTCTACCTGGGCTCCTCGCAGGGCGCGGTCAACCTGGTCTTCGTGCGCGATGTGATCCGGGGCACCATCGCCGCCATGGAGCGGGGGCGCCCTGGGGAGATCTACAACCTGGTTGGAGCGAACCTGACTCAGGAGCAGTTGATGGGCCTGATGGCCCAGGTGAGCGGCGGTCGGGCTCCGGGCTGGGCGATGCCGGTGCCGGTGCTGCTGGGAGCGGCCAGTCTGGTGGCGCTGGGCTCCCGGCTGGCGCTGCGGCCGCGGGCGCTGGTGCATCCCAACGATGTGCGCTCCTGGACAGCGCCCTGGATCGTCAGCGACGAGAAGGCCCGCGCGGAACTGGGCCTGACCCCCACCGACCTGGCGGCAGCGCTGCGGGAGACGCTGGTCTGGCTGTCCGAGCGCAAGGCGACCCGTTCTGCCGTGGCCACGGGCCGCGTAGAGTAGGAGAGGAGGAGGCCTGGCATGAGGTTGACCAAACCCCGTCCCGTCTCGTACGGCGGCCTGATCGGTATTATCTCCCCGTCAAGCCCGGTGGACCGGGAAGCCCTGGAGGCAGGCCTCGCCCGGCTTCACGCCTTCGGCTACCGCACCCTGGTGGGCGATCATGTGCTGGATCAGCGCGGCTATCTGGCCGGCGATGATGAGGCCCGGGCGACCGACTTCAACCGCATCTGGGCGAATCCCGAGGTGGAGGCGGTGCTCTGCGCCCGGGGTGGCTACGGGGCCATGCGGATCCTGGAGCGTATCGACTGGGAGTTGGTCCGCCGCACGCCCAAGTTCTTCTGCGGCTTCTCCGATGTGACTGCTCTGCACCTGGCCATGCAGCGGGAGGCGAGCCTGGTCACCTTCCACGGTCCCATGGTCGCGGCCTTCGGCGAGGCGGTGGTGTACAACGCCGAGGGGCTGCTCCGGGCCATGCAGGAGGTGGATGCGCTGGGCCAGATCCACTGGCCCGCACCGGTGGATGATCAGCCGCCGCGCCCAGTGGTGGTGCGCCCCGGCGTGGCCGAGGGACGGCTGACCGGTGGCAACCTCTCGCTGCTGGTCTCCCTCATGGGCACCCGTTGGGAGCCCGACTTGACGGGGGCGATCCTCTGTCTGGAGGAGGTAGATGAAGCCCCCTACCGGGTCGACCGCATGCTGATGCAGCTCAAGCTGGCCGGCAAACTGCGGGGGCTGAGGGGGATCCTTTTTGGCGACTCGCCCAGCTGCCTGAGCCGGATCGACGGTAGGCCGTCGCTCACGCTCCTGGAGGTCCTCGCTGACCACCTGGGCGGTCTTGGCGTGCCCGTGCTCTATGGCTTCCCGAGCGGCCATACCGCCTACCGGGCGACGCTGCCCTTCGGGGTACAGGCGCGCCTCGATGCGGCCGCGGGCTCGCTCGTAATTCTGGAACCGGCGCTCGGCTGACGGCCACGGGCGCCTCGAATGAGGAGGGGCGCCCGTGCATGACCCGCTCAGCACCCTGGCAAAGGAGCTCGCCGACCGCCCGGCTGCCAAGCCTGGTGAGCGGCGGGCTTCACGCTGGCTGGTGGAGCAGCTCCGCCGCTCTACCTACCAGGTCTGGGTGGAGCCCTTCAGCTCCTTTCACTCGTCCCGCCCGGCCTGGGGGATGATTCTGGGCCTCTCGCTCGTCGGCGGGATCCTGCTCCGGCCGGCACCTGGCTTGGGCCTCGTTCTGACCCTGCTGGGGGCGGTTGGTTTCGCAGCCCAATCGCTGGGCTGGCTTCAGCTTGGTTGGCTCTTCCCGAGGGGTGAGAGCCAGAATGTAGTCGGGGTGATTCCTGCCAACGATGAGATCCGGCAGCGGGTGGTGGTGGTAGCCCATTACGACACCGGCGAGCGGCTTTGGGCCGGTCCGGCCTTTCTGACCGTGGCGGGAGCGGCGATGCTGCTGCCGCCGGCCTGCGTGGCCGCGCTGGTCTTGCCCGGCCCCCTCTGGGATCTCCTGGTGCTGCTCCCTTTGACCCTGATGGCTGCGGTGCTGATCGCCCTGGCCCTACCCGGCCGGCCGTACGGGAACAACGCAGGCGTAGCGGTGGCCCTGGCGGTTGGGCAGAGCGCGCCACTGAAGCATACCGAGGTCTGGACGGTCTTCACCGGCAGCCGTGCGCCGGGGCTGGTGGGGATTCAGGCCTTTCTGCTCCGCCACGGACGGCTCCTGGCCGATGGGGACTTCATCGTGCTGGAGGAGGACGAGGGAGAGGGGGCCACCCTGTGGCAGCGGCGGGGCGAGGCAGCTGTGATCGCTGAGCACGGGCACCGGGCAGCGGTACTCTTGCCGGTCAGCCGGGAGGATATCGCCGGGACGGCAGCCCGGGTCCGATCTATGGCCGAGGCGGTTGACCGGGAGGCCTGCAATTCTCCCCCATCGCCGGAGCCGGATTGTGGTACACTACCCGTATGAGCACAGAGCAGACTTCGAATTCCCCCCCGGTTCGTCCGGGGCAGACGATTGAGGTTGCGATCCACGGCCTGGGTCACGGCGGCGAGGGCGTGGGCCGGTACGAAGGGCTAACGGTCTTCATTCCGGGCGGCGCCCCTGGCGACCGCCTGGTGGCGCGCGTCTCCGAGGTGAAAAAGAACTACGCCCGGGCCTCGCTGGTGCGGGTGGCCGAGCCGTCGCCCCACCGGGTGGAGCCACCCTGCCCGGTGGTGGGAGAGTGCGGCGGGTGCCAGCTGCAGCATATCGCCTACGACGCCCAGCTCGACCTGAAGCGGCAGCAGGTGGTGGACGCCATCACCCGGGTGGGCAAGCTGGAGGGGGTGACGGTCCACCCGACCCTGGGGATGCCCGAGCCCTGGCAGTACCGGAACAAGGCGCAGTTCCCATTCGGCTACCGCTCGGGCAAGGTGGTGGCGGGCTTCTTCGCTCCGGGCACCCACCGGATTGTCGATATTGAGCAGTGCGAGATCCAGCACCCGCTGGCCAACCAGATCATGCGGGAGGTCAAGGCGCTGGCCCGCATCTATGGGGTGCGCATCTACGACGAGCGGACCCACTCCGGCGTGCTCCGCCACGTGCTTGGACGGGTGGGGCGGGGTACCGGCGAGGCGATGGCGGTGTTGGTCACCAATGGCCGGGAGTTCCCCTTCGGCGAGGAGATCGCTCAGGGGCTGCTGGAGCGGATCCCTGGCCTGGTCAGCGTCGTCCAGAACATCAACCCGCAGCAGACCAACGTAATTCTTGGACGGGAGTCCAAGATTCTCGCCGGTAAGGATCACATTACCGACTACATCGGCGACCTGAAGTTCAATATCTCACCGCTCTCCTTCTTCCAGGTCAACCCAGCCCAGACCGAGGTACTCTATGGGAAGGCGTTGGAGTACGCCGCCCTGACCGGAACGGAGACGGTGCTGGACATCTACTGCGGCATCGGCACCATCTCGCTCTTCCTGGCCAAGCAGGCCCGGGAGGTGGTGGGCATCGAGTGGGCCCGGGAGGCGGTAGCGGATGCCCGGGAGAATGCCGAACGGAACGGGGTGGCCAACGCTCAGTTCATCGCCGGCGACGCAGCGGTCGAGATGCCCCGCCTGGCCGAGGAGGGGGTCCGGGCCGATGTGATCGTGCTCGACCCGCCCCGCAAGGGCTGCGACGAGCCGGTCCTGGAGGCGATGGCCCAGGTCCGGCCCCAGCGCATCGTCTATGTCTCCTGCAACCCCGCCAGCCTGGCCCGTGACCTGGGCCGGCTCGGGGCCCTGGGCTACCGGACCCTGGAGGTACAGCCGGTCGACATGTTCCCGCACACGGCGCATGTGGAGTGCGTGGCGCGGCTGGAGTGGTGCGGTCAGTAGGACAGCCAGCAGAGGAGAGGGCAGCCCATGGACATTCTCAATGCCATCGGAAACACGTCAATGGTTCAGCTTCGCAAGGTCGTACCGCCCAGGTGTGCCGACATCTTCGTAAAACTGGAGTGGGAGAACCCCACCGGGAGCATTAAGGACCGGATGGCCAACGCCGTGATCTCACGGGCGGAGGAGGACGGTCGGCTGAAGCCGGGGGGCACCGTTGTCGAGTACACAGGCGGCAGCACGGGTGCATCGCTTGCACTGGTCTGTGCCGCCAAGGGCTATCGCCTGAAGATCGTCACCTCCGATGCGTTCAGCCGCGAGAAGCTGGACCAGATGGCGGCCCTGGGTGCGGAGCTCACGCTTGTCCCAAGCGAGGGAGGGCTGACCACCAAGAAGCTGATCCTGGACATGATTGAGACCGCCCGTGGGCTGAGCCAGGAGCCGAACACCTTCTGGACCAACCAGCTGTACAACCATGACACGATCGCGGGCTATTACTCACTGGGCGAGGAGGTCTGGAGCCAAACACACGGCGAGATCGACGCCTTCGTTCACTCCGTGGGCACAGCGGCCTCTTTGCGTGGGGTTGCCACCGTGCTGAAGCGACACAAACCGAGCATCAAGATCATCGCCGTCGAGCCGGCCGAATCGTCGGTGTTGCTGGGGGGGCAGGCGGGGCCTCACAAGATCGAAGGCGTTGGGATTGGCTACACCCCTCCGCTCTGGGAGCCGGCGCTCGTGGACGAGATCCTGGCCATCAAGACCGAGGACGCCAAGGCGATGGCGAGGCGGCTCGCGCGGGAGGAGGCGCTCTTCGCAGGAACCTCATCCGGAGCCAACGTCCTGGCGGCGATTCGAGTAGCGGAGCGGCTGGGGCCAAAGGCCAAGGTGGTCACGCTGATGGTCGACTCGGGCCTGAAGTACCTGAACACCGATGTGTATAGAAGCCGATAAGATACAAGACCCGCGTCCTACCCTCATGCCACCCCCATGTGACCGTGGCCTGCCTCCTAGCCCTACTGCCACGCCCCCTTGGGCCATTCGGTCCCGGGGGGCGCCTGGCTATTCTGCCGGTCTCCACCCGCTGAGCGCCCACCACGTGATATCCCTGCGTCCCCGCCGCTCCCCCACCTGAAAAAGGGGCCTCCCCCAAAACTCCGCTCCCACAAGGCCACCTGGGGGCACCTGCCTCTGCCGGTGGGCCACCCTCAGGCCACATCCACAGCCATCGCCAGGAAGATGAGCCCCAGGTAGAGGATGGAGAGGGCAAAGGAGGACACCGCCCACCGCTTCGCCGGCAGCCGCTCCTGCAACAGCTTCCCATTCACCCAGAGGTAGCCCGCACTCACCCCCACCGCCGTCCAGAGGTACCCGGCGCCGACGGTCTGGGTCCAGTAGAGGGCGGCAGTGGTGGGGATCAGGGCCAGGGAGTAGAGCAGAATCTGCCACTTGGTGTAGACCTCGCCCTTCAACACGGGAAGCATTGGGACCCCCGCCCGGCGGTAGTCCTCGTTGCGAAAGAGCGCCAGCGCCCAGAAGTGGGGCGGGGTCCAGACAAAGACCACCAGGAACATGACGACAGCCGCCCAGCTCAAGTCCCCGGTGACAGCCGCCCAGCCCACCAGGGGCGGCACCGCCCCGGCTGCCCCGCCGATGACGATGTTCTGGACCGTGGAGCGCTTCAGCCACATGGTGTAGATGCAGACGTAGAAGAGCAGGCCGGCCAGCGAGAGTCCGGCCGCGAGCCAGTTGACCGCCAGCCCCAGAAGCAGAAATGAGGCCGTCCCCGCTGCTGCGCCGAACGCCAGGGCTTCTCCCGGCGACAGGCGCCCCGCCGGGAGCGGCCTTTTGCGCGTCCTGGACATGATCGCGTCGATATCCCGATCCCACCACATGTTGATCGCGTTTGCCCCCCCGCAGGAGAGGCCGAGGCCCACCATGGTGGTCAGGGCGAGTTCCAGGGGGGGCGCCCCCTTCGCTGCCACCCACATGGCGGCGTACCCCGTCACCAGGAGCAGAATCAGGATCCGGGGCTTCATGAGGGCAAGATAGTCCCGCAGGAGCCCCGGGAGTTCGCCGGCCCGGACGATGGGCCTGCCCGGGGGGCGAGGCGTGAGAATCTGCATGGGAGCAGCGATCCCTCCTCAGACTGGCTGGGTCAGTCCCAAGCCCCGGCGCAAACAATGGGCTCTTTTCTGGCCGACCCATGATAAGAGTGCCCAGGAGTGGGCAACAATACCACCGCAGATTTTAAAAATCCCCGGCACCTGCTGCGGAGAACCAAAGACTTTCTGGGGGCGATCACACATGTTCCCGCGCCATCATCTGGCACGCCGTGCTGCGTTGCTGTTGCTCACCTGTATGGCTGCAATTCTGACCGGGTGCTGGCGGGACCTACCGCAGGCCTGGAGCGATCCCCGGGGACCTGTAGCCGAATTTCAGCTGGACCTCTTCAGCCTCTCGCTCTACATCTCCATCGGGCTGGCCCTGCTGGTCATTCTCGTGCTGGTGTACATTATCTTCCGGTTCCGGCAGCGGGAGGGGGAGAAGCGGGAGGCGCTGCAGATCCACGGCAATTCCAAGCTGGAGATCGCCTGGACGCTGCTGCCGATCCTGATCTTGGCGGCGGTCTCCATCCCGACGGTTAACCTCTCCTACCGGTCGCACACGGCGGACAGCCCGGCGGATGTGAAGGTGAAGGCCATCGGCAAGCAGTTCTTCTTTCACTTTGAGTACCCCGACCTGGGGATTGTCACAGGCAACGAGATGGTGATTCCGGCGGGGAAGACGATCGTCTTTGAGCTCGGCTCGAACGATGTGATTCACAGCTTCTGGGTGCCCAAGCTGGCGGGCAAGACCGACATGATTCCAGGGCGGACGAACACGCTCTGGTTCCGGGCCGACGAGCCCGGCATGTACTGGGGCCACTGCGCCGAGTTTTGCGGCGCATCCCACGCGCAGATGCGCTTCCGGGTCCGGGCCGTCACGCCGGCGGAGTTTGACGCCTGGGTGGCCAAGTGGCAGAAGCCGGCGGTGGAGTCAACGGAGGCTGCCGCCCAGGCGGGCAAGGCGCTCTTTTTCGGCGCAAAGCCGGCCAAAGCCGCCTGCTACGCCTGCCATGCCATTCAGGGCTCCAAGGCGCAGGCCAACGTTGGCCCAAACCTGACCCGGCTCTCCGAGCGGTCCACGCTGGGCGCCGGTCTTATTGCCAATACCGAGGAGAACCTGAAGGCCTGGATTCGAAACCCGGCCCTGATCAAGCCGGGCAACCTGATGCCCGGTCACCCGAACCTGACCGAGGAAGAGCTGGACCAGCTGGTCCAGTACCTTTACAGCATCAAGTAGCACCCGATTTGGAGGGATCCTACCGTGATTCCAACACCCCGTACGCTGGGCATCTTCCCAAGGCCGAAAGCGGCCCATACCGGTCTCTGGTCCTGGATCATTACCGTGGACCACAAGCGGATCGGCATTATGTATTGGTGGACGGCGCTCTTCCTCTTCCTGGTGGGCGGGACGGAGGCGCTGCTGGTGCGTGTGCAGCTGATGTACCCAAACTTGCGCCTCTTTGACCCCGACGTCTACAACGCCCTCTTCACCATGCACGCCACCACCGTGATCTTCATGGGGGTGATGCCGCTGCTGGCCGCCTTCATGAACTTCTTCCTGCCCCTGCAGCTCGGGGCGCGGGATGTGGCCTTTCCCAAGCTGAACGCCTTCAGCTACTGGTCCTTCCTCTTCGGCGCCATCTTCATGAACATCGGCTGGTTCACCAACGATGTGGCCAACATGGGCTGGTTCGCCTACGCCCCCCTTACGCTGACCAAGTACACGCCCCACAGCGGCGTCGACTACTGGATTCTGGGCCAGCTGCTCCTGGGCACCGGCACCCTCGTCTCGGGGTTCAACTTCATCACCACGGTGCTCAACATGCGGGCGCCGGGCATGACGCTGATGCGGATGCCCGTCTTCACCTGGACCACCTTCATCATCTCGGTGCTGGTGATCTTCGCCTTCCCGGCCTTTACCGTAGCGCTGATCATGCTGCTCTTTGACCGGGAGTTCGCGGGTCTCTTCTTCGATCCGATGCAGGGCGGCAACGTGGTGCTCTGGCAGCACGTCTTCTGGACCTTCGGCCACCCCGAGGTCTACATCATGATCCTGCCCGCCTTCGGAATTATCTCCGAGGTGCTGCCGGTCTTCGCCCGCAAGCCGCTCTTCGGCTATTCGGTCGTCGTCTTCTCCAGCGCCCTCATCGGCTTCATGGCCTTCACCGTCTGGGCGCATCATATGTTTGCGGTTGGCATGGGCCCGGTGGTGAACACCATCTTTGCGCTGGCTACCGCTGCGATCTCGGTGCCCACCGGCGTCAAGATCTTCAACTGGCTGGCCACGCTGTGGGGCGGCAGGCTCCACTTTACAACGGCCATGCACTACGCCCTTGCATTTCTGGCCACCTTCACTGTGGGAGGGCTGAGCGGCTTCATGCACTCCCTGGCGCCCTCCGACCTGCAGCAGACCGACACCTACTTTGTGGTGGCCCACATTCACTACGTGCTGGTCGGCGGCACCCTTACCGCGATCTTCGCGGGCGCCTATTACTGGTGGCCGAAGATGTTCGGGCGCATGCTGGACGAGCGGATCGGCAAGTGGAACTTCTGGGTCTTCTTTATCGGCTTCAACCTGTTCGCCTTCCCGCTCCACTTCCTGGGAGTCATGGGCATGCCCCGCCGCCAGTGGACCTACGCCGCTGACATGGGTTGGAACACCTACAATCTCTGGGCGACGATCGGCGTCTTTATCCTGACGCTGGGGCTGCTGCTCTTCCTCTACAACGCCTGGGTGACCAACCGGAAGCCGATGAACGCCCCGGCCGACCCGTGGGATGCGCGCACGCTGGAGTGGTCGATTCCCTCACCGCCGCCGGAGTACAACTTCCGGGAGATTCCTACCGTGACCAATCTGGACGACTGGTGGTACAAGAAGAACCCGCCGCCGGGCAGCGAGAAGCGGGGCGAGCCGAAGTACAAGCCAACGACCCCGGAGCCGCACGGCATTCACCTGCCCGGCCCGTCCTACATGCCCTTCCTGGTCGGCCTGGGCAACTTCATTCTGGCAGCTGGAATCATGTACGACATTCTGGCTGTCCTGGTCCTTGGCGTGCTGCTGACCGTGGTCGCTGTTCTCGGCTGGATACTGGAAGGGGAAGGCGGCACGATTATTCAACCGGGAGGGGAACACTAGTGGCGGACGGTATCGCGCACGGCAACCACCACCACGACACCAACACCGGCATCGACAACACAAAGCTGGGTTTCTGGATCTTCCTCTCCTCCGAGTGCGTCTTCTTCGCCATCCTGCTGGTGGGTCATCTGGCTTATCAGTATACCTTTCTGGAAGGTCCCACCTCGGAGCAGCTCTTCAATGTGACGCTGACCACGATTTCGACCTTTGTGCTGTTGATGAGCTCGCTGGCCATGGCGCTGGCGGTCCACCACGCCCACCGCGACGAGGCGGCGAAGGCTCGCCGGTGGGTGCTGGTGACCGCCCTGATGGGCCTTTTCTTCCTGGGCTTTCAGGTCTATGAGTTCACCCATTTCGCCAGCCTGGGCCTGGGACTGGGCACCAGCCCCTTCGCCACCAGCTTTTACGTGCTCACCGGCTTCCATGGCCTCCACGTCGCCATCGGTGTCCTCTGGCTGCTGTCGGTCTGGTTCTACGGGGCGAAGAACAGCCTTGGTGCTGAAAACGCCCTGGGCGTGGAGATTGCCGGCCTCTACTGGCACTTCGTCGATATCGTCTGGATCGTTCTCTTTACCGTGGTCTACCTGCTGCCCGAAGTCAGATAAGGGGGTGGAAACCATGGCTCACGCTGACCATAGCGCGAAAGGACACGTGCACCCCGGCCCCTCTCGAGCCGGGCTGATGACCCTGGCGGGGATCCTTCTGCTGATCACCCTGGTCGAGTGGGGCGTCGTCTTCATTACCGGGATGCGTGGGCTGGTGCTGAGCGTCCTGGCGGTCCTGTCGGTGGCCAAGTTTCTCGCCGTGGCGGGGATCTTCATGCACCTCCGCTTTGATCACCGCCTGCTGGGCTGGACCTTCGGCATCGGCGTGTTCAATGCGGTCTGGATGACCATCGCCCTGATCGCAGTGCTCCAAGCATAACGGAGAGAAGCGGAGGCAGGATCCGTGCCCGATCAACTTCAGCTCCATGCCTTTGCCGACCTGTGGCACCCGGGCGTTTTCGCCTGGCTGCTGCTGCTGCAGGCGGCCTACCTGCTGGCCGTGGGCCCCTGGCGCTCCAGCTTCGGCTGGGGCGCCCCGGTCCCGGTCGCGCGCAAGCTTTGGTTTTCGCTAGGACTCTGGTGCGTCTACCTCTCGGAGGGCACACCGCTGCACATTCTCTCGGAGCGGTACCTGTTCAGCGCCCACATGCTCCAGCACACGCTGCTGACCATGGTGGTGCCGCCCCTGCTCATGGCCGGAACGCCAGACTGGGCGATTCGCCCGCTCACCACCATTCGCCCCCTCATGCAGGCGATGCGGCTGCTGACCCGGGCGGTGCCCGCCCTCCTGATCTTTAACGTGATCTACTCGGTCTGGCACATGCCGGTTGCCTACGAGGCGGTGCTGAAGTCCCATACCTTTCACATGTTCCAGCATGCGGTCCTCTTCGCGACGGCAGTTCTCATGTGGTGGCCCATCGCGAGCCCGCTGCCGGAGCTACCGCCGCTGCATGAGGGAATCCAGATGCTCTACATCTTCGTTGTCGGGGTGACCCAGTTGGGGGCGTTCGCCCTGATCACCTTTGCCGATGAGCCGATCTACCGGTTCTACGAAGAGGCGCCGCGGGTCTGGGCGGTGATCGACCCGCTAACCGACCAGCAGATTGCCGGGGTGGTTATGAATATCCTCCCGATGCTGATCGCGGTGGCTGTCTGGACGGTCATGTTCTTCCGGTGGGCCTCCCGGGAGGGTACCCCGGATCTGTCGAAACCCGCGACGCAGAAGCCAGTGCCGGAGAGTGGCAGGATCCTGGATCAATAGCGGAGGTGAGGTACCATGGAGGAGCGAGCCCGCAGAAACTGGTGGCGAGCCCTGTGGGATGGCTGGCGGAACCGCTGCCCGGAATGCCGGAAGGGGCGGATCTGGAAACAGGAGGGCACAATCAACGATCGGTGCAGCAACTGCGGCCTGCAGTTTGAGCCGGACAAGGCCGACTGGGGTGGCTTCACCTACGCCTACGCCGTGGAGGGTATCTTGATCGGTGTCGGCATTGTCCTGGTGGAACTCTTTTTTGATCTGGCCTTTATCACCCATGTCTACCTGTGGGTGGCCTTTATTGTAATCTGGCACATTCTTTTTTACCGGAACATGAAGGGGCAGTGGATCGCCCTGCGGACGGTCTTGAGCGGCCGCCCTGACAACCGGGTCTGAACGGAGGGCGGCAGCGCGTGAATCGTGGGTTGAAGCGAATGGCGATATGGAATGCAGCCCTCATGTACCTGGTCTTGCAGATGGGCGCCCTGGTCACCAATACCGGGTCGGCCGACGGCTGCGGCGCTTCGTGGCCCCTCTGCAAGGGTACCTGGATGCCCGACTGGGACTATGAGGCGATCATCGAGTTCAGCCACCGGGCGGTCTCGGGCCTGGCCGGGCTGGCGACCCTGGTCCTGGCGGTCTGGGTCTGGCGGGCCAGCCGGTCGCCGCTGCTGCGCGGGCTCTCTGCTGCGGGGGCGGGCCTGGTGAGCTTTCAGGGCGCCCTGGGGGCAATGGCGGTGATCTGGCCCCAGCCCAAGGCGGTGCTGGCGCTTCACTTCGGCATCTCCCTGCTCTGCTTTTCGGCGGTCCTGCTGGTGGCGGTGCTCCTCTCCCGGCAGCCCGAGGCGGAGCGGTGGCCGGCCGCGCCCGTGGCGCCGCTGGTCCGGCGCTGGGTGTGGCAGATGGCGCTCTTCGTCTACGCCGTCGTCTACCTGGGGGCCTATGTCCGCCACCTGCGGGCCGGCCTGGCCTGCCTGGGCTGGCCCCTCTGCAACGGCCAGCTGGTGCCCAGCCTGAACGGGCTGACGGGGGTGAACTTTGCCCACCGGGTAGGGGCGGCCCTGGTGGTGGTGATGGCACTCCGGCTGACCCTGCTGGCCCAGCGCTACCTGCGGGACAGGCCGGACCTGCAGCAGGCGGCGGGTCTGGCTCTCATGCTGGTGCTGATGCAGGCAGCCAGCGGGGCGGTAATCGCCCTGGGCTACTTCAACGTGATCACCCAGATGGGGCACACGCTGATCATCGCCCTCTTCTGGGGGACGCTCAGCTACCTCTGCCTGGAGGTCACACCGGGCTATACGTATGGTCGCAGGACTGTCGGGCAGTCAGCCCCCGGCTAAGGCCGGGGAGAAGGAGGAACCGATGCGCAAGTCTCTGCTTGGTCTTCTCATCACCACCGCCATATGGCTTGCCATGGCGGCCATCTACAGCCTGACCGAACTCCTTCGCGGTGGGAGACCCTTCACTGACCTGCAGTGGAATGTCGGTTGGAAGTTCTTCCTGGTCGTGGTCGTTCTGGTCCTTGCGCTGGGGACCGCCATTGGACACGCCTCCGATCGAATTGGGCCCAAAGGATAGCCCTCGTAGCGAACGAGGCGCACCCGTTGCAGGGTACGCCTCGATACAGGCATCGACCAAAGGCTGATAGGCTTCATGCCGCTCCGGATCCGGCTCGATGCGTTGGGATGCGAACCATATGGGCCGCCGCCTGGTGGAAATCTGGGCAGATACCGACCCCGACAGCAGCGGCCACCACAGAACCGGTCGAGGTTTGCCCGCCCTCGACCATCGAATAGCCAGGCACCACGGCATCGGGGAAGCAGCCAAAGATACTGGGCCCGCGGGAACTTCTCCAGGGCGTCCGCCAGACCGACCTCTTCACGAAGGTCGCGAGGCCATCCGCCCTTTCGGTTTCCCAGACGAGGCGTTCTGCCTCCAGGTCTTCCGTTTATGCACTAGCTCGCTGTGGACGCTCCGGCAGCGACGGGCCGAACAGCGTCCCCCACCCGAAGCCGGCGGGCCACCAGCCAGCCCAGGAACATCACGCTGCCGGCGATGCCCACCATGAGGAACCGAAAGGCCAACTCCGGGTTACTCCCCGGGTTCTGGCCGCTCACGTAGCCGAAGAGTGGGGTGAGCAGTGCAAAGGCGCCGGCCTGCAGCACCCCTGAGAGCCGCCCGAAGACAGAGAGGATCCCGAAGAAGACGCCCTCCCGCTTCTCGCCGGTCCGCTCCGCGTCTTCGTCGATAATGGCGGAGAGCACCACATCTTGCAGCACCATCACCCCGGCGAGGCCGAAGCCGGAGAAGAGGGCGCCTACCAGGCCGGGGCCCAGGCCCCGTACCACGGCGCCAGGCAGGCAGGAGAGGGTGTAGACGAGAATCGAAAGCGCCCAGGCCTTCGGGCCGCCCATCCGCCGGCCCAGCCAGGCCCAGAAGGCGGTGGAGGGCAGGGCTACCAGAAAGATCGTGCCGTAGAGCATGGAGGTGCCGGTCTCATCGAGCCCGAGGCTGTATTTCGCAAAGAAGGGCATGCCCGCGGTGAAGATCATCGAGGCGATATTAATGAAGGCATAGACCCAGAGGAAGGTCCGGTAGGTCGGGTTGGAGAGCGCTTTGCGCAGGTCGCCCAGGATCGAACTGCCATGGGCCGGCGGCGCCTGGGGCTCCCGCAGGCCGGAAAGAAAGGGGATCAGGGCGACCAGGGCGATCCCCGACATGACCAGCCCCATGCCCGGATAGCCCAGCCGCTTGAAGAGCAGGGGCGCCAGGGCGACACCGCCCAGGAGGGAGAGGAGGCCGAACGCCTTGCGTAGGGCGTTGGTCCTCAGCCGGGCCTCTTGCTCCGGGAAGAGCTGCGGAAAGAGTGAGTTGTAATTGACCCAGCAGATGGTCTGGATCGTCTCGTAAATGAGCATGGTGGCCAGGAAGATCCAGAAGAGCGCCATGCCGCTGGCGCCCACGGGGGCGATCCAGGCCAGGGCAGTCACCACGACGTAGGCGGGCAGGGCGATGAAGAGCCAGGGCCGCCGGCGTCCCCAGCGGGTGCGGGTCCGGTCGGAGAGATGGCCGAAGATCGGGTCGTTGACCCCGTCCCAGATGGCGTTAATGCTGCGGGCGATGGCGGCCATGGAGACGGCCAGCCCCAGGTGGTCTGTGTAGTAGAAGAGGAGATAGGCCAGCACAGCGTTCATGGGGAAGCCTAGCGTGAGTTCCGCCAGTGCAAAGCGCCAGGGCCTGTTCAGCATGTGCGATCCTCCCCGGAGGTAAACTCGAGGCTGAGAATCCGGGCGGCGGGGAGCAGAAGGCTGACACAGCCATCGGGGCCGATAGGCAGGGGTTCCTGACGCTCCTCCTTGAGATCGACGCGCCAGGCGTTCCCGATTGGCCAGGCGCAGCCGACCCGGACGGGGAGAGAGCCGCTGGTCGGGTTGTAGAGGCGCACGATGATGGAATCGGACTCCTCGGCCTGTTTGACTGCGCTGATGATCACCCGGGGATCGGAGACGGAGAGGAAGCTGTGGACCGGCGAGAGCGGGCCCTCATGGTCATCGGTCTGGCAGGCGCGCAGAGGGGCGGTGAACCTGGCCGCCTCGAGCAGCACACCCCCCGCTTCCCAGCCGCCGGCGTGGGGCATGAGCCCGAAGCGGAAGGTGTGGGACCCCAGGCACTGCGCTTCGGGGGTTTCAACCCACTGGCCGTTCTCGGCGTGCCGGGTCTCCATCTTCTCCCGAGAGAGCCGCCCCACTGCCCGCAGCAGTGTCATCGCCAGCACCAGCCCCCGCTCTCCCCTGAGCGCCTGCACCTCGGGCAGCCCCTGGTTGAGCAGCGCCAAGCCACTGCGGCCGTCGGTCACATCGGTAAACCGCTTCTGCGGGAAGGTAACGGGCTCGTCTTCAATCCAGGCCTCCCGGTCGGGCTGCTCTGTCGGAATCTGGCGGCGGAGCACCCCGAACTGCACCTCGGTCTCAAACTGACCGGTCGTGATCCCGGTTGGCACCAGGACCCGGAGCCGGTGGTCCTTGACCCGGTTCTCAAAGGTGGTCTCCACCTCGAGCCGGCGGGAGTCGGCAGACAGCCGCAGAACGGACCGCATCCGGCAGGCGAGCATCTCCTCGGCGCGCTGGTCGCCGGTCCGGTCGAGCCCGGCGGGCAGGCGCCACTCCCATTCGACCTGGTAGGCGGTGCCCAGGGGGGAGCGTTCCAGAAGGCTGATCGAGGCCGGAGCCCCTGCGGTGGTGTAGATCCGGTCAACCCGGGGCTCCGAGTAGCTGTACTCATCCCCCTTGTCGCCACCGTCTTCATACGCCAGGAGGCCCTCGTAGCGGGCGCCGGTCTGTAAGTCGGTCAGGTCGATCCGGCCGTCGGGGCGGATCTCGGCCCGGAGATAGCCATTTTCCAGAACCGGGGACTCCGCATGGGCATGCAGGCTTCTTCGGGTGCGGTCGGGCAGGTCCCGGGCCTCCACCCGGTAGACGGCGTAGCCATGGGCCGGAATGTTCCGGGCCAGGAAGCGAACCCGAGCCCCCTGACCGCTCTGCCGGTTGAACGGCGGCCAGAGGTTCAGCAGGTTGGGCGTGATCTGGAGCGGCTCCACCGTCTCCAGTACCGCATCTACCTCGGCGCCGTCGGGGCCGGTCACCACCACCCCGCGCACCTCGGTGCTGGTGGGGAAGAGGACCTGGGCCGTTACCACCTCGTCTGCCGGGGCCTGGTTCGGGTTGAAGAGCACCAGGGGAATCCCCTTGCCCGGAACGGCACGGGTGTTGATTTGCTGGGCCAGGCGGTAGAGCGACTCGCTCAGCAGGGTCTCGCCGATCTCCGATGCCTCCGCGAACCGAGTCAGCATCTGGCGGTGGACGGCGTCGACGCTGCATCCGCAGATCGAGTCGTGGGGCTGGTTCTGCAGCAGGTACTTCCAGGCGGTCTGCATCAGGCGGGCCGGATAGGGCCAGCCGGCGCCCATTCGGGCGAAGATGCCAAAGGGCTCGGCCCAGCGCTCCAGGAGCGTCTCCACCCGCTCGTTCCACTGCTTGAGGTAGATCCGGGTCGAGAGCACTCCGGAGAGGACCGTGGGGTTATTCATGCCCGGGGCAAAGTTGGTCGACCGGAGCTCGCCTGTCAGCCGGGGGAGTTCAGCCAGGGGGAGGGAGTCACGCAGGCCCTGAACGTAGGCGTCAAGGTTGCTGATCTTCACCTCGTAGGGTCTTTCGGGGCCGTTGGCGGCACGGAGCACGTCGGGCAAAAAGTAGGCCGGATCCATGTGGTCGCTGCCATTCATGATCAGCAGGTGGCGGGCCTGCGACAGCCCCTTCAGCCCGTGGTAGAGCCCCTCGATCACATAGGGGGCGGCGGCGGCATCGGCTGGAATGATCGCCCCGCTGAAGTAGCCCAGGGTGTGGGGTAGCTGTACCAGCAGAATCTCGGTGGTGTCCAGCCCACGCCAGACCCACTCGGTGCGCAGTTCGCCGTTCGGCTCCCGAACGCCGCGCCAGAGCAGGGCGTTGTCGATGCCGAATCCCGCCCAGATCTGCGGCATCTGCGCGATGTGGCCGAACATATCGGGCATGTAGCCCACCTGCATTGAGCCACCGAACCGCCGGGCCGTCGCCCTGCCCCGCAGCAAGTTTCGCACCAGGGCCTCGCCGCTCACCAGAAACTCATCGGGCTGTATATACCAGGGGCCGACAAAGATGCGCCCGGCGCGAATCAGGTCCGCCAGTTCAGCCGCCCTGTCCGGCTCTACCTCGAGGTAGTCCTCGATCACCGAGGTCTGGCCGTCGAGGTGGAAACAGGTGAAGTCGGGCTGCGCCGGGAGCCGGTCCAGAAGGCCGTTGATCAGATGCACCAGCCTGTAGCGAAACTGCTGGAAGGTAAAGTACCATTCTCGGTCCCAGTGGGTGTGGGCAATGACGTGGAGGGTGTCCCGTTCGGCGGCCAAGGCTGCGTCCCCCTTTGGCTGGTCTCCCAGGAGCCGTGCAGGATCTGTGCGGTCTGTATTCCACCTATCTGCCACGATTCCTTTTATTTCGAAAACCAGCGCGCCGCAGGACTGGTAGGCGCGAAACAGGAGTGCCCGCTGTGGCACTCCTGTTTCTTTCGTAGGCTGCACCTAGTTCATGGGGCGCCCATAGTAGTCGTAGAGTCTGACCTCATACTCCCGGTTGACGGGGGCACGGGGGTCGTACTCCGGCGCGTCCTGAATCTGCTGGCGGGTCAGGTCGATCCGCACCTGCTTCTCCTCCCAGCTCACCCAGTCGATCCAGTCGGTGGCCACCAGGACCTTCTTGCCAGGGAGCCAGTTGCGCGTGTCCACCACGAGATACCGGACCGCCCAGGTCTCATCGTCGACGACGAAGTCCTCCACGTGGCCCAGGGCGCCATCTACCGCCATGATTCCATAGCCCTTCACCTCGCTGATGCTGCGGAGGTGCGAGCTGGTCTCCTTCTTTTCCGGCGGGGCCTTGGGGGGACGCTCTGCCACGACGACCCCTTCCCTGCCCAGGGGCACCGGGTGCGTCACCTGCCCGATGCCCGGGGCCGGCCAGTAGGCCGGCCAGCGGAAGTGGCGGCGGTACTCCAGCTCCTTTTCCCGGGAAACCGGCATCGCTGTATCGACATCGGGGCTGTTCTCCACCTGCTCCCGCGTGATCTTTACGGGGAATACCATGCCCGCCCAGTCCGGCTCGCTCAGCGCCTCGGGGGCGATGAGCACCCTCTTGCTCACCAGCCATGAGCCGGTGTCGGCGACCACATAGCGGACCGTCCAGCTCTGGTCGTCCACGAAGAAGTCGTGGGCGTGACCGATCGGGCCGTCTACGGCGAGTATGCGGTAGCCTCTCAGTTCACTGATGCTGCGTAAGATAGACTCGTCCTCCCGGTATCCGTTTTCTCGTCGCTGCCGGTGGCTGGCTAGTGGCGCAGCCGGTCGGCGGTCTTCGAAACGGCCTCCCGCATGGAGTCCCAGGCGTTCTCAACGCCGCCCTGGAGCCGTTCCCAGGCGTTGTCACCGGCCTTCTTCAGCTCCTGGAGCTTCGACCGGGCCTCGGCCTGCTTTTCGATCAGTTCATCGAGCTGGTCACCGAACTCCGACTGGGCCTCCGCCGCCTTCATCTCTGCCTTGGCCTTCACCTGGGCAATCTTGGCATCCCACTCCTTGAGTTCAGCCTCCATCATGGCGATATAGGCTTCCTTCTTGCTAGTCATAGTGCAAGCCCTCCTTTGTTTAGTACGACACGTTAAATGTCTTACGTTTATGGTACCAGACTGGTTCCGAGCTGTCAAATTTGGTACCACGAAGTGGATAAAAGACCGGTGAAACAAAGGCGCCGCCCCGCTTTCCGGGGACAGCGCCATCGTTTCTCTTTAGAATGCGGCCAGTCGCTCACCAGCGACCACCTGCTGCTGCACGGTTCGGATCACCGACGGGTCGATGTGGCGCTGGAGCAGGCGGCCCAGGGCCTCCATTTCCGCACGGACCACCAGTACCGCCTCGGTGTTCGGGTCATCGGTGGGGTGTCGATGCTGAAGCGGCAGCATGACCACCTGAAGGTTAAGGGGCAGGGCCACGCTGGCATCCCAGATCGCGGCGTCTATCTCGCCCATGGTCAGCTTGCTGGCGATCTCGGCGTAGGAGATGTGGACAAGCTCCACCGCCTTGCCCCGGCATTCCTGTGCTGTGAGGCGCAGGTGGTCGTGGGAGGACGGGTCCAGACCGACCCGCATGCCGTCGGTGATCCCCCGCGCCTCGGGGTTGGCCAGCACCAGGACATGCTCGCCCACGTTGGAGCCGGGGCCGAAGGAGAAGAGGAGCTTCAGGTCGCCCGCCTCCTGCTCCTCTTCCCAGGCCAGGCGGGAGATGACAGCGAAGCTGCACCGCCCGGTGCGCAGAAAGTGGAGCCGGCTCCTGGCCCCGCGCAGGTGGGCCAGCACCAGGGGCAGACGGGCCTGTTCGAAGGCGACGGCCAGGCCGGTGGAGAGACCCTGAAAGCGAATGGAGTAGGGGAGAGCCATCACGCCGATAATCGGCGACAGATCGGCGATGTCGAGCAGCTTGTGGTAGTCGATCTCCTTCACAAAGGCCCCCAGGCTCCCCCGGTTGTGGAGGACAACGGCGCCCTCCTGCGTCAGCACGCGGAAGGCGGACTGCACAGTCCCTCGCCCGGTGCCAAACTCCGCAGCCAGCTGTCCGACCGGATCGAGCCGGTCACCGGGCTGCAGCGCCAGTAACCGGAGGGCTAGACTTTCGGCAACCGAGCCGTAACGGTGGAGCACCGAAGCGTCCCTCCTCGTTTTATTCAATCGTGCTCAATTGTACCAGATCCCGTGGGGCTATGGCGATGAGGGTAGTCGATCTGGCTTCCAAGAAACCCACTAAAAAAATCGGAATTCTGCAGGAAACATTTCGAATCGATCCGAATACCAATGACCGTACAGCTATCTGTACGGTCATTGGATGCTTGACAGCCCGCTCCGAAGGAGGTTCGTCTATGGAAGCGGATGATGGGGTGACTCAGAGACTCCGGGAGCTTCTCGGGGCCGACCGAGTCATAACCGACCCCGAGTTGTTGGGGCGCCGGGCGCTGGACACCTGGCCGCTCAGGCTGGCCCAGAAGGCGGTGGGAGGGCAGACGCCACAGCCCCTCTGTGTCGTGAAACCCAGGTCCACCGAGGAGATCGCCCGCACCCTGGCCCACCTGAGCAGCCAGGGGATCGTGGCGGTGCCGTATGGTGGCGGTTCGGGCGTGAGCGGCGGGGCGCAGCCGCCGGCGGAGAGCGTGGTGATCGATGTCGGGGAGATGGCGGAGATTTTGGCGCTCGACGAGGAGAACCTGACCGTCACCACCCAACCCGGCGTGATCCTTGGCCGCCTGGAGGGGTGGCTGAATGAGCGGGGCTACATAACCGGGCATTATCCGCAGTCGATCGACCTGGCCCAGATGGGCGGGCTGGTGGCGACCCGCAGCGCCGGGCAGTTCTCCACCAAGTACGGCAACATCGAAGACCTGGTGGTGGGCCTGGAGGCGGTGCTCCCCTCGGGCGAGGTGGTCCGCATCAAGAACGGGCCCCGGCGGAGCGTGGGGCCCGACCTGCGGCAGATCTGGCTGGGGTCGGAGGGCGCATTCGGCATCATTACCGAGGTGACGGTCAAGATCTTCCCGACCCCGGCAGACCGCTGGATGCAGGCCTACGGGGTCAAGACGATGCGGGAGGGGCTGCGGGCGATTCAGCGCTTCATGCGCGAGGGCTGGCGTCCGGCGGTGGTCCGCCTGCATGACCCCGTGGAGGTGGCCCGGAGCTACCCGGAGACGGTGGAGGCGGGGGAGTCGATTCTCCTGCTGCTCTCCGAAGGGCCGGAGGGGTATGCCCAGGTGGAGGGCCAGGCGGTGGACCGCATCGTGCGCGCCGGCGGCGGCAGGCCGCTGGGGGAGGGGCCGGTGAAGGCCTGGCTCGCCCATCGTAACGATGTGAGCGATTTCGAAAAGTACCTGAAGATGGGGATCATCGTCGACACCGCCGAGGTGGCCGCCCCCTGGTCGAAGATCGCCGACATCTACGAGCAGGTGATACAGCGGTTGACCACCGAGGTTCCGGAACTGGTGGTGGCCATGGGGCATTCCTCCCACAGCTACCCGCAGGGCACCAACCTCTACTTCATCTTTGCGGCCCAGCCGCCCCGTGACCCGGCGGATGTGGAGCGGGTCTACTGGTCGATCTGGTCCCGGATCATGGAGGTGACACTGGCGAACGGGGGCACCATCTGCCACCACCATGGGATCGGCCGGCTGCGGGCTCCCTGGGTGCCGGCAGAGCTGGGCACCTCGTACAGGCTCTTGCAGGCGCTGAAGCAGAGCCTTGATCCGAAGGGCGTCATGAACCCGGGCGTCCTGCTGCCCCTGCCCGGCCAGGAGGAGCCCCGGTCTTGAGGTCTGGCCCCACCTTGGGCTTCACCCGCCCGAACAGAGGAGGATGAACCGTGGAGAAGCAGTTGCTGCTGGCGATCGATGCCGGGACGACGGGGATCCGAACGATTCTGTACGACCGCCGCGGCCAGGAGGTGGCCCGATCTTACCGGGAGTTCCGCCAGATCACTCCCGCACCGGGACTGCTGGAGCATGACCCAATGGAGATCTGGGAGGTGACCCGCGGCCTCATGCAGGAGACGCTGCAGAAGGCCCGGATCGAGCCGGCCGACGTGGCGGCCATCGGCGTGACGGGCCAGCGGGCTACCACCCTAGTCTGGGACCGGGCGACCGGGCAGCCGCTTTACAACGCTCTGGTCTGGCAAGACCTCCGTACATACCGGCGCTGCATGGAACTGAGCCAGGCGCTGGGCTTCACTGTCAGCCCCATCGCCTCGCTGACCAAAATGGAATGGCTCCTGCAGAACGTGCCGGGCGCCCGGGAGAAGGTGGCGGAGGGCGAGGCGCTGGTGGGCACCCTCGACACCTGGCTGATCTGGAAGCTGACCGCGGGCAAGGCGTTTGTGACCGATCCATCCAACGCATGCACCACCCTGTTGTGGGACCCGGGGACCGGCGACTGGAACCCCAGGCTGGCAGGGCTGGCGGGGGTGCCGGTGGAGGCGCTGGCCAAGGTCTCGCCCAGCAGCGGGGTCTATGGGGAGACAGCCTCCGCCGTCTTCGGCGCTCCGGTGCCCGTGGCGGCTGTGGCTGGTGACCAGCAGGCCGCCATGTTTGGCCAGCTCTGCGTCGCCCCGGGCGAGGGAAAGGCGACCTACGGCACATCGGTCATGGTCGATGTGAATACCGGGTCCAACTGGCTTCCGGTGGAGGGGGCCTACCCGCTGGCACTCTGGCGCATGGGCGGGCACGATCTCTTCTGCCTGGAGGGCACCGTGATCACCGGCGGGGCATCGGTGGGCTGGGCCCGCGACATGCGGCTGCTGGATTCGCCACAGGAGAGCAGCGCCCTGGCGGCGCAGGTCCCGGACAGCGGGGGCGTCTTCTTCGTGCCGGCGCTTCAGGGGCTGGGCACCCCCTACATGGACCATGCGGTCAAGGGCGGCCTGGTGGGGCTGACCCGTGCCACCACCCGTGCCCACGTGGCCCGCGCCCTGCTGGAGGGCATCGCCTTCCGGACCCGGCAGGTGGTGGAGTCGCTGCGGGCGCTCTCCCCGGTACCGTCCTTCCCGTCGCTCCGGGTCGACGGCGGCATGGCGGAGAACGATCTCTTCTTACAGATTCAGGCCGACGTGCTGGGCGTACCGGTGGAGCGGCCCGCCACCAGCCAGGTGACGGCGCTGGGCATTGCCAGCATGGCCGGACTGGCGGTCGGGTATTGGAACTCGGTCGACGAACTGCGCGCCACCCGGGCGCCGGGACTGACCTTCCTGCCGGGCGAAGGGGCCGCTGCCCTGCAGGAGCGGTTCGCCGTGTGGCAGGAGGCGGTGGAGGCCCTGCGCTCCCTGGCCGGACGGACGGCCCGTTAGACAGCTTGATGTCACGGGAAGGAGCTGACCGTTCCATGACACATCATCCGTTCAGCCCCACCGGCCGGAGGGCTGCGCTGGAGCGCCTGGCCGCAGAGGAGTTCGACCTGCTGGTGATCGGCGGAGGCATCTCCGGCTGTGGACTGGCCCGGGATGCCAAGCTCCGGGGCCTCAACGTCGCCCTGGTGGAGAAGGGCGACTTCGCCTCGGGCACCTCGAGCCGCTCCTCCAAGCTGGTACACGGCGGCATTCGCTACCTGGCCTATGGAGAGGTCAACCTGGTGCGTGAGTCGGCCCGGGAGCGCAAGGCGCTCCGCCAGATCGCGCCCCACCTGATCCACCCACTGCCCTTTGTCTTCCCGCTCTATGGCGGGAATCTGGCCACCTACCGGGCCGGCTTCTGGATGTTCGACAAGCTGGCAGGCGCCACCCCGGAGGAGGAGCACCGCGTGCTCACCCTGGAGGAGCTCTCCGCCAAGGTACCCGCCCTGCGGGAGGGAGCGACCGCCGCTCTGGAGTATGGTGAGTACATCACCGACGACGGCCGCTTCACCCTGGAGAACGCCATGTCCGCGGCGGAGCAGGGAGCGGCGGTGGCTAACTACGCCCCCCTGGTGGCCTTTGTTACCGAACACGGGAGGATCACTGGCGGGGTGGTGAAGGATGGACTCACCGGCCAGGAGTACCGGGTGCGGGCCCGGGTGGTGGTCAACGCCACCGGGCCCTGGGCCGAGGAGACCCTGAAGCGGGGCTCCTCCCCGCCGCCCAGACAGATCTTGCCCAGCAAGGGGATCCACCTGCTGTTCCGGGCGAGCCGGCTTCCGCTGGAGAACGCCGTGGCGCTGAAGTCGCCCGGCGGGCGGGAGGGCTTTGCCATTCGCCGCTGGGACTACGTCTACATTGGCACCACCGATGAGCCGCACCACGGCCCCCTGGATGGGCCGGTCGCCGACCGGGAGGCCGCAGAGGAGCTGCTGAAGCTGGCGCAGGACTGCTTCCCCAGCCTGGGCCTGACCGAGGCGGATATCGTCTCCACCTGGGCCGGCCTGCGCCCCCTCATTGCCGAGCCGGGCAAAGCGCCGCGCGACACCTCCCGCCACGATGAGGTCTGGCGGAGCCCCGAGGGGCTGCTCACCCTGGCTGGGGGCAAGCTGACCACCTACCGGGCCATGGCCGGCCGCCTCATGGAGCATGTGGCGCAGGAGTTGGGCCGTGACCTGGGCGACAACCGGCGGACGCTGGAGGTCCCGCTGCCCGGCGCCGACCTGGGTGGCCGCCGGTTCGAGGAGTTCCGGGCCGCCATGCAGGACCGGCTGACAGCACGCGGTGTCAGCGAGCGGGCAGCCAACCGCATCACCTGGATATACGGCGGTCGGGTGCAGGAGCTGCTCCGTTTTGGGGAGGAGGACAGCGCCTGGCTAAAGCCCCTGGCCGAGGGGGTCGACGCCCTGCGCGGCGAGGTGCGCCTGGCGGTGGAGCAGGAGATGGCCCTCACCCTGCCGGACTTCATGGACCGCCGTGCCGCCCTGCTCCTCTTTGCCGAGAACCACGGCCTGGGCGCCGTGGAGGAGGCGGCCTCGCTCATGGCCACCATGCTCGGTTGGAGCGAGGAGCAGCGGGCTGCGCAAGTCTCGGCCTACCGGCAGATCGCCGTGGAGCACGGGGTCCCGGCTAGGGTTGTACGCTAAGCGATGCCTCTACCATTGCGAACCCCCTGCCGGTTGCCCGGCAGGGGGATCTCTCTTGCAGCCAGCCTCTTACCTGCCGCCCCAGGACGCCGTGATCATCGGCGGGATTGTACCGCCGTGCTCTGCAGCAGCCACCCCAGCGAGGGTACCGAGGGCCAGGATCACCATGACCAGAACCATCAGCTTTCGCATCGTTCAGGAACCTCCCCCACCCATTTTCAAATCGCCACCAGCGAATTCACCCAGCAGCGAAAATCTATCTGAAACGGTGGGGGCCTACGCCCCCGCCGCACCGCTTTCGACTTCATGCAGCTGCGATTTCGCATTTCGCCACAGATCGGCTGCATCGTTCCGGGCCCGGTTGTCTCCCGGAAAGGACTTTGCCTCCTCCAATGCTGCCTCTGCCATCATCATGGCGATCCTGTGGTCACCGTGCCTCAGGGCCTCTCGACCCAAAAGCCAGTATGCGTGCGCCTGAACATCTGGTGACGCCGATGATGCCTCAATAATCCGCTTACACATCGCAGTAGTCGAATGCTGCCAGCCCTCGACCGCCTCCACATGCGCCCAGCCCAACACCTGATGCCACCTGTCCTCCTCCGGACAGAAGCCCTCTGCTTCACCCAGAGCCTCTCTGGCTCCATCTGTATCCCCTTGCAGGCATAGGACCCATGCCAGGTTCCTCAAGCACCACCCCAGCAGGTCCCGTAACCCTTCCCGGCGGCATTCCTCAGCAGCAGCGATATAGGCTGCCCTGGCCTCGTCGAGCCGCCCGAGCTGCCGGTAGGTCAGCCCCAGATTGTAGAGGCCGCTGCCCTGCCAGAGGGGTCCAAGCTCCGGGTACTCCCACATGCCGGCGAGGAACCGCTCCAGGGTCTCCGCCGCCTCGCTCAGGTCGCCGATTCGCCGCAGAACCTCCCCGAGGATCAGCCGGACCTGGCCGAGCGTACGTCCGGATGCCCCGGCGGTCAAAGCCGCATCCATCGCCCGACGGGCGTTGTAGAGATCGCCTTTTGCCACGGCCGCCCGGCCACCCATATGGTGGGTGTCCGCGTCAGCCTGACCGGCCTCACAGAGCGCCTGGTAGATGCCCCAGGCCTCCTGGTGATCACCTGCCAGCAAGGCTGTGCGCAGCGCCTCGTTGCGCGCCACCCCGTTCACCCCCTTCATTCGCTGGTATCGATTCCCATTTTACTGGAAAAGGTAGGGCGAACGTCAAGAGGATGCTCACAGGTATAAAGCGAAAAATCGCTCGACATCATCTGTCGAACTCTCCCGTCCAGCCTGGTTGGAGGGCCCCTGCCGGGGCAAGCTAGCGCCAGGAGGCGATGCAGATGCCAGGAAAACGAACCCCTTCGGATCCGCTGAACACCGATGTCAATGTGCACGACACCAACCCGCAGACAGCGGCCATTCAGAATCCGGCGCCCAAGGTCGGGGGGCAGTACAGGCAGGGGGAGGCCCCGCCGCAGAACGCCTATCGGGAGAAGCCGACCGAGCAATAGCCCGCGTTCACCTGGCCGCCGTCCCACGCAGGGAACGGCGGCCAGCCTCTTCTGCGCCCCCGGGCGAAAAGCGTAGGACTAGGGTGGCGGAGAGGCGGGAGCAGGTCGAGCCTTCGCCGGGGAACATACCTCGCTGGACTTCCAGGGGTTCCTCAACGGCGGTGTGGAGACCGGCGAACGGGCAGCGGCTGAGATTCTGGCCGCCATAAGGGGCAGGCGTGTATCTTGACGTAACCTTCCGGAAGATGTAACGTTGAGTACACAACTGTTGACTACTCAACGAAGTAATCCGGGGGGATCACCATGTCGCCCGAACGTCCGGCGATCTGGAACCGGGATTTCACGCTGCTCTGGGTAACCAACTTCCTCATGGCCACCAGCTTCTACTTTCTGCTGCCCACGGTACCCGCCTTTGCCACCGATATCCTGCGGGCCGACAAGAGCCAGGTGGGCTATCTGATCGGCATCTTCACGGTGGCGGCCCTGGCGATCCGGCCCCTGGCCGGCTACCTGCTGGATGTGCGCGGGCGCAAGGCGGTCTACCTGGGGGGCCTCAGCCTCTTTGCCCTCTTCGTCTTCAGCTACCAGGCCGCTTCGGTCTTCCTGCTCCTGCTGGTGGTCCGCTTCCTGCACGGGCTGAGCTGGGGGGTGCTCACCACCGGCGGCTCCACCGTCGCGGCGGACCTGCTGCCCGGCGAGCGCCGGGGGGAGGGGCTGGGCTACTACGGCATGACCATGACCCTGGCGATGGCCTTCGGCCCCCTGCTCGGCCTCCAGATCGCCGGCGACGGGCTCTACGGCCGGCTCTTTTTCGCTGCGGGGGCACTTGCCGCAGTGGCGGCTCTCATGGGCGCCCTGATTCGGTATCCGACGGTGAAGCCCTCGGGGCGCAGCCTTTCGGTCGACTCGTTCCTCGACCGGCGGGTGCTGCCGGTCGCGGGGATCGCCCTGGTCGGCATGATGAGCTACGGCGGCGTGGTCAGCTTCCTCACCCTCTTCACCCAGGAGCGGGGGCTGAACGCCGGCCTCTTCTTCCTCGTCTACGCCGTGGCCATGTCGATCGCCCGCCCCTTTGCCGGGCGGCTGCTGGACCGGCGCGGCCCCACCCTGACGCTGTCGGGTGGGCTGCTGATGCTGATGGCCGGCTTTGTGGTGCTGGGCATGACCCAGACCACGCCGCTCTTTGCCCTGGCGGCGGTTCTGCTGGGGGTGGGGAACGGGAACGTCTTCCCCACGCTCCAGGCCATGGCGATCAATCTGGTGGAGCCGCAGCGCCGGGGGGTGGCCAGCTCGACCCTCTTCTCGGGCATTGATTTGGGTATCGGGCTGGGCTCCACGGTGCTGGGCTGGGTGGCCGACGCCGCCGGCCTGGCCGCCATGTACACCGCAAGCGGACTGATCCTCCTGGCGCCGCTGGCCTGGTTCCTGCTCTATGTCAGGCGCTACTACGCAGGGAAGGTGGCTCAGCATGGTCCAACTGCATGACAACATCCCCAAGTACGTGGCGGTTTCCGCCCGCCAGATTCAAGCCTTCATGGCCCGGCGGATGGAGTCTCTGGGGATCGGCCCGGGCCAGTACACCTACCTCTTTGCCCTCTACCGGGAAGATGGCCAGACGCAGCAGTCGCTGGCCGACCACCTGCTGGTGGATAAGTCGGCGGCCGTCGGGGCGATCAACCGGCTGGAGGGGCTGGGCTATGTGGAGCGGCGCAGCGACCCGGAAGACCGGCGCACGTTTCGCATCCATCTCACGGAGAGGGGACGGGCGATTCGTCCTGAGCTGGAGGCCTGCGTCGAGGAGGTACAGGAGATCCTGCTGCAGGGGCTCTCCCCGGAGGAGCGCGGGCTGCTCGGCCAGCTCCTGAAGCGGGTTCTGGCGAATGTGACCAGGGCCAACCGCTGAGAATTGACCGGCTGAGCCTATGGATAAAGAAGGATTTTCAGTAATCCTGTGGTATATTCCAATGAGACCTGGGGCTGATGATACACGTCGTACACAGCAGAGGAGGTAGCCTTCTTCACCGCACAGCCCGCAAAGGGGGTCCTGTCATGGTTGATGACGACCTGCTCGCGCTGGCTGACGCGGAGATCAGGCAGCTGCGACTCCAGTTGAAGGAGGCGCGGGCGGAGTTGGAGTGCGCGGCCAGAAACCTGGAGGCGCTCACCGCGGAGAACGCCGAGCTGTACCAACAGCTCACAGCGCTTCTGCCGCCTCCGGAGGAGCCGCCCCTCGCGGGGGTCCGCATCGGGATCATTGGCCACCCAAGCCGGGAGCCCGACTACAAGACGGTCATTGAACGGCTGGGCGGCCAGTTGCTCTTCGCCGGGGCCAGCGACAAGCTCGGCCTGATCGACCGGGTGGTCCAGAAGACCCACGGCACGCTTTACCTCACAGCTTGGGGGAGCCACAAGGCCAGCCAGAGGGCGAACGATGCGGCCCGGCGCTATGGGCGGCCCCTGCTGCTCAGCGACCAGCCCGGACTGGCCATGGTGGAGCGCATGGTGCTGGACCGCCTGCTCCCCTTAATCCGTGGGGCATGAGCAGCGGGGCGGGAACCTCTTGCCAATCCCCGACGTCGATAGAAATGGCAGCCTCCCCTGGCGCAGGGGAGGCTGTTCGCACAAGAGGACTTTTCTGCAGGGGAGGACACGGCAATGGACAAGCACCAGTCCCCCGCCCTTGGGCGTCTGCACCGCTTTATCGGGGCGTTCAACTCCGGGGATCCCGCACAGTACCAGGCGCTGGCAGAGGCGGACTACGCCAAAGGGCGACAGCCGGCTGCTTTCCTGTGGCTGCTGTACCACGACACCGGCCCCCTCCACCTGGTTCGGCTCGACGAAGTGACAGCTCACAGCGTCACCGCGCTGGTCAGGACCAGCATCGGTGAGAATTGGATCTCGCTGAAGCTGATGGTCGAGCACGAGGAGCCTCACTCCATCACGGCGGTGCTTCCTGCCTTTCAAGCCCGGCCCTGTGACCTTTCGCCCGCCAGGGAGGCCGGCGATGAGGAGATCCGGGTGGAGCTGTCGGCGTACGTCGACCGGCTGGCGACAGAGGACCGCTTCTCCGGAGCGGTCCTGGTGGCGCGGGGTGGGCGCATTCTCTTCCAGACGGTGAAGGGAATGGCCTCCCGGGCCTACGGCGTTCCGAACCGGCTGGAGACCCGGTTCAACCTGGGCTCCATCAACAAGATGTTCACCGGGGTGGCGGTCGCCCAGCTCGCCCAGCGGGGCCTCCTCTCGTTTGATGATCCCCTGGCCCGGCACCTGCCCGATTACCCGGCAGATGTGGCCTCCAAGGTGACCATCCACCACCTGCTGACCCATACCGGGGGCCTGGGCTCCTACTGGAATGAGAAGTGGGAGCAGGCCAGGTTCAAAGTGAGAGAGGTGGCCGACTACCTGCCGCTCTTTCAGGAGGATCCCCTCCGGTTTGAGCCGGGGCAGGGCTGGTACTACTCCAACGCCGGGTTCATCCTCCTGGGGGCGGTCATTGAGCGGGCCTCCGGGCAGAACTACTTCGACTATATCCGGGAGCATATCTACCGCCCGGCCGGGATGCACAACACCGACTGTTACGCCCTCGATGAGGAGCCGCCGCGCATTGCGGTAGGCTACACCCACTCCGACGGGCGGGGCGGCCTCTACCCGGAGCGGTGGTTTAACAACACCTTCCGCCACGTGGTAAAGGGTGGTCCCGCTGGGGGCGGATACGCCACGGTGGGAGATATGCTGCGCTTTGCCGAAGCGCTCATGGAGAACCGCCTGCTGGATCAGCACCATACCGAGCTAGTGGTCACCGGCCAGGCGAAGACCGATATGGGGCCCACCGAGTGGTACGGCTACGGCTTCACCGAGAGCCGGCTGGAGAGCGGCCGGGTGATCGGGCACAGCGGTGGCTTCGCCGGTGTGAACGCCAACCTGGACATCTTCCCGGATCACGGCGCCGTTGCGGTGGTGTTGGCCAACTGTGACTTCCCGGCCGGCAAGCGGGTGCGGGACCGGATTCTCGAACTGATCATGCAGGGTAAGTAGCGGGTGCCCCGCTGGCGAAGGGAGGAGAGCGAGATGCCGATTCCAGCGTGCGCCGCCACGGTGCCGATCTTTCGAGCCCTGCCGGCGGAAGGGCTGGAGGAGCTGGGCCGGGCCATGCGCCACCGCGCCTTCGCCCGTGGCGAACGGGTTGTGGGCACGGGGGAACCGGTCACCCATATGATCGTGGTGGCCCGGGGGCGGCTCAAGCTTGTCCACACCACCAGCAGCGGGCGCGAGCAGGTGGTGCGGACCCTGGGTCCCGGCGAGTTCCTGGGCGAGATGGCGCTCTTTGCCCCGGCGACCCACGAGGGCGATCTGATCGCCCTGGAGGAGACCGAGGCCTGTCTGATCGCCCGCGATGCTGTTCAGGCGATCCTGAAGAAGCATCCGGTGGTGGCGGTGGCGGCGGTGGAGGCGCTGGCGCGGCGGCTGGCGGAGGCGGAGAAGCTGATCGCCGACCTCGGGCTGCGCGATGTGGGTCAGCGGCTGGCGGCGGAACTGCTGCGGCTGGCCGGCGAGAGCGAGGGAGCCGTGCGGGTGCGGATCCCGGTGCCCTGGGCAGAGATGGCCCGCCGCCTTGGCACCACGCCTGAGAGCCTGAGCCGCCGCCTGCGGGCGCTGGTGGAGCAGGGGATGATCAGCCAGGAGTCCGGCCGCACGGTGGTGATTCAGGACCTGGAACGGCTCCGGCTCGTGGCCGATGCGCCGGGTTCCATCGACTGAGCCTGTGCGTTTGATCGCAGGTTGACCTTGACGCATATCAATGCCCATTCCAGGCGCTTCATGCGATGATCATCCCAAAGACCTGAGTAAGGGAGCGGATGAATCCATGAAGCGCCAGATGTTTATGATCGGCAACATGACCTGCCCAAACTGCGCCGCCAAGCTGGAGAGCTCGGCCCGCAAGCTGAACGGGGTGAAGGAGGCGACCGTCTCCTTTGGCACGGGCGCCCTCACCGTGGAGTACGACGAGCAGGTGGTCGGGCAGGAGCAGATCAGCGAGCTGGCCTCCCAGCTGGGGCTGCTGGTGATGACGGTGCTGGAAAGGCCGCGGGTGTAGAGCTCATGCGGGAGAAGCTTTTCCGGCACCGCAAGCTGATCGTGCTCCTGCTGGCCGGCGCCCTGATCGGTGGCGCCTGGGCGCTGCCGGGCCTCTACCGCTGGTTGATGACCGCCGCCGCCATCGTGGCGGGCTTCCCGGTGGTGCGGCTGGCCGTGGGGAGCCTGCGGCTGAGGCAGTTCTCCATTCCCCTGCTGGTCAGCATCGCGGCGGCGGGCGCCATTGCCATCGGCGAGGTCTGGGAGGCGGCGGCGGTCACCTTCCTCTTCGTGCTTGGCTCCTACCTGGAGGACCTGACCCTGGAGCGGACCCGGGCGGCGCTCCGCTCGCTGATCGCCCTGCGGCCCCGCACGGCCCGGGTGAAGCGGGGGGAGGGCTGGGAAGAGGTGCCGTCCGAGGCCGTGCAGGCGGGCGAGACGGTGGTGATTCTCCCCGGGGACCGGCTCCCGGTGGATGGCCGGGTGACCGCCGGCCGGGCGGCGCTGGACACGGCGGCGCTCACCGGCGAGCCGCTGCCGGCAGAGGTGGGGCCGGGCGACCGGGTGCTGAGCGGCTCGGTCTGCCAGGGCGGTCATTTAGATGTGCTGGCGGAGCGGGTCGGGCCCGACACGACCTTTCAGCAACTGATCTTCCTGGTGGCAGAGGCGCAGGAGCAGCGGCCCAAGGTGCAGAAGATGCTGGAGCGATTCGCCCGCTGGTACACCCCGGCGGTGATCGCTGCTGCGGTTGTTTTGACGCTGATCACCGGCGACATTCACCTGGGGCTCACCTTCCTGGTGATCGGCTGCCCGGGCGCCCTGGTGGTGGCCGCCCCGGTGGCGGTGGTGGCCGGGCTGGGCCGGGCGGCACGCAGCGGCATTCTGATCAAGGGCGGTGAGCGGCTGGAGCGCATCGGCAAGGTCGACCTGGTCGCCTTCGACAAGACCGGCACCCTCACCCGGGGCCGGCCCGCCGTCTCGGCGGTGATCCCCTTCGGGGGGCGGGGCGAGCGGTTTGTGCTGGCGCTGGCGGCGGCCGCCGAGCAGCGCAGCGAGCACCACCTGGCCGGGGCGATTCTCGCCCACGCGAAGGAGATGGGCGCGGAGCCGGTCCCCGCCACCGAGTGGCGGCTGGAGCCGGGCATGGGCGCCGTGGCCGCCGGGGCGAAGGGCTTGATTCTGGTGGGCAACCGCAACCTGCTGGCCGCCCATGGGGTCGCCCTCACCCCCGAGCAGGAGGCGGCGGTGGCCGAGCGGGAGGCGCTGGGCGAGTCGATCGCCCTGGTGGCCGCCGCCGGCGAGGCGGTGGGGCTGATCGGGATCAGCGATCCGATCCGGCCCGAGGCGGCCAACCTGGTGGCGGAGCTGAAGCAGGCCGGGGTGAAGCGCACGGTGATGCTGACCGGCGACCACCTGGCCGCTGCCAGCCGGGTGGCGGAGCAGCTCGGGGTCGACGAGGTCCGGGCCTCGCTCTCGCCCACCGAGAAGGTGGAGGCGATCCGGTCGCTGCAGGCCGCCGGCCACGTGGTGGCGATGGTGGGCGACGGGATCAACGACGCCCCCGCCCTGGCCACCGCCGATGTCTCCATCGCCATGGGCGGTTCGGGGACCGAGGCCGCCCTGGAGGCGGCCGATATCACCCTCATGTCGGACCGCATTGAGCGGGTGCCCCGTGCGATCGGGCTGAGCCGGCGGATCATGCGGGTGGTGCGGCAGAACGTGGCCCTTGCGGTGGCGGTGGTGCTGGTGCTGCTGGTGGGCGTGGTCGGGCGCACCGTCCACCTGGCGGGGGGCATGCTGGTGCATGAGGCCAGCGTCCTCCTGGTGATCCTGAACGGGATGCGGCTGCTTCGGGTTCGGGTGTAGCGATGCGGAAGGAGTGCGCAGCATGCGTACAGCGCTGGTGTTGGGAGCGACGGGACTGATCGGCGGCCATCTGGTCCGCCAACTGCTGGATCGAACGGAGTACGGGCGTGTCGTGCTGCTGCTGCGCAGGCCGCTGGACCTGGCGCACCCGAAGCTGGAGCAGCGGGTGGTAGATCTCGACCGCATGGCGGAGCACCGCCAGGCCTTTCAGGTAGATGACCTCTACTGCTGCCTGGGGACCACCATGCGGAAGGCAGGTAGCCGGGAGGCGTTCCGGCGGGTGGACTTCGACTACCCGCTGGCCGCTGCCCGCCTGGCCCGGGAGGCCGGGGTGAAGCGCTTCCTCCTGGTCACATCGATGGGGGCCGACGCCCGCTCGTCGGTCTTTTACAGCCGGGTCAAGGGCGAGGTGGAGGAGGCGATCGAGGGGGTCGGCCTCCCGTCGCTGCTCATCTTCCGCCCCTCGCTGCTGCTGGGGGAGCGGGAGGAGGTTCGCTTCGGCGAGTCGGTGGCTGCGGTGATCAGCCGGGTGATCGGCCCGCTCATGGTGGGGCCGCTGGCCCGGGTTCGGGCGATCGAGGGCAAGACGGTGGCCCTGGCCATGATCCGGGCAGCGCTGGAGGGGCCCGCGGGCGTGCGCCGGTACCAGTCGGATGAGATCGGACGCCTTGGGGAATAAAATCCCTGAGGAGGGACGGATTTGGACCAGGATCTCATGAATCTGACCAGCTTCGATGAGCACGTGCGCCAGGTGATTCCCCGGCTGCCCGAGCCGATGCACCAGCGGGCGTTGGCTGCTGTCGTTGATGGCACCACCGGGGCGGACACCGAGGAGCAGCTGCTCCAGGAGGTCTCCGCCCGGCTGGGCCTGCCCCCCGAGCAGGCCATGAATCTGATCGAGGAGGCCGCCGGCGCCCTGGTGGCGGAGGAGCCCGAAATCGAGCGCTGGTGGGACCTGCGGCTCAACCTGCAAGATGGATAAAGCAAGACGGAGGATGTGCGGTCAGGCACATCCTCCGGGCTTTTGTACATCAAAAGCCCCACAGGAGGGCTCCCATTTGCTTCGGTTTCCGGATACAATAGGGCCTGAGGTGAGATGCCATGGAGCAGCGTCCGCTGGTCGCAACCTGCTATGATCATCTGGGCGGCATCCTGGGGGAGCGGCTCACCCGCCGGCTGGTGGAGATCGGCTGGGTCACCCCCGAGCCCAATCCCGGCGTGACCCCGACCGGGTGGACAGGCTTTGCGGAGCTCGGCCTCGACCTGGGCCCGCTGACCGGGGGCCGGCGCAAGCCGGTGGCCTTCTGCGGGGAGCGGTGGGGTGGACAGATGCTCGACCACATCGGTGCCCATCTTGGCTTTCTTCTTCAACAGCACTTTGTGAAGTCCGGCTGGCTGACGAGATCCGGGGACAGCTACGAACTCACCCCGTCCGGGGAGCAGGTGCTCCGGCGGCTCGGGGTTACTCTGGAGGAAGATACGTGAACCCCATCCTGCGCGAGACCCTGGTCATCGTCTTCTGGACCTTCTGGACATCGGCCGGCATTGGCGCTGCCACTGCCCTGGCGTTTGACTGGCCGCTGACCGCCACCTACCTGCTGGCGGTGCTGACCATTGGCCCCACCCTGGCGATCATGCGGGGACGGAACCGGGAGAAGGACCCGCTGGACATCGGCGAGCGGGCCGGGGTGGAACTGCTGGCGCTGGTGATCCTGCTGGGGATCGGTTGGGCCGCCGGGCAGTACCTGGGACGCTGACAGGGGGTGAAGGGGCTGGGATAAGGAGAGGACTCTCAAGGGCCAGAACCCTGTTCCTGTCCCTGGTGCTGCTGGTGGCTCCGGGCTGTGGGCAGCCCTCGGCCGACTTCGACTTTGAGGAGGTCCGCTACAGCATCACCGGCGGTATCGCCGGATTCGATCGGACCATGCGCATCGCCCCCGACGGGAGCTACCGGGTCACCGATGCGGGCCGGGCCCGCGGGAGCGGCAGGCTTGCCGGCGAGAGCCTCAACCGGCTGAAGGAGCTGCTGGCTGAGGTGGACTGGGGGGCTGTCGAGCCGTCGTATATCGACCGGAAGGTGGCCGACAGCCTGCACCAGACGGTCTCGGTGCGGCAGGAGCGGTCCGAGTACATAACAACGGTTGGCACGGGGGGCAATCCGCCCCAGCCCGTGGCAGCCCTGGTGGCGTTTCTGGACGAGGTGCTGAGGAAGGCGAGATAAGGAAAGGCGGCGCTGCCCGGGGCAATGGCAGCGCCGTTCCTGTTTCAGCAAACCCCCAGGGGGAAGGTGCGGGCGATATCCCAGCGCCCCTTTCCCCGCAGCAGGTGAACCCGATCCACCACGAACCGGCGGCGGAAGGTGACATCCGCCAGGATCTTGCGGGCCTCCGCAATCTCGTCGGCGGCCAACTTGTCCGCCAGGGTGAGGTGGGGGGTATACTCATTGCCCTCATACCGCTCCTGGAGCGTCTCAACAAAGCCGTCGAGGCCGTCCACCAGGTCCCAGTGCAGGTCTGAGAGGTCGCCCCTCTCGTGGACCCGGACATAGAGGACAGAGTTGCGGAAGACCCCGAGGCCCCCTAACCGGATCTCAAAGGGCTCCCACTGACTGCAGATCTCTTCCAACTGCTCGATCACCGTCGCCCCGGTCATCCGATAGAGGAAGGGGGACTTCACGGTAATGTGGGGCGGGGCGGGGGCACGAAGCAGGGGATGCCTTTCACGGATGGCCAGGAGGTCACGGTACAGATCCGCCGGCGGGAGGATCACCACGCCGTAGGCGTACGTGGGTCTAGTCATCGCGCCGTCATACCCTTCCGATACTTATTTGGTTAGGTGATTGGTTGGATTTCGCTCCCGAAAACCAATTCCCCTCCGGCAGGAATTGGCAACACCGGTGGCGAACATATGTTTCCGGGCCCATAGTGACAAGGTAGGGGGGATCACCCAATGGATGCGCAGGTCGATGTAAAGGCGATCGTGCTGAAAACGCTGCGTTTTGAGCGCCGTCTGACCCGTGAATCGGTGGCGGCCATGGCCGATGCCGATATGAACTTCCAACCCACGCCCGAGCAGATGGCGTTCGGGCAGCAGGCGCTGCACATACTCTCCGCCTACGCCACGCTCCTGGGGGCGCTGGCGGGGCAGGGCTGGGTGTGGGACCAGGGGCTCACCCTGGAGAAGTACCCCACCCGCGAGGCGATTCTGCAGCTGTATGACGAGGAGACCGCCCGGCTGGAGCGGTTCCTCGAAGAGTTGGCCCCCGAGCGGTTTGGGGAGATCATCCAGACCGGCTGGGGCACGCAGGAGTCGCTGGCACAGATCCTGATCGACTGGATCGCCCACGAGTGCCATCACAGGGGGCAGATGGTCGTCTACCTCCGGTTGCGGGAGGCCACGCCTCCTCGCTACTAAGCAAGTGTGCGCCGCGCCATCTCCTGCACAGGGGGTCGGCGCGGTGAGTGGTTATCCCGGTGAACCCGTTCTGGGGCTCCGACCTCATTCGGCGCGTGCGGCAGCGCGTGCAGCGCCCCGGCGAATGAGCAGCAGCGCCGAGCCAGCCAGCACCATGGCGCCGCCCGACAACGAGG